>CAJURT010000018.1 GCA_910588875.1 uncultured Lachnospiraceae bacterium
AGATCGAGTTTGTATTTTATTTTTCAAAAGTTAAAAAGTTGTAAACTGGTGTATTTTCTTTAAACATTAGAAAAATACTGTAATACCGCCTCTGTTATCCTCTTTGAAGCATATCCATCCCCATAAGGATTAGCCATCCTCTTCATAGCCTGATATTCCCTCTGGTTCATCAATAATTTTTTACATTGCAGATAAATGTTTTCCTCACAAGTTCCAACTATTTTCAGAACCCCTGCACTTACCCCTTCCGGGCGTTCCGTTGAATCACGCATTACCAAAACAGGTTTCCCTAATGAAGGGGCTTCTTCCTGAATCCCACCGCTATCTGTTAAGATTAAATAACTCCTTGACATGAAATTGTGAAAATCAATTACATCCAATGGATCAATCATCCTAATTCGTTCCGTCCCAGTAAATACTTCTTTTGCCACCTTTTGGACATCAGGGTTTTTATGTACAGGATAAATGACTTTTACATCTGCAAACTCTTTTACAATCCTTTTTACTGCTTTGAACATCCCCCGCATTTTCTCTCCCAAATTTTCCCGGCGATGCGCAGTAAGCAGCAATAGCCTGCTCCCCTTTGCCCATTCAATATGCTCATTTTCATAATCTGGCTGTACTGTGGTTTTCAATGCATCAATAACCGTATTCCCTGTCACATAAATCTTTTCTGCTTTTTTCCCTTCCCTTAACAAATTATTTTTTGCTGTCTCTGTTGGTGCAAAATATAGTTCTGTAATCAAATCAACAGCCTGGCGGTTAAACTCCTCTGGATAAGGCGACTGTGTGTCATAAGTACGGAGTCCTGCCTCTACGTGTCCAATTGGGATACCTAAATAAAAACCTGTCAATGCAGCAATAAATGAGGTTGAAGTATCCCCATGTACCAAAATTAAATCTGGCATCTCTTTCCTTACCACTTCTTCTAATTCTGCCAGAATACTTATTGCAATCTCAGACAATGTCTGCTGCGGCCTCATAATATTCAAATTATAATCTGTATGTAACTGGAAAACATCCATAACCTGCGTCAGCATTTCCTTATGTTGTCCTGTTACACATACAACAGTGTTTAGATCTTTGTTTTTTTCTAATTCCTTTATCAATGGACACATTTTAATCGCTTCTGGCCTTGTCCCAAAAACCACCATCACTTTCTTCATCTGTTTTCCCTTTACGCATTAAAGCCTATATGTTCCTTCTAACTTACAAACACCCCGGGTATCTAAAACAATTTTACCCTTTAATTTTTCTATATTTTCTATAATTTCATTATGACCAACCATGATAACGACAAGATCCACCTCCCCCAAAAAGTTCTCTAGGTCGTGCATCTGATTTGGAACAATATCTTTCTGGATAAAAGGATCATATACTTTCACATGATTTCCACAAAGATGCCGTTCCATCGTCCATAACACCTGAAAAGTCGGAGATTCCCTTATATCATCTACATTTTCTTTATACGTAAGCCCATAAAGTCCCACGCGGCTGACATCTGACATACCATTCTCTTTCATAATGTCATAAACTCTTTCCAGAACGAACTCTGGCATTGAATCATTAATCCTTCTAGCCGCCAGAATTATATTAGCCAACCCAGGATAATCACCCACTAAAAACCATGGATCCACTGAAATGCAATGCCCCCCTACCCCCGGACCCGGCGAAAGAATATTCACCCGTGGATGTTTGTTTGCTATACGGATTATTTCGTATACATCCATATTATCTGATCGGCAAATTTTAGCGAGTTCGTTTGCATATGCAATGTTAATGTCCCGAAATGTATTTTCAACCACCTTTGTCATCTCAGCCGTACGGATATCTGTAATAATGATCTCTCCTTCACAAAAAGAAGCATACAATTCCTTTATCCTCTCGCCAACCTCCCAGTCGTCAACCCCAATAGTTCTATTGTTATATAAAAGTTCATATATCATATTGCCTGGGATTATTCTCTCTGGAGCATGGGCAAAATGTATGTCCTGACCGACCACAAATCCTATTTTTTCTGCTATTGGACGGATTTGCCTTTCAATTGTCCCTGGGGAAATTGTGGATTCTATTACAATCACTGAATTCTTTAAACAGATTTCCAGTATATGTCCTACTGCCTCTCTTACATATTGGGCATTCACCTTCTTACTAGTACTATCATATGGGGTAGGTACCGATACAATATAGATATCTGTTACCTGGTATTCTGATGAAAATCGAATTCCAGCTTCTATAGCAGAAGAAAAAAGCTTATCTAATCCTTTTTCCTTGAATGTGGTTTCCCCTCTATTCAATCTTGCCACCAAGTCTTCATTATAATCCGTCCCAACTACTTCTATCCCATGTGATGACAACATCAACGCTGTTGGAAGCCCAATATATCCAAGTCCAATCACATTAACCATATTGATTTCCCCTAAAATCATTTTAATTTCTGTACTATCGGTGCCATTATGCCTTCCCATGTGAAATGTTCCAAGGCATAATTCCTCATTCTTTCCTGATATCCATTCTGAATCACAATGTTTTCATAAAAAGAAATCACCTTATGCATATTTATTGGTTCCGGATTGTTTGGAACCGCCATAATGTAATCTGCCCCTTCTGGAAAACGCATGTCATAGTAACCACATATGAACGGGATTCCCCTCGCACAATACTCGGCTCCCTTTATAGGGGTCACTGCCTGAATCCCTGTCTTATATAGCCCCAACGAACTAACAGCTATATCTGCCTGTTCATATTGCTTATCTAAAGCTTCACCTCTTAGCAGCCCACAAAACTCTACTCTTGATTCAAGCCCGTACTCGGCAACCAGCTTCTGGTACTTCCCAGATTCTGGTCCTTCCCCCACTATCTTGAAAAGGAAATCCCGCTCCCCCCCATTTGCATAATAATTAAAAATACCTTTCAGCAGCCTCTCATACCCATGCCATCTTGCCATGCTGCTCACACCAATCAGAACTATTTTCTGCGTCTTGTTTTTATTAAGACATAATGGGTTTGCCTCCATATCCACACCATTTAACAATGGGATGCATAGCATCCCCCATATACTTGCATGTCCAGAATTTGTCGCTACCCATTCTATATATTGGCATAACTGCCTCCTATAATAGTTATCTTCTTTCTTGAGCCTGCCTTCTGCCAGTTCCCCATCATAAGGATATGTCGGAATTTCTAATACTGATTGTATTCCCTTTTCCTTTTGAACTTTTAAAAGTTCGAGAAACCATTTATCTGCAAAATAGTACCTAATATAGCTTCTTTGTACCCTATATTTATCCAGCCATCCCTCAATAACTGCGGTGCACATTGCCCGTGTAATTGCCAGCCCTTTATCGACAACCCGCTTTCCCTCCATCAAATAAATCATCTGTCCCCTACAGGTGGTATAGTAAACTCTCCCAAAGCATTTCTCAAAGAAAGCTATCTGCGACATAACCTTTTTGCTCACACCATAATTTGATTTATCATATAAATCCACATAGGTAATATATAACACTATATGAAACCCCCCAAAAATTCTCCTAAAAACACGATCTCTTTTTCTGCTACGAATGGAAGCAGTTCTTTTCTAATTTCTTGAAAAAAGGCTATTGGTGTGACAATTATTTTCTGTCCCTTGTATACCCTTTCAAGTTCTGGTACATCAATAACCGGAATATCCCCAATATCCACTGACAGTTTTCTCCCCTGATCTATTATGGAAGGGATTCTTACTAAATTGTTAATTGACCGGTATAGCTGGATTCCTAAATAGCCGCCTCCATAAATATATAATTCGGAACTTTTCAGCAATTCCACCCGGGTTTTAACGTAGTTGCTATCCAATAATCTTCCCATCATATTAAACTTGCAAACTGCTATTTCTGTTTCCTTTGCATATGCATCTATTAATTCTTCCGGTATACTCATCGAATACTTATACCCCCAAACCATATCTCTATCTGATTCTCTAGATGAACCTATTTATAGGAATCTCACTAAACCTTGCGACATTACATAAAACGGATATAATTTTCTTCGTTATTCAATAATTTCAAAATATCAATGTCTTTAAATAAATAATCTAAATTCCTTACATAATCGCTGAATATTAATGTCTCTGCCCTCTCACTCTGATTCACAAACCACTCAAATCTTGGTGAATATATAACATCCTTTATATTTGTTTCTCCCGAAAAAAAAGCTATTTTAGGAAAAGTAATTTTATTAAATTGTTCCAATAACCAACTGCTATTTTCTATATAGGCCGGAAAAGCAAATTTTATAAATATCCGTTCTCTATTCACACGTTTCTTCCGTCTATTCCACATAACTTTAGCTTGTTGGAACGTTACTGCATGGACAAAATTCATGGTAACCTTTTTATCATCTTCTCCAAGTCTTCCTATTGGATATAAATTCTTTCTGATATCGCCTTCCCTTTCCATTTCTAGCGGCAAGTCAAAATAATATAAAGGATTTTGGACAAACCTTATATAATCCTCTTTATCCCACGATATATTGATACAAGGTGATGAAAACGGAAGATGTAGCTTGTGATACACATATCCTCCCCAACAATCATCAGATAAAATACTAACCGGATTTTTTACTAATGATATATATCTTTCCCAATCAAATAAAGGCATTTTAAATATATTTCCATAAATAATTCTGTCCTGCTCTATTCCCGCCGAAATGGCTTCTTTCTTTATTTCCTCAAAATATTTTGTGCTAGTAATAATCAAATAGTCAAAATCCAATGTATGTATCATTTCCTTTTTCAATATGAAAAAGCCATCCTTATTTTTTAAATATCGTGAATCTGCATCTGATATTATTGCCACAATTTCAATATTACCTTTCGCTATTTCAAACACAATCTGATTAATAATTTCTTCATACCCATTACCTCCCCCCCAAAGCAAGCATCGATCCATTTAAGCTTCCACCTTTCTGTCGAATTCTGTAAAAACATATTCTTCTATAATAACTATTCTCTTAACTAATTCTTGCATTTATCCAAGCAAATATCTCTTAATTTCTTCCGCTGGAAGCCCGGCTTTATCCCATCCATAATAAATAGGTACACATTTATGATGTTTTGCTACCCAATAGCTATTTGGCAAGTCCACATCTATTCCTTCTATTTCGTTGCCGAAATCAGTATAATTAAATACCTTTCCTGTTTCTTCACTCAGTTCTGTATCAAAAATAATATATTTATAATATCCCGATACCATACCTTCTGGAAGGAACACCCTATTATCAAAAATATTGTCTAATTTTTTTGCAAGTTTCCGTTTCCATTCTAAAATCATTGGAAGTCGTTCTATTTGGACAATGCCAAGAGCAGCAGTAACTTCATTTATTCTATAATTAAACCCTTCCTTTATTGGATAAGTGACAACATTCCCTTGAATCACTTCTTTTCCATAATTGCGAAATTTTTTTATCCATGTAATTAATTCTTTATTCTTAGAAACAACCATTCCTCCTTCCCCCAGCGGCATAGTTTTTGTAGCATAAAAGCTATAACTCCCTGCCAATCCCCAACTTCCTGCATTTTTACCATTCCATTCTGCTCCATGGGCATGTGCACAGTCCTCAATCAATGCAATATTATGTGCCTCACAAAATTCTGCAATCTTCTCGATTTCAAATGCTATATGCCCACCAATGTGAACCACAATTATAGCTTTTGTATCAGAAGTAACTTTACTTACCATATCATTGTAACTCATACAAAGATCCTGTCTGTTACAATCCACATATACTACTTTTGCCCCTGCTTTTTTTGCTGCTAATGCAGTAGCCCAAAAGGTATTTGCTGGCACAATAACCTCTTTCCCTCTTACATCTACATATTCCAATATAGACAAAAGTCCTGTCCCGCCACTTGATACAGCACAAGAAAAGAGATGTGTAAACTCTTCAAACTTTTCCTCAAATATCTTTGTCATTCTACCGTCTGACCAAAAATTTGATTCAAATACTTTATCTAACAATTGATAATATCTTTCCTTATATTCTGATTCAAATGGTAATATCATTTTATTTACCTCGTATTATTCAATAGTAGTATTTATAAATCCCTCTCCAGGGATAGATGCTATACTGTTTCAACCACAGCCTCTCTGTATAGTTGTTAATCAGTTAGATGCCGCATGACGCTTTATTTATAATAAGGTTACAATCGCAGAGAGTGCCAGTAATCTTAAACAGTATCAAACGCTTTACATTGGAAATCTTTTATAGCCTGCGTTGGAATTGATATCGCCAAGGATAAACACGACTTCCTTATCTTATATCATGAAGAAACTTGTGCATCTAATTTATATAATTGAAAAATCATGGTGCAAATTTATCTGAAAATACATTTCAGCAATTCAACCAGAAAAATCTTATCTTAAATCTTAACTTTTAATAGTTAATCTCTATTTAAATAAACCTTCTTGTATGTACATTTCTTAATTGTTCTAATATTATATTAAATCCTGTAATTCTACATGCACTACATTGATCCTGGCATTCTGCATTTAAAAGTTTTTGGCTTGCTTGCTCACGATTTGAGGAACTCCAAATTTCTTTGAAACTATGTTCATACAAATTTCCAATAATAATCCCATCTTTTCTTCTCTTTTCGCATAATACCACTTCTCCATTAGCATGAATTATTGATGTCAAAGAATGCGCAAAACATGGTAAACCGGCATTTTTATCAACTATTCTATCATTAACAACTAACATATATTTAATCCTTTTATTTGTTGTCCATTCTGCTAACTGTCTTCGTAAATCTAGCAATTGCTCCAAAGAAGGCATAATATTCTCTGCCTCTTCTACAGGTCTGAAATATATATAATCAACACCTATATTGTCTAATTGCTTAACCAGTTCTTTTAAATCACTTTGATTTCTTACTGTTAGTACATATCCTACACCAATAAAAGTTTTTTGGGGATCCCTTGCCTTAGACATTTTTTCCATATTCTTAAGGACATTACTAAAATAGTCTTTACCCTTTTCTTTTTGATACTCAGACCGTGTGCTGGAATCCAATGATATTCTGACCCAATTCAGCATACCAATGCAATCAGAAATATCCTCTGTACCATTTGATATTAACCCCATTTCAACATTAGCTTTTTTTCCCAATTCAAGCACCTCTTTAAAATAGGGATGTAATGTCGGTTCTCCTCCACCCTCTAAAGTAACACCTGTCCCTTGATGGCCAAATTCTAAGAACAGCTTTTCTATTATTTTCAAATCTAATGTTCCTTTGTTTTTCCTCAAATTCTTATCTGTACACCATTCACAGTTAAGATTGCAATAATCAGTTAAATGTACTTCTGCACTTATCGGAAAATACTCATCCATCTTTTTTACACCATTACGAACATCAAGAATAGAATCTATTTTTTCTTTATTTAAAATCAATTTCAATTTGCTATATTCAAACTCATTCCAATAATTAAAATCTATCATCTTTGCTCCTGTTATTTGATATATTATTTTTTATCTGTTCTTATATTCAAACCCATAAATCATGCCATTTTGAAAAAAGTTCATTCCATGAAGAGTGTTTTCGCACTTTTTCTTTATTTTCCCTACACCTTTTTTGATACAATTCCATATCTGCAATGATTTTTTGCAAAACTATTGTTATATCCAATACCTCATCAACATTAAGAAAAAACATTCCCATTTCATATAAAGATTGGTATGGGAGCCACTTTCCTGCTATTACAACAGCCCCAGCATACATTTCTTCTAACATGGTTGAACTAAGCTGATCTGTCGTTTGGACATGAATCATAATGTCAGATATAGAAGCATATTCTGCCATCCCTTCATAATCCATATATTTTGTTAAAATCACATAGTTCAACCCAGTTCTTTTTAGCCTTTCATCAACTATCTCAATATAATGATCTGCCCCATTAGGATATGTCATAGGAAATACAAGTATTATCTGTTCCTTTATGTCATTTGGTATTTTTTCTATTGCATCTATTATTTTTAAATGCTGGTGTTGTTGTATAGCATTATGGCCACATGTAACAACAATTTTCCCTAAAGGAATATGATACTTCTCTTTTATCCTATTTTTAGGGATATTTTCAATATGATCTATCCATTCTAATACTTCTATTCCAAAAGGCAAAAGATGTGTCTTCTTCCTTATTTTTTCTCCATAATAATCTCCAAATTCCTGTACTGTCTTTGCTGTTTCAGCCGTTATAATATCTGCACACATAATAAGATTTTGTTTAAATTTCCTTTCATCTTCTCCTGCACGATAAAAATCACTCCCCCCCACATTTAAATTCAACCTTCGTGTTTTTCTTTTTAATATCCTATAAAAATATGCCCATTCCCATTCTATCCAAAGCAACTGCATAGCATCATACAATGGCAATTGTATTAAAATTGTCTTCAGTTCTTCCAATGTTTGAAAATAATAGATATGCTCTAATTTATCCGAAACAATTTTTTCCTTATATTCCTTTACTCTTGTTATTAAACTAAATTCTATATCACAGCATTGCCTCGACATATTTTCAATAAGTTGTTTTGTATATGTTGAAAAAAAGGTACAAAATACCAATACCTTCTTTTTGTCTGATTTGCATTCTTCTTTATGATATAGATCAAAATTAACAAGTGGATCTTCCAAATGCTTCATGTGTTCTTCATTTATAGGGCAAACCTCATATTTCCCGATATTATCAGTATATAACTTCCGAAGAAAATAAATCTTATTCTGATCGATTCCCTGTTGTTGAAGCTGCCTACTTATCTCAAAACTATATCTTGTTGAAGTAATGACAATATTATAATTATTCCTTTTTCCTCTCTCTAAAGATCCAACTTCATAATCTCCTATTTTACTTCCATACTTACTTACATCACTGTCTGCTAAAAACATAACAGAGTATTTCTCTTCCAAAAACGGTAATGCCTTTTTACATTCTTCACCTGCACCAAATAGTATTATATCCATAAAGCCTCCAACTTAACTTAACCAGAAACAGATATATATTAATTATTCAATCAATAACAGAATAGCTTAGTTTTTTACAGCTTCTTTTATCAAATAATGCACATCCACAATTTCTGTACTAATTTTCTGTCTCAAAATATATTTGATTTCTTCATACAATCCTATTGGTGCAACAATAATTGCATCTATTGGTGGTAAAGAATCTTCCAATGTGTAAACCTTTAATGAGCATTCCAGCATTCTACCTTTTCGATCTATAATATAGTCAACATTAACTTTACTGTTTAGCAATTCATCACATAACATAACTCCTAGTTTTGAATACCCATATATTGCAACATGATAAATATTTTTATTTTCCAAATATTGTTCAATTATATGAGTGATAACTTTCGATTCCTTCCAAATTGCTAATAATTCACATTCTTTCCGCCTTATTTCCAACAAATAATCTTTATTGGCCTGAGGTTCATCAAGCAATATCCCTATTTTATTCATTTTCTTTTCTAAACTTTTTAATCCATCATAATATTGATTATGTTGACACAATTGAATAAAATCAGCAAAATATTTCCTCCAACATTCCTTCTGTTCAGATATATTCAGATATTGAACATACTTTTTTAGGGTTAGAAAAACCGCATCCATTGCAACTTGTAACTTATAATTATTTCCAGAAAAATTTGTCATTGATGTTTCAGATTTTCTATATAAAACCGTAGTTCTGTCTAAATAATATATCTTTTCATTTTGACTAATTCTCAGCCAATATTCATAATCCTCATAAGCAATGCTTTCATCATGATATCCATATTTATAAAATGTTTTTTTGCATCGCATCACTGTTGGTGCTAATATATAATTTCGGTACATTAACCTATAAAAAAAATTATCAGTTTCAATTTGGCTTTTCTTATTTTTCCAAACAGTTTCATTCATATTAATTTCGTCCCCAAAATGGTACGAATCCGGTATTTTTACCATATTAGCATGAACCATTATACATTCAGGATATTTTTTTAAGGTTTCCCATAACAAATTAATACTTTGTGGCAAAAGTACATCGTCCCCTGAGATCGAATAATAAAAATCTCCTTTGCTCTCTCTTATTAAGCGATTAAAATTACATGGAATATTTCCAACATTCTCTTTGTTCTGAATAAATATCACTCTTACTAATTTCTCTTTCAACCGTTTCATATACTTTTGAATAATTAACGGCGTATCATCAATAGAAGCATCATCTAAAATTATTAATTCTATTGGTCTATAATTTTGGGAAAGTATTCCTTCCAAAGCATCAGCAATATATTTTTCATGATTATAAGTTAATAACCCAATAGAAACCAATGACATATTATTCCTCCACAAATTTGCTGCTTTCACAAATTGTTTTTACAATCTTCAAATAAGGAACAGAAATCTACCCTCATTTTTCAGACATAATATATTTTCCTATTCGGTAAATCCCATTTAAACAACATTCTTCTACTAAACTAATTCCGTTATAATCCTTTTTTTTGCTATCTATACCCATACGTAAAATCAATTCAAACATTTGTGTCTCTCCTGTTTCTACATAACAATCTTTAGCATACATCAGCAAATTTCTTCCGTCGTAATCTATCGTATCAATATTGGCACCATACTTGAATAAATATTGAGCCATTTCTAAATTATTATAATAAACTGCCACAATTAATGGATCTCTTCCATTATTGTCTTTTTCGTTTATGTATGCACGATTATTCTCAATAATTTCTTTTGCAATTACATTGTTTCCCCTTTCAATTTGTTTCAATAAGTATTGCAATTGATCAATATACAAAAACACATTATAATCAATTGTTGATATTTCAAATCCATATTTATCACTATACAAAATTTCTCCCGGTTTACATTCTGAAATTTCGTCAGTTATCTTACATGAATGTATATTATAGTTTTTAAAAGTCATAAACTGGTATGGCCTAAATGAAAATGCTCTGATCTGATTTCTAATTTGATATGCTGTTTGACAGCAATTAACATGTAAACTATCAAAAAATAATGTATTAGAGGAATAATAAGAGGATAATTTTGCAGTTTGCTTAGTTCCAACAGGCACCCTCCCATTAATCAATAAAGGTATATAATATTTTACTATTTCTGTACCAGCATCAATATATTTTTGATATAGGCTAAAGGCTGTATCGTCTTCTTCAATAGGAATCTTCTTTTGTGCTACTATCTTCCCAGTATCTATGCCAAAGTCTATATAATGAAATGTTACTCCTGTCTCTTTTTCATCATTCAATAACGGCCATACAGAAGTAAAACATCCTTTATATTTAGGAAGCAATGAAAAATGTATATTAAACAGTTTGTCTGATACAAAATTACCAGGGTTGATTATTTTGTCATATTCTAATGATAAAAATATTAGATCTTTTTTGTCATATAAATCTTGCAATTTACAAGATTGTATATTTTGTCTATCACAATAAAATTTAAATGACTTTTGCCACAAATTCTTCCCCGTTTCATTTTTATTATATACAGAAACAATTTTTATATCTGTACGGTCAATTATCCTAAGATAATTAACCAAATATTCCATGACATCAACTGCAATATTATTTTTTCCGGCAATACAAATGATCATGTTCCCCACCATAATTCTATAAATACTTTTCAAAATGAATTAATTACATCAATCACATAATCTATTTGCTCATCTTTTATTCCGTAGTACATCGGGATACTTACTTCTGTATCTGCAATTTCCTTTGATATAGGATACGTATTTTGATCAATGAACATGTTTTTATATGCTTCCTGCAAATAGATAGGAATCGGATAATGAATCATTGTTACTATTCCGCTATTCCTTAAATAATTTATAAAATCATCTCTATTTTTAATTCTTAATGCTAAAATATGCCATACATGATTTCTATCCATAGCAATTTGGGGTTTATTAAGTTTTAAATTTACTATGCCATTTAAATATTTTTCAGCAACCTTTTGTCTATATTGATTCCAATTATCCAATTTTTTTAATTTAACTGACAAAATTGCTGCTTGTATCTCATCTAATCTCGAATTATTTCCTTGATAAATATGATGGTATTTATAATCAGATCCGTAATTCGATAATACACGTACTCTTCTTGCTATCTCTTCATCATTTGTTGTAATAGCCCCAGCATCTCCCATTGCACCTAAATTTTTTCCAGGATAAAAGCTAAATGCCGCTGCATTTCCTATACTTCCTACCTTCCTGCCTTTGTATACTGCACCGTGTGCTTGTGCTGCATCTTCAATGACAATGAGATTATATTTTTGGGCAAGTTGATTTATCTCATCCATATCAGCAGCTTGTCCATACAAGTGGACAGGTATAATTGCTTTTGTTTTTTTAGTTATTTTTTCTTCAATTTTTTTAACATTAATAGTATAGTAATCTATTGTCGGTTCTACAAATACAGGCATTGCTCCTACATAAGTTACTGCAAGTGCTGTTGCAATAAATGTATTAGCAGGAATGATTACTTCATCTCCGTTTTTTACATTATATGCTTTTAGTAAAAGATATATTGCATCTAATCCATTCCCACATCCTACACAAAATCTCACACCGCAATACTCTGCAAATTCTTTTTCAAATGCTTCACTTTTTCTGCCTTTTATAAACCAATTGGATTTAATAACCTCATTCACAGCTGACAATATTTCACTACTTATTTCATCATGCATATATTGAAAAGATGTAAAAGGAATATTCATAATTTTTCTGTTTTCTGTCCTATAAAATATTTAAATTCATTATAGTCCCTAATATAATCTCCCTCTTCGTATATTTCTGATGCTAAAACTAATAATACTGCACCAGATGAAAAGTCATACATTTCACGCCACATATTATGTGGTATATATAATCCTTCGTATGGTTTTTCTAAGGATACTATTTTACTTTCCTTCCCATTATCTAATAAAACTTTACATGATCCATGTATACATACTAAAATCTGTTCTAAATTTTTATGTGCATGAAATCCTCTGCGAACATCTTTCCCTGTATCATACATGTAATATACTCGCTTAATGTTAAAAGGAATATCCTTATGTTCCTCTAATGCTACTAACATTCCACGTTCATCTCCATGTTGCTGAAATGCATATTTAACTACTTGCATAATTTTCACCACTTTTTATTTTTAGGAATATTTTATATCCTCTATCATACTTCTCACATCCTACGTCCCTATATGGTTTTTTTAAGTTCAAAAAAACAATTCTCATGTTTTCATTTTTTTCAGAAATAATCCCCCTTTTAAACTCCTCTGTTTTAGTTATCATATTAAAAAGCATTCTATTCTCTATTTTTGTTTCCACTAAATATCCTTTTACTTCATTCGTTTCTACACAAATTTCATATAAAATTTCTTCCAAAATATTCATAACGTATATGCAATTGTTTATGCATATAGGATTTGAAAATGTATTATATGCCCACCATTTACTATCTGTTACTCCCTTTTTGCATATTAAATCGCTAAAACATGCTTTTTCTATTTCAAATGTCCTTAAATTAACTTTATTTATCTCTTGTTCTATAGATTCAGGAAAAATATATAAATAATTTCCACACCTTACACATTCTGACACTTTCATTTTTCTATATTTAAAGTACGAAACTATAGGATCCTCATCACTTTTATCCATCTTTGTTCTATCTGCTATTACAATGCCTCCTTGTTTTTCCAACAAAATTAATTTTTCATTATCTAATCCAACAATTGATACATACTGATTCTCTTCATTTCCTATTTTAAAATATCTTCCTATATCGGTCTTCATGTCAAATTCAAAAATAATATTGCTATTATACACTAATAAATAAACTATATTTTCATACTCTGTTCGCTGTAATCTAAATATTGGAAAACCATTATTAGATAACTCTAAAACCATATCATTTTTTATGTATTCAATTTTTTTGGTTTTTAAATCAAATTTAATAATGTAAGGATAGCTAATCGGAAACATATATATATAATTTCCCCAAATTGTATATGCCTGGAATCGCTCATTATTACAATTTAAATTATCAAATTCCGTAATTGAAATTTTTTTCTCTTTACAATTATATGTATATATCCTTTCTCCCCTTGCAGGAATTGTTATAATACTATCTTCTACTTTTGCAATATTATAAAACGAACCGTGTTTTATAATATTTTGCGGAAGTTCTATTATTTCTTCTAACCTTTTTGTTTTCAAATTGAATTTGCATAAAAAATTATAAAAAAAAGAAACAAACCATACTTCATTTCCATCTGTTTCAATAGAACCATTAGTCCAAAGAAAAATTGGAGTCTTACTAGAATCTTTCAAACCAACCGTATCTACGTGCTGATACATCACTAATTTTCCAATCTCTTGGCACAATCCCACCACCGAACTAGGATCCCCATAATAAGCATCCGACATCCCAATCGCCCGATCCAGTTCCGCCGTATCATCATATATCCCCCACCCGGCATCCTTATACTCCCTGACTATTCCCTCATACTTTTCCCACAGTTCCGGCCTCATGCTCTCAATCGTCGCCTTAATAAGAGGATGCGGCCGCCATAGCAACGCCACCTCATCCCGGTTCTCCTCAAACACCCCAAACACATCCCGCATCTTTTTGAGCATCTTCTCTCCATGCTCCAGCAATGCCGTCACACTGGTATTATAAAAAATAATCTTCTTCCAGCTTCCATCCGGTTTTTCAATCACCTTCAGCCACTCTTGGGGAATCTCAAGTTCTTCCTTTTTCGTATTCAGAACTTTGTCCACCTTCGGAGACCCTAACCCCAGGATCTTATCTTCCCAATATCTTCTGTTTGCTTCTTCCTTCGCCCTTATCCCTGGATCTCCGAATGATCCATTTCTATTCGAGCCCAAACTATTCGGGCTTGCTCCATCCAAGCTAAGGCCTGTTCCTCCCAAAGTTCCGTCTGAATGTATTCCTGTTTCACCATTCATTCTTCCTGCCGTAAACTCCACCATCACCCTAACATAAGCCTGCCGCATCGCCTCCGACTGCACAATCACCTTATCCGCATAGATCACCCCAGGCACAGTACAAAAATGAGCCATCCCTCTGATCGATTCCTCATTCTCCAAATCCGGCTCACCAAGTATAAAATAAGGTATATATACTAACTTTTCCGTAAACTGCTTCAAATTCTTTGCATAAAAAAACGGATGCACGCTAGTCACATAGTTGCATTCATCATATGGATTATGGATAAATATCATATCCGGCTGGCGCTCAGCAAAATCATAATCTTCGTACCATGTCACCGGCACATACTCCGGGTATTGATCCCCTTCATAGTGCATCTCCTTAAAACTCCCATCCGGGTTTTTATCATAATACGGAATCGGTACCACATAGGCATCACAATCCGGGTCCTCATCCGCGGCTTTCCAGACGCTTTCCAAGGAATCCCACATAGACGCTTTATAAGGAAGGAATACCGCTTCCGTCCGGATTTTGATATCATTTTTCACACTGTTCTCTGCCGGGACCAGGGCTTTGCGCAGGCTTTTATACACCCGGGAGGCGTTCACTCCTCCCTGTGACTGGCCAAGCAATGTATAAGCCTGGTACACTGCCTCACAATAATTCTCCAGATATGGCACCGTCACAAAGCCCTCACCCTCGATGGCTTCAATAGTCTCTCCCAGTTCGATGGCGCTTTCCTGGCACTGTGACAGCAGTTCCATGGCGCTGCCATACTGCCCTTTCTCCACGGCTTTTCTGATTCCCTCGTGGACACGGCCTAAAAGCCGGATAATATTTTCTGCTTGTTCTTTTTGTGCTTTTTTCATGCTTCTCCGGCCTCCCTGCTTCATTTTCCCTGCAACCCTTCCAATCGCCAAAATATTTATAATGCTCTTGGAACATTGCAGAATAATAAGGAATATTGGTCACCTTTCCCGGTGATGCAGGTACCCCTGCTTCGCTCCCCGCTACCTCACAGCCCAAAAGGCCATGTTCACGAGGTCTTGGCATACCCAATACGCGGACATCTTCCATCCGCCTTCTAATGCCGTAAGGGACAGCCTGCCCCTCTTTCTGTTTTATATCAGGAACAATCACCCGGTCCTCTTGGTGAAATAAAGACAATCTGCCTCTATTTATCCGGATCCTTGCTCTTATGACCTGCTTTATCTTAGCAAACAATGATTCTGAAAAATCTAAATGCCAGCGGCACCTGTAGTCCCCCGCTTCTTCGCATTCCGCGCCGTGTTTTCTCCCCCGTCCCCGGCATATCCGCACTGGGGGCAGAGAAACCTTCCTTCTTTCCGGCTCCCCTGAGCCCCGCAGCTGCTGCACTCCCTGCTGATGCCTTTTCCCGGCACCTCTGCTAATTCCACAGACTGCTCACGGCATTTCAGGGTTAGCCTCTCACGGATATATCCCCGCTGCCACATAGACATGCTATAATTGACTTTCTTAATCCTACTGACCCCGTTTGGCCGCGCAAGCCTGGGCAGGTAAACCACAGCCGGCCTTTCTTCTCTCAGAAAACGGTTCAGTTCTTGGTTGATGTAGCCGTGAAGCTGCTCCTCCAACCGCTGTTTGTTGGCATAGTACTTTTTTCTTCCGGGATTAGCGTCCCTGTTCTTGTTGTAGATCGTGTTTTGCTCCCGGATCCATCCAGAAAGGCGGCTTTGGTACTTTCCCAATTCCTCCCCGTAACGGTGTCCCTCATCGGTAGTAATCATGGCCTCCATCCCCAAAGATATCCCCACACACCGTTCATAATCCGGATGCTTTTTCGCTGCCACATCTATGGGGATCCTCAGTTCCAAGCGGTTTTCCTCCGGATATAGATGGAGTGAAATCTGCCTTGTATAGCAGTTTGCATCCGTAAGCGGGATGAAAATCCGCTTTCTTTTTTCCTTTGCAGCAATGTAAATCCCGTGGTCACCATAGCGGTAGGCTTTCATAGAAACAGAAAACCGGTCTGCCTGGTCAGTATGAGGCTTGGCATGGTGCTTCCTTATCTGCCTCCGCAGGTAATTCTCTGCCTTATGTATATCCACTGCCGCAGATAACTGGTCATACTGCTGCTTAAGCTTCCCTGGAAGCTGCGGCGATGAGAAGTCCAGCACTGCCTCTAATGCCTGGCTCACCTTCAAAATATAACGAAGGAAATGCTTTTCTTCTTCATCCAGGCTTTCGTTACAGTCAATCGCCCTGAGGACGGCTGCTTTTGTTCCCGCCCATTGGCTTTTGATATCTCCCAATGCATCAAATATTGCAAGATAAAAGTATACAGAAGGCAGCCCCAGGCTCTCCCGCAGCCCGCTGCGGGTCATCTCATTCTGGACAGTATAACCAGGATAGAGTTTTGGGAGGCTACGGATACCGCCATAACGCTGGTAAACGTAATTCTTTACCTTGGTGTAGTCCTTTGCGATCTCCAGCAATTTACCCATGTCCTCATCGGGAACCGGTACTTTGTTGTGCTGCCGGACAATCTTACATATCGTTTCTGGCGGCATGTCCCTTCTTTCCGGCTCTGCCTGGAATCCATTCCTATGCCCTGCTGCATGCACATGTACCTGGTTCCCACTAATACAAATTCCCAAAATGTGTACTTTTTGGCATTGGAAGATCCTGGGTAAAAATCCATAGAAAAAAAGGTTAAGTATATTGAAATTTTGACGATAATATATTAGAATATAGCTTGGCTTGAAGCAAGAAAGGGATTCCCAAAAAGTACACATTTTGGGAATCCCTTTTTGTCTTCACAAAACAAGCCGATCCTGCAAATATTCAGCCGTTTTCTCTCCGCCAAATGGCCACGCTGCAATCCCGGTACATTAAAATTGCTGTCCCCAATTTTATAACGGGATCACCCGCCTTCCCCCCTTTTCCCTGCCTTTCGGTAAAACGATGTTGTGGGCATATTGCACAGCCTGGCAGCTTCCTGCCCGGATATCTCCCCCTGGTACCAGCGCCTGCTGACCATCCCGAAGTTATCCGGAAGCGGTGCCTGGGGCCTGCCGAAACGCACGCCCCGCTGCTTTGCCGCCTCAATCCCTTCCTTCTGGCGCTGCCGGATGTTCTCCCGTTCGTTTTCTGCCGCAAAGGACAGAACCTGCAGCACGATATCGCTCAAAAATGTCCCCATCAGGTCTTTTCCCCGGCGCGTATCCAAAAGCGGCATGTCCAGCACAATAATATCCACCTTTTTTTCTTTCGTCAGCAGCTGCCACTGCTCCAGGATCTCGCGGTAATTCCTGCCCAGCCGGTCAATGCTCTTGATGTACAAAAGGTCATCCGGTTTTAGTTTTTTTAATAAGCGATGGTACATCGGCCGCCTGAAATCTTTGCCAGACTGCTTGTCCATATAAATATTTTTTGCAGGTACCTGTGCCTCGCCAAGTGCCAGCATCTGCCTGCTCTCATTCTGTTCCCTTGTGCTGACCCGCACATAACCATATGAATTCTTCATTCCCGGACCTCCTTTGTCTTTTCCGGCCTGCCCAAGGATCTTCCATGGACAAGGGATATGCTGTCTCCCCTGTCTGTCAAAGATAATATTTACTGAAAAAGGAAAACGGCCTGGCTCATGCATCTCTCCCATGGCCAGGCCTCTAAAACACACATAATAAGTATTTTCCCGTTTTTTACAACAAAAAGGCAGACTTTTCCATGATTATCCATGATATCGTCTGCCTTCGTTTCACGTCAATACAAAGCGGAATTGTTGTCTTCTATTCTATATCCCTGGCTCTCTCCACCGTAAACCAGAACTCCACGCCCCCTTCTACATTTTCCACCCCGCAGTTCTGATGGTGGGCATCCATGATTGCCTTCACGATAGAAAGCCCGATCCCGCTGCCCCCGTATGACCGGGTGCGCGCCTTGTCTACCTTATAAAATTTCGTCCACAAATTGGGGATGTCCTCCTCGGGGATTGCCTTCCCGGTATTGTAGACCATCACCTTCACAATATCCTGCCCGCATTCTGTGCGGATACGGATTATCCTCTCGCCGGACAGATGGTTCATGGCATTGTTCAGGAAATTGGTCACAACCTCTTCAATCTTAAACTCATCTGCCATCACATACAATGGCCCGCCTGCTTCCCAGGCTACCTTTGCTTCCTTTTGCTCTAAGAGGATCCGAGCAGAATTTAAAAGGTCATGGATCAGTTCATGGATGTCAAATCGTTCCGGCACCGGTGTATCGCTGCCAAATTCCAGTGCACTCAATGTAAGCAGCTGCTTTACCATCTGGTTCATCTTCCCGGCCTCATCCATAATCACCTCGCAGTAATAATCCCTGCTCTCTTTATCCTCGCACATCCCCTCCCCCAGCCCCTCAGCGTAGCCTTGGATCAGCGCAATCGGGGTTTTTAGTTCATGGGACACATTGGCAATAAATTCCTTCCTCATCTCGTCGATCTGGATTTTTTCTTCAATATCATGCTGAAGCTGCCAGTTCGCCTGTCTCAGGGCACCGATAGTTTCCTTAAGCTTGTCCGACAAGGTATTCATACTGCGTCCCAGCACACCGATCTCATCCCGGGAAGCCCCTTCATATTTAATGTCAAAATCCAGTTCCGACATCCTTTCTGACAGCGCCGCCAAATGCATCAGAGGTTTCGTCACCTGGTTGGTGACAAAATACATCAGGATACAGCCGAATACCAGTGCCACCAGCCCGACATATGTCGTGAAACGGTTCGTCAGGGCTACGCTTTCCCGGATGCTGGCCAAGGGCATGGACATGATAAACAGGGTCTGGTTGTCTGACAGAAACCCCCAGCTTTCCATGTAACTCGAATGGGAACGGAAATCAAAATTGGTCTCTATCATATAATTCTCATGTTTTTTTAGGATAACCCCATGCCGCCTGCCGACCCCCAGCACGTATTTTTGTACTTTCTGTACCAGGTAGTCACTATCCCTCCCGTCTCCCAGCACGGTCGTGCCGGTATTGCTGTCAATCAGCACCATATTGATATTATTCTTATCCCCATAATCGCGGATCAATCCCAGCAAGGTACGTTCCTTTGCCTCATTATTGGCACCGTAGCTATCCTCGTCCGCATTTTCCCTTGCCTCCCACTCACTCTGTAGTTCCTTTGCAATCACCTCGCTAATGCTGGACGTATCGCCAGCTTTTTCCTGCACAAGGGTGTCGATGTCAAGGTAAGCAGCCTCCATCTCCTTGCGCTTCTCATCAATATAATACTTTTCCAGCCACCAGTTGTTGATCGCCCAGGCCACAAGCAGCACTGCCGCCATCAGCCCGGCAAAAATCAGCATGATCCGGTGGCGGATGGAACTCTTCAAAGGGCTTTTCATCTATCCGGTCACCTCAAATTTGTAGTTCATTTTTACTCTTACTTCTATTCTTTTATATCACTTATTTTCTATTATTTCCACCTATTCTTCACTATTTCACATAATCTACATAATTTCCCATAAGGTTTCTTCCGGCGCGGTTTCCCTTATTTCTTCTTTTTTCTGCATCTATATACTAACGCTGGTATATGTATGTACATAAACGCGGCAGTGCAAGGAAATATCCATTACGTAATGCTTATTTAAGGAAATTGCCGTCTAGACAACGCCTTATTAAAACCTCCCGGCCTGCCTTCGCTTTTATTCTCCATGTTATATCCTATAGGGTAATTCATTGCCTGTTCAAATAAACCCTCAAATACTGCCGCACAAACAATGCTTTTCCTGGTAGGTACCTCCATATCGTCTTTGGAGAGTAGGAAACAATATGGAAGGCGGCGGCTTTGAAATGGTTACTTTCAAAGCCGCCGCAAGCATGCCAGCATCTTCCTCAAACAGTTGCCCCATAAAATTTCTTTCAAAAGCCTTTTTTATCGCATCAGCGGTTTGTTCACTTGCCAGCTGCGCCCAAAGGCATCTTTCCCCTCACTTTTTTGCAAAACGGTTCATAAAGAAATCGGTAAAAGCCGCCAGTTCATCATCCTGCGCCACATAAACATACAGTTTTTCATCTTCCAGCCAGTCATAGGCATTGATGCCGATATAGCCCTTTTTGTCCGGATAAATGATAAAGGCATCTGTCGGGTACTTATTCCGATATGCTTTTAAAATTTCAGGACGGCGGTAGTAAGTCGGATCACCACAGCCGGAAAGATCGGGAACCGTGGGAACAACCACAATCGTCTGGCTGCCCTCATTCCAACCGACTATTAAATTTCCGATTTTTGTTTTGCTCCCGTGAACAAACCCATAATTGAAGCGGCTCACATCCTCGGTATATCCGAAAATCAGCCTATAATTGCCCCCATCTTCTACAACCTGATTGAATAGAGTGCGCATTTTCCTTGCGTTTGCGCTGCTCTTTTCCATGTCAATTTCGGGTCCCTTAAATAATTTGCCAAAAAATCCCATGGTCTTTTCCTCCTAAATGTTTAGATGTCTTTATATGAAATCCGGATAAGGCATAGAGAAACAGCCCCTCCGTCAATCTCGTATAAGGTTTCCGGCTCTGTATCATCTTTAGTCACCAGCGCTCCTAAATAAGAGCAAAAATCTAAATTTGTTTTTATTTTAACTGAAAGGAAATCCGCCTGAATATAACAGCGAAACATAATATTCTGACGGACTTTCCCATTCTATCATTCATGGCATGGAACTTGTTTTCAATTTCTCCAAGGCATCCACAATCGCATCCAGTTGAAAATCAACTGTTTCATCAGCGGCTTCAGGGACAAACAAAGGAAGCGTATCAGGGATCGCCCTGCGTACAATCATTGCTGTCAGGCTTAAATTAGTAAATAAATGGATCCTTGCCGTGTCTGCCTTTATCCCAAAGTTTTCTAAAATTTCTCCAAAAAGACAAAATTGCTTTTGGCGGAATACGTGATAGCTTTCCTTTGACAGACGCTTGAAAATGAGTTGCTGTTCTTCAATTGTTAAAACAGCAATTCCATTTTTCTCTCCATAACAACAGGCGCAAAGAAATTGTTTTACAGCGTCACGCCAGCTCAAAGCAGGGTCAGCCATTAGCTTTTTCACATACCCAATTATTTTAGGTTGTTGCAGGTATAGCGTTTCAACAATCAAATCTTCTTTTGTTGGAAAAAAAGAATAAAAGAAAGTTCGTGATATACCAACCTTTTTATATATTTGTTCCACGGTTGTATGCTGTATTCCCTGCTTTGCCATTAGTTCAAGCCCAACTGAAACAAGCGCATCCCTGATACGTTCTCTATCTTTCTCAGAATAAGCTACCTTTGGCACAACGTCACCCCCACCGCCCTAAAATAAAAACAAATTTTAAAATTAATTTTTATTTTAGCACATCAAATAGGATTATACAAGAGTGAATTGCCATAAACCTGATATTTTCAAAGGCTGATGCTTTAGGGTACCCGCACGCTTTAGCTTCTTTATTTTTAATTGAGAAATATGTATATTCCTGTTAAAATGGGATTGTATAATTGAAAAGAAAGCAGGATGCGGTTTTCTGATAGATGCCCTCTAGTCTTACGAAAGAGGGTGGTGCCCATGAGCGTGATGGAAGTTTTGACATTATTGCTTGTTGTTTTTGCGGCTCTGTCTTACCTAGACAATCATAAAAAGAAATAGCATCCCTACCGTCCAAAGTTAGATGCTATTTCTTTTGTAATATCAATTTAACTGAGGGCACATCGGAACTCGTGTCCGATCAACCTTTCTGATTCGATTATACACCAGAGCCGCCTGTTTTGCAAGCGGCTCTTTTTTTCATATTTTTGCTGTCTTTTCCGTCATATACAGGAAATCATAACTATTGCAAGGTTTATTCAGTACTTGTCACAAACCATTCACCAGAACTTTGTACGTCCATCTTTACTTGGAATGTATTTTCTATATTGTCAATGTCTAAGTGAGTGTTGCCGGAAATATCATCTGTATGGCTGTTTTTCCAGTTACCCAGTGTTTATGCGGCTTTCAGCGATTACCCCACCTAATTTTCAGCCAACAAAAAGATAATCCTTGCTAATTCATGGCAAAAATTGTAAGGGATTATAATGGACAAGGCACATCCTTTCCTGTACCTTCTGACAAACCGGGGCTGGTTGAAACCACCTCCCCCGGCGCATCCCCACACCCCCGGAAACGCCCAAAATATTGGCTGATACCGGCTTTTACGCATACCTCTTTTATTCGTTCACCTCGAATTTGTACCCCATGCCCCAGATGGTTTTGATGTAATCCCCCTTCTCCCCCATCTTGCTCCGCAGCTTTTTCACATGGGTGTCAATCGTCCTGGCATCTCCGAAATAATCATAATTCCACACATTATTAAGGATCTTCTCCCGTGAGAGAGCCAGCCCCTGGTTTTCCATGAAATACGTAAGAAGTTCAAATTCCTTATAGCTTAGGTCAATCACCTTCCCGTCGATCGTCACCTGGTGGGCTGCCTTGTCAATCCGGATCCCCCCGGCCTCGGCGGTATCCTCCGTGCTGCCCCGGCTCCTCCGCAGGATTGCCTCCACCCGGGCAACCAGGATCTTCGGGCTGAACGGTTTGGAAATGTACTCGTCCACGCCCAGCTTAAACCCCTGCAGTTCATCGCGCTCCTCCCCCCGTGCCGTCAGCATGATAATCGGCACCTGGGAGTACTGCCGGATCGACTTGCACACCTCCCACCCGTCCATCTTTGGCATCATCACGTCCAAAATCAAAAGGGCGATATCCTTCTGCCCAAAAAACATCTCGACCGCCTGCTCCCCGTCTTCTGCCTCCAGCACCTGATAACCTTTCACGGTCAAAAAATCCCGTACCAGCTTGCGCATCCTCGCCTCATCATCAACTACCAGAACCTTGCATGCTTCCATAAATGCTCCCATCTCCTATCCGAATCTTCCTGTGAACCTTCTTTTCTGTATTTTAACAGATAAAGACCCGCTTTACTACCATTTCACAGAGATTTCACAGTTGAAGGCTTCCCGCCTGCCTTATAGCCGCTCAAAGAACCGGTCTATCTCCCGGATTGCCATCCCGAACGCCGACGCCTCCGCCTGGCACTTTCCAATACGGACAAATGAAGTGTCCGGATCCAAATAGCTATACTCTGCCACCAGGCGGTCCAGCTCCCTCCGGTACCCTCCCAGATACCGGCCTGCCTCTCCCCCCAGCACAACATCACAGCCAAAGAGGACATGAAGCTGGACGGCGGCGGCGGCCAGGGTATCCAGATATTCCTCCAACCGTTTCCGGTATCCTGCCTCCCGCGCCTGTACCTTCTCAAAAAACACATCCAGGCTCTTATCCTCCCCGCGCAGTGCCTTGGCCGAACAATATGCGTCCAGGCACCCCCGGCTGCCACAATAACAAGGGCGCCCGTTCTTTTCCATCCGCATATGGCCGAACCTGGCTCCTTTCCCCTGTTCCCCGGTATAAAACTCCTGGTTCAGGTAAATGGCTCCTCCCACCGTATCATTCAAGGACAGGTAAACCGCATCCGTGCTTTCCCCGGCCAGTTCCGCGTAAGCTGCCCCGCCGGCATCGCTGCCCACCTCGCAGGGGTAGCCGGTCAGGCTTTCCAACCTCTTAAAACCCATATTTTCTGCCTGGAGCGTGTGGGACTGCAGCAATAGCTTTTCATCCGGATCCACAACTCCCGGGAGGGAAATCCCCACCCCCAAAATCTTCTCCTGGCCTATCCCCGCCTGCTCTAAAAACACCTGCAGCCAGTTCCCCATCGCTTCATAGTAGAGTGAACTCTTGGCAAAGGGGACGCGGATCCTGGCCTTTCTCACCAGTTCCCTCCTCATGTCTGTAAGTACATACGAAATATAACTCTCCGTAATATCCATGCCGACTGCAAACCCCATATCCCCCACCACGGACAGGCACTTCGCCTTTCTGCCCCCTGTGGAGCCGTATTCGCCGCTCTCCGTGATGTATCCGGCCTCTGTCAGTACCTTAACGTGCTGCAAAACCGTTGGCATGCTAAGCCCCAGCCTGGCAGCAAGTTCATTTTTGGATATGGTTCCTGCTTCCGATATCAGCCTCGCAATCCGTGCCTGGTTTGCCCTCCTGGTCTCTTTCCGCTCCTCCTGCTGTCTTTCCCCCATCAGTCATCACCTTTATAAAATATTTTATAAAAGTTATTATATTATAAAACCGCCGTTTCGGCAAGGATGTTTCACTGTTATTTTAAGAATCATATGCGTTCATTCTTTGTTTACAATTGTTCACAGTTATTCTATATTTCAGCTAAACTTCCTTCATATCTCCAACGTATACTAAGATCATCAAAGAAAGCAACACATTGATTCAATATGACATTCAGATTAATTTTTTTCATAATCGCCGGCAGCTATCGCAGTAGTTGCCGGCTCCTCCCTTTTATGGGAAGAATGCCTTGGAACCGCCACTTAGGAACCATGGCTCCCCAAAATATAATATAAGCCCAGGATTTCCGTCGTTCCGGCAAAATCCTGGGCTCGTTATTTTTTTGCTTTTACCCGTTATTCTCTTTTTCCGGGCTTCCGCCCTGCACTTAGGTTCTGATTTTTCCCGGGTCTCACCTCTGCCCTTTAAAATCCAACTCTTCCCTGCCCTTTAAGAACTGGTTCTTCACGCATCCTCTCCGGCCTCACTGACTTCAATGCCCAATTCTTCCAGCTGTTTTATATCTACCGGGGAGGGCGCCTCACACATCAGGCAGGAGGCATCCTTTACCTTCGGGAAGGCGATCACCTCACGGATGCTGTCACAGCCGCCCATCAGCATCGCCACACGGTCCAGGCCATAAGCCAGCCCTGCATGCGGCGGCACTCCGTATTTGAATGCAGTCAGCAAAAACCCGAACTGTTCCTGTGCCTGTTCGGGAGTAAACCCAAGCACCTCAAACATCTTATTCTGGATATCATTCTGGTGGATCCGAACCGAACCGCCGCCCAGTTCCGTGCCATTGAGCACAATGTCATACGCTTTCGCGCGGACTGCCCCCGGGTCGCTGTCAATCAAGTGCCAGTCCTCCTCCATAGGCATGGTAAAGGGATGGTGCGTGGCCACAAACCTCCCCTGTTCCTCCGAATACTCCAAAAGCGGGAACTCTGTCACCCACAGGAATTTAAAGTCATCTTTTTTCAGCAGATCCATCTGCCTGGCAAGTTCCAGGCGCAAATTGCCAAGTACGTCCCAGACTACCTTGTTTTTATCTGCCGCAAATAACAAAAGGTCTCCCGGCCTTCCTCCCATGGCAGTTACCAGTGCATCCATCTGCGCTTCTGTCATGAATTTGGCAAATGAAGATTTGAGGCTTCCGTCCGGCTGGATCGCCACGTAAGCCAACCCCTTAGCCCCGAATCCCTTGGCAAATTCCACCAGGGCGTCGATCTTCTTGCGCGGCATGGCTCCCTGCCCCTCGGCATTGATCCCCCGGACCGTTCCTCCGGCTTCCAGTGCACCCAAAAACACCACAAACTCACAATCCCTCACCACATCTGACACATCCTTCAGTTCCATGCCAAAACGCAGATCCGGCTTGTCGGAGCCGTAACGGTCCATCGCCTCCCGCCAGGTCATACGCGGGATCGGCTGCGGGATCTCCACTCCCAGCAGTTCCTTAAAAAGCTTGTGCATCAGGCGCTCATTGACATCCAGCACATCGTCCACATCCACGAAGGACAATTCCATGTCAATCTGGGTGAACTCCGGCTGGCGGTCCGCCCTTAAATCCTCATCCCGGTAACACCTGGCCAGCTGGAAATAGCGGTCATACCCGGAACACATCAAAAGCTGCTTAAATATCTGCGGCGACTGCGGCAAAGCATAAAAACTTCCAGGATGGACCCGGCTCGGAACCAGGTAATCCCTCGCCCCCTCCGGCGTGCTCTTAATCATAGTGGGGGTCTCAATCTCCAGAAACCCTTCCTCCGCCAAGAACTGGCGCGTCAGGATTGCGATATTGCTTCTCAATATCAGGTTCCGCTGGATGTCCGGCCTTCTTAAGTCCAGATAACGGTACTTTAACCGCAATTCCTCCTTAGTCTTGGAATTTTCCTCAATGGGGAATGGAGGGGTCTCTGACTCGGACAGAATCCTCAAGCTTTCCGCCCGCACCTCAATCGCCCCTGTGGCAAGGTTTTTGTTGACCACGTCCTTATTCTCATTTCCCGAACGGGCCTCCACCCTGCCCGTAACCGCAATGACAAACTCACTGCGGAGTTTTTCTGCCTTGGCGAAACTCTCCGCCCCGCAGTCGCTTTCCTCAAATATAATCTGTAAAATCCCTGACCTGTCCCGCAGATCCACAAAAATAATCCCGCCTTTATTCCTGCTCTTCTGCACCCATCCCATGACGGTAACGTTTGTCCCGATCTGTGATGCGCCTACTTCCGTGCATCTGTGGGATCTTTTCAGCCCCTGCATTGACTCTGCCATAATGTTCCCTTCTTTCCTAGTGATTATCTCACAGCAAACTTAATGTCCTTCCCGCTGCCCTCAGCTATTTGAGCGCTTCCCGGTAAAAATTCACAAACTCCGTATAGCCTTCCTTCCCCAGCTGCTCCTTCTGGAACTTCTTATTTTTATTCATCTGGGAAACCAGCACCTGCACACCCTGGCTTCGTTCCTCCATGGCCTGCCTCATAATCTCATTCAAACGGGCTTTTTCCATCCCTTTCTCTATCAGGTAGGCCTTCTTTTGCCTTTCACCCGGCACTTTCCCTCCCTGTGCCATCAGGATCGTGATTATCCGCTCAAATCCGATGGAAAATCCGCACGCCGGGGCATCCTTCCCGGTAAACCTGCCGATCATCTTATCATATCTGCCGCCGCCTGCCACAGACCCGCCAAAGCCTTCCATGGAAACTTCAAAGATCGTACCGGTATAATAGGACATCCCCCGTACCAGAGCCGGGTCAAAATACAAGGAAAACTCCGTCTGCGCCAGTTCGTTTACCGTCTCCATAATGTAAGCCAGGCCAGCCGCCACTTCTTTTGGCAGCACATCCGCCAGAATCTCCCCCAGCTTTTGTACCCCTGCCGCATCATGCCCGGCCTCGGTAAGCAGTTTTGTGTATTGGGCAACACTTTCCGGGCTGTGCCCGGCCTCTAAAAGTTCAGCCCCCACTCCCTCCTTGCCGATCTTGTCCATCTTATCCAGGGTAATGAATACCTGATCCAGGGAATCCTCCTCAAACCCGCAATACAGCGCCATCCCTCTTAAGATCTCCCGGTCATTGACCCTCACCGTAAATGCATTCTGCGGGCAGATCTTGCCCAGCGCCGTGGTCGTCGCCAGGATCAGTTCAATCTCTGCCATCGAACTGGCATCCCCCAAAATATCAATATCACACTGGGTAAACTGGCGGAACCTCCCCTCCTGCGGCCTGTCTGCCCGCCACACACTGCCCATCTGCAGTGCCTTAAACGGGCTCGGCAGCTGTGCCTCATTGTTGGAATAATACCGGGCCAGCGGCAGCGTCAAATCATAGCGCAGCCCTTCCTCTGCCAGGTCAGCTTCACTCTCTGCCGTCTCCAGCTTCAGCTTCCCGCCCCTTTTTAAAATTTTAAAAATAAGCTTCTCATTATCCCCGCCCTGCTTGCTGGTAAGGTTCCCGATATGCTCCACACACGGGGTTTCAATCTGGGTAAAGCCAAACCCCCGGTATGTCTCACGGATCTGGTTCATCACATATTCCCTCACCTGCATCTCCGCAGGCAAAATATCCCTCATGCCAGTCACTGGCTTCTTCTTCAATGCCATAATCTGCTCTCCGATTTCTTCAGTCTTCCATTCATGCCTACGATTATACTATTATCACCTGTAATTATCAATGGTTTTCTGCTGTTTTGGCAAAATGCGCAATCTAGCTGCCGCTCCCTCCCACAGTAATCACCGGGCTTTCAGAAAACTTCCCATCTTCTTTGCTGTCTAATGCCTGGCTATCGGCATCTGCCCCGTTTTCGGTATCTGCCCCACCTTCGGCATCTGCCCCGCCTTCACCCCCAGCATCCGGTTCTTCCCCCAGGATGCTGACGGTTCCGTCTTCTTTGACCACCACCCCAAAACCGGTGCTGTAGACGTTCAGCTTCCGGATAATGTCGGCACGCTTCTCTCCCTCTGCCGGAGTGGGACAGTAATCGTTGCGGTGCATCACCGAACTGATGGTGCAGGGAATCACGCTTAGCTTTGCCTCTTTCTGGTTTTCTTCCCCCAGGGTGAATTCCACCTGGGCAATCATGGTGTCTTTGTCCCTGGGATTGCGGTTTGCACCAAAGCAGAAGTTCCCAAGGCTGTAGAGGATATATTTGCCGTTATAGGCTTCAATCCCCTGCAGCACATGGGGATGGCAGCCAACCACCAGGTCGGCTCCCCAATCGATGCATTTATGGCCGAGTTCACGCTGGTATGCATCCGGGTAATAGACGGACTCCGGCCCCCAATGGCAGCAGGCCAGGATCACGTCTGCTTCTTCCTTAAGATGTGCGATTCCTTCCTGCAGGTATGGTTCAGCCCCTCTCCCGTCATCCACCACGCTGACCGAGACAAATCCGACTTTTACCCCGGCCTCCGTCTCGTAGATCCCCACGGTCTCATTGCATGCGTAGGGAAGGCCGATACCGGCGAAGGCGGCCAGCGTATCCGCGATCCCCTGGGCGCCGTAATCAATCCGGTGGTTATTGCCAAAAGTCACGGCCTCAATGTCCGCCTCCGGCAGGATTGCGATGTATTCCGGCTTCCCCTTAATGTTGAATGCCTTCGGGACTAAATGGTTGGAATTGGTCAGGACCCCTTCAAAATTTACCAAGGTCATGTCATCCGCCTCAAAGATCGGTTTGACATTCTTAAAAAAATACCCCGGCCCATGGCTGTCATACATCTCCCGGAAGGTTCCTGCGTACCCATGTATGGAAAGGTTGCCCAAAGAACAGTCCCCTGCCAGGGAAATCACAGCCTTTTTCCCTTCCTCCTTTGGCGTCCCTCCCGCCGCGTCATGCGGGCCGTACCCGCTAATCAGCAGCGCCATGGCTATGGCTCCTGCCGCAACAGCCGCTTTTTGGCTTCTCATACCCATATGCTCCTTTCCTGCTCCCATCCTGAGAAATTGCCGTCCCCTGCCCTGCGGGCAAAAGGCACATAACCTCTTTGTGTTTTTTACACTATGTTGCAGAGAACGGGAATGCAAAGAACAATTCCCGCTTCCTCTCAATCATCTCACCGATCCGCCCGATATACTGTTCCACATTTTTCACTGTTTCCACGCGCTCAACCCGGTTCTCCCCCGGGATGACCCGTTTGGTCGTCGTCCCGGCGCCGCAGCCGATGATCGTCTGCTGCTCCTCCATCATCAGGACATTGTAAATGCATGCTTTCCCCGGCCTGGCATAGCCCACATTCTCAAAATTTCCGGCCATATTTTTCTGGCGGTAGAGATAATATGGATCTAACCCCATCTCCCGGGCATAGCGGGCCGCCATGTCAATAATCTCCTGGGTTCCGGTGATCTTATAATCCTTATAGGCTTCCCTCATGGTATTCAGCCGCGCCGCCCGTTTGATGGCCAGGGAATGGATGGTCAGGCTGTCCGGGCCTAGCGCCTTAATCTCCTCCATCGTCCTTTGCACATCATCCTCTTCCTCCTGCGGCAAGCCCACAATCAGGTCCATATTGATATTGTCAAAGCCCATGCCGCGTGCCGTCAGAAACCTGTCCCTCACGTCCTCCACCGTATGCCTCCGCCCGATTAAGTCAAGCGTTTTCTGGTTCATGGTCTGGGGGTTGATGGAGATGCGCGTAACCCCGTATTTTTTCAGCACCTCCAGCTTTTCCTCTGTGATGCTGTCCGGCCGCCCGGCCTCCACGGTAAATTCGGCAGCTCCGGCACAGCCGAAGGTATCTGTCAGCTTTTCCAGCAACCGCTCCAAGGCATTTGCCGGCAGTGATGTCGGGGTGCCCCCGCCTACATAGACAGAAGACGGATGTTTCCCGGCCTGCCCCGCCACATATTCCAGTTCCATGAACAATGCATCCAGGTATTCGTCCACGCGCCCCTGCCACTTTTCTATCGGATAGGAAGTAAAAGAACAGTACAGGCACGTGGTCGGGCAGAAAGGTATCCCGACATAGAGGCTGTAGCTATCCCCCCCACACCCTTTTGGCAGCTGTGACAGCAGTTCCCGCTCCCTCGACGCGATCTCCACACATAGCTTGGCCTTGCTGTCACTGGCAAAATAAGTCTCTTTCATATAGTCACAGACCGCCTTTTGGCCTATGCCCTGCCCCAGCATGGTAAGAGCTATCTTGGCAGGGCGGATCCCGGTCAGCGAGCCCCACGGCAGACCCCTGCCGGTCAGTGCCTTCAAAGTCACATACAGACGCCTCTTGATCTTATTCTTCGTCTCCGTCCGGTTGTCATAATCCACCCGGATCGGCTCATCAAAATGATCCAGTTCCTGCCGCTCTGCCGGTGACGTGCCCCAGACAAGCGGTGAGTAGTCTCCCCAGAACACGACCTGCATCCGGAACCATTCGCGGTTCTCATCCACTTCCCCGATCAGGCATAATTCCAGCCCCGGCAGCATCTCGTGCACAAAAGACCTCCCCGGGAAAAAAGCCATCAAAAGTTCCCGGATATCCTGTTCATACGCATTATCATTTAAAATTATTCCAATCATGGCTCCCTTTTCCCGCCCTGCCTTTCTCTCTTTCCTGGCCGCCGCCAAACGGGCAAGGGTATGCCAGAAAATTCGTACTTGCCAGCTGCACGCCCTCGCTTCCCGCCCACGGGTTAATGCCTGCTGTACACGGCTACCGGGTTATACCGCTGTTCATGCCCGATTGTCGTCACCTCGCCATGCCCCGGGTAAACCATGGTATCCTCCGGCAATGCCAGCAGCTTTTCCGTGATGGAACGCACAATCGCCCGGCTGTCTCCAGTCGGCAGGTCCGTCCGCCCCAGGGAATCCGCAAACAAAGTGTCGCCGCTGATCAGCACCTTCTCCGATTCCAGGTAGTAGCACACGGAGCCAGCCGTATGCCCCGGTGTCTCTAACACCTTCCACTCAAACCCAATCAGGGAAAGCACTTCCCCGTCCCTGACAAGCACATCCGCCTCAATGCCTATCTGCTCCATGCCCATTGACCCGCTTAAATTCATCGACGGATCCTGCAAAAGCTGGTTTTCCTCCCGCCCCGCATATACCTGGCAAGGGAATGCCCGGCAAATGTCCTCCACTGCCATGATATGGTCAAAATGCCCATGGGTGAGCAGGATTGCCGTAGGCGTGACCTCCAGCTCCCGGCATTTGTTCAGCACATAAGCCCCGTTGTCCGCCGGATCCACCACTACCGCCTGCCTGGTCTTATTATGGAACATCAGATAGCAGTTCGTGCTGACACCGCCAAGAACATATGTTTGAATCCTCAAATCACTCATTTTCTCCTCCATCCTGATCGCTTCCTAATAAAAAGAGAAAAGCGCTGGACGCGCTCCCGGCCATTACCCTGCCGTCCGCTCAATATCCAGCACTCCCTCTACCTGCCTTATCTTATCTGTCAACCGGTTCAGTTCATCCTTCCCATGGATATCAAAGGTCATGATGATCGTCGCCTTCCCTTGCTTGCTGGTTCGCACATTAATCGAAGTAATATCAATCTGCTTTTCCGTAAACACCTTGGAAATATCCACAAAAATCCCGATCCGGTTGTTGGCATAGATCTGGATCTCCGTCGAATACCTCTCCCTGCTGCCGTCACTGCCTTCCGGCTGCTGCCATTCCGCGTCAATCAGCCTCACCCGTTCATCCTCCGGCAGGTTAATGACATTGATGCAGTCTGTCCGGTGGATCGACACCCCGCGCCCCCGGGTGACAAAGCCCACTATCTCATCCCCCGGCACCGGGCTGCAGCAGCGCGAGAAGCGTACCGCCACATCGTGGATGCCCTTTACCACAATCCCGTTGGATTTTTTTGAGATCGGCACCTTGGTGTTGATGTCACTCAGCCCATCCAGGATATTCTTATCCGTAACCTCATTTTTAAGCTTCTTGTTGCGCTCCTCGATCATCTTATTGATGACCTGGCCTTCCTTAAGCCCTCCATGGCCAATGGAAGCCAGCACGGAATCCCAGTCCTTAAATGCATAGCGGGCCATGACCTTCTCCTGGAACTCTGACTTGTTCAGTTCCGGAAAAACAATGCCCTTGGCCTTGCAGTACCGGTCAATCATCTCCTTGCCCTTAAGGATATTATCTTCCTTCAGTTCTGTCTTAAACCACTGGTTAATCTTGTTCCTTGCCTGGGTGCTCTTCACCAGGGACAGCCAATCACGGCTCGGGCCCTTGGAATTCTGGGAGGTGATGATCTCAATCTGATCCCCGTTCTGGATCACATAATCGATATTCACCAGCTTCCCGTTGACCCTGGCCCCCACCATCTTATTCCCCACTGCACTGTGGATAGCATAGGCAAAATCAATGGGGGTGGAACCGCTGGGCAGGTTCTTGACATCCCCGGAAGGAGTAAAGCAGTACACATTGTCTGAGAACAGGTCAAGATCCCCTTTCACCAGGCTTAAAAACTCCCGGGAATCATCCGTATCCCGCTGCCATTCCAGTATCTGGCGCAGCCAACTCATCTTGGCTTCCTCATCGCCGGCCGCGATCTTGCCGCTGCCGCTCTCCTTATACTTCCAGTGGGCGGCAATGCCGTACTCTGCCGTCCGGTGCATCTCATAGGTGCGGATCTGGATCTCAAAGGGCTGGCCGGTGCTGCCGATCAGGGTGGTGTGCAGGGACTGGTACATGTTCGGCTTGGGCATGGCAATATAATCCTTAAAACGCCCCGGGATCGGCTTGTAAAGTTCATGGATTACCCCCAGGGCCGCGTAGCAGTCCTTCACCGTCTCCACGATAATCCGCACGGCAAACAGGTCATAGATCTGGTCCAGGGTCTTATCCTGGTTCACCATCTTTTTATAGATGCTGAAAAAATGCTTCACCCGGCCGTCCACGCTGGCAGTGATATCTGCCTCCATCATGTGGTTCCTCACATCATCCACGATCTCCCGGACGAACCGTTCCCTGGCATCCTTGCGCAGGTTTACCTTCTCCACCAGTTCCTGGTAGACCTCGGGCTTTAAAAACCGAAGGGACAAGTCATCCAGTTCCGTCTTAATCCGGGAAATGCCCAGCCGGTCCGCAATCGGCGCATAGATCTCCAGGGTCTCCCGGGCCTTCTCCTTCTGTTTTTCCGGTTTCCAGAACTGCCCGGTACGCATATTGTGCAGCCGGTCGGCCAGCTTGATAATGATCACCCGGATATCCCTGGCCATCGCCAAAAACATCTTGCGCAGGTTCTCCGCCTGGATCTCCACCTTATCCTTATCCCAGGACAGCTGAGTCAGCTTGGTTACCCCGTCCACCAAGAATGCCACCTCTGAGCCGAACTCCCGCGTCATGTCCTCCAAGGTCATGACCGTATCCTCCACCACGTCATGCAGAAGGCCGGAAGCTATCGTCTCCTTATCCATCTCCAGATCAGCCAGAATGATCGCCACGCAAAGAGGGTGGATGATATAGGGCTCCCCTGATTTGCGCTTCTGGTCTTTATGGGCATCCCGAGCTATCCGGTATGCTTTTTCAATCATGGAAATATCATCCGACGGATGGTACTTCCGGATGGTGCGGATCAGCTTCTGATAAAGTTCCTCCGGACTGGTAAAATCCGCGGGGTTCTCCAGCTCAATATTCATTTTCCTATCCGTATGTTCTTTCGCCATAGAAAAAGCCACCTTTTCTAAGGATTTTTGATATTTCTTCATTATAATTATTTTTGTCGGAAAATGCAAGGGGGATTCCGTCCTGACGCGGGAAATGCCCTACAAATTTTACCAAAAAGAGCCATTTTTCCTTCCAAAAACGATTTCTTGTGCCTCCCGGCTGCAGGCATAACGAAAAAAAGCAGGGAAAACCGCCGATGGCGCCCCCCTGCTCTCCTTCATTTCTTTACATATGTCACAGATTTTTTCTTATATCCCTTGTACGGAGTTCCCCCTCACCACCAGGCAGTCCAAATCTGCATAAAACGGGTGCATCATACCACAGATATCCGAAGTCGGGAGCACCTCGTCCCTTAATCGGATCCCCAGGACTTCCCGCATAAACCTCTGGCGGTTTGCCATCCGCTCATAGGAATCCGGCGCCATCCGGCGGATCTTTTCACGGGTCTCATGGTCAGCCAGGATCACCCCGTCCTCCATGTGCACCCCCAGACCCATGCAGGCTCCCGGCCTGGCCGTGAAATCACACTGGATCAGCATACCGGATTTCAGGGTTGCCGTGCCTCCCTCCACAAAGGGGCTGTTAACCCATTCTTCCGTATGGATCAGATGCCCCGGGTTTAAGGCAATGCCAAAATCCTCATAGCTTCCGATCACTTCCTTTACCTTGTCCCATACCCGGCCGCCGGTAACTCCGATTTCCAGGGCCTCAAACCATACTGCCACTGCCTCAAAATAGGTGGCAAACAGTTCTTCCATACAATCCCTGTACTTCTCCTCCAGATCCCCAAAGCTTCTGGCATATAAACCGACCCGGTGGATCTGTGCATAACGGTAGCCCATGCCGAAGGCAACCGGACTTCCCATGGCCAGGGTACGGTGGTAATCCGGGCTCAAAATCCCCTTCCCGTAAAAGCAGATATTGGGATAGGTGGGGCAGGGCTCACCGTCAATATTAAACAGCTGGGAAGCCTCGATCTCTGTCATTCCCTCCCGCAGGCCGCAGACAAAATCCCGGGTTTTCCTGCTGGCCTTCGTGGATGCAATCTCCGACAAAACCAGGGTTTTCACATCGTGGACTGTCCGAAGGCCGCTGTCGTTATCCATCATCAGGCCGTTTGCATTCTCCATGCCGCAGCCATTTTCCCGGAGGGCCCCGATGATATATGCCGGGACCTCAAACATGTGGGCCGGGTCATCCGTTTCCTGTTCCGAAAACCCTTTCCATCCAAGGACGCCCACATGGGCAGACCCATCCATGCCATAATCCATCAGGATCTCCCTCAGCCTTTTCGATTTTCCGCGCCCCTGCCCCATAGGGCTTAAGGACTGGAACAGCACCTTCTCATGTGCAGCCGTGATGCACTGTGACTGCCCCATCCCTTCATTGCCCACAATGAGCCAGGGCAGGCTCCCCTTTTTCAGCAGCAGCATACACTCCTCATAGCGCGGGTCATATCCCGTCACATATTCCAGGTTGGAGAAATGCTCCTTATCCGCATAAATCAGCAGATGGGAATACCGGGAAGCCGCCTCCAAAAGCTTTTCCGTCCGTTTTTCATAATCCTCTTTTGTAATCACCGGGGCATTGTCGTACCGCAGCGGGATCCCCTCATTCATGATGCCATGGTGCCTGATGCAGGTTATCCGTTTCTCCATTTCGTTTCTCCTTATTCCCCCAGTGCTTCCCGCTCTTCGATCTCTGCGGGGGCATACTGTTTTACCTCATCCCTGTGCTCCCACTTCGGCGGGTTGTGGTCGTTCCTCTCCTCAATATGGATCGCAAACCCAGCCAGGTCCTCCTTTAAGTAAATCACATAGGGTTTATCCTTCCATGGCTTCACGCTGTCATAGTTAAACTCGATGCCCTTTTTCTCCAGATAAAAGATTGCCCGTTCCAGATTGTCCGTAAAATAGCCCAGATGGCCATGCTCCGTCCTGACTTTAAAGGGCTGCTTGGTGATCTCAACCTCATGCCCTACATAGGAGGAACTTCTGGTATTGCCCAGAATCAGGTCAAAGGTATCCGCCAGGCGGAATATGGCCTCATACCCGGCCCTTACCTTGTCCACATTGATCCCCACATGGGCAAAGGAAAAATTCAGCACCCCGAACACCGCATCCCGGGCCAGCTTGCGGATCTCCTCATATTCACCGGCATTCAGCAAGGCCGAAGGGACAATCCAGGTCCCCCCGCATGCAATCACGTTTGGGTTCATCAGGTAATCCCGCATATTGGAGGGCTTCACGCCCCCGGTCGGCATAAACTTCACGCCCTTGAACACGGATGCCAGGGAATTGATGTAGGCAATGCCTCCCGCCGCCTCAGCCGGAAAAAACTTCACGGCCTTTAAGCCGCAGGAAACTGCCATCTGCACCTCCGTTGCCGTCCCGCAGCCCGGCATCACACAGATACCGTTCTCCACGCAATACTTCACAACCTCTTCCACAAAGCATGGTGACACGATAAAATCCGCACCTGCTTTAACGGCCGCTTTCGCCTGCTCCACCGTCGTTACCGTCCCTGCGCCAAGAAGCATCCCGGGATATTCCCTGCGGATTGCCGCAATCGCCTCCTCTGCACAGTCCGTGCGGAAGGTGATCTCAGCTGCCTCTAGTTCCCCCTCACAGAGGGCCTTTGCCAGCGGGAGCGCCTGCTCTGGCTTTTCAATTTTGACTACCGGGATAACGCCATAATTTTCGATCCTTTTTAATACATCCATTTTTCTTCTCCTAAAATTAATATTTATTCATATTTGTACGCCTTTTACACCGCTGCCGCTGCCTTGCCTTTCTTTACTGCCATCTTTTCAAATACCACGATCAGCAGCAAACCTCCCACACCGATAAAGTCAGTAACCGTCTCCGGGACAATCATCATCAGCGCCAACCCGAATGTAATTGTCCTAAGCCATACCGGCATCGGCCGGAACAGGAATCCGGAGACCGTGACGGAAAGTCCGAACACCCCGGCAAACAAGGTGATGGCCGGCTGGATCACATCCAGCAGAGACCCCTGCATCAGAAGGGCCGGCTGGTACGCAAATGCAAAGGGCACCAAAAACGCAACCAGCGCATAGGTAAAGCCTGTCCAGCCTGTCTTCCAGGAATCCGCCCCTGCAATACCGGCAGCCGTAAAGGAAGCAAGGCACACCGGAGGCGTAATCTGCGCCATAACACCAAAGTAAAAGCAGAACATGTGGGCAACAATCGGGGCAATCTGAAGCTTCAGCATAACCGGGACAAACAGTACCACGGCAATCAGATAAGCTGCCGTTGTCGGCAGGGCCATGCCAAGAAGCATGCATCCCACCATGGTAATCAGGAGGGCCAGGATCAGATACTGACCGCCTACGGCTGCCACTACCTCAGAAAACTTGGTGGCCAGGCCGGTCTGCACACAGGCTGCGATGATAATGCCGCAGGCTGCCGTGGGCAGGGCGATATTTGCCGCCTGCCGGATCCCATCCTCAAAAGCTTCCAAAAGCTTTTCCTTGCTGACGCCCTTCCCCGGGATCAGGTTCAGTACCAGGACCGCCACTGTGGCTATCATGGCAGACCGCCTCAGGGACTGGCCGCTCATCACCATATAGACCAAAATAGCCGCCGGGGCAAGCAGATACAGCCTCGGGATAATCGGGTTAACCTCAAACTTTAAATCATCTGCATTTGCTTTTCTCTCCGGATGGAGATGGACATTCTTTCTCGCCAGCAGGTCCACCAGGATAAAAACAGAGAGATAATATGCCACTGCCGGGATCAATGCCGATATTGCCACCTTCCCGTAGCCGATTCCCAAAAGTTCCGCCATAATAAATGCACCAACTCCCATAATCGGCGGCATAATCTGACCGCCTGTGGAAGCCACCGACTCGATAGCCCCTGCCTGATGGGGCTCATAGCCTGCCTTTTTCATCATCGGGATCGTCATAACACCAGTAGTGGTAACATTCGCCACGGCGCTCCCGCTCACCATGCCCATCAGCCCGGAAGACAAGACCGCCGCTTTTGCCGGGCCCCCGGAGTTCGGGTTGCTGAACTTCATGCCGATATCAATCATGCACTGCCCGCCGCCGCACTCCGCAAAGAAGGAGCCAAACATCATAAACCAGAAAATAAAGCTTGCCGTTGTCGCTAAGGGCGTGCCAAACAGCCCGTCCGTTGTCATGGTCATAATCTCGCAGAACTGCTTGATGGTAAAACCGTTGAACTTCATAAAACCTGGATAATATTTCCCAAAGAAGCAATACAGCAGGAAAAACAGCACAAATGCCAAAAGGTTCCATCCTATGGTCCTGCGGACTGCCTCCAGGAGGAATACAATCAGGAACAAGGTGATCATTTTGTCCTCAAGCTGCACGGGGGAGATATGGGGGATCCTGGTAATAATGCGGGTCTGTTCCATATAATAGAACACGGATACCCAGACCAGCACCCCAATCATCACAAAATCCAAAAGCCGCAATACCTTTACCTTATCGCTGAACGGGAACGGCTTGTTAATAAATACAATCGATAACCCAAATGCCAAAAAAATCGGAGATAGCACCATCGGATGAAGGGACTTCACCAGGCTGAAATACAGCATAAAAGCCAGCCACACCGCCCCAACCCCAAGCGTCGCATTCCTTTTGAATCTCTTGTCATTAAGTTCCATACTGACCCCTCCTTTTACTGTAAAAACAAAATTCCATTCCTGTATCTTTAAATTTTATCTGTTCCTATTTTAGCATAGTTGCACGTTTTTTTCAATATAAAAAATCTATTTTTATCTATTTTAAATTTAATTATAGTATGATAAAATTTTATTTATTGTGATAAATATCTATTTTTCTTGATTTTCCACTTGTTATGTGATAAAATTATTCAAAACACACATAAATATACATAGGAGGATTTCTATATGCCTGAACTACAATGGAGCAGTTATTCATCTTCAAGGCCCCCATTCCGGTTTACCGATGAACTTACCGCCAGCTGGATGCTTGTGACATCCGGCAAGCCTGGTGATCTGGGAACCATGACGGTAAGCTGGGGCGGCAGCGGTTTCATATGGAACCATGACGTAGTATTCCTCGTAATCCGTGAATCAAGAAACACCTTATCTTATTTAAAAAAGAATCCTACCTTTAGCCTTACGCTGTTTGACGCTTCTTATCATGACAAGCTATACTTCTGCGGCCGCAATTCCGGCCGTGATACCGACAAAATTGCCCACTGTAACTTTACCCCTCTTTTCTACGGCCCGGAGCAAACCCCATATTTCGACGAGGCCCGGTATGCCCTCATTTGCCGCCAGCTGTTTTGTACCACAGTCGAAAAGGATTGCTTCCTGGATGCCGCCCCCTCAGAATTGTGGGAAAAATGGTATAACACCGGTGTCCATACAGGCGATAAGCACCGGCTTCTGATTGCTTCCATAGAAAAAATACTGTCGAAAGGAGAACCCGCCAATGGCTAAAAAAGAGCCCCATGCATCCCTCGTGGATGTGGCATACGATAAAATACGCTCCGATCTTTCCACTAATGTACTTAAGCCCGGAGAGAAAATCATTTTCCAGGATCTTGTCAAACGATATGAGATCAGCGAAACCCCCATCAAACAGGCACTAAACCGTATGGTTGTGGAAGGCCTGGTGGAATCCATCCCCCGCAGGGGAATGCGCATAAAACCAATCTCCATCCGCGATTACAACGAAATTATGGATATCCGCTATATGCTGGAAAGCCAGCTTGCACCGGTTATTATCGAAGCAGTGGTGTACCACCCGGAATATATCGGAGAACTGGAGAACAACATTGCAAAGCATTACCAGGCAATTGAAACCGGCACCACTGAAGTACAGGACTTTATTGAGATCTACCGCGTGGATCATGAATTCCACCGCCTGCTCTTAAAATGCGCCAACCACCAGCGGGCATTGCAGGTATATGACACCATCGGCGCCCATACCTTCTCCTATTTTTTGTACAACAAAAAACCAAAAAGCAGATTAATCGCCGGTGTCCAGGAACACGAAACCATCCTTAACGCCCTAAAAAAACAAGACCTGGATGCCCTCCTGAATGCAATCCGTGTCCATATCGACGGCGCCCGTACCAGCATCAACTACGCCCTGCTTTAATCCCTTTGCCAAAATAACCATTCCCAAAAGCGAGGGTATCGCCCAATCATCTGTTCCGATGATTTTGCAATACCCTCTTTAAAATCATCTGCTTATTTCAGGTTCAGTTTCGGAAGCACATCTTTATTCACCAGGTTAGGAACCTTCCCATGCTCAAAATAATCGATGATATTCCTTCCTGCCGCCGCTACCATGCCGGCCTTATCCTCGTAAGTGCCGGTACCCATATGTGCAGTAACCACTACATTGCGCAGATCCAAAAGTTCCTGGGGGATATTCGGCTCATGCTCAAATACATCCAGGCCTGCGCCTGCCAGCTTACCGGCCTGCATATGCCGGATCAGCGCCTGTTCATCCACAATCTGGCCGCGCCCCTGGTTAAACAGATAAGCATCGTCCTTCATCAGCTTCAGCGTATCCTCATTGATCATGTGGTAGGTCTCGTCATTGAGAGGTGCATTGATGAAAACTGCGTCAGAAGTCCTTAACAGTTCTTCAAACTCCACTCTCTTCGCCCCGCCCAAAAAGCCTTCCAGTTCCTCTCCCACGCTGTGCCGGTTATAATAAATGATGTTCATGCCAAAGGCCAGCATACGCTTGGCCACACCACGCCCGATTCTGCCCATACCGATGATGCCCAGCGTCTTGCCCCTCAGGCAATGGCCCAGGTTTGCAACCGGCCCCCAGGGAAGCCCCGGGATCGTGTGCAGGTTGTGGTTCGTCTGTGCCAGGTTCCTCATGGTAGATGCAATCAGGGTAGCCCCAAACTCGGCGGTTACCTCATCCACGGCATGCATATTGGCAACCACAATCCCCTTTTCTGTGGCATAAGCCAAGTCAACATTATCATATCCCTTGCCGAAGGTGCAGATAATCTTTAAGTCCGGCATGGCATCGATCACTTCTTTGTCCACTTTAAATACCGGGCATACAATCGCCTCATAATCTTTTGCCACCTCAATGATCTCCTGACGGGGTTTCTTCTCCTTCGGGCAGTAGATCTGATAGCCCAGATCCTGCATCTCCTTCAGTCCGCTTTCCACCATCGGATGGGTAAATAACACTCTTCTCATATCTGTTCTTCCTCCAATTCAATATTTGACTGTGAATATCTGCTTGCTCTTCCGCCTGGGAAACGATCAGTGCTCCCATCCCTTCTCTTCGTAATATTTGATGGCGCCCGGATGCAGCGGCATACCGTTACGTCCCGGTTCCCCGGACTTCTCGGGAACAAAATATACACCCAGGGCCGGAACCTGCTCTACCAGGGCTTCCTTGTTCTCGCAGATTGCCTTTACAATCGCATAAACCACCTCATCCGGCAAATCCTTGTTGACCACTGCGGTGGAGCACTGAAGGGCTGTTTTCAGAGGCTCCGTCTGGCCTGTCCAGCTGTTTGCCTCGATTTCCGACAGCACATACCCGCAGGCTTCCAGGTTTTTGAGGGTTTCATCGGAAAGCTGTGCAAAATACATGTCCGTGGTCATCGTCAGTTCGGAAAGGGCTGCCTGCCCCAATCCCACCACGTCAAGACACACATCTGCCCGGCCTTCCTTCAGCAGATCTGCCATGTCGTTCGGCGCCACCTGGGTCACTTCCCCGCCCCATGACTTGATATCCTCATAAGTAATGCCAAAGGTTCCCAAAAGCTTCTGGATCCCCATCTCACTTGCAGAGCCCGGCGCTTTGGTAACCGCACGGAAGGGCACTTTATTCTCAATCAGTTCTTCCAGCGTCGTATATCCGGTTTTCTTCTGGAAGGAATCCGTAAACATAATCAGGAAATGGGCATAATCCGTGCCTGCAAACATGCCAAGAGTGTTTTTCAGAGGCTCCATGCCGCCATACTCCCCGTTCACCAGCATTCTGTCCGTCACGCTGATCCCCTCACCGATATCGCACTGTCCCTCTTCTACCAGCAGGGTTCCTGCCAGGCCGCCTGAGGAAATCGGCAGAATCTCCAGTTCCCAGCCCTCCGGCAAATTCCCGTTTATCACCGTGGCAAAAGCGCTGACGCGGACATATCCGGTAGTTCCCACAGACTGGGACGCGAAAGTAATCTTTCTTGGCTCTGCAGAAGGTGCCGCTGCCTCTTCCTTGCCGTCTGCCTTCTCCTCGGCCCCTGCTGCCGGAGCCGCCTCTGTCTTAGCCGGTTCTGCCGGTTTCTCAGAAGAACCGCACCCCGTTGCCATGCCTGATACCATAAGTGCCGCCATTGCCAATGCTGCCAGTTTCCTTAATTTCATAAGATAACCTCCTACTTATATGTTTTTATTGATTCATTTCGTGACGAATTGCATCCACGCCCAACAAGTAACAATGAATACCAAACCCACAGACCACCCCTGTGCAGCTTTTGCCCGGGACGGTAGGCTCCCCTGTCTTTAAGATATTTACAAGGTGAACCTCCACCGTGGGAATGTCAACGGACCCCAATGTCACGCGAATCGCATGGCTATACTGGGTAAACGGCCCCGGATTGATGATAATCCCGTCATAAACCCCTTCTGCTTCCTGGATTTTGTCAACAATCTCCCCCTCATGGTTGCTCTGGAATGCATCCACCTCAATGCCATAACCGGCAGCATATTCCTTTACCTTTTCCACAATGTAATCCAGCCCTTTCCCTCCGTAAAGGCTTGGATCCCGTTTGCCGATCCGGTTCAGGTTCGCACCGTTGAGCAGCAAAATCCTTCCCATGTACCTCTCCTCCTCTTCTTTATTTTTATTGCTATCTCCCCAGGTATCCCCCATCCACGGCAATGACTGCACCGTTAAGGTAATCCGACGCCTTGGAAGCTAAAAATACAACCGGGCCTTTCATGTCTTCCGGGGTTCCCCATCTGCCCTGGGGGATCCTCTTTAAAATCTCTTCATTCCGGTTCTCATCATTCATAATCGCCGTGTTCATGACCGTCGCCATGTAGCCAGGCGCCAATGCATTGACATTGATATTCTTGCCTGCCCACTCATTGGCAAAGGCCTTTGTGATCTGGGCAACGCCGCCTTTGCTTGCCGCATAGGCGGGTACCGTGTAGCCGCCGAAATAACTGAGCATGGATGCAATGTTAATAATCTTCCCACCGCCGTTTTCCATAAAATGCCGGGCAGCCAGCTGACAAAGGCGGAACACGGAGGTCAGGTTAATATTGAGCACAAAATCCCAATCCTCTTTCGGGAATTCTTCACTCTTATGGCGCTTTTGCACCCCTGCTGCATTTACAATAATATCCAGGCCGTCCATCACCTGGACGCTCTCCCGGAATGCGCTGACCAGGGCTTCCTCCTCCCCCAGGTTTGCCACCACCCCATGGCACTTGAAACCTCTGCCGCAAAACTCCCTGGCAACTTCCGGCGTTTTGGGGGAGATATCGATAATGGTAACCTCTGCCCCGTTTTCCATCAAACCTTCCGCCATCCCGTAGGCCAGCCCCTGGGCTGCCCCGGTGACAATCGCCTTTTTGCCTGTAATATCAAACATATCTTTCCCCCTGCTTCTTATATCCATGTTATTCTTCCCCCTGTGCCCTGTCTTGGCAAATCCTCTGTTCAGGTATCTGCATAAACCGGATCCAAAACTGCCAGGTCATAACGGCGGCTGGCATGGGAATGTGCTGCCAGGATCCAGAAATACGTGTTGCGGGTGCCCGGAGACGCAACTGTGGGATGGTAACCTGCCGGCGCAAGAACCATGCTGCCGCTTCTCACCGTATGGGCCACAATATCCTCCACTTCCCCGCTTTTTAAGTAGCTGACGTGGAAGCCAAACTGCGGGGCATCCATATCAAAGTAACAGTATACCTCCTCCAGATCCTTTTCATGCTGATGGGGCGGCCAGCTGGTCCAGGCCCCGTTGGCCCCCCAGGTCAGCCCGCAGATCAGCCGGGATGCCTCCACCTGGTGGTTCAGGGTGAAGAACACCTCCCTCTGCCCTACCCCATGCCCGTGGATCTGGTGGATATCCCCCAGGGGAAGTTCCGGGTCAAACTTACGTACAAAGGGTTTCCCATAGCCCTCCCAGGCAGCTGCCCCGATATAGAACACACAATCTTCCAATGCTTCCACCCTGACTTCTGCCTTCCCGGGGATATAGAAGGAATCCAGCTTCCCCAGTTCACCCTCCAGCCCGGCTCCCGAAATCCTGGCCTGCCCCCGGATCAGCACCGGGTTCATCTCCAGTTCCCCGGACTCCAGTGTATACTCACTTCCCTGCCTCAGGTTTAAGCGGTATACGCTGACCGTCTGGCAATCCTGCACCCCCGGCTGGATACACCGGTGAAGCCCCTGAGCCTCCGGAGACGTAATATCCCACCCCTCCATCCGCTTCTTGTTCTCCTTGTTCCCTACCATCATCCATCACCTCTCTGATTCTATTCATTTTTTACAATTTGTCTTTCAGTTCTTTTTGTTTTTTAGTCAACTTCACTATATCATAAAAATTGAATTTATTCAATATAAAATTTTTAAATATGTAAAAAAAATTTTACATTGTCCACAGCCCCAGGGCCGGCGCCTTTATGACATAGATCTCCTCCCCGTCCGGCATGGTATAATAGCCGTCCGGCAGATGTTCCATATCATAGCGGGCGGCTGCCTCCCGGTAATCCATATGCCGGTAGCCAATCCCCTCAACCTCTTCCTTGCTCACTTTCTCCGGGTCAGTGGCATAGGTGATCGTAAAACGGCCCTCCGTGGAACTGTGCATAATATGGGCAGCTACCATATCGGCATCCTCAAACCTGCCCTCTTCCCGCAGCCTTTGGACATACGGAGTCCCCCGGTATCCGTACCGGCGGATCAGCCTGTCCGCTTCCTCGCTTTCCCCGAAATGGATCAGGCCCGGGGCCAGCACCAAAAGTTCTCCCCCGTCCTCCACAATCATCCTGGAACGGTAGACAGCCTTGTTCCCCACCCAGGTGGAGGTAAATTCCTCCGGCTCCAAATAGGCCACCACCTTGGGAACCCGTGCCGGCAGGGTGGTGATATTCCACTTTTTTGCCAGTTCACAAGCCTTTTCAAAGGGCCTTCTCGATGCCCCGGCAAATATCCCGTGGATCCTGGCCTGACGGTTCTCCTCCGTGGTCACCGTAAGCAGGTATGCCAGGGGCACCTTATCCAAAAAATGCTCCTCCGCATAATCAAACAGCAGCCGTACCGGGGTATCCACCTTCCCCATAATCCTTTCCAGATTATAGATTGCCCCCACCATATGGCTCTGGTTGATCATCTGGCGGCCGCCCAGCCCCACCAGGATATTCTTGCTGTAATTTGCCATCCCCACCACCTCATGGGGCACCACCTGGCCGACCGAGAGAACCAGGTCATAGCTTTTGTCCACCAGATGACGGTTTACCTCCACATCAATATCCAGGCTGCTGGTTCCCTGGCTCACCTCCTCCACGTAAGAGGCCGGCACACATCCCAGCTTCACCGTATCTGTACGCCAATTGTGGAAGCGGTAAGCAGATTCCGGGATATCCTCCCCAATAAACCGGATCTGCTCCTCCCTGGTCATCATCCGGTGCGTACCCAGGGCGGGCATGATGTGCACCTCGGCCCGGCGGCTTAGCTTGCGGTAACAATAGCCGGTGATTTCCCCTGCCCCCGAATAGCAGCGGGTAATGTCGGGAGGGACTAGAAGTACCCTCCTGGCCCATGTGACCTGGGCCAGGAGTTGATCCACCACCCCAAAAACCTCCTCATTGCCCAGCACACCCTCATAGGACTGGGCCTCGTATTCCTTCAGATCTTTCAGCATAGCCTTCCTCCTGTGCCGCAAAATGCGGCGCCACTCACGCCTCAGCCTTTGGCTGCCACGGACTTTGTCACAATCACATCACAATCATACCCCAGGATCCCGGCAATCACCACCGTCCCGGCCTCCACCGGCGCCTTAAGCGACACTTTGCGTATCTCTGCCATTGCATCAAAGATCCTGGCCTTAGGGATCGGGCTTGTCAGCCGCACGCTGGCCAGCGGCAGTTCACCGCCCTGCACCAGCACCGAGGTTGCAATATTCCTGCGGGGATCCGTCAGTTCCTGTCTCACGTAAGCCTCTCCCTTCGGGCAGGTATGCCCTGTCAGCGAGGTTAAGGCACCATCCTTTATCTCTGCCTGAATCTCACACCCGTTCGGGCAGATGATACATGTAAATTCTCTCAGCATTCCACACTCACCTCCAGGTTATCCTCAGAAACCAGCTTATCCGCCCTGACCACAAACTGAACCATCTCTGCCGGAAGCGCCTTCTTCATCCTTTTTGCCGCCACCTCCTGCCCATTCTGGCGAACCACGATCCGGCAGTCTTTCATCATCCTGCGGACCCGCAGCGACAGCTGGAAATCTTTCCCGCCGCTGACCCTCTGGGGGATGGTATGGCTGATATTTTCATCCGTCCGGATTTCCACCGGGCAGTCTGCAAGGGGCTCCCCTGCCACATACTGTGCCGCCGAATCCGCCAGCCGTTCCGCCTCCATTGACACAAAATCCACCAAATCATGGACATGGAGCACATTCCCCGCCGCAAAGATCCCCTCCACGCTGGTCTGATAATGCTCGTCCACAACGGCTCCCCGGGTACGTCCGTCCAGCTTCACTCCGGCATCAATGGACAGTTCATTCTCCGGGATCAGGCCCACCGAGAGAATCAGGGTATCACAGGGATATTCCTTCTCTGTTCCCGGAATCGGCTTAAGTTTCCCGTCCACCTGCGACACGGTCACCCCCCTCAGCCGGGTATCCCCATGGATCTGTGTCACCGTATGGCTCAGATATAAGGGAATATTGTAATCATTCAGGCATTGCTCAATGTTCCTGGGAAGGCCGCTGGGGATAGGCTGCAGTTCAAACACCGCCTGCACATGGGCTCCCTCCAGGGTCAGCCTCCTGGCCATAATCATCCCGATATCACCGGATCCCAGTATCACAACCTCCTTTGCCGGCATGCGGTTGTAGAGGTTCATATAGGCCTGGGCCACCCCGGCCGTAAAAACGCCGGCCGGGCGTTCACCAGGGATCCCCAGCGCTCCCCGGGTGCGCTCCCGGCATCCCATCGTCAGGATCACTGCCTTGGCCTGGTACTGTACCAGCCCTGCCCTGGAAACAGCTGTCACAGTCTTGTCCGGCGAAACCTCCAGTACCGTGGTATCCGTCTGATAGGGGATCTGGCAGCGCTTCACCTCTTCTATGAACCGCGCCGCATATTCCGGCCCGCTCAGGGTAGTCTGAAAACGGGACAAGCCAAAACCATCATGGATACACTGGCGGAGAATCCCTCCCAGATGGTGCTCCCGCTCCAGGATCAGGATGTTTTTCACTCCTTTTTTATGTAATTGGACGGCTGCCGCCAATCCCGCCGGGCCTCCGCCGATTATAATCACATCTCTTTTTTCCACGCCTAAGCCTCCTCCCTCACTTTGCCGAAAAGCACCTGGGAACCCTCTCTGGCATACAATACCTCAGTCTCTTTTTTCCCCAGTTCTTCCTCAATCATCTGTTCCAGCCGCATCTGGCAGTAGCCTCCCTGGCACCGCCCCATCATGGAACGCGTCCGGTACTTAATCCCAACCAGGGTACTGACTCCCAGAGGATTGTGTATTGCCTGCAAAAGTTCGGCCCGCGTCACCTTCTCACACCGGCAGACCACCTCGCCGTAATCCGGGTTCTCAGCAATCAGCTTTGCCTGTTCCTCGCTGCCCAGCCCTTCAAACCGCACAATCCCCTTCCGGCAGGGATTAAACTTCGGGTTTTCCCTCAGTTCCTCCCGCTCCTTCATCAGCCCAATGGCATAACGGGCAATCGGGACTGCCGCCGTCAGCCCCGGGGATTCGATCCCAACCAGGTTCACTGCCCGCGGTGCCAAGTCATCCCGGATCTCAATCTTAAAGTCCTGGATAACCCCCTGTTCATCCACCCACTTGGGCAGGATCCCCGAGTAATTGCGGATATAATCCGCCTTATGGATATGGGGCCACAGGCGCGATGCACTTTCCGCCAGATAATCCATATTCTCCTGGGGTACCCCGTAATAACTAAAATCACTGACCATGTCGGCGTTCGGCCCAATCGTCACATTCCCGTCCACCGTGTTGGTCACATGGATCCCCATATAGGTATTGCTGGGCACCGGATAGACAGGCATCGGCAAAAGCGGCCCTGTCCTTTTATCCAGGATAATGTAATCTCCCTTGGAACCAATCACCCGGTATCCCTCAATCCCCAGCATATCCGAGATGGTTTTGCAGCCCAGCCCGGCTGCGTTCACCACCCAGCGGGACGCAAAATCCCCTTTGGGGGTGGACAGATGGTAATTCCCCTCCCCATCCCGCCGGATCCCGGTGACCTCCCTGCCAAAGAAATAATCCACCCCATTCTGGCAGGCATTCTCCGCCAGCGCTATCGTATACTGGAAGGGATCCAGGATCCCGCTTTGGGAGGAAAACATGGCAAATTTCCCTACCACCGCAGGCACCAGTTCATGAAGCCTCTCCTCGCCGATGATCTCCAGGCCAACCGCCCCGTTTTCCTCCCCCTGCTTCAGGGTTCGCTTCAGGGTCTCCATATCCTCATCCGTATTCCCTACCAGCACCTTTCCGCATCTCAGGAAGGGAAAATCCAGTTCCTTTGCCAGTTCCCCCATCATCCGGTTTCCCTCCACGCAAAGCTTTGCCTTCAGAGAGCCCGTATCATAAGCAAACCCGCCATGCACCACCGCAGAGTTTCTCCCGCTCGTCTCATAACAGACATCCAGATTCTTCTCTAACACTCCGATCCGCAGGTCATACCGGGACAATTCCCTGGCAACCGCACTGCCAACCATCCCGCCGCCAACCACCAACACATCATACAAATTCTCCATCCGCCCTCACTCCTTTCCAATTCATCCTATGAATTTATTCCATATTACCACGTAACCCCCAAAAATGCAAGGTATTTTTACATTTTTCTCAAACTATTTATAGGATGAATATAATTTTATAGTATATCGCGCATAGTTTTTTGCTGTATATCCCTGTTTTATTCATCAAAAACACTATTTTATATCACTTCATCCTGCCTAACAAAACGTTATTTAGTCAATACTGCCACAAACTATCCCGTCAAAACCATCTCCCCATCAAACGATTCCTGCCGGATACCAGCCCGGGGAATGCAAAGAGCGGGGGAGCCTGGCCTTTTGTGGCGCAGGATCTGCCTGGCCTGCATTTGCAGGGATTTTAGGAATTCTTAAACCTGCGGATTTTGCGTTAAAACGAAAATGCATACTGTCTGAGCGCAGCGAGTTTATGCATTTTCGTTTTGCTTTTCGCAAAATCTGCAGGTTTTAGAACTCCTTAAATCCCGAAACCGCAGGCCAGGCAGATCCTGCGCCACAAAAGGCCAGGCTCCCCCCCGCTCTTTGTATTCCCCCGGGCGTACCCTCTTATATCCCCCTCCTCTCCTCCAGATAACGGTTCTCATTATACAGCAGGTGGAACTGCATCGCCTGCTGTGCCTCCAGCCCCTTCCCGTCCCGGATTGCCTGAAAAACCGCCCGGTGCGAAATCAGGGTCTGCTCATATTCCGTGGTCCCCACCTCCCTGGCAAAGACAGCGATCCCCTTCCCAATCACCGGCACCAGGTTCGACATCACACTGTTATGGCTGCAGTTTGCGATCTGTTCATGGAACCGGATATCTGCCTCTGCATAATCCTGCCTCCTTGCAATCAGCCTCTCCACCTCCTCCAGCAGCTGCTCCAGCTTCCTTATGTCTTCCTCCCGGGCATTCTGTGCCGCCAGCGCCGCAATCGGAGGTTCCAGCATAACCCGGATCTGCATCAGGTCCCGGGTCAGCTTTTCCTGGTCTGCTGCCAGGGAAAACCCAAAGGGGTCATCGGATACCCCCGGCTTTTCTGAGACAAAGGTTCCCGAGCCCTGGCGGATCACCACGATGTTGCGGGACACCAGAATCCTGAGTGCCTCCCGCACCGTATTCCGCCCCACCCCCAGAAGTTCAGACAGTTCAGCCTCTGTGGGCAATTTATCCCCTGGCACATAATTCCGTTCGCGAATCAACCGGACCAGTTCTTCAGATGCCCGTTCTGTCCGGGTTCGGTTTTCCGTATGTTTTTCCATGTTTTCCGCTTATCCTTTCGCTATTATCTTGCCTGCCCTATCCCGATTTTCTCACAGGTTTTTAGGAAATAACAGGTTCCCCAAAAACAGCCTGCCCCCCACAGCCTGGCGGCAATCCCCCTCATGCGTTCATCCAGCCGGTGGTAGGCCATCCTCCTCTCCCAGGGAAGGCCTGTGATATATTCCCTCTGCTGTGGCTCCAGAAGTTCCATCTGCCTTTCAAAACCTTCCGGATCCCGTTGGCTGTGCAGGCCAAAATCACAGGACACATAAGAAAACTCCTCCCCGTTTTCCCCGCATTTCCGCGCCAAAAAATCAGCAAAATCCCCGTACCCTTTCCCTAAAAAACGGCTTTCCCTCCAGCAGACAGCCCTCCGTTCCCCCTCTTTTAGAATCACTTTCCGGAAGCTTTTCCTCCCATATTCGTCATAGTCCGTAACATAAGTATACTCTTCCCGCCCCATTCCCTCTGACGGCTCCCCAAGGGTTATGGCCCCGGTATCCAGAAGATGCTTCCACACCACCTGCTGCACCCGTTCAAAGGGGGTCGGGAAATCCAGCATTTTTGTGATCCGGCCCACCGTATACCCCCGGTCCGTTAAGTGACGGATCGCCCCGTTGCTCGCCGCCTCAAAGGTAAAGTCAGAGAGTGCCCTCTTAAAATATTCCTGTTCCCGGCCCATACCTGCCTCCCTATCCCATTTGCCGCCCATCCGAGGCAAACCTTAACCAATCTGATACATCAGGGCATTGCAGATGGCAGCCGCAATGTTGCTCCCGCCCTTCCTCCCCCTTGCCACAATACAAGGTACCTTTGTCTCCCTGATCCGTTCCTTTGATTCCACCACATTGACAAATCCTACCGGCACCGCAATGATAAACGCCGGCCTCAGTTTTCCGGCATTTATCATATCACAAAGCCGGATCAGGGCTGTGGGGGCGTTTCCGATGGCAAAGGCCACCTCTCCCCCAAGTTCTGCCCCACGTTCCATGCTGACCGCCGCACGGGTGATCCCCCTCTCCCCGGCCTCCCTGGCAACATCCTCATCCGCCATAAAACAGCGCACACTCCCTCCCAGGCCTGACAATACCTTCTTGTTGATCCCGGCGGCCGCCATATTGGTATCCGTCACAATCCTTACGCCGCCCTTCAGCGCCTTTTTTGCCTGTTCCACAACCCCGGGGGAAAAATAGAGGTTGGAAGCATAGTCAAAATCCGCTGAGGTATGGATGCACCTCTTCACCACCGCCAGTTCCCCCGGAGTCCAGTTGCCTGACGGCATTTCCTTTTCTATAATCTCCATGCTGCGGCGTTCAATCTCCTCTGGCTTAACCCATTCTGTCTGTTCCCACATATTTCCCCTTTCCGGCATACTGCACTTTTCTTGGCCCCCGGTGCCTTTCTTCCCCAAAACCTCCCGGTGCCTTGTCAGTTCCCGCTTTCCTCCAGAATCTCATAAATCCGCCCCATATCCAGAGACCTTCTCACCAGATCCGCCAGCTTATCGTACTGCCGTTCTTTATAAGAAAACACATCCTCTGCTTTCTTTTGCCCCAGGGGGATCCCTTTCTTCCTGGCAAGGTTTTGCACAAGGCGCCCCGTCAGTTCCTCATTGTCAAAGAGGCCATGGAGATAGCTTCCGAACACCTGTCCGTCCCACCGCTCCATCCCGCCGCAGCGGCCATCCTCCAGGCGGATCACCGTCCGGCCGGAAGGCTCCCCTGCCGAAACAAAAGTTCCTTCTCCTGTTTTTATGGTATCCCCCATATGGATCTCATAGCCGCAAACCTCATAACCGGAAAAGGATTCCCCCCGGCCTTCCCCAAACATCCTGCTCTCCCCCGACATGCTTCCCCTGATCTGCCTCCGCATCTTTTGGACAGCAAAAACCGTCTCTGTCTGCAAAAGTCCCATACCGCGCACACATTCCCCCGGAAGGCCTTCCACTCCCCACGGGTCCCGCAGCCACTCCCCCAGCATCTGGTAACCTCCACAGATCCCGATCACAAAAACCCCGGCTTCTGCCAGCTGCAAAACAGCCTCCTCCAGGCCGCGTTCCCGCAGCCAGGCCAGGTCGGCCATTGTGTTTTTCGTCCCGGGCAGAATTACCAGATCCGGTTTTCCCAGCCGCCCAACCTGCTCCACATAACGGACCCCCACATCCGGCCATCTCTCCAGCACGTTAAAATCCGTAAAATTTGAGATATGAGGCAATCGGATAATTGCTATATCCAACCGGGAATCAAAATCCCTCCCCTCCCTGCCCGTGGGGGCCTTAAGCCGCTTTGACAAGCTGTCCTCATCATCCAAATCGATCTCCTCCATAGGGATCACCCCCACCACCGGAATCCCCAGCCGCTCTTCCATCATCCGAAGCCCCGGCTCCAGAAGTTTTTTGTCCCCGCGGAATTTATTGATCACCAGGCCTTTCACCCGGGCACGTTCCTCAGGCTCCAAAAGCATTACCGTCCCATACAGGGAAGCAAACACACCGCCCCGGTCGATGTCCCCCACCAGCAGCACCGGTGCATCGGCCAGCCGTGCCATCCCCATATTCACGATATCATTCTCCCGCAGGTTAATCTCCGCCGGGCTCCCCGCCCCTTCCAGCACAATCACCTCATACTGCTCCTCCAGCCGCGCAAAGGCCCGCCTGACCACCGGGATCAGTTCCGGCTTGCGCCGGTAATAATCCATAGCCTTCCAATTCCCCATCACCTCACCGTTTACAATCACCTGGCTTCCCATCTGGCTGGTGGGCTTAAGGAGGATCGGGTTCATCTCCACCACGGGGCAGACCCCGGCCGCCTCCGCCTGCATTGCCTGGGCGCGGCCAATCTCCAGCCCATCCTCCGTAACAAAAGAATTCAGTGCCATATTCTGAGACTTAAAAGGCGCCGTCCGATAGCCGTCCTGCCAAAAAACCCGGCACAGCCCCGCCACCAAAAAACTCTTCCCTGCATCCGACATGGTTCCCTGAACCATAATCTTCCTGGCCACCACCCGCTCTCCTTTCTATTTCGCCTTCCGGTACCCATGGCTGAAATTCTCATCATATAGCCTGGACAGTTCGAAGGAATCCCCCAGAAACCTTCCCACCATCACCAATGCCGTTTTTCGGATCCCCGCTGCATTCACCTTTATGGCCAAATCCGCCAACGTCCCCCGGACAATCCTTTCCTCCTCCCAGGAGGCCTTATATACCACTGCAGCCGGAGTGTCCGCATCGTACCCGCCCTCCTGCAGCTGTCTGCACAGCTTTTCAATCTGATCCACGCTGAGGAAGATGACCATGGTTGCCTGATGGCCTGCCAGTTCCAGAATCCCTTCCCCCTCAGGCATAGGCGTGCGTCCCTCCATCCGGGTCAGGATCACCGTCTGGCTGACGCCTGGCAAGGTATATTCCCGCTTCACTGCCGCCGCTGCCGCCAGGAAGGAACTGACCCCGGGGACTACCTCATAATCAATCCCCAGCCGCTCAAGTTTTGCCATCTGCTCCCGGACGGCCCCATAAAGGGATGGGTCTCCCGTATGGACACGTGCCACTGCCTTTCCTTCCCTGGCTCCCTTTTCCATCACCTCAATCACCTCCGGCAAGGTCATGGACGCGCTGTTATAGATGGAGGCCTCCGGCTTTGCCCCCTCCAGGACCCGGGGATTTACCAGGGAGCCCGCATAGATGATAATATCTGCCTCCCCGATCAGCCGTCTTCCCTTTACCGTGATCAGTTCCGGATCCCCCGGGCCTGCTCCTATAAAATATACCATGCCGTTCTATCCCTCCTTGGTCAGATTTTTATCCGCATCCGCCCCCGCGCCTGCCGTTTTTCCTGCCTGTCACTGGAATTTTTCATAGGCATGAATCCGGATATCCGCAAAGGTACTGTTCTGCCGGTATACCGCCTCCGCCATATCCAGCATGGGAAACAGCAAAACTGCCCCTGTTCCCTCCCCCAGTGCCAGGCGCCCATGGATGGGGGCTTCCAGCCCCAACCGCTTTAGGGCCAGTTCGCAGGCAGGCTCCTTCCCCACATGGGAAGGCAGCAGATAATCCGTCACTGCCGGACAGAGTTTTTGCGCCGCCAGAGCCGCTGCCATTGAGATCATCCCGTCCAACACTACCGGAATCCGATAGATTGCCCCGCCCAGCATCAGCCCGCACATCCCGGCAATGTCAAAACCGCCAAGGGCAGCCAGCACCATAACCGGGTTCTCCGGATCCGGGTTATGCAGGCGGATTGCCTCCCTAATCACCTGGATCTTTTTTTGCAGTCCCCCGTCGGAAAGGCCGGCTCCCCGGCCGGTCACATTCTCCACCTTTTCCCCCAGCATCACACTGGCCACAGCGCTTCCGGTAGTCGTGTTTCCGATCCCCATCTCTCCCACTGCCAGGATGTCATACCCGGCATCCTTCATCCCTGAGGCAATACGGATCCCCTCATGGACTGCCGCCAGCGCCTCCTCGGCAGACATGGCCGGTTCCCGGCGCAGATTGGCCGTTCCCGGCCCAATCTTACAGTTCTCAACCCCCGGCTCTGAGATCTCCCCGGCCACGCCGATATCTACGGGCAGCACATCCGCCCCGGCTACCAAAGCCATCCGGTTGACACTGGCAATCCCCTTCGCCAAATTCCCCGTCACCACCGCCGTCACGCTGCTGTCAGTCTGGGTTACCCCTTCTTCCACCACTCCGTTATCCGCACAAAAAACCACCACGCCCTTCCTGTCCAGGCAAACCTCTTCCCTTCTCTGGATCCCGGCGATTTTCGTGACCATCTCCTCCAACAGCCCTAATCCGCCAATGGGCTTTGCAATCCCATCCCAACGGCGGCGGCTCCTCTCCATTATGTCCGTATCCCCCGGACGCACATTTTTACAAAGGCATTCCAGCTGCTGCCGGTAATATTGTTCCATCTTCCTCTATCCCTCCTGTTGTTCTGAAAGATGGTATCCCCGGGGGGTCACCATCTTTTCCCCCATCCTTTTTGTCTGGGAATTCCCGATAAACACAGTGGTAAACATATCCACATGCCGTTCCCGCAATTCCTTCAGGGTCAAAATTTCACATCTTTCCCCCTCCCTGCCAATCCGGCATGCCAGGCCGCAAACCCTCTCCCCCTCCATCTCCTCCAGCAGGATGTCACAAGCCCGCCTCAAATAATCCCCCCGTTTTCTGCTGGAGGGATTATAGATGCAGATGGAAAAATCTGCCGCCGCTCCGTAGCGGAGCCGCTTCTCAATCTTCTCCCAGGGTGTCAAAAGGTCACTCAGGCTGACCACCACAAAGTCATGCACAAGAGGTGCGCCAAGAAGGGCGCCTCCTGCCAGTGCCGCCGTCACCCCGGGTATTGCCCTTACCTGGCAGTCCGGATAATCCCCTTCCAGTTCCATCATCAGGCCTGCCATCCCATAGACGCCCGCATCCCCGCTGCAGGCCATAGCCACCTTCCTTCCCTTCCTGGCTTCCTCAAACACCATGCGGCACCGTTTCTCTTCCTGGCGCATGGGGGTTTCCAGGTACTCCTTGTCCGGCAGGATCTCTTTTAACAATTCCACATAGACTGTATATCCCACAATCACATCACATTCCTCCAGCGCCTGCCTCGCCTGCAATGTCATTTGGCTCTCCCCTCCCGGGCCGATGCCCACCACATAAATCAGGTTCATATCCCTACCTCCGCCTCTTTTGCATGCCGGATGTAAATCTGCCGGATCCCATCGTATTCCCCCAAGCCCTTCATCACACACTCCACCTGGCAGCCCCTCCGCAGAAAACGGGATTTCCAGGAGTCCTCACCATCCCCTGCCATGTCCCTGCAGGCATGTTCCCCTGCCACCATCAAAAAGGGAGCCAGAACCACCCGCCCGGGCTTTCTCTGCCTCACCAGACCCTCCATGGCCTCAAGGGTGGGGGATGCTTCCGCCGTCCCCACCAGATAATCCTCAAACCCCTGCCTCAAAAACTCCTCCTGCAGCCTCCCATAGGACAAATTCGCCGCATGTTCCGTGCCATGCCCCATCAAAACCAGAACCGTCCCCGGGCCACGGTACCCTTCCAGTTCCCGCCCCAGAACCTGCACCACTTCCCGGTAATCCCGGTCCCCTGACAGCAAAGGCTCCCCCCACACCAGACTGTCAAAATCCCTCCGGTAACTCTCAAGCACTCCCTTCATCCGGTCATACTCAAACCCGGGAATCACATGTGTCGTCTGCGCCAGCACCCTCCGGTACCCATCCCCTAAAAGACGCTCCAGAGCCTCCTTTACGCTGTCCACCGCAATCCCGTCCCGTTCCTTTAATATCCGCACAATCGTGGGGCTGGTATAAGCCCGGCAAAACTCATAGCCTGCAAATTTCTTTTGCAGGCTGCGTTCCATCACATCCAAAGTCTTCTCTCTCGTCCCACGGTGGCTGGTCCCAAAACTAATCACCAAAAGCGCCCGCTTATCCCGGCACCCCCCGTCCTCTTCCCGCACCATTCCTCTGCCCCCTTTTTCTCTGCCATGCAGTTATTTAATTATAAGGTACGCCATGGAGGGCGCAGGGAATGGGGCGGCAGTCCGGGATGTTCTCCCGTTTCGGGATTAAGAATCCCTAACCTTTCCAAATTTTGCTAAAAGCGAAACGAAAATTCCCAAACTCGCTGCGCTCAGACAGTGTGCATTTTCGTTTCAACGCAAAATCCGGAAATGAAAGGGCTTCTAAATCCCTGCAAAAGTCAAACATCCCGGACTGCCATCCCATTCCCTGCGCCCTCCATGGCTGGTTATATCTTGCCTTAATTAAATCATTTAGTGTCAGATCCCAAACATCCTTTACCATATGGGATAAAGATTCCGCCCCCCACCTGATTAAAATCCAAAACTTACCTATCAGTTATATTACGCACAGCCAACAAACAGCCTTGGGGAGCGTTAAGGGCGGGGGCGGCTTGGGGAGGGGGAGGGCAGTGACGGTTTGTTTTGCATTTGCAGGGATTTTAGGAGTTCTTAAGCTTCTGGAGTTTGCGTTGAAACGAAAATGCATACTGTCTGAGCGCAGCGAGTTTATGCATTTTCGTTTCGCATTTAGCAAAATCCAGAAGTTTTAGAACTCCTTAAATCCCGAAACGCAAAACAAACCATCACTGCCCTCCCCTCCCCAAGCCGCCCCCGCCCTTAACGCTCCCCAAGGCGTACCCCCCCCCCTCATCAAATGCGGAAAAACATCCCCGATTTTTTGAGTACCGGGCGCACAGCCATGTACACCACAACCACCACAATGGTACCGGCCACCGCATTCACAAAGGTCACGCCGGCAGCCCAGGTGGACATGATTTTTGCTGCATCCGATTGTATTCCCAGGACAAAATTCTTATAAAAATATCCCACAATCGGATCCATGACCACATTGAAGCCCAGGCCGGCCACCGACGCAGCCAATGTCCATTTGAATACGTACCTGGCGTCATGGTCTTCCGTGATATGTGCGATCCTGTGGGCCACAAACCCGGCAATCAGGCCAATGCAAAACTTAAGGACAAATGTCTTTGGCGCACTGGTAATATATACGGGATCCAGCAGGTCTGCAATGGTCATGCCCAAAGAACCTGCCAGGCCGCCGTATCCGCCTCCTAAAAGCAGGGCAGCCAGCACACAGAATGCATTGCCGATGTGCAGCGCCACATAATCCCCCCCAAAGGTAGGGATCGGTATCTTCAAAAATGTAAACGCCACATAGCACAGGGCTGTCATCAAAGCCGTCAGGGCTATCTTATATACCTTATCCTTTTTGTAGTTCTCCATCATCAGATCCTCCTTATGCTGTTTTCTGTATTGTTTCCCATCATAGCATACAGGATCCGTATGATAAATAACCAGTTCCTTTCTTTTTGACCATGCCAGTTATGGACGGCAGAAGGCCAGCCGGCAGTTTCCTCCCCTATCTGGCCATCAGTCCTTTGATTCCACACAGACCAGCACCCCGTCCTCAAATTCTATGAATGCCTGGTCTTCCGACAGTTCATTGCTGATGCAAAGCCCGGCCTCCTCCCCCCGGCAGATATCCTTCCGGTACAAAGGGTATTTAAAGCCCTTCAGGGTAATCCCAGTGACAGTTTCTGTATAAGGCAAGAAGGAGACATAATCCCCCCACAGCTGATTCCGGTAAAAAGTTCTTCCCTTATCCAGCAGGAAGACCTTGTTCTGGGCATCCAGAATCCAGGCCTCCACCCCTCTTTGGAGGCAGGCGAACAGCACATGGATATTCCCCAGGGTATGGTCAAGCCGTCCGCCTGTGGCGCCCAGAAACACGATACGCCCGCACCCCAGGGTCAGGGCACGGCTGCGGGCCAGTTCTGTGTCCGTCTCATTTTTTTCTGGCTTGTGCTGTTCCCACACAATATGGGGGATTTTCCGGAAACCCTCCAGCACGGACGCCTTTACGGTATCAAAATCCCCTACCACATAATCTGGCACCAGCCCCAGGGCATCTGCTGCCTCCAACCCGGCATCCACCGCAATCACCCTGTCAAAGCACTCTTCCTGCAAAAAGGACCGGGCAAAAGCAAGATCCAACTTGCCGCCAGTCACAACCAAACACTTTTTCATCCCGAAAACTCCTCAAACAGCCTGATAAATGCCTGCGCATTCTCTGTGATGTCCCCACCAAACACCGCCGAACCGGCCACCAGGATATTGGCTCCTGCCTCCAGCACCTGTCTGGCATTGTCCAGGGTCACCCCTCCGTCCACCTCGATATCTGTGTCTAATCCCAGGCTGTCCAGGCGGCAGCGCAGCTGCCTCACCTTTTCCAAGGTATACGGAATCAGCTTTTGGCCGCCAAATCCGGGGTTGACCGTCATGACGAGTACCATGTCAACTTGCTCCAATATACAATCCAGGACGGAAACCGGGGTTGACGGATTGAGGGCCACCCCCACTTTCATCCCCAACTCCCTGATCTGCCTGACCGTGCGGTCTAAGTGGCGGCATGCCTCCTGGTGGACACACAGCAGATCCGCCCCCGCATCCCTCATGGCCTCGGCATAGCGTCCAGGCTCCTCCACCATCATATGCACGTCAAACACTTTATCCGTATAAGGACGGATACTCCGTATTACCGGCATCCCGAAAGAAATGCTGGGCACAAACATCCCGTCCATCACATCGATATGGATATATTCTGCCCCGGCTAAGGCCGCCTGCCCCACCGCCTTCCCCAAATGGGCAAAATCTGCCGCCAATATTGACGGCGCCAATATCATTCCCATGTCAATATCTCCTTTTTTCCTTCAGTTCCTGGTAAAGCAGCCGGTAATTATTGTACCGGCTCTGGCTGATCTGCCCCCGGCAGACTGCCTCCTTCACGCCGCAGGCCGTCTCCCCCACGTGCACACAGCCGTCCCCAAACCGGCATTCCCCGTGGTAACGGGAAAATTCCGGAAAATAATCCTTCAGCAGCCTCGCCTCCACCCCCTCCAAATACAGGGAACTGAATCCCGGCGTATCCATCAGGTAGGTATCCTCCTCCACGCAAAACAGTTCCGCATGGCGGGTTGTATGCTTTCCCCTCCGTATCTTCCGGCTCACCTCCCCGGTCTCCATCCCCGCCTTTGGCTGCAAAAGGTTGGTCAGGGAAGACTTGCCCACGCCAGAGGGGCCTGCCAGGATCGTCGTCCGCCCGCGCAGCAGGCCGAGAAGTTCCTGGATCCCCTGCTGTTTATAGGCACTGGCAAAGTAAACCTTGCATCCGCTTTCCCGGTAAATTTCCAGGCAGGACTGCTGTTTCCCTTCCTCCCCCAGATCCGTCTTGTTAAAGCAAATAGCCACCGGCACCTGCTGCATCTCCATCATCACCAGAAAACGGTCAAGAAGGTTAAAATTGGGCTCAGGCTCCGTGATGGCAAACACCACCAGGGCCTGGTCCACATTGGCGCTGGCCGGCCGGGCCAGCTGGTTTTTGCGGGGGAGAATCTCATCGATATTCCCTTCCTTGTCCGTCTCATCCAGGATAGTGAACTCCACATTGTCCCCCACCAGCGGTTTGATCCCCTTCTTGCGGAATACCCCCTTTGCCTTGCAGGCATACACCTGCCCCTGTCTGTCATGGACATAATAAAACCCTGCAATTCCTTTAATGATCTTGCCTGTCATACTCCCTCTCATCAATCCATTGGGAAAAAGGTCAGCGGATAGGATTTCAGGACTGCCCCCGATTCCACATCCACCACCTCCACTTCTCCCTTGTCGCTCCCATTCATGCTTTCAATGCTTGTATAATTGATGGGGAGCAGGGAGGAGCCATTGATTGTCCTGGCTTCACTCAAGGTGCGGTAAATCGAGGTGCCGTCCGCATCCTGCTGATGAAGGCGCACCAGCACCGTCACATTGGCGCCAATCGCCCCCGGACCGATTAAGTTGCTCAAATCATACACATCACTGATGGATGCCACATACCGCTGCTGGCGCTCCTCCGGCCCGCTGCTAACCACATAGCTGATCTGCCCGCCAACCTGGATCTGGCCGTTCTCCCCGCCTTCCTGGCGGATTATGCAGCCCTTGGGAACCGTATCGCTGGTCTCCGTGGAGGTGTTCCCCGGCAAAAGGCCTGACTCGCCGAGCAGCGCCAGGGCATCTGGTTCCGTCTTTCCTACCAGATCCGGCACCGGCACCTGGTCCACATGGGGCCCTGTGCTGACATAAAGGGTAACCGTGCCGCCTTCCGATGCCTTCTGCGGCTCATAGCGGATCAGCATCCCCTTCTCCACGGTCTCGCTTTCCTCCTCTGTGACCTGCACCGTCAGTCCCTTGTCCTCCAAAAGCCTGCGGACGGAAGAAACACTCATTGTCTCCAGATCCAGGGTGGTTAAGTCTACCTTATCAGATCCAAGGCTGACCACCACATTGACGTTTGAATACTTGGCTACCACCGTGCCGTATTCCGGATCCTGTGAGATCACATACCCCTTCTCCACCACATCCGATGCCTGGTAGGTGGGCTTCATCCCCAGGAAATTCTCCTTCAGTTTCGCCTCTGCCAGATCCTCGGGAAGTTCCAGGACATCCGGCATATAGACCTCCGTATCCTTTAAAATCGCCCCGTCCTCACCGGTCTGGACAATGGCGTCCGCACTGGGGGCTGTGGATTCCCTTCCAAACAGCCCGGAACCGGACTGGAAAATCCCTCCCAGCTTGGAAAAAACCACAATCAATACCGCCACGATAATGATTGCCACCACAACCCCTGCCGCCGCCAGGATCTTCTCAATATGGGAATTGATCTCGTCCGGCTGTTCCCTCACCTGTCTCCGGTCCGGCTCCTTCGCCGGCCGCCGGTTATTCTGCGGATACCGGGTTGCCGCCGTCTCCCCTGTCGGCTTGCGCACATACTCCCTCACCGGCTCCTCTCGGACCGGGGTATACTGCTCCTTGATCCTCGCCAAATCTTTGCCGCTGATCTTTACCGTATGCCCGTTCAGGGCCATCTGTCCCTCCGGATCCTGTACAAAATCTCCTTCCGGCTGCACCAGCGCCTTCCTAAGATCAGCGATCAGTTCATTGGCGCTGCCGTAACGGTTCTCTGGCTTCTTGGCCGTACATTTTAAAATAATCCGCTCTAAGCTGGCCGGGATTTCCGGATTATATACGCTGGGCGGCACCATGGCTTCCTCCAGATGGGCCAGGGCAATCGCCACCGTGTTGTCCCCCTCATAGGGCACCCGCCCGGTCAGCATCTCATACAAGGTGATTCCCAGGGAATAGATGTCGCTCCGGTTATCGCTATAGCCTCCCCTGGCCTGTTCCGGGGAAATATAATGGACGGATCCCATGGCTGCAGAGGTCAGGGTCTGGGTTGACACCCCCCTGGCAATGCCGAAATCCGTTACCTTCACCTTTCCGTCCATGGAGATAATCACGTTCTGGGGCTTAATATCCCGGTGGATAATCCCCTGTTCATGGGCAGCCGCAATCCCCTGGGCCACCTGGATCCCGATGCCGATGCTTTCCTTGGCCTCCAGCTTCCCCTTCCGGGCAATATACCCTTTTAGGGTAACCCCCTCAATCAACTCCATAACAATATAATGAAGCTTTCCTTCATCGATTACGTCATATACATTGACAATATTGGGGTGGCTCAGCCGCGCCGCCGCCTGGGCCTCCATCTTAAATTTGCTGACAAAACCAGCATCACTGCTGAATTCCTCCTTCAGCACCTTGACTGCCACCAGACGGTTCAGCTTATGGCATTTTGCCTTGTAAACCTCCGACATCCCGCCGGAGCCCACCTGTTCCAGCACCTCATAACGGTTCTGCAGGTACACCCCGGGCCTAAGCATCATAAGGCCACCTCCCCAATCTCCGGACATATCAGGACAACGGAGATATTGTCCCGGCCGCCTCCGCGGTTCGCCGCCTCAACCAAGGCCTCCGCTTTTGCCCTCAGCCCATCCTCCGTGCGGATGATATATTCAATCTCCAGTTCGTCAACCATATTGCTGAGGCCGTCAGAGCACATCAGGATATAATCCCCTGGTTTCAGCTTCAGAGCAAACAAATCGATATCCACGGTTTCTGATGTCCCCACCGCCCGGGTAATGATATTCTTCTGTTCCTGATAGTCCCGGCTTCCCCGCTTCATCTTCCCTAATGCAACCAACTCCTCCACATAGGAATGGTCCCTCGTCACCTGCTCCAGCTTCTCCCGCAGCAGATACAGGCGGCTGTCACCGATATTGGCCACATAAAGCACGCTTCCCTTGATGGTAGCCGCCACCAGCGTGCTTCCCATCCCAAACAGCATCGGGTCGCTGTTTGCCTTGTGGTACAGTTCCTGGTTCATCTTCCGGATGCCTTCCTTCAATATCCCATGTATGTCCTTATCCGGAAACCTTTTCCCAAAAAACGCCACCAGGGTCTCCACCGCAAAACGCGACGCATAATCCCCTGCATTATGGCCTCCCATCCCATCTGCCACAAGAAACAGGTTATCCAGAGAGCCCAGAGGGGCTGTTGAAGAATAGATATAATCCTGATTCATGCTGCGGTATCTTCCCACATCGGTAAATGCACATGCCTGCACCGCCATCAACCTCCTTCATTTTCCTTCCCCAGGCCAGGTGACCTGTCCGCTTGCTTCTCCAAAAAGCTTCTCCTAAGCTGCCCGCAGGCCCCCTGGATATCCCGGCCCATCTCCCGCCGGATGGTAACGGCAATCCCCGCACGTTCCAGGATTTCCTTAAACTCCTGGATCGCCCTCTTATCGGAACGCACAAAATCCCTCTCCCTGACCGGATTGACCGGAATCAGGTTCACATGGCCATGCAGCCCTTTTAGCAGCCTGGCCAAAGCAGCTGCCTCCCCCGGATTGTCGTTGACTCCCTTTACCAGGCTGTACTCAAAGGTCAGCCTGCGCCCGGTTTTCTCAAAATATTCACGGCACGCCGCCAGCACCTCATCCAACGGGTAGGTTTTTGCCACCGGCATCAGCTTTTGCCGCACCTTGTCGTTTGGCGCATGGAGGGAAAGGGCCAGGGTTACCGGCAGCCCTTCCTCTGCGAAACGGCGTATCCCCGGCACAATGCCGCAGGTGGAAACCGTGATGTTGCGCAGGCTGATGTTCAGCCCTCTCTCATCGGAAACCAGCCTCAAAAAACGCACTATATTCTCATAATTGTCAAAGGGCTCACCGGAGCCCATGATAACAATATGGGATACCCTGCCGCCGCCCTGTTGTTGGATCCGGTATACCTGCTCCAGCATCTCCGATGCAGTGAGGTTCCTCTCTAATCCTTCCAGGGTGGATGCACAGAACCTGCAGCCCATCCTGCAGCCTGCCTGTGAGGAAATGCAGACGGAACAGCCATGGTGGTACTGCATCCTCACACTCTCTATCACATTGCCGTCCGCCAGACGGAACAAATACTTGCAGGTGTTGTCAATCCGGGAAACCTTCACCTCTGCCGTCTCAAGCACCGCCAAAAAGCAGTTCTCCTCCAGCCCCTTTCTCAGTCTTTGGGGGAGGTTCGCCATCTGCCCGAAATCTGTCACCAGCTTCTGGTGGAGCCAGCCGAAGACCTGCCCGGCACGGTACGGCTTTTCCCCCATTTCCAAAAGCAGCCCTTCCAGTTCCGGGAAAGACAGAGACTTGATATCTGTTTTTTCCATTATTCACTTTCCTTCCGAAATACCGCAATAAAAAATCCATCACAAGGGTATCTCCCCGGCAAAAGCTGGACATAGCCGTCTTTCATACTCTCTTCCTTCACTGCGGTTCCCATCCTGCCGGCAATATTCTCCGGCGTGAAGGGGAAGTTCTTAAGAAACCACTCCCTCTGGCCTTCATTCTCCTGGTAGCTGATGGTGCACGTGCTGTAAACCAATGTTCCTCCGGGCTTTACATACCGGGCAGCCACCGCCAGGATCTGCCTCTGCAAAAGGACCAGGGAATCGATCCGTTCCCTGCTGACACGGTATTTGATATCCGGCTTTTTCCCGATCACTCCCAAACCTGAACAGGGAAGATCCGCAATCACAACATCTGCCTTTTCCTGCCAGCGCCCGTCAAATTCCCTGGCATCCCATACCTCTGCCTTAATATTGTCCAGCCTGGCACGGGCAATGTTCTCTTCTGCCAGGGAGATCTTCTCCTCTGTCAGATCCCGCACCACTACCAGGCCGGTGCCCTTCAGCCTGTCTGCCATATGTAGGCCCTTGCCCCCCGGTGCACCACATACATCCAGCACTACGCTCCCCGGCTGCAGGCCTGCAGCGTCGGCCACCAGGGCCGAGGCCGCGTCCTGAACCAGGATCCAGCCCCGGCAAAAGGCTTCCAGCCGTTCCAGGTAATCATATCCTTCCAAAAGCAGGACCTGGGGCGAAAGGGGGCTTGGCGTCACCTTTACCTGCTGCCCTTCCAGGCTCTCCCGGATCTCCTCCATGGATGCCCGGGAAAGGTTGCACCGGACCGCTGTGGGAGTGTCTTCCAGAAAGGCCTGCAGCATCCCCTCCACGGTCTTCTTAGGGTACTGCTCCTGCCACATCTCGATGAGCCACCGGGGCATGGAATAGCGCAGGGGCCAGTCCTCAAACAAAAATTCTTCTTTTCTGCGGGCAATCCCCCGCAAAACTCCGTTCACAAAGCCTCCAAGGCCCCCAAGGCGGCGGCCCTGTACCAGCTTCACCGCCTCATTGCATACCGCGCTGTCCGGCACCCGGTCCATCCACAATATCTGATAGACCGACATCCTTAAGACCGTGCGGACCACCGGCTTCATCTTTCCCACAGGGATGCTGGAACAACGGCCCAGCACCTCATCGATTGCCAGCAAATTCTCCACTGTGCCCTCTGCCACCCGGGTAATGAATGCCCGGTCCGGCTTCTCCAGGTACTGGTATTTTTCCAGAGCCATCCGCAGGCTGCCATGGACAAAGCCATCCCTTTCCAAAACCTCAAACAGGATATCCAGGATGACTTCCCTGGATTTTGTGGCCCGTGACGCCTTCCCGGCCGCCTTAGTCATCTCTCCTCCGCCCTCCAAACAGGATCAGCAGGCGCAGAAGCTGCAGCACAGAAGCTGCCACTGCCGCCACATAGGTAAGGGCAGCGGCCCCCAGGACTTTTTTGGTGTCCTCCACCTCGCCTGCCTGCAAAATCCCAATCTGCCCAAGCAGGGCAACCGCACGCCCGGAGGCATTGAATTCTACCGGCAGTGTGATAACCTGGAACAATAGGGCCAGCACAAACATCCAGATCCCCACCTGGATAAAGGGGGTCAGCCCAATCACCAGCCCCAGAAGGATCAGGGGCCAGGACAAGGTGCTTCCCAGGTTTGCCACCGGCACAAAAGCCGCCCTCAGGCGCAGCGGGGCATATCCCACATTATCCTGGATCGCATGGCCGCATTCGTGGGCCGCCACCCCGATTGCCGACACGGAAGTGCTCCCATACACTGGTTCCGATAAATTCACGGTCTTCGTGCGCGGGTCGTAATGGTCCGTCAGCTGCCCGCCCACCGCCTGCACCGTCACATCGTAGATCCCCTGGGAATGCAGGATCTTCCTTGCAGCCTCCGCCCCGGTCATGCCGGCCCGGCTGCGCACCCCGGAATATTTCCGGAAGGTGCCATTCACCCGGGAGGAAGCCCACATAGACAGCAGCGCGCCGGCCACCACCAAAAGGTATGTGGGGTCAAACCCATAATAACCGCCGTAGTATGGCATCATCTGATCAACTCCTTCCCAGCTTTGTCCCTGCTTCTATGGCAAAGCCCCGCAAAAACGCCGCCGTATCCATCCGTTTCTTTCCTTCCAGCTGCAGGCTTGTAATATTCAGAATCCCCCCGCCGGTCCCTACCTTAAGGCCGGATGACGAAGCAGCGAGCACCCTCCCGCATCCTTCCCGGTTTTCCCCGGCTGTGGCCTCGTCCGGCAACACATCTGCCTCCCAAAGCTTTAACATCTTCCCGCCCAGCCATGTATAGGCGCTGGGCCAGGGGGAGAGCCCCCGGATCAAACGCTCAATGGCAGCGGCATCCATGGACCAGTCTATCTCCCCCAGGGATTTGGGGATCTTTTTCACGTAAGTGGCTTCCTCATGGTTCTGGGGTATCCTCCGGAGGGTGCCCTTCTCCAGCTTATCTAAGGTGGACAAAATCAGTTCCCCTCCCAGAAGGCTCAGACGGCCGAACAGACTGCCGCCGGTCTCCTTTTTGTCCAGGCAGACCGCCCTCTTCTCCAGCATATCCCCTGTATCCATGCCCTCATCCATCATCATCGTGGTGACGCCGGCCTGGGCATCGCCGTTGATCACCGCCCACTGGATCGGTGACGCCCCCCGGTATTTGGGAAGCAGGGAAGCGTGAATGTTCACACAGCCATAGAAAGGTACGTCCAGCAGTTCTTTAGACAGGATCTGGCCAAATGCGACTACCACCATCACATCCGGCTTTAACTCCCTCATCTTTTGGATAAAAGCCTCTTCCCGGGCTCTCACCGGCTGGAACACCTCAAGGCCATGCTTCAGCGCCGTCTCCTTTACCGGGGACATGGCAATCCCATTCCCCCGGCCTTTGGGCTTATCCGGCTGTGTCACCACTGCCACTACCTGATGGCGGGAACTGACCAGGCTTTCCAGCACCGGAACCGAGAAATCCGGGGTTCCCATAAATACAATCCTCATTCTTTGTCCCCTTCCTCCTCATTATCCATCAGTTCGCCCTCCATCACATCCACATATAACTCGCCCCGCAGATGTGCGCATTCATGGCAGATTGCCCTTGCCAGCAATTCCTCTCCTTCCAGTTCGTACTCCTGCATCTCCTCATCCCAGGCCCGTACCTTTACATAAGCCGGGCGGGTCACTATCCCGTGCTTGCCGGGGATGCTTAAGCACCCCTCCGCCTCCGTGCGGCTGCCCTTCTCCTCAAGGATCTCCGGATTGATCAGCACATATTGGTTGCCGTCCTCCACATCAATCACGACGATCTGCTTTAAAATCCCTACCTGGGGGGCAGCCAGCCCCACGCCATTTGCCTCGTACATCGTCTCAAACATATCTTCAATCAGCTGTCTTGTCCGCCGGTTTAACTCTTTCACCGGCTTGCATTCCTTCCTCAAAATATCATCGCCTATGGTTCTGACCTGCCTGATTGCCATATTTGCCGATACCCCTTTTCCCCGGAAGCCTCACGGCCCCGGCATTCTTTTTGTAGCCCTTCTGCCCTGCATGCCCAAACCTGCCAAGGCCTGCCCGCAGGGACGGCTTATGGGTCCTGTTCCCGTTCAGCTGAAATCATACTGGATTGCCAGCTGCTTACAGTCTTCCGTCTCGTCCCACCGATCCTGGACATAATTCCGGATTCTTATTAGTATATCATAATTTTCCTGTTTCATATATAAAATTTTTCTATAAATATCATTAACTTTATA
>CAJURT010000019.1 GCA_910588875.1 uncultured Lachnospiraceae bacterium
TGAAACAAAAATGCATACTGTCTGAGCGCAGCGAGTTTATGCATTTTTGTTTCGCATTTAGCAAAATACAGAAGTTTTAGAAATCCTTACATCCCGAAGCGCAAACCAGGCAGGCTCTGTTTCCCCCAGGGGCGACCGTCATTTCCCTTCCTTTGAGGCGTACCCTCTAAACCCCCCCTCTTAACCCAGTGTCTCCCCGGACAGCCTCCAGATATCCCGGTTATACTCCGCAATCGTCCGGTCGGAGGAGAAAAACCCTGCCTTGCTGATATTCACCAGCATCTTTTTTGCCCAGCCCAACCGGTCCTCGTAGTCTTTGTAGGCCTGCTCACGCACGCGGGAATAATCCTCATAGTCCAGAAGCGTCATGAACCAGTCCTTATTCATCAGTTCATCGTAAAGCCGCTGCAGGTTTTCCTTCTTGCCGATCTCCATCAGTTCCTCCCCGATGATGAAATCCACAGCTTCCTTGATGTCGTCATTCTTTTCATAGTAGTCCTTTGAGACATAGTCTGCCTTCTCGTAGTGCCGGATAACGGTCTCGCTGGACTCCCCGAAGATATAGATATTTTCCTTGCCCACCAGCTGAGCAATCTCCACGTTTGCCCCATCCATGGTTCCTAAGGTTACTGCCCCGTTCAGCATGAACTTCATGTTTCCGGTGCCGCTGGCTTCCTTGGAGGCTAAGGATATCTGCTCGGAAATATCGCAGGCAGGAATCAGTTTCTCTGCCTGTGTAACATTATAATTCTCCACCATCACCACCTTCAGGTACGGGCTCACCTGGGGATCCTGGTTCACCAGCTTCTCCAGGCACAGGATCAGATGGATAATGTCCTTGGCAATCACATAAGCCGGCGCTGCCTTTGCCCCGAAAATCACCGTGATTGGGGTGGTGGGAACCTTCCCTTTCTTGATCTCCAGGTACTTATGGATCACGTAAAGCACATTCATCTGCTGCCGCTTATACTCGTGGAGCCGTTTTACCTGTATGTCAAAAATGGAGTTCTCATCGATCTCGATCCCCTGGGACTCCCAAAGGTAATGCTTCAGCGCCATTTTGTTTTGATGCTTGATCTCCAGGAGTTCGCGGAGGGATGCCTCATCGTCAAACGCACCGATCTTCTCCAGTTCCTTCACATCCTTTTTATAGCCTGCCCCGATCTTTTTTGTGATATAATCTGCCAGTGGATGGTTGCAGTGCAAAAGCCAGCGGCGGAAGGTAATGCCATTGGTCTTATTGTTGAATTTTTCCGGATACAATTCATAAAAATCCTTTAATTCCGTGTTCTTTAAGATCTCTGTGTGCAGGTATGCCACGCCGTTGGCACTGAAGCCGTAGTGGATATCCATGTTTGCCATATGCACCCGGTCATCCCCGTCTATGATCGCCACCTGCTCCCCCGCATATTTCCGGCGGATACGGTCATCTAAGATCTCAATAATCGGCACCAGCTGGGGCACAACCTCCTTCAAATAGGAAATGGGCCATTTCTCCAGCGCCTCTGCCAGGATCGTGTGGTTTGTATAGGCACAGGTCTTTTGCACAATCTCCACTGCCTCGTCAAAATCGATCCCCCGCTTGGTCAGCAGCCGGATCAGTTCCGGGATCACCATCGACGGATGTGTGTCATTGATCTGGATTACCGCATATTCCGGCAGGTCATGCAGGGTGCAGCCCCGCTCCACGCATTCATCCAGAATCATCTGCGCACCGTTGCTTACCATAAAATATTGCTGGTAGACCCTCAGCTTCCGCCCCGCCTCGTCGCTGTCATCCGGGTATAAAAACAGGGTCAGGTTCTTTGCGATGTCTTCCTTGTCAAAGGAAATCCCCTCCCCCACAATCCCCTCATCCACGCTCTCCACATCAAACAGATGCAGCCAGTTCGTGCGGTTCCGGTATCCTGTCACAGCGATATCATACAGCCGGGAATGTACGGTCAGGCTGCCAAATTCCACCGGGTAGGAAACATCCCGCCGGATCAGCCAGCTTTTTTCTTCAATCCACGGATTCGGAGTTTCCTTCTGCAGTTCCTCCTCAAACTCCTGCTTAAACAAACCCAGATGGTAGTTCAAACCGATCCCGGCGCCGTTAAGCCCCAGCCCGGCCATGGAGTCCAAAAAGCAGGCAGCCAGCCTTCCCAGGCCGCCATTGCCCAAGGATGGCTCCGGCTCTGCCTCCTCCACCTCACAGATATCCTTGCCGTTTGCTGCCAAAAGATCCCTCACCTCATCATACCATCCAAGGTTGATCAGGTTATTGCTCAGCAGCTTTCCAATCAGGAATTCCGCCGATATATAATAAATTTTCTTCTTTCCCTCGCTGCTTTCCCGTCCGGCAGCTTCCTTCTGCACCAGTGCCAGCAGCGCTTCATACAGTTCATGGTTATTACACTGGGATATTTCCCTTCCACACTGTTTTCTCAATTCTTCTGCAATTTTTTTCATCTTGGATTTTTCCTCCTTGCTATCCGAGAATATTTCCATGCACTTTAGGCATCTGGCCTTATTATATGCCCTTCTTTTGTATTTTTCTTGCATTATTCCAGGAAAATATGATACAATCCTATCATAACAATTACAAATCCCCGGAAAAAAGGAGGATTTATGGACATTATCGAGTACGAAAGCTATCAGGAAAAACCCAACCACAACAACATCCCATTCCCCTACCTGACCTATCCCTGCTCCATCCCCCATGATTTCAGCCAGGTTCCGGCCCATTGGCATGACGAGATGGAATTTATCTACATCAAAAAAGGCCGCGGCATCGTATCCGTGGATTTCCGTTCCCTGGAAGTGGCAGCAGGAGATATCGCATTCATCTGCCCCGGACAGCTCCACTCCATCCACCAGCTGGGACAATACTCCATGGAATATGAAAATATTATTTTTCCCCTGTCACTGCTCAATTCCCGCCAGGCGGACCCTGTCTGGGAAACCTACCTTGCCCCCATAGACCTCCGGCGCTTTCGCCTCCTCCCCTGCCTTCACCCGGATATGCCCTCCTATCCTTTTGTTGCAGCATGCATCGACCAGATTGACGATATACGCCGTACTTTCCCTGGCGCCTACGAACTCCTCATCAAGGGAAAGCTGTTTGAATTGTTTTTTCAGCTATACCGCCACGGGCTTGTGGCTGCCCCGGACGCGGAAGATCCCGGCCGCCGTTCCAAAGAAAAAGCACTGGAGAAATCCCGCCAGATCTTAAAATATATCGAGCAGCACTACCAGGAGCCCCTTTCCATAAAAAAACTGGCCGAAGCCGTCGGCTTCAGCCAGTCCCATTTCATGAAATTCTTTAAAAATACCTTCGGGACATCCTTTACTGCCTACCTGAATGATTACCGCCTGACCATGGCCTCCCGCCTGCTGCCGGCCTCCGAGGACTCCATCCTCACCGTAGCGGCGGAATCCGGCTTTGAAAACCTTTCCTATTTCAACCGGAGGTTTAAGGAACGGTTTGGCGTAACCCCCCGTGAATTCCGCCGCCAGGCCTCCTCCCTCCCGGGCAGTCATCCCCGGTAAAAATCGCATCCGCAGCGCCCATGCTCCTTGACCTGGTAGAGGGCGCTGTCCGTATTCCGGTATAAATCCTCGGTAAACCCTTTTGCCGAAAATGCAACGCCGACGCTTAAGGAAACCTCTGGCAGGCCGTCCTCAGGGTTTTTCAGGACACGGTTGATATAATTCACCTTATTCCGGATCCGCGTCTCCTGCTGCGGTGTCGCCTCTACCATCAGCACCGCAAACTCATCCCCTCCCAGGCGGGCCACATAGTCATTGGAACGGAAGCTGTCCCGCAAAATCCCGGCAACCTTTTTCAGCACCAGATCTCCTGTCTCATGGCCATAGCCGTCATTGACCTGCTTAAATTTATCTACATCAATCAGCAGCAGCGCCAGGGGGATATCCTGTTCCTTTAAGATCTGGCACAGCTGGTCAAACCCTCCCCGGTTGATTACTCCGGTAAGGGGATCGTGCTCCGCCTTATGCCGCAGCATCGCTTCATTGGCCGCATTAATCTCATAGATATCGTTATAGGTCAGCGCCAGATATTTAAATTCATATGCACCCGCAATCTCCAGCATCTTATCCTCCTTGATGCAGCGGATATAGATCTGCAGGGGCTTCACAATCAGCATAATCACCATCACAAAAGTAACGATGTTCAGGATAAAGAGGACACTGATATAGATCCTTTGCCTTGTCATGCTTTTCTCCAGTATATGGGCGCTCTGAATCTGGTTCTGGCGTGTCGTCTCCACTGCACTGGTAAAGAAATAAGCAATATTGCTTCCAATCAATGCCTTGGCATCCTGGTAGGCAGTGCCAAATACCATCTCCCGGGCTTTTTCCCGCATTCCTTCCGGACTAAGCTGCTGGTCTTTGGCGCTCAGCACCACATCCCTTACCTCCTGGGGCAAGGCTTCTTCACTCTGCCCGGCAGCCTCTGCCACCAGCCTCATGGCATAGAATTCCCGCTGCATCAGTTCGTTGGACTTTTCCAATGCCAGTTCCAAATAGCGGTGGGCTTCCGGATTATCCTGATGATGCCCCAGTTCCTCCACCGCCCTGTCCCGGCGCCTGGTCACATGCAATTCCTCAAAAAAGTCCTTCACCTGCTGCAGATCCTCTGTCTCCACATACAGGCGCACCTTCATCGTCAGGTAATCCGATCCCTCTGTTACCTGGTCAGCCGCTTTCATGCACTCAATATAATGATCCACAGCAGCGCTCAGGTCGTGATATCCCACCGATATATGGATGGTCACAAAAATAACCAGCACATACAGAATACAGGCCGCCAGGATCATCCCGTAATTCATGGTGCGGATGTGTATTCCCTTTATGTTTTTCTTTTCCTTGTTGTCCATCTTGTTTCCCCTACTTCCTCCAGTCATGTAAGTCCTGCCTCACGTCCTCAATCATCTGCCCCATATCCTTTACATACCGGCTGTCCGGAGCGATCCGTTCCCACAATCGGTAAGCCCTGGTAGCCTGTATCCTGTCCTGGCTCATCCCATTGCCGGCACAATAGGCATAATATAGTTCTCCGTACAGGCCGGCCATCTCCTCCTTCAAGTCCTCAGGGATAGCCTTTAGCGTTTTTCGTGCCTGGTTTCCCACAATGCCCTTCATGTATTCTGCCCCGTACTCTTTAAACCTCAGAAGGCGCCCATCCCCGCTTCCCATCCTGCGGGCATGGCCTTCCACATCCGCCTGCCTCGTCCTGAACTGCATACCGCCATCCGCCTGCCATTCCAGCCATCCGTACTGGCAGGGCGGAATACTGTATGGAGGCAGCACAATCTCCTGGATCCCATAGGCATCCTCCGCCGTTCCCGGCTCCGGCTTATGCTTTTTAATCCGTTGGGCATGCAGATGGCCGCTGACATACAAGGGAAGCCCATAGGTTTCAAACAAACCAATCACATCCCTATGGTTCTCCATCGTGCATTCTGTGGTATAAAGGCGGCTTTCCGAGAGCAGGTTATGGTGTCCTGCCGGCAATACCGTAATCCCCTCCTCCCGGGCCTGTATCAGCCAGCCTTCCAGCCACTCCATCGTCTCTGGCTTCACTCTCCCGCTGACATGGTTATAGTCCTCATACCGGCAGGTGTCTAACATCAGAATCCAATGGGTTTTGTCCAGGGCATACAAATAACTAAGGGAGGATTCATCCCGGCTGATAGCCTGGTCATAGCCAAATTCATGATATATATCATAAAAGTCCTGTGCCGACTCCAAATACTGTGCTTCTTCCCTCTCCTCCCCAAAATAGGAGGCGGCATTCCGGTTCTTAATGTCATGGTTGCCGGGGACCACCAATACCGGAACCCCCTCCCTGAATGCCCTGCGCAGCTTTTCTGCCAGTCTCTGGTGGTTTTCCCTCTCCCCGTTCAAGGTAATATCCCCGGTCAGCACCAGGGCAGAAGGCTTGCTGATAACCGCTTCCTCCACCAAAGTGTCGATCAGTTCGTCACTGAATTCGCTGATTTTCCCGTCATCCTGCGCCACCATTTCCTGAAATGCCGTCCCGCCGTCATGGGTAGCCCTGCTGATATAGTGAAGATCCGATGCCAGCATTACAGCAGGCGGGCGGTAAGGCTCCTGATCAGGAACCGTTTCTGTCTCATCCGGCCATTCATCCAAATGCCAGGAATCTCTGTCCGGCTGCCTCGGCCGGCCGGGTGTCTCTGTGCCCTCCCCCTCCGGCAAAGGGGCCTCCGGTTCTGGTTGCCTCTCTGGTTCCGGCTGTCCTCCCGGCTCCGGGAAGCCATCCTCCCCGGATAAAGAAGAATCCGAGGAAGCCTCTGGATCCCCTTCCTGCGTCCCGGCCAGCCTCCCCACCGTCATCACAATTGCAAGGCAGCCCAAGAGCAGGAGCAGATAAAACAAAAACGGTATGTATTTTTTGAATCTCATAATCTAGCCCTTCTTTTCTGTATGGGTGAAATCATATCATATTTTCACTCAAAAAGAAAGACAAAAAAACGGAAGGACAAAGGACATACCGCCAGGCCTCCCCCATCCCTCCGCTGCCCCCACATCCTGGGGGCACAGCCCTTATTTATAGGATTTCATTCACACAGACTGCTCCGTATGGGCGGATGCTCATCCGGTAAGCGCTCCCCTCCCCCAGGGCAGCCTCAATATAGGCTATGTACTCCTCTGTCAGGTCATTGGGCAGCATAGCCATGATAACCCCTGCAAAACCGCCGCCGTGAACCCGGCAGGCTCCCCGTTTCTTCTCTGCAATGAACAATTCCGTCAATGCCAAAGCCACGGTAATCCCCTGCTCCTGATAGTTGGAATTTGTATAGCAGTTCTGCAGCCATTTCCATGAAGAGTTGCCGGATGCCGTAATGCCGGACAAAAAGTCCTCAAACCGCCCTTCCTTTAGGGCAGCCACCTCAGCCTCAACCCGCTTATTCTCCTCAAAGAAATGGAGCGCACGCATCACGGAACGGTCACCGGCAAACTCCCGCACCCCCTTCAGCTGCCGGATCACCTGCTCTTTTGTGATCTCCGCACACACTTCCTTGCCAAAATACTCTGCCACCTTCTTCATCTCATTCGGCACAGAAGAATAATCGGCGCTTAAGTCCGCATGCCCTTTCCCGGTCTGGACAATAATCAGGCTGTGGTTCTTGGAAGCAAAATCAAAATCCACCTTTTCCACCACCGGAGAAGCCGGATCCAAAAAGTCTATGGTAATCAGCCCGCCCACGGCACAGGCCATCTGGTCTAAAAGGCCGGAAGCCTTGTCCCAATACACATTCTCCGCATATTTTCCCACATGGGCATAAGCCACGGTATCCATCCGCCCGTCATTAAAGAAGGTATTGATCATCGAGCAGAGCAGCATCTCAAAGGCAGCAGAGGAACTCACCCCGGCAGAACTGATCACATTGCTTGTGATATAGGCATCAAAACCGCCAATCTCGTAGCCAAACTCTTTAAAGCCCTGCAAAAGCCCCCTCACCAGGTCTTCTGTCCCTGCCTTCCTCTCGCTGGGAGCCAGATCCTCTAAGTCAACCGTAAATTCCTGATTAAAGGTCTCACTGACTAAATTCACCTGGGAAGTGCCGTTCTTCGCCGCAATCCCCACGCAGTCCAGGTTAATGCTGCCTGCCAGTACCTTGCCATGGTTATGGTCTGTATGGTTGCCGCTGATCTCTGTCCTGCCAGGGGACGTAAACATCAGGATATCCCGGTCCCCGTATTTCTTTTTGAATTTTTCCACCATATCCCGGTAACGGCCGGCATTCTCTTCTGCCTGGTCCGCACCATAAAGCTTAACCATCAGTTCCTTGGCCGGTTCACTCTCCAATAACCGCAATGTCTCTTCTGCTTTCATTTCTCTCCTTTCTGCGTCCCCGCACGCCCCGGCGGCGCCCGGAAACTGCCGCAGCATACCTGCTACACCTGTGAAAATTATATCACAGCCCAAGGGGATTAGACAATAGGAATAGGCAACACAAAACATGAAAAGTCACTCACCAGGAAACCTTCACAAAAAGTTCCCGGATCCCCTCATAATACCCTACTGTCATGACCGTCCGCTCCTCCGATGCCCCTGACACCACATATTTTTTGAAATACGGCGTTGCCTCCCCCAGGGGATTTACCTCACTGCAGGCTGAGGGCTCCGGGAGCCCTAAATAATTACACCATGCACGGGCGATAGCATCCGGGTCAATCTCCTCCCATCCCCATTCTGTCCGGGCATAAAATTCATAGATTTTCCCGTCATCCGCATCCATATAGATATCCATCAGCCGGTTTTCCTTGCGCACTCCCCGGATACGGTCTGAAAGACTCAGTTTCCAAACCTCCACATAGCTGCGGGGATCCCTTACGTCAATGGCTGAATACAACACCGCCTCATAGAATTCCGGCACCGCCTCCTCCACGGATTCCGGCAGGATACCGGCCTCTTTCAGTTCCCTAAGGCCGCGGCTGCACATCCCATATGCCGCCTCGCCGGAAATGTCTTCCCCGGAAGGGCTCCTTTGGCTGGTGACAAACGCATAGTTTCCTCCGTTTTCCCGGTAAACTCCACCGGCAAACGGGAGGTTTCCCTGCCCCCCGTCCTCTGCAGGCGACACACTCCCCAGTGCCTGGGACAGCACATATACCTTTTCCACCGCGCTCAGTTCATAACGGTAGCCCTCCCCGGATGCTTCCGTCTCCTGCCGGTGGATCTTGCCTAACAGGGAACGGTCCTGGTATCCGGACAAGGCCTCGGGCCCCCAGACCGAAAGGGCCACTGCCAGCCCTACCAGCACAACAAAGAAAATATGGATGCCCCTCTTACCCACGCCTGCCACCCTCCCCTTCCGGGCCGCTTCCCCGCAGGATGAAACTCATGCAGGTCCCTTTGCCCTTCTCACTGTCTATCTTCAGCCTGCTGCCGTGCAGAGCCAGGATCTCCGCACATAAAGCCAGGCCCAGTCCGGCGCCGTTTCTGCTTCGCGAGCGGGATTTGTCCACCATGTAAAATGCCTGTGTGACCTTCTCCTGCTCCTCCCTGGGGATGCCCTCGCCGTAATCCCGTACCGAGAAACGGTATTTATTTTTCCTCAGGCAGCCGCGGATCTCAATCACGCCTCCGGGCTCCGATGCCTTGCAGGCATTGTCAATCAGGTTAATCAGCACGGATTTGATCAGGTTCGGCTCTGCCAGCAGCATGGCGCCCTCATATTGGAACCGGAACCTCATGGTCCTGTTGTTCACATACATATCGTGGAGATATTGGAACAGAGGCTCTGCCGGGACTTCCTGCAGCTTAATGTCCCCATGCCGGGTAACCATGATCTCAAGGAGCCGGAAGGACATGGCCTCCAGCCGTTTCCCCTCCGTGTAGATATAATTGGCGGACAGGAAACGCTTCTCCTCATCCAGACGGTGGGAACGAAGCATATCCGCATAGCCAATGATCGCAGTCAGCGGCGTTTTCAGTTCATGGGCAAAGGCAGCCACAAAATCCTCCCTTGCCTGGATCTCCTTCTGCAGCATCCCAATGTTGTCCTCCAGGGCATTGGCCATCCGGTTAAAATCCAGTGTCAGCTGCCCCAATTCGTCGTCGCTGACCTTTTTTGCCCGGTAGGCATATTCCCCCTCTGCCATCCTCCTGGTGGCCCGGGTTAAAAGCCGGATGGGCCGGGTCAGCCAGGAGGAAATGCCATGCATGATAACGGTGCCGAGAACCAACATAAGCACCGTCACCCGCCGGTATACCAGAAAACCCAGTGCACGTTCCCGGAACACCTCCGTCACATCCCGCATGGTCTCCAGGTACAAGATCCGGTCCAAAGCCCTGGCAGCCATGCAGGTCTGCACAAAATACTGCCCTTCCAGGCAGATGACCTGCCAGGTGTTTTCCTCCTGGCCTGTCTCTGCCAGCAGCGCGCCGTCCCCTCCGAAATCACTGCTTTCATAGATCATCTGCCGGTTCTCATCCGAGATCCGCAGCCTCCGGCTGCTGCCTCCGTTTTCCAGGTTACGGGCAATCTCCTCAATGGTCCGGTCTGCCAGTACATGATATTTCGCCGGGGCATTCAGGGCCGCCGTCTCAAAGGCAAAGCGGAGGATCCTGCTTTCCTCCATCGCCTGCCCTGTCTCCCGCTCCATGGAGGTCTGAAACACGGAATTGACAAAATAGAACCCGCTGAACCCCAGGGCCAGGGCCAGTATGATAACCGTGCACAACAGCAGCTTCCGCGAGAATTTCATTGTGGCACCTCTAACCGGTAGCCCACCTTATACACCGTCACCAGGCAATTTTCCCATCCCAGCTTTTTGCGCAGCCTCTGCACATGCAGGTCCACCGTGCGGCTGTCGCCGGAATATTCCCCGTCCCACACCTTTTCATACAGGGTCTCCCGGAACAATGCCACATTTTTATTGCGGATGAACAGAACCAGCAGGCCGAATTCCTTGTTCGTCAGTTCCACCATCCTGCCGCCCTGCAGCACCTGGTGCGCCTCCACATCCACCACCACATCCCCGGCCGACAAAATATGGCCTGCTTTATGGTAACGGCGAAGCACTGCCTCCACCCGGGCCACCAGTTCCACCATGTCAAAGGGCTTCACCAGATAATCATCTGCCCCCAGCTTCAGCCCCTTCACCCGGTCCTTCACCTCATAGCGCGCAGTGATAAAAATCACCGGGATCTGCAAAGGGCGGATATATTCCATGATATCATACCCGTCCACGCCCGGCAGCATCACATCCAGCAGGATCAGGTCATATTTGCCTTCCTCAATCATGCGGATCCCCTCCACCCCGTCCTGGACGGATGTGCAGTGGTATCCTGCTGCCGAAAGGTTCAAATCAATCAGGTCGCAAATCGGTTTCTCATCATCTACAATCAGGATTTTAATCATTTTCCTCCCCCCATCCCCAGTATGACCGTGCCAGCACAATCAGTTCCTCCATCGTCGTCTCCTCCCCGCACTGATAGAGGCTCTTTAGTTTTGTGTCTTCCACAAATCCCCCGGTTCTCTGGTAATAGATTGTGTAGCCCTTTTCTGTCAGCATCTCCCCGGAGGGCGTGTCGTAAGTATAGCGTGCCAGGGCCACCAGGTCCTTAAGGCCATCCCCGTCGATGTCCTGGCAGGCAATGCCCAGGATTTCATACAGGTTTTCAAATTCCCCCATGGGCTGGAAGTTCCAGGCAACCCTGCCCTCTTTGTTGACCAGGTAAACCATAAAAATATGGTATTCCGCCAGCTTATAGTAGCCCGGCACAACCAGAAGTTCCCCCAGCTTTTCAAAATCCGCATGGGAGGCATACCCCGGCTCCTCCACAAAACCATATTCTTCCAGTTCTTTTCTCGTCGCCGCTGTGTACAAAGCCTCCACCGGCTCCCCCTCCGCCGCAAAAGACAGGATCTGCCTCACGCTTTTGTTCATGCCATAGCGGTTAATACGGCCTGACAGCCGCCAGTCCCGGTAAAAACCCTCCTCTCCCTGGAAAAGCACGTCCCCCACTTTATAGGATGCACCTGTCCCGTCCTCCTGGGTATTGCACACCGTAATCAGTACCACGTCCTGCCGTCCGTCCCCATCCATATCAGGAAAGGATACCGCCGCCACGCCTCTGCATCCCTGCCTTAGCCTGCCCGGTACCTGGCCGTTCGCCCCCAGCTGTTCCGTCCAAAACACAATTTCCCCTCCCTCCCCCGGCTCTGCAAAAAAAAGTACCAGCCGGCGGTATTGGGGATCCAAGGCAGGAATCAGAAAAACCTCCCCCCTTCCGGCAACCTCCAGAGGGAAAATCTGCTCTTCCACCATCAGCAGGCCTGCCTCCCCAATCTCCTCCCTCCTGCGGATTGCGCCCATCCGGCCAAGAAAAGCCTCATATTCCCGGATCTCCTCAAGTTCCTCTTCCTCCATCGCCAACTCTCCCGGCGGGCCGGCAAATGCCCCCTCACGGGCCTCTTCCCCCGCCTCCTGCCTGCTTTCTTCCTGCCTGTTTTTTGTGTCTTGCTGTTCTTTTCCCCCATTATGCCACAGGCTGAATGCACCTGCCGCCACAGCAATCCCGGCAATCACCAGGAACCCCCGGATCCTTCTTACCGGGCGCCGCCTGCTCCTTCCCTTATCCCCCTTGGCAAAACCCAGGCCACTCATTCCACCTCCCTCTCCTTTCCGGCCGGTGCCACTGTCCCGTCTGCCTCAATAGCCACACCGTAGGAAATACTTTCCATGTGGCTAAAAAATTCCTGCCGGTCAGCCTCATCCGCCAGCATCCTGGTATATCCTGCCCCGGAGGTTCCCGGGATCAGGCGCAGAACCGGCTCACCGGCGCCGTCCCAGTCCACCTGCAATAAAGCTGTCCTGGGAATCGAACTTCCAAACACAAAATTCCCCAGGCTATAAACGATTGGCTTGCCATTGTGGTATTCTATTCCCTGAAGCACATGCGGATGCGCCCCCACCACCAGGTCCGCCCCGGCATCAATCATCTGCCTTGCCATCCTCCTCTGATATTCCTGCGGCCACTCCTCTTTTTCAATCCCCCAGTGGATGTAAACCACCACAAAATCATTTTCCTGCCTCTGCTTCCCTATTTCCTCCAGGAGCACTGCCATATCATAGGCCGCCAGCATCCCGGGAGATTTGCCTCCTGCCGCCCAGTCCGAGGACGGAATCACCCTGGTGGCACCGATCACTGCGGCCTGCTTGCCCTTTTGCCCGATTATCACCGGCTTCCTTGCCAGTTCCAGATCCGCCCCTGCGCCGGTATGTCGGATCCCTGCCTGATCCAGGGTCTCACAGGTATCCAGGAGGGCCTCCCTCCCGAAGTCCAGGGCATGATTATTGGCCAGGGTTACCCCGTCAATCCCCATCTCCTGAAGCAGCGATACCCTCTCCGGCGGCAGCCGGAAGGTAAACTGCTTATCCAAAACCTTCTCCCCCCGGTTGCTGAACGGGAATTCCTGGTTGGCCATAAAGAAATCCCCTTCCTCTATCACCTCCCGGTACCCCTGGTCCAGTACCCCCTGGATCCCCCCTGCCTTCTCATAAGCATTCAGCACATGGTCTGACAAGAACACATCCCCTGCAAACAGAAGCGCCAGGGAATCCTCCTTCTCTTCTGCCTCCTCCCCCTCGGGGATGCCTTCCACAACAATCTCCGGGCTGTCCTGCTCTGAAATCACAATTTCCTGAGGCTGTCCCTTTCCCTGTTCCCGGCCGGTCCCCTCCCTCTGCTCCAGGGTATCCGGGTATTTGGGTATGCTGACCTTTTCGTACTGCTTTGCCTGGCAGCCGGTGGCCAGGGCAAGGAGGCTCCCTGCTGCAAACAGCCATCTTCTTATTTCTTTTTTCATCATCTGCCCCACTGGCTTTCCTGTTTTTCAAAGGGGCATCTCCATTCACATGGAAACGCCCCATAGGTATCCGCCCTCATTCAGGGGGAAATCCAAATTCCCCCTTCTCCCACATAATAACCGTCCGGCGTCCTTGTATTTGCCATCAATGCTCCGTCCGGACCGCAATAATACCAATTCCCATTCTGCAGAATCCAGCCGTAACGGATATAACCGGCTTCGTTAAAACAATACCACTTGTTGTCAATACTCAGCCAGCAGCCATAAGGATACGTGCCGTCCCCATACTGGTACCACCAGCCATTCTGGTCCAGGCACCAGTGGTTCCCGGAACCGGTCACTACCCCGGGCCCGTTTGCATAGCTGCCAAAGCCCCCGGCTCCCGGGCCGCTACGGTAAACATTGCTATATCCGCCAGGCACTCCCGGGCCCCGGCCCGTGTCATAGCCGTTATTGTCAGAGGAATCCCAGCCGCTTAGGTCCTCCGCCTCATCTGCAGAGACATACCAGCTGTCCGAACTTACCCAGTCCCCCTTCTGCGACCCGCTCCCCACTGCCCTCACTTCAAAATAATAATTGCCCCGCCGGTTGATGCGGCTGCCAAAATAATAATAAGATTCACTTGTTGTCCGGGTTGATGCCACAGAGGAACTCCCCCGGTACAGACGGACCTCATAACGTTTTGCAGAAGGGTTGTTGTCCCAGACTGCCGTCCCGTCGGACTCATCCCACCTAAGCCCTGTTACTGCCAGGCTGACTTCCGCCCCCGAACTCTCTGCTGCCCATGCCTGCCTTTCACAGCCCATGCAAACGGCGAATGAGAAAAACAAAAGCCATGCCAGCAGCTGTAGGGCTGCCTTGTAAGGTAAGTTCCTTTTCCTTGTCCCTAATCTCCCCATATCAACCCTTTCCCCGGCTTTGCCCTGCCTGATTACCGGATCCACGCACCGTCCCCGCCTACATAATATCCGTCCGGTGTACGCGCATTCACCAGCATTGCCCCGTTCTCCTCACAGTAATACCACTGGCTGCCGGACTCGATCCACCCATGGCGGAGATATCCTGCTTCGTCAAAGCAATACCAGCTTCCGTCAATCTTTGCCCATGTCCCGGAAAGCCAGCTGCCGTCCCCCAAACGGAACCACCACCCCTTCTGGTCCTCCATCCAGCGCTCATCCTTATTGGCCGTAAGTTCTCCCTCACGGGTTGCGATGGCCGTCTTCCCGCCGCTGCTGGCAGTCTTGGTGCTTCTTCTCCCGGAACTTGACCCTGAATCCTCCTCGTCATCATACGCATTGTCCGGGTCAAACTCCTCATCACTGTAATACCCTTCCTGAGGCTTTGAGGAAGTGGATGGGCTGACTGTTTCCTTATCTCCACCATCCGGAGAACCGTCCCCTTCCTCCTCTGTTTTGTCTGCTTCCGGGTTCCATCTCTTGGAAGACTCCCAGTCCCCCCGGGAGGAACCGCTGCCTATGGCACGCACCTCAAAATAATAACTTCCGCCCTGCTTCATCTGGCTGGAAAACCGGTAGGAAGTGTCAGAGGAGGAACGGAGCGTCACAAAAGACACCTGGTCGCTGCCCCTGAAAAGGCGCACCTCATATCCCCTGGCCTCCGGGTTCTCTTCCCACTGGGCGGCCATTTTCTGTTTGTTCCAGCGCACCCCATCCACAGACAGGTTCTCCTCGTCCAGTTCCCCCAGCCTTACGGTCAGGTATAACTCAGTCCCTCTCTCCTTCTTCCTTGCCGACACATATTCCACATCCTCGCCGGAAAAAGAGAACAGGTCTTCGCCCGTCTCGTCGAAGTAATAGCCATCCTCAGCGTACAAAAAGATCTCCAGTTTCGGGCGGACTCCGCCTGCCCAGTCACCGGAAGCATTCAGTACCTCCACGCCCTCCACGCTATACTCGCTGTCCTCGGTTTCCACATCCACCTCACTGTTGCTTCCCCCCGTCTCGATCTGGGATTCAAAGATGAGGGACACCTCCTCAATGGGTTCCCCCTCCCTCGCTGCAAATGCCGTGCCTGCCCATACGGCGGCCAAAAGCATAGCCGCACTTATGCCAATACCCTTGCGGATCCAGGCGGCATCCCTGTTTTTCTTCCTGATTTTCATTCCCATAGTTCGTTTTCTTTCCCTTATTTTAAATTTAGGCCCTTCTCCTGAATGTGCCGGTACACTATGTAACCATTATAGTTCAAAATGTAGGATTTCACAATAAAAACCTGATCTTCCGGCCCTTTTCCCCTCACCCGAATATCTTCAGGTAATATTGGGGAAGGAACAGGTTCCCAAGTTTCCCAAACTCCGGGACATATTTTCCGATATCCAGGAATACCGGGCAGAATACCAGGCTCCCTACCAGGAAAAACGGGATCAGGCAGCAGACCAGTGCTTCCCTGGGGCAGGCTATCCTCACCGCCCAGGAAAATCCGGTCACCAGGATCCCATAAAAGGCCAGCGCCGTCATCTCAAAACCCATATGCCAGGCCGTCCCTCCGCTTAACAGGGCCAGATATCCCGATACGGCGGCTAAAAACACGGGCGCCCCCATGGCTGCCATCCGGCACAGGCTCCGGCTCCCATAAGGGACAGCCAAAAACAGCCCCCGCCTCTCATCCGCCAGGCTCATGGCCGCGCTGTAAAGCCCAATCACAAACAGATATACCGCCACAATCCCGCGTACAGGGAATACCATCGCCTCCGGGACTTCCTTCGTGGCCTCCCCCTGCCGGTCAACATACTCATAGGTAAAATGGAAAGTACTGCCGTTCTCCCTCCATTTGTCATAGAGAAGGCCTGCCTCCTTTTCCACCCCCGCCTCCTGTAGCTTTTCCGCCACATACTGCCCGAACAGTTCCGGGTCATACTTCTCAATCATAGCCGCAAACACCGTCTCCGAGGACAGACTTGCCGCAATGGTGGAGGGAGCGGAATAGACTCGGATGCTCCTCTTAAAATCATGGCGGTCCAGTTTTTCCTTCAGCCCCTCCGAAATCACGTAGCCGCACTCCGCCCTGCGGGATGCCACCTCATCCTTTACCTGCTGCTCATCCTCACAGAGGTAAAACCGAAACAGCCCTTTCTCTTCCTGCCTTTCTGCCAGCGCCTCTGCCAACTGCTGCTCCAATGACCCTTCCGTCCCCTGCTCCGCACAAACTGCGATATCAAGCCCGGCCTCCCCTTCCTTCTGGGATCCCCGGATCAGGAATGTCCCCACCGGCAGCAACAGCAAGATCACCAAAAAAGATTTTCTGTGCAAATGCCTTTTGCAGGATAGGAAAAACCACATCCATGCTCTGCCCATGCCATCTGACCTCCCTCACAACTCATAGATATCTGCCATCAGCCTTCCCGCCTTTCCAAAAGGATAGCCAAAAGGGAACAAACCAGCAACAGCCCCATCAGCTTCCCTGGCGCCGCAAACGACCAGTCCCTGGCCAGGATCATCTGCACCCCCTCCATCAGCACTGCCGATGGCATGGCCGGTACCAGGCGCTGCAATGTCCTGGGCAGAAAGACGGCCGGCAAAAAACCGCCCGCCAGAAAATGCTGTGCCGTCACCGTCAAAAACAGCAGCATAATCCCTCCGAGAAGGGAGCCGGCTGCCTGGTAGATAACCACCACCAGCGACGCCGCTGCCAGGCAAACCAATAAAAGGGCCAGACAGGCCGCCGCTGCCGGAAATATCCCCCGGGATGCGCCTCCCACCGTTCCGGGATTCAGCAGTTCAGACAGCCCCGGCATCTTTTTTGCTGCCAGGATTGCCACCAGGGTCATCAGAAAAAAGAGGCTCCCCAGGCTAAAAATCTTCCCCCATACCCTGCTGCCGCTTCCGGCACCGGAAAGAGTCAGCTTGCGCCGCATCACCGGTGAAAAGGGCAGCAGATACCCGGATACCGGGATGGCCAGCAGCAATAAAAACAATACATATGCACTGATCCCATAAAATACCGGCACCTCCACGTCCCCTGTGGCACTGACTTTCAGATGGCGGAAATAGTCCTCCCGCGGCAGGCTGTAGGACAAAAAGATCTGGTTCAGATCCCGTTCCAGTTCCGGGACTAAGGCCTCCATGCCAACCATCCGGTAAAGTTCATTGCCAGCATAAATCCCTGCCTGGGAGGCACCCAGGATCTTCGCCCCCGCCTCCGTAAGTTCCCGGAAAATGCGGCTTTCCAGCCAGTTATTTCCCGGCAGCAGAATTCTCACCGCCGGATTGCTCCCGTCCATGATCCCCTGGATCAGGCCCTCCGGCATATCCATCACTGCACTCAATTTCCCCGTTTTCAGGGCCTCTATGCTCTCTTCCTCTTCCATATACTGAAAATCACACAGGCTCTTTACACTGTCAAGGGAACTGATCATTGAGACCATCTGCCTGGCCAGCGCATCCTCCTTCGGCAGCACCACTCCCACTGCGACACGCCCCGCCGCCGCATCCCCGTACAAGGCACGTCCTGCCAAAAGGGCAATCGCGCCCGCCAAAAACAGCAGCGCGATTGCCCCCGCAAACATCTGTGGAAATCTCCGGTATGCTCTTTTCATTTCCAATTTCCAAAAAACCAGGCACATCCGCATATCCTTATTCCCCGATCCTTCTTCCAGGCATTATTGTATCACTGTCTGCAGCTGGCTCGCAATGTCCATAATTCCCATATATGCTTCCATCGCCACCCTCTGCCAGTCTGACTCTGTGGCCGCCAGCACATCCATCTTCTCCCCTTCCGGCTCCTCGATCTCATCCTCCAGCGGCCGCAGGTCATACTCACCGCTGAATATGATATAGAGGTCTTCATACGTCATCGTCGCCTCAGACTCCGGAACGTCAATGCGGATTTCATCCAGATCCATGTGCAGCACGCTGCCCTTCTCCAGTTCGCTGACTGCCCCCATTGCCGACAGGGCAAACACCTTCTCCTCCTCTGCCCTCACCTCTGCTTCCAAGTTAAAATCGCCATCCTCGGAAGAATAGGTGCCGCTCAGCATCAGGCCATAGCTTTCCTCTTTTCCGTCAACATCCCCGCTCAGTTCAATATCCATGTCGCCTGTCAGGTTCTTTCCGTCATAAGTCCCCTGCTTTAAAACCTTAACGGCCACTGTCTCATCATCCTGGGTCAGTTCAACCTCCAGCTGTGCGTTCTGGGTCAGGTAACTCCCTCCCTGCAGGCTCATGGTGAAGGTTACTTCTGTGCTCTCGTCCTCCGTATCCAGGACAGTGGTTCCCACCACGGATGCCAGGCGCCCCTTAGAATCCACATGCACCAGCATCTCCACATCATTCAGCACGGAATCCAGTTCGTCAATGGCTTCTTCCACTGACTTCCTCACTTCGTCATAATTCTCCTCCAGGCGTTCCTCTGCTGACAAACCGCCAAGGGCTTCGGAAGCCTCGCCGTTTGTGATCTCAATCATCCGCAGGCTCATGCGCAAATTTTCCAGAAAATTCTCCTTCAGCTGTTCATCCTGCAGGAAGAAGTCTGCCGACGTATCCAAAAAATCAATCATCGAATCCTTACTGATATGTACCTGGTACCCTTTGCATTTTACCTCTTTGCCATCCATCAAAAAGGTGCCTTTCTCTGCCTTTTCCACCGTCAGGGCCGCCTTAAAATTCTCCTGTGCCTGGCTTCCCTCCTGGTAGCGCTTCCACACCTCCCGGATCCCGTAAGGGTCGGAAGCCGTCCCGTCCTCCACCTTCTTTTTGATCCATTCCATGTATTCCTGGTAGAACTCTGCCAATGCTTTCATATCCATGCCTGAGGAGGCCATAATCGGCCCTAAGGTGGGGGAATTCTCAATGCGTTCCACAAGGCCGTCGCTGACATCCAGGGTAAATACCTTCCCGCTCAGTTCCGGGATGGCAGCCATCACCGTCTCATCCCCGTAGTAAAAATTCATGGTGACCAGATCCATCTGGTTGAACAGAATCCCCAGGTCAAGGGTGCCCTTCTGATTCTCCATATCATACTTAACCTCAGTCCGGATCCCACCGCCTGCCACCTGGTTTACCATCTCGTCAGAACAGCTGTCCAGCACAATCTCTGTCCTCACCTGCTGGCTTGTCTCCTGGGTAAATTCCCCAAAGCCAGACACCCCGAACAGTTCCTCCATGGGATTTACCTGATCCTCCGTATAGATATTCTCAAAAGCAGCAATCACCACTTCCTTCGGATCCTTCTCCATCAGCTTTACCGCCGCAAAAGCCCCGATCCCGATCACGGCCGCAGCAGCTATGGCAATGGCGGCTGTCTTCCCGGCAGACTTCTTCTTTGGGGCCTCTGGCGCCGTACTGCCGGATACGTTCCCTGCTTCCCCATAGGATCCGGCCGGGACGGATATCTGTGCGGCATTACTGCCCTCTGCCATCCCTTCTGCCGCTTCCTCCTGGCCCACCGCCTTGCCGCAGAACGGACATGCCAGATCCTGTTCGTTTAATTCATTTCCACAATAACTACACTTCATCTCTTTTCCTCCCGTTGCTTTCATTCCGCAGTACTGCGCCCGCTTTAGCAACATTATAACAAATATTTCAGGAAAATCCTATGGGGTTATGAAAATCTTAATGTTTTTCTTCCTGTTTTTGAAATTCACGGATCAATTCCGCTTCCCCCAGTTTATTTTCGATCTTCCTTAGCTTCCCCTCCTTCAGCACATACATCACCGTGCATAAGGACAATTCCGGCAGTTCGTGGGAGGTAAGGAGAATCGTCCCTCCCTTTTCCCGGTATTTTTCCAGGTATCTGCGGATCTCTGCCTTACACTCCAGATCCAGGGCTGCCCCCGGCTCGTCCAGGATCAGCACCGAGGCATGGTTGGAAAGGGCGCAGGCAATGCTAAGGCGTTTTTTCATCCCTCCGGATAAGGTGGATACCGGCTTTTTCAGCATTTCCCGGATTCCCAGCATGGCGGCAGCCCCGGTTTTCAGATCCTCCTCCATCCCCGTCCTGCTCCCCCTGTACCACAGTGACAGGTTATCCTTCACAGAAAGTTCCTCTATCAGGGGATTCTCCTGAGGCACATAGGCTGCCTCCTCATAAAACACTTTCCCATGCCCCACTGCCTCCCGTCCATGGAAGCGGATGCTGCCCCGGTCCGCCCGGACTGCCCCCGCCAGTATGGACAAAAATGTGGTCTTCCCACAGCCATTGCTCCCCACAATCCCCACACAATCCCCCGGCGCCGCCGTCAGGGATACCTCTGACAGCACCTGATGTGCTTTATAGGTTTTACACAGGCCCGTTACCTCCAGCATAAAGACTCCCTCCCTGTCTGCTCTCTGCCTCTGCAATATCAACTAACGTCAGTTCCTTCGCCCGGTTTTCCAGGCTGGTTGCCAGCGCCCCTGCCGTATCCAGGCTGGTCAGCACATGCACTCCCGTCTCAACGGCATTCCTGCGGATCACAAACCCGTCATGGCTCCGCTCCGCCCCCTGCTGGGGGATATCGATCACCAGGTCGATCTCATGGCCCAGGATCAGATCCAGGATGTTAGGTGATTCCTGCTCCAGCTTACGCACGGTAAAGGCCTTCACCCCATGCTCATTCAATGCCTTTGCCGTTCCCCTGGTGGCAAAAATCCGATATCCCACCTTCTGAAACCGGCGGGCAATCTCCACTGCTGCCTCATGTTCGGATTCCCGCACCGTAATCACCATGTTTTTATGCCTGGGCAGCTTCACCCCCGCCCCCTCAAAGGCCTTATAAAGCGCCTCGTTAAAGGTCTTTGCGATTCCCAGGCACTCACCGGTTGACTTCATCTCCGGCCCCAGGCTGATATCCGCCCCCCTGATTTTCTCAAAGGAAAACACCGGCATTTTTATGGCAATATACTCAGCCTTTTTCTGCAGCCCCGGCTGATACCCCAGTTCCTTTATGGTATGGCCGCAGATCACCTGGGTGGCCAGGGGCACAATAGGAATCCCTGTCACCTTGCTGATATAAGGAACCGTCCGCGATGACCGGGGATTCACTTCGATGATATAGACCTCCTCCCCTGCCACGATAAACTGGATGTTAATCATTCCCTTCACATGCAGCGCCCTGGCCAGCTTTTCCGTATAGTCAACCAGCTTTTCCTCAATCATTGGAGTAATGCTGGGCGCCGGGTATACGGAAATGCTGTCGCCGGAGTGCACCCCTGTCCGTTCAATGTGCTCCATAATGCCGGGAATCAGAATATCTGTCCCGTCACAGACTGCATCTACCTCAATCTCTTTGCCCACGATATATTTATCCACCAGGATAGGATGATCCTGGGCAATCTGGTTGATAATGCCGATAAACTCATCCATATCATGGTCATTGATGCAGATCTGCATTCCCTGGCCTCCCAGCACGTAGGAAGGACGCACCAGCACCGGATATCCCAGTTCATGGGCCGCCTTCTTCGCCTCTTCGGCAGTGAATACCGTCTGTCCCGCCGGCCTGGGAATCCGGCACTGCTCCAGGATACGGTCAAATAATTCACGGTCCTCGGCGGCATCCACATCCTCAGCGGCTGTCCCCAGAATCGGCACGCCCATTTTCATCAACGATTCCGTCAGCTTGATGGCCGTCTGCCCGCCGAACTGCACCACCGCCCCGTCCGGCTTTTCCACATCCACGATGGACTCCACATCCTCCGGGGTCAGGGGTTCAAAATACAGCTTGTCCGCAATGTCGAAATCCGTACTTACCGTCTCAGGATTGTTATTGATAATAATGGTCTCATAGCCCTCTCTGGCAAATGCCCAGGTGCTGTGGACACAGCAGAAGTCAAACTCGATTCCCTGTCCGATTCGGATCGGGCCGGAGCCCAGCACCAGTACCTTCTTTCTGCGGCTGCCGTTCCGTTCCGGGCCAGCCTCCCCTGTCAGGCCGGCTCCGCCGGTATCTGCCTTCACTTCCCGGATTTCCTCCGCCTCACTTGTTCCGCCGAAACAGGAATAATAATACGGGGTCTCTGCCGCAAACTCCGCCGCACAGGTGTCCACCATCTTATAGGACGCCCGGATCCCTGCGCCACGGCGCATTTTACGCACCTTTCCCTCCGGCACTCCTGTCAGCCGGGATATCACACTGTCCGGAAATTCCAGTCTTTTGGCCTCCCCCAGCAGTTCCACCGTCAGGGGCCCTGCCTTTAAGGCCTGCTCCGTCTCCACCAGCACTGCCAGCTTGTCGATAAACCAGGGATCAATACGGGTGATTTCAAATATCTCCTCATAGGACATCCCCCGGCGCAGCGCCTCGGCAATCACCCAGATCCGACGGTCATCCACCTTGGCCAGCTGCTTTTTCAGGCCGCTCTCATCCAGCCCGCTGAAGTCATAGGAAAGGAGGGAATCCACATGCTGCTCCAGGGAGCGGATAGCCTTCATCAGAGCCCCCTCAAAGCTGGTGCAGATACTCATCACCTCACCCGTGGCTTTCATCTGTGTCCCCAGAGTCCGTTTGGCGCTGATGAATTTGTCAAAGGGCAGCCGGGGCATCTTCACCACACAGTAATCCAGCATCGGCTCAAAACAGGCGCAGGTCTTTTTCGTCACCGCATTCTTAATCTCATCCAGAGTGTAACCCAGGGCAATCTTCGCCGCCACCTTGGCAATGGGGTAGCCGGTGGCCTTGGAGGCCAGGGCAGAGGAACGGCTGACCCTGGGGTTCACCTCAATCACACAGTATTCAAAGCTGTCCGGATTCAGGGCATACTGCACGTTGCAGCCGCCGGTGATCCCCAGTTCTGTGATAATGTTAAGCGCTGAAGTCCGAAGCATCTGGTATTCCTTGTCCCCCAGAGTCTGGGAGGGAGCCACCACAATGCTGTCCCCTGTGTGCACCCCCACGGGGTCGATGTTTTCCATATTGCACACAGTGATGACATTGCCCGCGCCATCCCGCATCACCTCATACTCAATCTCCTTCCAGCCTGCAATGCAGCGCTCCACCAGCACCTGGCCCACCCGGGAGAGACGCAGCCCGTTCTCCAGGATTTCCCTGCACTGCTCCGGATTCCGGGCAATACCGCCGCCGCTTCCGCCCAGTGTGTAGGCCGGACGCAGCACCACCGGATAACCGATCCCGGCAGCAATCCCCAGCCCGTCCTCCACATTTTCCACAATATCTGAGGGTGCCACAGGCTCCCCGATTTTTTCCATAGTCTCCTTAAACAGTTCCCGGTCCTCTGCCTTCCTGATGGTCAGGGCCGTAGTCCCGATAAGCTTTACCTGGTTTTCTCTCAGGAATCCGGACTCCTCCAGTTCCATGGCCAGGTTCAGCCCTGCCTGGCCTCCCAGGGTGGGCAATATGCTGTCCGGCCTTTCCTTGCGGATCAGCTGCTCCACCACCTCCAGGGTCAGGGGTTCGATATATACCTGGTCTGCAATATCCTTGTCCGTCATTATGGTGGCCGGGTTGGAATTTAAAAGCACCACCTGGATGCCCTCCTCCTTAAGGGAGCGGCAGGCCTGGGTTCCCGCATAGTCAAACTCTGCTGCCTGCCCAATCACAATCGGCCCTGAGCCCAGAACCAGCACCTTCTTAATCTCCGGATTTTTCGGCATTATTCCTTCCCTCCCATCATCTCTATAAAACGGTCAAACAGATAACCGGAGTCCTGGGGCCCCGGGCAGGCCTCCGGATGGAACTGTACGGTAAATATGTTCTTTCCCACATACCTTAAGCCCTCATTCGTACTGTCATTGACATTGACAAAAGCCGGTACCGCCACCTGGGAATCCAGGCTTTCCGGATCCACGGCATAGCCATGGTTCTGGGAAGAAATGTACACCCGCCCGGTGGCCAGATCCTTTACCGGGTGATTGCCTCCCCGGTGACCGTATTTCAGCTTATAGGTATCCCCCCCTGCTGCCAGTGCCATAAGCTGATGTCCCAGGCAGATGGCAAAAATGGGCACGTCCGATTCATAGAGCCTTTGTATCTCACGGATAATCCCTGTATTCTCCTTGGGATCCCCGGGGCCGTTGGACAGCATTATCCCGTCCGGCGCCTCTGCCAGAAGTTCCTCTGCCGGGGTATCACAGGGATACACCGTCACCTGGCAGCCCCTTTCTGTCAGGGCACGGGCAATATTCCTCTTGGCTCCCAGATCAAGGAGCGCCACCCGCCTGCCCTCACCGGCCCGCCTTTGTATGCTTTTGGTCTTTCTTGCCGTGCGCACGGACACTGGCTCTCTGTCGGGATCCGAGGGCTCCAGAACATATTTTTCCCTGCAGGATGCCGCTTTCACCACACCGGTCACCCGATATTCCTTCATCCGTGTGATCGGTTCTGTGTAATCTTCATAGACATGAGTCGTAATCATGCCGTTCATGGTGCCTTTTTCTCTTAAAATTTTGGTGAGGGCTCTTGTATCAATACCGCTGATACCGGGAATGTCATATGTTTCCAAGAAATGCTGAAGGCTGCCCCCGCTTCGGAAATTGCTGGGGATTCGGGATAGTTCACGTACAATAAAACCGTCGGGCCAGGGCCTTCCGGATTCCATATCCTCCCTGCAGATGCCGTAGTTGCCGATCAGGGGATAGGTCATCACCACCGCCTGCCCTGCATAAGAAGGGTCGGTAAGGACTTCCAGATACCCGGTCATGGATGTATTGAATACGATTTCACTGATAACTTCTCTTTCGGATCCGATGCTGCACCCGCAGAATACGGTTCCGTCCTCCAATATGAGAAATGCTTTCATAGGTAGGGAGCCATCCTTTCTTTTTCCATTGTCATGAAAAGTAGCTTTTGGGGATTCGGATTTTTGCCCAAATTGGTAAGATTATACATGATTTCCCTTTAGATTTCAAGCAGTTCTTGAAATTAATTCAAAAAATTAATTCAAAAAAAGAGGATGCCTTCTGGGAGGAGGGAAGGGAGCAGCCGGAGGAAAAAGGAGTCCCTGAGGGAAGCCAGGGGCGGCAGGTTAGGATAGGGACGGAAAGAAAAATCATATTGGTGATGGGGGATGAATATATTTTCTATAATCATTTCTATCGAGGTTTTTATGAGTAAAAATGTCTCGGCTGCGGCTGTTGATACGCCTTCACAGGGGTTTTTACAGGTGAATGTTGTTAATATCAAGAATAATTTCCCCATCAAAAATGCTACCGTATCGGTCTCCTATCCTGACAATCCGGACACTGCTGTCGAAAAAACCAATACGAATAATTCCGGACAGACCCAGCAGCTTTCCCTGCCGGCCCCGCCCCTTGATTATAGCCTCCAGCCGGGAGATGAGCGGCCCTACTCGGAATACAACCTGGAAATCTCGGCGCCGGGCTATAAAACGGTCCGCATCTCCGGTACGGAAATACTGCCTGACGTTACTGCTATACAGCCGGTGCGCCTGGAACCGGAGGATGACCCGGCTCCGGAGGAGAACCCTATTGTGATCCCTGACCATACCTTGTATGGGAATTATCCTCCTAAAATTGCGGAAGCTGAGATCCAGCCGGTGGGGGAGAGCGGGGAGATCGTGTTAAGCCGGGTGGTGGTGCCGCAGACAATCGTGGTCCATGACGGAGTCCCCACAGACTCAACCGCCAAGAATTATTATGTCCCCTACCGGGACTACATCAAAAATGTGGCCTCCAGCGAGATCTATGCCACCTGGCCCCAGTCCACAATCACCGCTAATGTCCTTGCGATCATGAGTTTTACCCTGAACCGGGTATACACCGAGCATTACCGGAACCGGGGCTATGACTTTACCATCACCTCGTCCACTGCCTTTGACCATAAATGGATCTATGGAAGAAATATTTATGAGAGTATCTCTGTCATCGTAGATGAAATTTTTGATAACTACCTGTCAAGGCCGGAGGTGAAGCAGCCTATCCTCACACAGTACTGTGACGGCAAACAGGTACAATGCCTGCACCGGGGGTGGATGACCCAGTGGGGTTCCTGTGACCTGGGGGAGCAGGGCTATAGCCCGATTGAGATTATCCGGAACTTCTACGGGGACAGCATGTATATCAACACTGCGGAGGAAATCTCGGGAATTCCCGCCTCCTGGCCTGGCTATAACCTGAGCTCCGGCGCCTCCGGCCAAAAGGTGCGCCAGCTGCAGGAACAGCTTGATGCCATTGCCTCCGTCTATACTGCCATTCCCGGCGTCACCCCGGATGGGATCTACGGGCCTGCCACCGCCGCAGCCGTGAAAACCTTCCAGTCTGTCTTTGGCCTGCCCCAGACCGGGGTGACCGACTTTGCCACCTGGTATAAAATATCCCACATCTATGTGGCGGTATCCGGGATCGGGGAATTGTACGGCTGAATGGCCGGGGGCTGCCGCTTTTGGCTTACGCGGCAGCCCCCTCTCTTAAAATACAATATGGCCTACACTGCCAATGATGCCCTTGGCGGTGCCCCTTTGGCCCCTCCCAGGATTCGTCAGGAGATCCTCTTGTCTATCCAATGCAGCACGTCCCCAATCACTTCATCCTTGCAGTATTCATTAAAAATCTCATGGAACAGATTGCCGTAGATCTTCATCTGCTTATCGGCGGATGCCGCTTCCCCAAAGAAACGGTAGGTATCCTGCACGCTTACCAACCCATCCTTTTCCCCGTGCAGCATAAGCACCGGATAGGCAAAGGACTTAGCCTTTTCTTTAAACCATGCAAGCCCGTCACAGAGGGCGTAACACAAGCCTGTGGTAAAGGTCTTCGTGTTATAGGGATCCTTCCCATACCAGTCTACCACCTCAGCCACGGAACACACCCCTGCCCCCAGTTCATTGGGCAGCTTGGTATGTACCTCCAATCCCTTGGGCACCCCGGTAATCAGGCCTCCGATATCATAAGTCAGGGCGCCGCTGGTAACGATTCCCCGCAGCTTCTGATCCGGATATTTTGCGCCATATAGGGATACCGTAAAGCCCCCCATACTGTGGCCAACCAAAAAGACCGGGATATCCGGATTCTCCGCAACTGCCATATTTACCACCACATGCGTGTCGTCCAATAATTCATTAAAATCTGAATAGTACGTCCGTTCCCCTTCTGAACGCCCATGCCCCCGATGGTCAAAACGGTAGGTCCCGATCTTTGCCTGATGGAACTTCTCTGCAAAATAGTCATACCGCCCCTGATGTTCGCACAGCCCATGGACAATCACTGCCACTGCCCGCGCCCCTTCCGGAACCTCCTTATTCAGGTATAGCTGCATCCCGTCAAATGAAGAAAACATTTCACCCATAATATACTCCTCCTTTTGCTGGTTTTATGGTTCAAGCATAGCATATTTCCCCGGTAAAGTATAGGCCTTGCCGATTCCCTGTGGAAATAAATATCATTTTCCTCTTGCTATCTAGTATTAAAAACTATATAATAAGGTCAGAGGTGACAAAATGAAGAATAACAATGAAAAACTAGCCGCTATCCTTGCCCGCCTGGACCAGCTTTCCTACATCAGGCTGGACAAGATCCCTGAGATTGACCTGTATATGGACCAGGTCACCTCCTTTATGGAGGACCATCTGAAAAAAACCAAACGCAGCCCCGAGGATAAGGTTTTAACCAAGACCATGATCAACAATTATGCCAAAAACCGCCTGCTTCCGCCGCCGGTGAAAAAGAAGTATTCCCGGGAGCATATCCTGCTTCTGCTCTTCATTTATTACTACAAGAACCTGCTGTCCTTCAGTGATATTGAACAATTGTTCCGTCCCATCACGGAACAGCATTTCAACACCCTGGCCCAGTTATCCTTAAGCGATATCTATCAGGAAGTATTCTCGCTGGAGCACAGCCAGATGGAACGGCTAAAAGAAGACACCCGCATCAAATTCGAGGCCGCCAGCGCCACCTTTGCTAATGCGGAGGAGGAGGAACGGGAATACCTGCAGCTGTTTGCTTTTATCAGCGAATTGGCTTTTGATGTATATCTGAAAAAACAGATGATCGAAAACCTCCTTGACCAGCTGCGCCAGGAAGGATCCCCTGCAGAGCCAAACAAGAAAAATGACAAAAACAGATGAGCGTCCAATGCCCATCTGTTTTTTATCATTCCTCCTTTGGCAGCCTGGCAAATACCATATCATATCCATCGCTTCCATAATTCAGCGAACGGTTCACACGGCTGATCGTTGCTGTGGAAGCCCCTGTCTTTTCTGCAATATCCAGATAGGTTCTCTTTTCCCTGAGCATCTTTGCCACCTCATAGCGCTGGGATAAGGATAAAAGTTCATTCACTGTGCATACATCCTCAAAAAATGCGTAACACTCTTCCGGAGTCTCCAGCGTCAAAATTGCCTGAAACAGATGATCTACTGCCTCAGTCTTGATTTTCTTATTCATATCAGGCTCCCCTCCTTAATTTTGGCCGCTTCTGATAGTTTAGCACAGTAAATTTGTAAAGTCCATACCTGTTTTTAAGTTTTTAAAAGAAAAAGAACCCTGCCTTTGCCACAGGGTTCCCTTTAATAAAATCATGTTCTCAATGTCTGTGCATCGCTACCTGCTCCAGGCCCAGATTCTTCAGGTTCTCATGCACTTCCCGCTTATCTGCCTGGCCAATCAGAAGGTCTCTGGCCTTTTTCGCCTCCATCTCGCTCTTGTGTTTGCTCGGGCCTCCCACACAGCCTCCCACACAGACCATGCCTTCCACAAAATCCGCCGGCAGCTTACCCACCTTCATCAGAAGCAAGGCCTTCTTACATTCCGCAGCGCCGTTGCATTTCATCACATTGGGGGCAATGTCCTCGTTCATCTCCTTAAAGCACTGCACCACGGCTGCCGTCACGCCACCGGAATTGCCAAACCGTTTGCCAAATACGGAACTTTCCTGATAGCTGTTCTCCTCCGGCTCCAGTTCCACCCCCTTTGCCCGCATCATCGCACGGATCTCCCCAAAGGTCATGGCATAGTCCGCATTTCCAGTGATATTCAAATCCAGCGTCTCGCTCTTCTTGGCAATGCAAGGGCCGATAAAGACAGTAATCGTCTCCGGATCCTGTTCCTTCAGCATGCGTGATACCCCGCACATCGGAGACACTGTGGTAGACATATTGTCAAGAAGCATGGGGAAATGCTGTTTAATCATATTTACGAATGCCGGACAGCAGGAGGTAGTCATCTTCTTGCCCTCCTTATAGGCCTCCGCCCATTCCGCCGCCTCAGCCGCCGCAGTCAGATCCCCTCCGAGACCGACCTCAACCATATCGGCAAAGCCTATCTTTTTCAGGGCTGTCTTCCAGCTTGCCATCGTAATATCTGTCCCAAACTGTCCTTCCGTGGCCGGGGCAACCATGGCAACCACCCGCTTTCCGGCATTGATCAGCCGGATAATGTCCACCATAAAAGTCTTGGTGCCAATCGCACCAAAGGGGCAGCTGTGGATACAGGCGCCGCACTGGATGCATTTGCTCTCGTCAATGACGCAGATCCCGTATTCATCGTAGGTAATGGCATCCACCGGGCAGACCTTCTTGCAGGGGCGTTCCAAATGGGCAATGGCACTGTACGGGCATGCCTGGGCACACTTTCCGCATTCCTTACATTTCCCCGGATCGATATGGGCACGGCTGTCGCCAATGGTGATGGCGCCAAAATTACAGGAATTCTGGCAGGCCTTTCCCATACAGTTGCGGCAGTTATCCGTGACCACATAAGATGCGATAGGACACTCCTCACAAGCCGCCTTAATTACCTGCACCACGTTCATGGAATCCATCCCTACCGGGCACTTCCCCTCCGCCAGACGGATCCTCTGCTTGGTTATCTCACGCTCTTTATAGATACAGCAGCGAAACTGAGCCTGGGGTCCCGGGAACATCTGATAGGGAAGTTCTTCACGCTTCTCCTCCAGGGTTCCCTCCCATGCCAGCTTTGCCACCTCGCAAAGTATATCATGCTTAATTTTTAAAATGGTTGCGTCATTTGTTACCATGAGTTTTTAACCTCCTCATTATTTTCTCCGCTTCGCGACCTTTGCGTGGCGCAAAGCTTCTCCGCTTCGCTTCCCTCGGGAAACACCGGTTCTGCTTCGCGCCGTTTGCTTAGTAGTAAGTTACTGTAACGGGTTTGCCCAGTTCTTCTACGGTATGCTTCAGCTGCTCTACCAGGTTCTGGCGGATCCCTAAATCGAAGGGAAGGCCTGGGTTCTGGTAGGCGCTGTTAATCGCCTTGCCTACATACATATGAAGTTCTGTGCAGTCCTCAATCAGCATTTTGGCTACCATGGAGGCACCGTTTGGCTTATCCAGTTCCAGGAAGAAATCCTCGGAAACCGTCTCATTTTTTAGGTAACGCTTCAGAAGCTGGAGCACCCGGTTTAAAGTCAGCACGCCTTCTGTCACCAGGTCAATCCCATCCATGTAGGCAATTGGCGGGATCTCCGGGTCTACATAGTCCATGGACACATCCAGAGATTTATTCAATACCCTGGACACAATGGTGGCGCTGGTGCCCCCGCAGACTATCCTCCTGGTATCGTCGCCGCCGCCCATCCAGCTATGGACCATCTCATTATCCCGGGAAGCATCCTGTGCCGGGCCGGTCATCAGATGGACTGGCTTTGCATTGATAATCCGCATACAGGCCACAGTGGTATCGTCACCAGGCCGGTATTCATATAACTCGTCGCAGGCCTGGCAGATAGCGGATGCCAGGCGCATGGCGGAAATGGTCATTGGGTACTGCTTTACTGCATAGGCGGCAATATCCTCCCATACCCACCCAAAATTCAGCAACCGTCCCACCCCCGCATGGATGGTGCCGTCACTCATCAGGATCAGCGCATCACCCTTTTGGACTTTAAAACGGTATTCATTGATCTTCTTGCCTTTGACCTCGCGGATATTCTCAGGGATAGGCATCAGCCTCCCTCCACGGATAAATATGCAGCCGGGATTGTCAAATTCTACCAGGTAGGCATCCCCGTTATGAAATACCTGAAGGATACTGAAAGTGGCATAAGCCACCTGGCGCACCTGGCAGATGGGCAAGGTTTCCACGATGGTCTCCACACATTCCTCCAGGGTGGCGCCGTTCAAAAACATGGTGCCCAGGATCTTGGAGGTCAGGGTGGCAAGGATATTTGCCTTCACGCCGCTTCCCATGCCATCGGCAAGGATCATGATGTTGGAGTCCACAGTCTTTAAAATCTCCACCTTATCCCCGCAAAGGATCTCCGTGAATTTATTCAGGCTTTTATATGCAACATCTACGGTAACTCCCATTTACACACCTCCGTTGTCGCCGTCCTCCAACAGAGAATGGCAAAGCTTCGTAAGGGTGGTCTTGGTTTCTGCCGTCGTCTCGCCCAGAAGCCCGGCAATCTCCTGCGCAACCATCATCTGTTTATGGATGACCCTCTGTGCCAGGTCGATTGTATCCAGCTTCTTCTCATAGTCGGCACGCGCCTGCTCTTCCTGCTGTGTGATGTCAATAAAGGTGGCCAGCACAGCATTTTCCTTTTCTATGTAAACCATATTCTGGAGGGTGTCCAGATGGTACTCCGGATAGCTTACTTTCTTGCCATGGATATTCTGGCGGGTATCAAATACCCACTGGAAATCCGCAGGGTCAATAAACTCATACAGATACATTTTCAAAGCCTCGGAGCGGGTCTTCCCGAAATATTTCTCCCCGACTGCGGAATATTCCAGAATCTTCATCTCGTCGTTGACCAACAGCACCATGTTGGGCGAGGTCTCCATAACCAGGTTGGAAAGGGACTCGGACTGCTCATACATGAACGGGATGCACATATTGAGTTCTGCCTTTTTCTGGAACACGGCAATGGCCTTCTCCCGGCAGGTAGGATAACCGCAGGCGCCGCAGTTCAACTCGTCCTCCGGCCTGGTCTTGCCCGTCTTGGAAAGAATGTCCCGGATCTGGGCTTCCGTTGGGACCGGATCCTTGGGGGAACGGTCTAAGAATATTTTCTCCATCGGGACAGTGGCAATTGCCTGGCTCGTCTCTGCCTCCGGAACCGGTTCACGGGGAATGGCCTCTTCCATATCCAGCTTTACCTTGAAACGGGAAATGGATTTATCGCTGACAGTGGGGCCCTTGATGCAGCCGCCGTAGCACATATTCATCTCAATAAAGCAGCCGCTGATCTCCCCTCGGAGCATGCTGTCACAGAGTTCCATGCAATTCTTTTCACCGTGGATGTAAAATTTGCGGTAGGAATCCGTCTGGGACTGGGTCGCTACCACGGAACTGATGACCCCGCTGCTCACCGGGTAGAGGCGGTTAATCTTCGGGTCTTTCACAAAGGGCATGTCTTCACAGTCTTCTATGTGGATTTCCGCATCCTGAAGCCAGCGGCTGATGTCATTGAAATTCAGCACAGCATCAATACAGTCTTTATGGCGCTCGTCCTGGGCTTCCTGCTTTTTGGCAATGCAGGGGCCAAGGAAGACAACCTTTGTGTCCCGGCCTAATTCCTGCTTCAGGAGTTTGCCATGGGCAATCATGGGAGATACTACCGGAGCCATGTAAGGGATAAGCTGGGGGTAGTATTTCTCAATAAGGTCGTTTGCACTGGGGCAGCAGGTAGTGATAATGTTTTCCATCTTGTGTTCCGTCAGAAGCCGGGCGTATTCGGCGGTTACTAAGGCAGCGCCTTCGGATGTCTCTCGGACGTCAGCAAAACCGAGTTTTAATAAGGCGGCGCGAACCTGGCCAATGGTATGGTATTTTAAAAGGCCCATATATGCGGGGGCTAAGGAAACTACCACTTTCTCCCCGCGGATTATGTAGCTTTTCACCTTACCCAAATCACTGATTAAGGTCTTGGCGGATTGAGGGCATATCTGGAGGCAGCGGCCACAGAGGACGCAGTTCTCCGGCATGATCTCGGCCCGGCCGTTTTTGACCATGATGGCCTTGACTTCGCAATTGCGGACGCATTTATAACAGTGGCGGCACTTGGTTGCTTTGAAGTCGATAATTGCTGCCATAACTATAGCCTCCCCATGATTTCTTTGTTGAAGAAGTCTTCGGTGGTTTCAGGTGACAAGGAGAAAAGTTCCCCGTCTATGGTTACGCAGACGCCGTTAACACAGTTGCCGCTGCAGAAGGCGCCGTTTAGGTCTACTTTGTCTGAGACGTTGTTGGCTTTTACTAGAGTTTGCAGCTTTTGGATGATCTCACGGGATCCCCTTAAATGACATGCACTTCCGATGCAAATGGATACTTTCATGAATTTTTCCTCCCAACATGGTGATAGATAGGTTGTAGGTGATGAGGCTCGCCGGGTGATTGGGAGCCGGGTGTTGTAGGGTTCGCGCTGTGAAGAGCGGGGCTCGCCTGTGAAGCCGCGGGGGGAGATGGGCTCGCCTGCGAAGCCGCGGGGGGAGATGGGCTCGCCTGTGAAGCCGCGGGGGGAGATGGGCTCGCCTGCGGCTTCGCGAGGAGAGATGGGCTCGCCTGCGGCTTCGCGAGGGGAGATGGGCTCGCCTGCGGCTTCGCAAGGGGAGCGGGGTGCTGGAGGGGCCGCAGTGGCGCTCACCTCCGCGATGCTCCGGTTCGCTCACGGGCTTTCGCCCTATGAAAAAGTGCAGAACCAAAATTTCTTATGTGCGAGCACAACGAAATTTTGGTTCTGCACTTTTTCGCACTGCTCATTGCTTACGTGGACATTATCTCACACCGACAAATTTTTATCAATTGGTTTTTTGTATAAATATATGGATTTTTGTCCCATGTGATTTAAATTTACCGTTTTATATTTCCTTTTTTACTAAATTCTTGAAACTGTCTCGCCCTCTCCTCAAAGTGTATCCCCTAAAATATAACAACAAAAAGCAGGCAGCTTTTACTCCTGCCTGCTCTTACTAGATATCTCTCTCGCCGCACCTTTACTGTGGCTTTTCTACCTGAACGATGGCGGCCTTCTGCATTGGGATACGGCAATGGCGGTCACTGCCGAATTCCACAATCACAGTATCGTCGGTCATGTCGATGATCACGCCGTAAAACCCGCTGCTCGTCAGCACTGTGTCGCCAATCGCCACACTGGCCATCAGTTCTTCCCTTTTCTTCTTCTCCTTCTGCTGGGGGCGAATCGCCATGAAGTACATCAGAACGATGAAAAAGATAATATAACCGAATAACAGGGACATCGGCATTCCGCCGGCTTGTGTTGCTGTCAACATAAAACACCCTCCTCACAGACCTTCCCGCCGCCTCGCCGGGAAGCTGTTCTTTCTTTTTTTGATTGTCTCCGGCAGAACCTCATCCTTCCGCTTCCCGGGCTCCTGCCTCCATTCCGTTAAGCTTCCTTGCTTTATATTCCGCGTAACGGTGTTCCTCGATTGCGTCGCGAATCTCTTCCATCATTGTATTATAAAAATACAAATTGTGCAAGACACATAATCGCATTCCCAGCATTTCTTTTGCCTTGAACAGATGGCGGATATAAGCCCGGCTATAGGAACGGCACGCCGGGCATTGGCAGCCTTCCTCGATAGGGCGCGGATCCAACTCGTATTTCTGGTTCAAAAGATTTAGCTTTCCCTGGTTGGTATACACATGGCTGTGACGCCCGTTCCGGGATGGGTATACGCAGTCGAAAAAATCCACCCCCCGGTCCACCGCCTCCAGGATATTGGCCGGTGTCCCCACCCCCATCAGGTAAGTCGGCTTATTCTGGGGCAGGCATGGGACTGTCACATCAAGGATGTGGTACATCTCCTCGTGACTCTCACCCACTGCCAGTCCGCCGATGGCATAGCCGTCAAGGTCCATCTGCGAGATTGTCTTTGCGTGTTCCATGCGGATATCGTCCAGCACGCCGCCCTGGTTGATCCCAAAAAGCAGCTGCTCACGGTTTATGGTATCCGGAAGGGAATTCAGCCTGGCCATCTCCTTCCTGCAGCGCTCCAGCCAGCGGGTGGTCCGCTCCACGGAACGCCTGATATAATCATATTCCGCACGGCTGGGCGGACACTCATCAAATGCCATGGCAATGGTGGAGCCGAGGTTTGACTGGATCTGCATGCTCTCCTCCGGGCCCATGAAAATCTTGTGCCCGTCTATATGGGAGTTAAAATAAACCCCCTCTTCCTTGATCTTGCGCAGCCCTGCCAGGGAAAACACCTGGAACCCGCCGGAATCCGTCAGGATCGGCCGGTCCCAGTTCATAAAACGGTGAAGCCCCCCAAAACGGCGAATCAGCTTGTCCCCTGTCCGTACATGCAGGTGATAGGTATTGGACAGCTGCACCTGGGTTCCGATCTGGCGCAGGTCATCGGTGGATACCGCCCCTTTGATCGCCGCCACTGTCCCCACATTCATAAAAACAGGCGTCTGGATCGTTCCATGCACAGTCCGGACCTCGGCCCGTTTAGCGCGGCCATCCGTCGTAATCAGCTGATATCTCATTTTCCTTTATTCTCCGCCTTTGCCGCGGCATCTTTCTTGCTCTTTGCCATTGTCATCACATACCACAATGCCCCGGTTACACAGACGGAAGAATAGGTCCCGCAAACAATGCCGGTCATCAGCGGAAGCGCGAACTCACGGATGGAGGATACTCCCAGCAAAAACAGCACAAATACCATGATGAATGTGGTCAGGGACGTGTTGATGCTGCGGGTAAATGTCTGGGTAATGCTCCGGTTGACAATCTCCTCAATCTGTTGCTTTGGCTCCCTGGCCGCTAAATTCTCCCGGATACGGTCAAAGATTACGATTGTTGCATTGATGGAATAACCGACGATGGTCAGCATACAGGCGATGAAGGTGGAACCCACCGACCATTTTGCCACTGCGTAGAAAGTCAGCACCACCAGCACGTCATGCACCAGAGCCAGGATGGCACTGGTTGCAAACCGGATATCCTTAAACCGGAACCAGATATAGAGGAGCATCAAAACCGTTGCAAAGGCCACTGCCACAACGGCATCCTGCTTCATCTCTTTGCTGACCGCAGCCGAGATGCTCTCTGCAGTGATCAGTTCTTTTTCCACGCCAAAGTTCTCCACCATAGCGTTCTCCAATGCCTGCCTCTGGTCCACAGACAGAGTTTGGGTCTTGATAATCACTTCATTGGTACCCTCCACCTTCTGAGTCTGCACGTCAGCATTGCCGGTGATCTGCGATACCACCGGAACCACCCTGCTGGAGATATCTTCCAGGGAAAGGTTCTCATTGAAGGTTACATTGGTGGAAGTACCGCCGGTAAAATCCATGCCATAGTTAAGGGCTTTTCCGGTTTGGGCATTATTAAAGAGCATGGCCGCCCACCCTGCCACTACCATTACGATAGAAATCGCAAAGCAGAGTTTCTTTTTGCCGAGGAAACCAACCAGCCTGCCCTCCTTCTTGACCCCGTAGCACCTGGGATTCTCAAATCCCAGGTTAAACAGGCCATAGATAGCAAAACGGGTCACAAAAAGCGCCGTGAACATAGACAGGACAATACCGATTGCCAATGTGGTCGCAAAACCCTTGACCGTACCGGAACCACGGAAATACAGTACAGCTGCCGCAATCAGGGTAGTCACGTTTCCGTCCACAATCGCAGACAGCGCTTTGCTGAACCCGGTCTTGATTGCCGATTTGACAACTTTGCCATGTCCCAGTTCTTCTTTGATACGTGTAAATATGATGACATTGGCATCTACAGCCATGCCTACCGAAAGAATGATGCCTGCAATACCCGGCAAGGTCAGCGTTACCTCAAACGCCGCGAGCAGGATCAGGATCAGGCCCACATACAGAGCCAGAGCCAGCACTGCCGCCACACCCGGAACCAGGTATACCACCACCATAAACACTGCCACCAAGGCAAAACCTATCGCACCCGCCTTCAGGCTGGTTGCAATCGCCTCTTCTCCCAGCTTTGCGCCTACCACATTGGAACGCAACTCTTCCAGTTCCAAAGACAGGGAGCCGATCCGGATAGTCGATGCCAGGTTGTTGGCCTCCTCGTATCCGGCCATGCCGTCGATCTGGCATTGGCCCCCAGTGATCGCTTCCCGGACTACCGGGCTGGAAATAATCATACCATCATAGATAATCGAGATCCTTTTGCCTACGTTGTTGGTGGTGGCGTCCGCAAATCTGGACGTGCCCTCCGGAGTGAAGGTCAGGCTGACCACATAAGAGCGGAGGCCGTTCTGCTCAGTCTGACCGACTTTGGCAGTCGCCACCTGGTCACCTGTCAGGATCTCATTCCCCTCCTCATCAATAAAAACCAGGGAACCTGGCTTACCCAGATCCTGCAGGATTGCATTGGCATCCGAGACACCAGGGATATCAATATTGATCCGGTTGGAACCCTCCCGGTAAACCTCCGCTTCCGTGCTGTAGTTCTGCACCCTCTGCTGCAGCTTGTAGACCGTATCCGCCATATCCTCATCTGACGGGTTCTCCTCCACCGCCTGGTAGGTAATGCTGACGCCACCGGCCAGATCCAGTCCCAGCTTGATACTATCCATCGTATCATAGCCGAAAAAACCGAACAGGCCTACCGCGAACAGCAGGACCAGCAGGCTTAAAAATCCCTTTACCTTACTGTTGTTCATTTTCTTTTCTCCTTACTCTTGTAGCCATTTATCTATAACCATCCGGCAGCCGCCGTCCTTTCGGAACCCCTGCAAAACCCGGGTAAGGTTTTCGTCCCGAACCGGCAATTTCGCTGCCAGGCCGTTACATTCCTGCCTCATCCGCCAGGGCCGCCTGGATCATGATGGCACACTCGATCCGCTTTTTCTGCATCTCGCAGCCAATATCGTAAGCATCCGTGATGCTGCCATGGAAATTGTAGGAATTGGCGGCACAGCCGCCACTGCAGTAGAAACGCGCAAAGCAATCCCGGCACTTCTCCTTGGCATATACATTGCACAGCTTGAATTCGTCCCGGATGTCCGTCCGGACGATCCCCTCATCCACGCTTCCCATCCGGAAATCCTCCTGCCCTACAAACTGATGGCACGGATAAAAATCCCCCCAGGGCGTCACTGCCAAGTACTCGGTACCTGACCCGCATCCCGACAGGCGCTTGGCCACACAGGGTCCCTGGTTTAAGTCAATATTAAAATGGAAAAAGTGGAACCCCTTGCCCTCTTTCTTCCTTTTAATATACTCCAAAGCCAATTTATCATACTCTTCCATGATCTGCGGCAAATCTTCCTCCCGGATGGCATACTCTTCCTCCGGCGATGCCACCACCGGTTCTATGGACATCTGCTCAAACCCCAAATCTGCAAAATGCTTCACGTCCTCGCAAAAATCCAGGTTATGGCGGGTAAATGTCCCCCGCACATAATAGTCTTTCCCGGCACGGGACCGGGCAAACCTCTGAAATTTGGGGACAATGATATCATAGCTGCTTTTCCTGCCGTTGCGGGTGGGCCTCATAAAATCGTTGACCTCCCGCCGGCCGTCCAGGCTGAGCACCACATTTCCCATCTCCCGGTTGCAGAACTCCATCACCTCATCATCCAGGAGCACCCCGTTGGTCGTCAGGGTAAAGCGGAAACGTTTGCCATGCGCCTCCTCCTGCGACCTGCCATACTCCACCAGCCGCTTCACCACATCCCAATTCATCAGCGGTTCACCGCCAAAAAAATCCACCTCCAGGTTACGCCGGTTCCCGGAATTGGCAATCAAAAAGTCAAGGGCTTTTTTCCCCACCTCAAAACTCATCAGAGCCCTGCGGCCATGGTACTCCCCCTCCTCGGCGAAGCAATACTTACAACCCAAATTGCAATCATGGGCAACATGCAGGCACAAGGCCTTCACCACAGTCTTCCGCTTCTTAAAGTCAGCCACATATTCCTGATAAATATCCTTGGTAAACAGTTCCCCCTCATCTACCAGGTACTGGATCTCTTCCAGGGCCTCATCTATGTCCCGGGCGCCCCAGCCCTGTCCCGCCAGCTGGCCACGCACCTGGCCACACAATTTTTCCGGCAAAGGTTTTGGCTTTTCCAGTTCCCCAACCTCCTGGGATAACAGGGCAATCGCCTCGTACACGATATCATCTACCACATGCACGGAACCGCTCGCCACATCCATCACAATATTGTAGCCGTTATTTCTATATTGATGAATCACCAGTATTCTCCTTTTTCCTCCAAATACGGCAAAAATCCCGCTCATAACGAAAAACCCCTACAATCCTGGACCATAGGGGTCTTTTCATGCTCTTCAAGTATTCATCTGGCGCGGACTAACGGTTTCCATTCTCGCAGCTTTGGTTGCCTACTGTACAGGAAGTCTTGCATGCAGACTGGCAGGATGTCTGGCACTCGCCGCAGCCGCCCTTCTTCATGGATTCCTTCAAGGTCTTATTATTCAAGGTTTTTATGTGTTTCATAGCACTTTCGTCCTCCTGTCATTTTTATCTGCCGCGATTATATCATATGTGATTGGTTACCGCAAGTTTTTTATTTTCAATATTTGAAACCCGAAACTCGATTTGGGGAATCGGGCGGCCTGCCCTGGTTCTGTTCTGCAGCCTTCCATATTAATGCAGGATAGAATGGCCATTCCTGCATCCAGATTGCAAAAACCTCTTGAAACCCATTTCTGGATATGGTATATTGATAGCAGAAGGGGAAAGCCAGAGAAGCGGCCTACCCTCAAATGATTAAAGCGTACCCTTTACAGGGCAGCCGTCAACTATTGGGAGTAGTTGGCGGCTATTTCTTTCCCCTGAAGATTGTATAGCACAACCCAACCAGGGCAACCATAAGTATACAAAACTGAAACAAATCAGCATATGTAACCATTGGCAATCCCTCCTTTCTGACCTCCGGAGGGTTAGCCCCTCCGTGTAAGGAGGGTAAGTCGCCTTTTGCTCTCTGACTTTCCGTATCTGGATTGTAGCATAGCTTCCCTATTTCGACAATATATCTTTTTTAACATTTATCCACTCAACAAAATAGTGATTTAAACAATGCGAAAGAAAAAATGGAGCAGATAGTAAACATTTACGCACAAGCAGATACGCATGGCCAGAAATGCCTCTGCTCCCGCATCACCCCGTAGTAATACCGCAGGTCCATGCCTGTGATATCCTCAATCCGCTTCCCCAAGAACTCAAGCATATTGTGGATTTCCTGCTTATTCTGTTTAAACGTGTTATCCTGGCGGTTTACTGCTTTTTTCGATGCAATAAACCTCCGGACTATAGCTTCATCCCCGTTCTCTCCCCTGGAAACCAAATCCGTGCATTGGTCGCATACCTCCTTCCCATGAAAACTTTTAAATGCTCCAGCTGCCCTTCCTCCAGGTGCGGCACCATCTCATTGACTACGTTCTCCAATATCTTCTCAACCATAAAAAATAGCCCTCCTTCCATATTTATTTTAGGATAGGATGGCCATTCCTGCATCCGGATTGCAAAAACCGCTTGAAACCCATTTCTGGATATGGTATATTGATATCAGAAGGGGAAAGCCAGAGAAGCGGCCTACCCTCAACAGTATATGACTTTACCTCTTATGAGGCCAGCCGTCGCTATTGGTAGTAGCGGCGGCTATTTCTTTCCCCTGAAGATTGTGTAGCACAACCCAACCAGGGCAACGATAAAGATACAAAACTGAAATAAATCAGCATATGTAACCATCCGCATCACCCTCCTTTCTGACCTCCGGAGGGTTAGCCCCTCCGTGTAAGGAGGGTAAGCCGCCTTTTGCTCTCTGACTTTCCGTATCTGGATTGTAGCATATCTTCCCTATTTCGACAATATGCCTTTTCCCATGCAGGGATTTAACCCCGGGCGGGGGAGAGTGGGGATGAAGCCAAAATCCGGATATTTATTGCATTGAAAAAGGCGGTCATTCCTGCCTTTTTCTTTTGCAGTAAAGAAGTAAAGAACACGCTATATTGATTGACAATCACAGAGTTATTCCTGTATATTTAATTCATAAAACAGGCAAAAACCGCAGATATGCAGGTGAACAGACATGAAAAATATCCATAGCATTGAATTTTATACTGGAAGCAAGGAAGAATTGTTTCCCGATTATGAAAAAGATTTTCCCTATATCGCTTCAAGGGCAGAACTTGACAAGTATACAGGACGTTTCGTGCCCTGGCACTGGCACAAGACGGTGGAACTCTTTTACATGGAAAGCGGCAGTGTTGAATATACTACGCCGGGAGGAAAATTAGTGTTTCCTGCCGGGAGCGGCGGCATGGTAAATTCTAATGTACTCCATATGACAAAAGCAATGTCGCAGAGAGAACAGAATATACAGCTGCTTCATATTTTCGATGTTTCCCTGCTTGCCGGGGAACAGGGAAGCAGGATTGAACAAAAATATATTGCACCTGTCATAACAGCCCCGCAGCTTGAGGTAATCCCGCTTTTTCCAGGCAATCCAGCAGAAGAAAGGATTTTAAATCTTATTGCCGCATCATTTCGTTTGTCCGGCGATGAATTTGGGTATGAAATAAAACTGCGGGAAGCCCTGACGGAAATATGGCTAATGTTATTTGAACTATCCCGCCCTATGCGTGAAAAGAAAGGAGAACATAACAAAAGCAACGATAAAATAAAGCTGATGATGATATACATTCATGAGCATTACGGGGAGAAAATATCTATCCCGGAACTTGCGGCGGCAGCATACCTGAGCGAAAGAGAATGCTATAGAGTATTTCATGACTGTCTGCACATGACACCCGTAGAGTATATAAAGACATACCGTCTGCAAGCCGCCTGTCAGATGTTAGCAAATGGACAGAAACCTGTTACCGTTATCAGCCATGACTGCGGTTTAGGAAGCAGCAGTTATTTTGGAAAAGTTTTTCGGGAATACGCACATTGTTCACCCACAGAATATCGGAGAAAATGGCAGAATCGTGATAGATAAGGGCAGAAATAAAATATTTTTCTTACGCTGTTTGCATTATAATGATACCTGTAAAGTAAATCAGCTATTTACAGGAGGTGAGTGCAAAATGTTAAAATTGAACATTCTGAACATGAAAAATTTTTTAAATACGGTCAATGCCTGTACCGGCAAAGTAAATATGCTCTGCCCGGACGGTAGAAAACGGAACATCAATGGGGAAGAAAAGATACAGGACAGTTTGCGGCAGCAGTATTTCCAAAACAAAAACTGCCTGCGGCTTGTTTTAGAAATCCCCAATCCAACGGACTATATGAACATTGTTTCCTATTATGCCGGGGATTGCTGATTTGTCTGTAACTATTTCATCATAAAGGGGCTGGACGGTTACTCTGCCAGCCCCGCCTTTTTTGAAAGGAGTTAACATGGAACTAACCATTCAGACCGCAGAACTGGCATTAAAGGAAGCGTCAGAATCCAATCCGGGGCCATGGGCAGACCATTCCCGGTATGTAGCCCAAGCCTGTAAAAACATTGCGTCACACTGTAAAGATTTATCTTCTGAACAGGCGTATCTTTTCGGGCTGTTACATGATATTGGACGTTATGCCGGAGTGAGTTCGGAAAGGCATTTGATAGACGGCTATCGTTACTGTATGGAGCGTGGGTGGGGAAAAGCTGCACAGATATGTATATCCCACGCATTTATGATACAGGATATTGATACTTCTATCGGAGAGTTTGATGTCAGTGATGAGGATTACCTGTTTATGAAAGATTTTGTTGCAAATGCGGTATATGATGATTATGACCGTCTGGTACAGCTATGTGACGCATTGGCTATGCCTACGGGGTTCTGCCTTTTGGAAAAGAGATTCGTAGATGTGACAATACGGTACGGCATCCACCCGGCGACAATAGACAGGTGGAAAAAAATTTTAGAGATTAAAGAACTGTTTGAAGAACAGATTGGCTGCTCTGTTTATACTCTGCTTCCGGGCGTTGTGGAAAACAGTTTTCGTTAGGGAGGGATATTGTGTATTACGAAGCAAGCGATTTTTTAGAAACTGCGGACAGCGATACATTAAAGCAGATTGCCCGCACAAGGGAATTAACACGGGAATATTATTTCTCTGATTATGGAGATATGGAAAAACGCACTTCCATTCTTCGGAAGCTGTTGGGGGGAATTGGGGAAAATGTGGCAATCGACACACCTTTTCATTGTGATTATGGAAAAAATATTTTTTTGGGAAATGATGTGATAATCAATATGAATTGTACCTTTGTGGATAACAAAACTATCCGAATTGGTGACAGGGTTTTGATTGCTTCAAATGTGCAGATTTATACATCTTCGCACCCTGTTTTACCAATGGAAAGGCTTGTGCCGGATTGGAGGGAACGCCAGACAACATTTTTTAGAACCTATGCACGTCCGATAGAGATAGAAAATAATGTCTGGATTGGCGGCGGCTGTATTCTTCTGCCAGGAGTCACCATAGGAGAAAACAGCGTAATAGGGGCTGGAAGTGTTGTAAACCGCCCTATCCCGGCTAATTGTGTTGCAGTAGGGAATCCATGCAGGGTGATACGTCATTTTGATACAGACAAAGAAAGGCGGCTACATGAAATATAAGCATATCGTTTTTGACATTGACGGTACTCTGATTGATACGGAATATGCTGTCTTACATTCCTTACAGGAAACCATAAGGGCATTGTCGGGGAGAGAGATACCATGCTCTGAACTAAAATTTGCGTTAGGGATTACCGGGATAGACGCTTTGAAAAAACTTGAGATAAAAGACATTTCCTATGCGATAGAATTATGGGATAAAAATATGTGTAAATATGCAGATACCATGAAAGTATTTGACGGAATAACCGGACTACTGAAAAATCTTCTGAGTCTGGATTATGAAATAGGAATTGTCACCTCAAAGACAAGGGAAGAATTTGCACATGATTTTTGCCAGTCTGGTATCAGCCATTATTTTAAAACAATCATATGTGCGGAAAATACGGGAATTGATTTTGCTTTGGCAGTATGGGGCAGTCATAGCAAGCACATAAAAGCAGATTATTTTTTAGAAAGACCTGCCGACCTGTTATCTGCTATAACTTGAAATAACCATTTGCTTTTGTGGAAGAAAGGGAAAATTTCTATGGCTTGCACGGAATCATACAAGGAACATATCGAATACACATTTTCTGAAAACCCTTCAAAACTTTGAGTCTGCAAATGTTCAAGGACAGGGATTTATCCCCATTTATGAGTCTACGAAACTGACCGACGATTGCATCGAATTAATGGGTTTGAAACAGACTATGAATTCATTACAAAAAAACAGCACCGTTGTAAATCCCTGTTAGAATGGGCATTACAACGGTGCTTTGTTCTATTTGACTGTCAAAAATGGGATCATATGTGATTGGTTGCCGCAAGTTTTTTATTTATTTCCCCAATTCCCTTACATACCGGACATATTCTTTTATCTATTCCATAACATTCCTTACATGTTACATAACGGCTTCCCCAAGAACTGTCTGAGAGATAATGATCCTCGTTGTGCATCTCACCCGATCCGCCGCATGTAGGGCATATAACCTTGCCAGCGCCTTTACATCTATAACAATCCATAGCCGGATCGTTGACCCAGAGAAAAAGCATAGTCTGTATCACTAAACCATATGGGGGAGTTCTGCGTCCGCCTGATGAAATCAGGCATACGGTCAAAGAATTTGACCAGCTGGTGGAGAAAACACACCATTGTGATAAGGAATGCAGGATGGTCATGGAAGCCATTCCATAATGATACCCTCCATAGACAAGAGACACACGCCCTTGTCCATGGAGGGCATATCTGTTTAATAAAAAATATAAATAGGACAGTAAACCCTTTGGAATATAAAAGGCCGGAGGCGAGATATGTGCCGGTCTTTTTGCCGTGACGTAAACAGAAATAAATTTTACAATTTAATCCCCTGAATCCCGGCCTCCTTTAGCAACGTCCCCCGCTCATTTTTCTGGGGACATTCCAGCACCAGTTCCAGAAGCCTCTGCAAAAGTTCTCCCATCTCTTTCCCTGGCTTTATCCCCGCCTCAATCAGATCCTGTCCGCTGACTGCCAGATGCTTTAAGTCCAGGCAGTCCCCTCGTTCCCGGATCTCTGCTGTCAGGCGTCGGATCGCCTCCCCACATCCATTCAGATCCAAAAGGGCATCCCACACCAGGGGGGACATCCCGCTCATCGCCCGGCGCACCCCGGCTGCCTCGGCCGGGATTTCCTTTCCTGCCCAAACAGCCAGTGTCCGCACCCGGTTGACCGTATCATTATCCAGCTTCAGATCCTTTAGCACCTGCACTGCCGCCTCCGGGCCTGCCAGGCGCAAAAACGCCCCCCACCGCACATATTTCTCGGCAGAAAGCCCTGGCAACACCCGGAACCCCTCCCAGGGCAAGGCATGGAAGGCCGGTGAAATATAAACGCTGATACCCGTCTCGTATACTTTGCAAATTTTTTCCGGATGATCCGAGCAAAGAAGTTTTGTCAGTTCCACCTGGATCCGTTCCTTACTGACCCTGGCCATATTGGGTGCAATCTGCGTGATAGCGCCATAAGTCCGGCCCTCAATGGTAAAATTAAGCTGGGCAGAAAAACGGATCGCCCTTAGAATACGCAGGGCATCCTCCCCAAACCGTTCCAGAGGATCCCCAACACAGCGGATAACCCCTTTTTCCAGATCCTCCATACCATGAAAGGCATCCACAATCCCTGTCTCGTGGCTATAGGCCATGGCATTGATTGTGAAATCCCGCCGTTTTAAGTCCTCCACCAGTTCTGAGGTGAACGCCACCTGTTTTGGGTGGCGCCCGTCCTCATATTCACCGTCAATCCGGTAGGTCGTCACCTCATATCCCACATGGTCCATCAGGATAGTAACGGTACCATGCTGAATCCCGGTATCCACCGTCCGGGTAAACAGACCTTTCACTTCCTCTGGGCGGGCCGAGGTCGTGATATCCCAGTCCCCCGGCTGCCTCCCCAAAAGTGTATCCCGCACACAGCCGCCTACTGCATAGGCCTCAAAGCCCCCCTGCCTCAGCCTCCCAATGATCCGTTCCACCTGTGGCGGCATCGTGATCCTAAGCCTTTCCATTCTGCCTCGTCCTCTCTCCAAGTGCCTGTCCGCTCTGTTTGGATAGCGGCTAACATGGCAAAAAGCGCGATGTTTTCCTTTAGTATGCCCTTCCCCAGTATACCATTTTGGTTGCGGGTTTTCCGCAGCATACACATGTCTCCGAGAGTTTTTCCTGGGCAAAGGGCATGCAGCGGGAGGTCGCACCGGTCACTTCCCGGATCTTGTCCTCACATTCCCGGTTGCCGCACCACATGGCTTTTACAAAGCCCGGCTTTTCCTCTACCGTCTTCGTAAAGGTCTCAAAATCCGTGGCCTCATAGGTGTGGGCATCCCTGTGGGCCCTGGCACGTTCCAGCATATCCTTTTGGATCTGTTCCAGGAGTCCCTCCACCTTCTCTGTGATCTCATCCAGCGATACCACCAGCTTCTCATGGTTGTCCCGACGTACCAGCACTGCCTGGTTCTGTGCTATATCCTTCGGCCCGATCTCCACCCGCACCGGGATGCCGCGCATCTCGGATTCACTGAATTTCCAGCCCGGGCTCTTATCTGAGTCATCCACTTTCACCCGGAAACCGGAAAGGGCATCCCGGATGGCAAATGCCTTCTCCAGCACGCCTTCCTTCTTCTGCTGGATCGGTACCACCATCACCTGGGTCGGCGCAATCATTGGCGGCAGCACCAGCCCGCTGTCATCCCCATGAACCATGATAATGGCGCCGATGATCCGGGTGGACATCCCCCAGGAGGTCTGATGCACATACTGCAGGGAGTTGTCCTTTGCCGCATACTGGATCTCAAAAGCCTTTGCAAACCCGTCACCGAAGTTATGGCTGGTTCCGGACTGCAGCGCCTTCCCGTCATGCATCAGAGCCTCGATTGTATAGGTCGCCTCTGCCCCTGCAAACTTTTCCTTGTCGGTTTTCTGCCCCCGGATCACAGGGATTGCCAAGACTTCTTCGCAGAAATCCGCATATACATTCAGCATCTGCTCTGTGCGTTCCTGGGCCTCCTGAGCCGTGGCATGGGCAGTATGGCCCTCCTGCCACAAAAACTCCCGGGAACGCAGGAAAGGCCGGGTTGTCTTCTCCCATCTCACCACCGAGCACCACTGATTATACACCTTGGGCAGATCCCGGTAGGAATGGATGTCACGGGCATAAAAATCGCAGAAAAGGGTCTCTGAGGTAGGGCGCACGCACATCCTCTCCTGCAGTTCTTCCAGGCCTCCGTGGGTCACCCATGCCACCTCCGGGGCAAAGCCCTCCACATGGTCTTTTTCCTTCTGAAGCAGTCCCTCCGGGATAAACATGGGCATGTAAACATTTTCCACCCCTGTCTCCTTAAAACGTTTATCCAGTTCTTTCTGGATATTCTCCCACAAGGCATATCCCGCTGGCTTGATGACCATACACCCCTTCACGCTGGCATAATCACATAGTTCTGCCTTCTTCACCACATCCGTATACCACTGGGCAAAATCCTCCCCCATGGATGTGATTGCCTCCACCAGTTTCTTCTCGCTAGCCATAATAATCTCCTTTTATCACACATGATTTTTCCTAAAACCCAAAGCCCTCTTTACCCTGCAAACACATACTTCTCCAGACGTCTGAATGCCTCCTGCACCCGGGAAAGGGGCAGCGCAAGATTCATGCGGATGGCATTTTGCCCATGGAACATCCGGCCATCCTGCCATGCCACGCCCACATCCCATCCTGCCTTTAGCAATTCATCGATGGTCTTTTCATGGGATCTGAGCCATTCCGTACAATCCAAAAATAACATATATGTCCCTTCCGGCTTCGCCACCTGCACGCCGGGGAAATGTTCGTGGATAAACCCACATGCATATTCCACATTCTCCGTTATCACCTGGCGCAGTTCATCCACCCACACATGCCCCTCCGGCCCATACGCCCCGATCAGTGCATGCATGCTGAGCACATTCATGGAGTTATAGTGAGACTTGCTGCCCTGGGCTTCCACCCGCTCCCGCAGGTATTTGTTGTAAATGATATGGTATGCCCCAATCATCCCCGCCAAATTAAAAGTCTTTGACGGCGCATACAAGGCAACCGTGCGGCTCCTGGCATCCGCATTCAGCATCTGCAGCGGAATATGGCAGTTCCCCTTCAGGATAATATCCGACCAAATTTCATCTGAGATTACCATGCAGTCATTGGCCTGGTACACCTCCATCGCCTGTTCCAGTTCCTCCCGCTCCCAGACACGCCCACAGGGATTAAAGGGATTGCAGAACACTGCCACATGGATTTTGTTCTCCTTGATCTTGGCGTCCATATCTTCATAATCCATCCGCCATACCCCTGCCTCATCCAGCCTTAGCGGACTGTGGACAATCCTCCTGCCGCTATTTAAAATACTTTTGGTAAAACCAATATAAGTAGGGCTGTGGAGGAGCACCGCATCTCCCGGCGCCGAAAATGTCTCCAGCACTGACACCAGGCCGCCCAGCACGCCGTTCTCATAGCCAATGCACTCCCGGGTCAGCCCAACCACCCCATTGCGCTTTTCCTGCCAGTCAATAATCGCATCAAAATAGGCATCGCTGGGATTAAAATAACCAAAAGCCGGATGGTTCACCCGGTCAATGATTGCCTCCTGGATCGCCGGGAGCACCGGGAAATTCATATCTGCCACCCACATTGGGATCACATCAAAACCTTCCTTCGGGGCTTCCGGTGCAGAACCGCCGCCCCCCAGCCCGTCTACCGCCAGGGAGTCCTTCCCCCGCCGGTCAAGAATGGAAGTAAAATCGTATTTCATATCAGAACTCCTCCTCTTTCATCCTTCCGCCTGGGGCGGTATCACGTAAAAAGAATACTCAATATCCTGGGCGGCATCGATGTGCCAGGAAGCCTCCACATCACTTCCCCAGCTGTCAATCCCCCCAATTCCGCGGACGGCGCCCAGGATGCAGACCACCGTCCTGCGTGGCAGCGGCAGTTCTTCCTGATGGGTGGCGTTCTCCAGTTCCTCCGCCGTATACGGCAGGCACGAAAATGCAAACGGCTCTTTTGCCTTCCCGAAAGTAAGGGAAAAGGGCACTGCCTCCTCCCCTTCTTTTCTCTCGTTTGCCAGCACCGATGAACGGTATACTGTCAAACTCTCCGTATCCATATGCATCCCGCAATCCTGGGGAACCAGGTAAGGAGTCACCGGAAGGCCATCCACCCTCCACTCTCCCCTGATGCCGCCTGCCATCCTGTCGGGGTATGTCTCACCAGACAGCCCGGTATAACAGTATCCCTCCGCCCTGGTAGGCATAATGAACCGCATCCCGAACACTGGCAGCTGGGGAAGCCCTTCCTTTCCATAATAATGGGCATCCACCCGGATTTTCCCTGTCCTCTCTACCGTATAGGAAATTTCCACCTCGGTCTCCGGCACGGTGGCCGTGGAATATACAAATACCACCTGTAATGTTTCCGCCTTTACCTCCCCGGCAAAACGGTTGTTGCCCGGCGCCATAAACCGGGGAACCTCCTGGCCATCCACCTGCACCCGGATTTCCTTTGTCCGCAGAAACATGTCTGCCCCCAGCCACATGGCAGATCTCCACGGGAACCCGCAGCCACGGTCATTGTCCGTAACCGCCCGCCAGAAGGTAGGCTTTGGCGCCCGGTATAGCCATTCCCGGCCATTTACCACCATTGATTCCAACCCTCCGGCCTGGTAGGAAAACAGATATTCAAAACCTGTCCCATGTACCCCCAGCACCACATCGCCAAACACGATCCCCAGGCTCTCCGCCCGTTCTGTTTTCTCATCCCTGGTACAATCCATAATAATGCTTCACCTCCTGCATGGCCGGCTTTGGCGTCCTGTCCGCAAATAAAATCCCATTGCCGGAAAATTCGTAATCCGAAGGGCGGTCGTCAAAATCCCCGCCATAGCGCAGTACTTCTCTCCCTGTCACCTCATCCTTCACCCACAGCGCCTGGTCGATAAAATCCCAGATAAACCCGCCCTGGTATCCTTCATACCGATCCAGCAATGCCATATAGGACTGCATTCCCCCCAGGGAGTTACCCATATCATGCATATATTCGCAGACAATAAACGGCTTTTTTCCGTTTTCCTTAAAATACCGTTCTATCTCCCAGGGAGGCGCATACATCTGGCTTTCCATATCGGAGATCCTGTCCTCATAGGCCCGGTTATGGAATACGCCTTCATAATGAACCAGGCGCCCGTCATTTTTCTCTTTTAAATATTGCTGCATCTGCCAGATATTATCCCCCGCAAAGGACTCATTCCCCAGAGACCAGAACAGAACCGACACATGGTTTTTCAATGTCTCAAAATTTGTCCGCATCCGGTCCAGCACCGCCTCACGCCACTGCGGAATACTCCCCGGCACATTCCAGCTGGGCTCGTCCTGTCCCTTTTTCTGCCAGGAGCCATGTGATTCTAAGTTTGTCTCCGCCATCACATAGATCCCCTCCCGGTCACACATGCCATACCAGGGAAGCTGGTTTGGGTAATGGCATGTCCGTACACTGTTAATATTATTTTCATGGAAACATGCCAGATCCGCTTCCATGTCCTCCCTGCCGATCACCCGCCCGGTATGGGCATTCCACTCATGGCGGTTGACCCCATTTAAGATCAGGCGCCTCCCATTCAGCTTCATAATACCGTCTTCCAGGACAATCCGCCGGAAACCAATCTCATAAGGGACAATCTCAACCAGCTGCCCGTCCCCTGACAAAAGACGGATCTCCAGGCGGTAAAGGTAGGGATGGCCGTGGTCCCACACCTGCACCTCCCCCAGCTGCTGCGCCTCCATGCATATGGCCTCAGCCGCGGGAAATGGCTGCTCCAGCAACACCTTTCCAAAGGCATCCTTAAGCGCCACCAAAACCCTATAGCCCTCCCATCCTCCTGGCATTTCCTTTACTGAGAGTTTCAGTTCCACCCCCAACTCACCGGATCTGCCGTCCTCCTTAAGTACCGGCCTGGCCCACAAATCTTCCACGTGGATCTCTGGCTTGGCATACAAAACCACATCCCGGAAAATACCAGAAAACCGGAAAAAGTCCTGATCCTCCAGATACGCCGCCGTGGAACGCTTGTGCACCTCCACCGCCAATATATTCCCCTTCTCCCTGATATAAGGGGTCAGATCAAAATCCGACGGAGTAAAGCTGTCCTCCGCATACCCCACAAACCGGCCGTTGAGCCACACGTACAATGCCTGCTCCACCCCCTGGAAGGATATGCATACCCGCTTGCCCAAAAGCCCCTCATCCAAATCAAATTCCCGGCGGTAAGACCCTACCGGGTTATACTCCGCCCCGGAAAACTGCCCCGGCTGTGCCCCTAAACCCTCCAGGGAATAGGCCGGCCGGCGGTACAGATGCCCCTCCCAGGGATACATCGTGTTAATATAATGGATCCGGTCATATCCTGCCAGTTCCATATGGCAGGGAACCGGAATCCTCCCAAAACCACTGCAGTCAAAATCTTCCCTGTAAAAGCCTTCCGGACGCTGTGCGGCATTCTTGGACCAGTAAAACTGCCACTCCCCATTCAAAGACTGATACAAACGCCCTTCCTCCTGCCTGCAATCCTCCTCCGTCCCATAAAATCGATGGTCTGAATGCGCTGGCAGGACATTGACGCGGAATACTTCAGGATCATCCAGCCAGCCTAACTCTGGTTTTATGACAGACATCTTTTTGGTTCTCCTCTCTTTCTCTTTCCATTCATCTGCCATTATATGTCATTTTGCCTGTTTTTACAAGGTGAAGTTAAAGGGACAAACACGCGCTTAAGACTCCCTTTTCGGATACCTGCGCTCCGTTCGTCCCCCCTCCTAAACGAAAAAATAACGCCAGCACTTTCTATCTTTCATGGCCTAAAGATAGAAAGACTGACGCTTATCCCCTTGTCCACAGAGGGCTTATCCCTGAATAAACCGGCTCAAAAACTCCTGTGTCTTCGCCTTTTTCGGGTTTCCGAAGATCTCCTCCGGGCTTCCCTCTTCTTCAATCACCCCGTCCGCCATGAACACCACATGGCTGGATACGTCCCGGGCAAATGCCATCTCATGGGTCACGATGATCATCGTGATCCCCTCCCTGGCAAGTGTCCGCATTACCGCCAGCACTTCTCCCACCATCTGGGGATCCAGGGCTGAGGTCGGCTCGTCAAACAGCAGGACCTCCGGCTCCATGGCCAGGGCACGGGCAATCGCCACCCGCTGCTTCTGCCCGCCGGAGATCTGCCGCGGCTTGGCATTGATGTAGGGCGCCATGCCAACCTTTTCCAGATAGCGCATGGCATTTTTCTTCGCCTCTTCCCTGCCCTTCTTAAGGACTTTTGTCTGGCCGACCATGCAGTTTTCCAGCACGGTCATATTGTTAAACAGGTTAAAACTCTGGAACACCATGCCCACCCGGGAACGATAAGCCGGTACGTTGACGCCATGATCTGTGATATCCTTCTCATGGTACAAAATCTCCCCTGTCGTCGGCGTTTCCAACATATTGATGCACCGCAGAAGCGTGGATTTCCCGGATCCGGAAGCGCCGATGATACAGGTCACGTCCCCGGTGTCCACCTGGAAATCAATGTCCCGCAGCACCACATGTTTCCCGAAGGCCTTGCTTAAGTGGCGCACCTCCAACACATGTCCGTTCTCAGCCATCATTTCCCCTCCTTCTTCTCATCCGGGTACTTGTACATCCCGCTGGTATGCGCCAGGGTGTCTGTTGTCGCTAAGTCATAATTATCCGAGCCATCCATCCGGTTCTCCATCCAGCGCAGGATCCGGGAACAGGTAAAGGTCATGACAAAGTACACGATCATGGTTATGGTATAGGTCTCAAAATTCATGTAAAGCGCTCCGGCCGCTGCCTTTGTCTTATACAGCAGTTCCGCCACGCCGATCACGGAAAGGACACAGCTGTCCTTAATGTTGATAATCAGGTTGTTGCCGATCTGGGGCATGATGTTACGCAGGGCCTGGGGCAGGATCACATACAGCATCAGCTGCACATGAGTCATACCGATGGCCTTGGCCCCCTCTGTCTGGCCAGAATCAATCGAAAGAATCCCTCCCCGGACCGTCTCTGCCATGTAAGCCCCTGTATTGATGGACAGGATAAAATATGCCGACTGCCGCATGGAGGGATTAAAACCCATCAGCGGAAACAGGCCATAATAAATAAACATCGCCTGAGCCATCATAGGCGTGCCCCGGAAAAATTCCACATAGGCATTCAAGATCAGCTTCACCAGCCATAACCCGCCTTTTTTCACCGGATTATCCTTCTGCTGTGTGGGAATCGTCTGCACGATTCCCACGGCAAAGCCAATGATACATCCAATTAAAGTCCCCACCAACGCAATCTGCAGGCTGACTCCCGCACCTTGCAGCATCGACATTCCATAGCGTTCAAACACCGCCATCACGCGGCCAAGAAAATCTGTTGGCATATTCCTTTCTCCTTAGCAGCCGGGTATCCCGGCATATTCCTGAATGTGTCTTAATTCGCCAGAGGCTGAACTGAGATCGCCTCATCCATCATTTCGGAAAAATCATCCTTCGTCATCTTGCCAAGAACGCTGTCAATGGCTGTCTTTAACTCGGTATTGCCCTTTTTGATGGAAATGCCGATATTGATGTCCTCTTCTGTCACCTGGAAATCATCCTCGCCGCCGCCGAACTCCAGCATTACAAAATCCGGATAAGCCACCAGGGCGCCCTTGCCGGTCGGCTGATCCGTAACCACCAGATCGCATTTATCTGCGTTTAAAGACATCAGCATGTCCGGTGCGCTCGCTGTAGCTGCCAGGATATTGGCATCCTCAATCTGCGGCAGGCAGTTCTGATACCAGATCGTGCTCTGCTGGGAGGTGCAGGTGGCACCGGCCAGATCTGCCACGCTCTTGGCATTCTCATATTTACTGCCTTTCTTCACCAGGGTAACAATCGAAGCATAATAGTAGGGCTCACTGAAATCCACTGCCTGAAGCCGCTCTGCCGTTATCGACTGGCCGGCAATGACACAATCCGCCTGTCCGCTCTGCAGCGCCGGGATCAGGGAATCCCAGTCCAGACGGACAATCTGCAGATCATAGTCCAACTCCTCACAGATCTTCTTTGCCATCATCACATCATATCCATAAGCAAACTCATTGCTGTCTGCGATGGGAACCGCCCCGTTGGCATCATCCGGCTGGCTCCAGTTATAGGGTGCATAAGCGCACTCCATGGCTACCCGAAGCACCTTCTTCTCCCCGGATTCCTCCGTATCGCCGGACTCTGCCTTCGCCTCTTCCTTCGCTGCCTCGCTCCCTGCCGCCTCATTGCCTGCAGCCGCCTTCGTCTCCGGGGCACTGCCGCCCCCGCAGGCGCTTAAGGAAAGCAGTGTCACTGCCGCCATCGCCAATGCTGCCAACTGTCTTGCTGTCTTTTTCATAATTTTCCTCTCCTTTTGTTAAAATAAAAGCTTTCTTGTGAAGGTGATATCACAAAAAGAAGCCCCATCAAGGTTTCAGGCTTCTTTGCTCTGCCTCATTTTACTATGGATGCTACTGTTTGTCAATTGCAAACAAAAGCAATTTGCCTGGAAAAGGTCATCCCGTTACTGTTCACCCCCAATGTCAGTAAGTTAGGTTGTTCCAAAGGGTTCGCGAAGCACAGCTAAGGAAACGGGGAGAGAAGCCATCGGAAAGGGTTTGCTGCTTTTTCCGGTTTCGAGATCAAGAATTCCTAAAATTTCCGATGGCTTCTCTCCCCGTTTCCTTGGCTGTGCTTCGCGAACCCTTAACTTACTGACATTGCCTGTGAACAGTAACGTCATCCTCCCAAAGTAATGTCCTGCTCTCCATACCAGGCGATGGCATCATAAACATGCCGGGGGGTAAAATCCGGCCAGTAATCATCGACCACATAGATATCCGCATATACCGACTGCACCGGAAGGAAGCCGGACAGCCTCCTCCGCCCGCCCCACCGGATCACCAAATCAACCCTTGATACCTCTGCCGAACCCATAGCCGGCCCAATGCTCCCTTTACGGAAGCCCAGATCCCATTCGTAACTGTAGTTAACCAAAAAATTGATCTTGATTCCGCCCTTCCCAAAACAGTGCCTGGTTGTGTAGGGGAGCAATTCCTTCGGAAACATGGCGGAATTGGTGTTTCCCAAAACCAACAACTCTGCATCTTCCCCTGACAAAAAGTCAACCGCCCTGACACAGGCATCGGAAAAGGCAATCCGTTGTACGGACGGACGTTTGGTATTGTCCACGGTAAAGCCATAGAAGGTAAGTTCCTGCACTCCCAAACCCCGGCATATGTGGTAAAGTTCCATCCCCGGAGCAATCCCATGCCCATATCCCTCTTCCTTTGCCATCCTCTTCTCAAACGCCCACCGGCGGTTGCCGTCGGGAATAATGCCTATATGTCTGGGTAACCTCTTCATCATCTATATTCCTTCCGTCCTCCATGGATTTTTTCACTACTCCTATTATACCCATTTCTTGTCCTGGCAAACGGAAGGCCGCCTTAATGCCCATACCGGAATCCCTTCCACCGGTTAATGATTATTTCCCCTGCATCCCTTCTTTCCTTTACAGGCTCTGCCAATCCCCCCTGTTCCCTCCAAAGGCGTTTCATAATCGCCCGGTAAGAAGGAACCAGGAACAGATCCGCCGCAATCCACGCACAGGGACTGGCGAAGCAAACCGCCGTATACCCGAAGTAAGGCACCAGCAAAAATCCCACACCGGCACGGGCAGCCATCTCGCACACCCCGGCCAGGACGGCCCTCTTGGAATACCCCATCCCCTGGATGGTAAAACGCACCACATTTACCAGCACCAGAGGAATAAAAAACGTTGCCGTGGTCAGCAAATACTGCCTGACCTGCCCCAGGATCTGTACTTCGTCAGCATCCAGAAACAGCAGGGCAATCTGGTCACCGAAGCAAAACAGCACTGCCAGCGCCAGCACTGCGTAAGCCGCCCCCATCAGAACCGCCGCCTTCATGCCCTCCTCCAGCCGTTCCAGCTGCCGGGCACCGATATTCTGACCTCCATAGGTGGCCATGGTGGAACCCAATGCATCAAAGGGGCAGCAGAAAAACATGCCGATCTTTGAGGCTGCGGTCATCGCTGCCACTGACATGGAACCCAGGCCGTTGACTGCCACCTGCAGCACCATGCTTCCGACCGCCGTGATAGAATACTGCAATCCCATGGGAATCCCGATCCCGCACAGAATCTTCATAATGCTCCCGTTTGGCTTTGCTTCCTCTCTCGTCATCCGCAGGATCTCGTATTTTTTTACCATAAAAGCCAGGCAGGCAGCCCCGGAGATTGCCTGGGAAACCACCGTCGCCCAGGCAGCCCCGGCCACCCCCATTTTCAGCACCACAATGGTAAACAAATCCAAAACCACATTCATCAGGGAAGACATGACCAGAAAATAAAGGGGCGTCCTGCTGTCCCCTAAGGACCGGATAATCCCGGATCCCATATTGTAGAGATAAGTTGCCGGAATCCCCAGGAATATCACAAAAATATAGGCATATGCACCGTCTATGATATCCTCCGGCGTATTCATCCACAGCAGGATCCTGCGGCAGTGCAGGCATACCAGGGTGGTCATCACCACCGCAAATCCAACGGCCAGCCACGCCCCGTTAGCCGCAAATCTGCGGAGTTCACTAAAACTCTTTTCCCCGAACTTCTGGGCCACCGGGATGGCAAAGCCATTGCACACTCCCATGCAGAACCCGATAATCATGAAATTGATGGAGCCGGTGGAACCGACCGATGCCAGGGCTTTGACCCCCAAATAATTCCCCACAATGATCGTATCTACCATATTATAGAGCTGCTGAAACAAAAGCCCGAAAACCATGGGCACAAAAAAGCCGAAAATCAACCTTACCGGAGATCCTGTTGTCATATCTTTTACCGCAGTATTTGCCATATTGATTCCTCACTTATTCCTTTCATAACCTGTGATTTCTCCCACCCGGGAATGCCATGAGAAAATGTCACACCACAAATTTCAGTAACCTAATTTACTCCATTCCTCCCGAAAAATCAATCGACTAAATGACTAATTTTTGTTGATCGTTTTCGCAGTTACTGGTTGTTTTTATTTTGCTTTAGGGCATACAAGCCCACTTCGGTCGTTGCTAAACGAATGCCACTGGCACTCAGCAACCTCGCAGAGCGTTTTTGTTTCACAAGACGCAATTTCCTATGTGAAAAAGAATCCTGCTTCGCAGGATTCTCCGCCTGCGGCGGGTCGCTTCAGCGACATGATTCCTTTCCGCCGCAGGCATTGGCTCACTTAGCGAATGCAATGAGCTTAGTGAACAAGCCCACACCGTGTTGCGATCCTCGCGGAGCGTTTTTATATCATAGGACGCACTTTCCTATGATATAAGAAAAAAGCAGGCGATTCACGCCTGCCCCACTTTCATGGTTTTGCTTCTCTTTCCTGTCTCTTTTCTTTTCCCTTTCTCCTGGCATTCCTCCACGGACTTTGCTATCGCCGGCTTGATAGAGCCTGACAGGAAAAACGAAGCCTTCGCGCAGGCCGGACCCACCAACTCATACAATACCGATGACGACAGTATAATGGTCAGAAGCATATCTCCGATCTCTGCCGGCAGCAGTCGCTTGCCCAGAAATGCCAGCCCGATGGCAACCCCTGCCTGCGGGATCAGAGCCAGCCCCAGATAATTCCGGATATTGGCCGGCATACCGGTCAGAACACAGCCGAGATAAGCGCCGGAATATTTCCCCACAATCCGAATCAGGAAGTAGCTTGCTCCGATCACTCCCGCAGTTTTTATTGCCCCCAAATCCAGGTTCATGCCGGATATGATAAAAAACATGCTCATAATCGGCGGTGTGAAATGATTGATCTGTTTAAACAGTTTCCGGTCATCCTTCAGGTTCATATAGACAGCGCCGAATACCATGCAGGAAAGCAGCGGGGAGAGTCCAAAGATCGCCCCAATGCCAGAAAGCGCCAGCAGCATTGCAATGGTCAGAATCAGCCTGTTATCCTTGCTCCTTGCCGGAGTCAGAAGCCGCGACAAGAAGAAAGCACAGGCAGCCCCCAGAACCATCCCGGCCGCATTTCCCATAATGGGAACAAAAATATCAGACAATGTGATATGTCCGTCCGTTCCGGCATTGACCACGGCAACCACTACACTGTAGATCAGAAGACACACCACATCATCCAATGCCACCACCTGCAGCAATGTAGTCACATACTCTCCCCGGGCATGGTACTGGTGGATCGTCATCATGGTGCTGGCCGGCGCCGTGGCCGTGGCAATCGCCCCGAGAATCAAGGCAAAATTCCCATTCACATGGAACAAAAACCTCATGGAAAATGTCACCAGCACCCCTGCTGCCACAGCTTCCAGAACCGTAATCAGGATGATCCGAGGCCCTGCCTCCTGGATAACCTCCCTTTTAAAGAACTTCCCGACGCCGAAGGCAATGAAAGCCAGCGCAATATCACTCATAAATCCCATATGAGATAAAATGTCCTCCGGAATCAGACGCAGGCAGCCCGGACCAATCAGAACACCTGCGATAATATAACCACTGACATTCGGCAGACGCAGATACTTTGTCAGCCTGGTCACTAAAAAGCCGGCAAACAGAATTATTGCCAGCGAGCAAAGCACGATTGTCGATTCATCCATGTTTCCATAAAAAAACTGCATTTTTATTTCCCCCTGCTGCATTCTTTTTTCTTGTACCGTCTTCTTGGCGGTGCTATAATTATAGCAGCAATCTCCATAAATACAAATTATTAGTTTTTGTATCCTAATAACAAATCATGATACCAGGAGGATTCCCTATGATGGACGCCAAACTCGAGACCTTGCTGAAGGTCAACGAAACCAGGAACTTTACCAGAGCCGCCAAGCTTCTTTCGCTGACCCAGCCTGCCGTCAGCCAGCACATCCGCCAACTCGAACACGATCTGAAGGTCAGCCTGTTCATCCGGGGAGAAGGCGCTCTAAAGCTGACTCCTGAAGGAGAAATCGCCGTCAAATACGCCCGGAGAATCGAGAATCTGTATCAGAACCTCGAGCAGGCCCTGCAAGACGAAAAAAAGAACCTCACCCGGCTCTCCGTCGGCGTCACTCACACCTCAGAGAGCAATATCATTGTGGAGGTCCTTGCCAAATACAGCAGCCTTGCCGAGAACTGCAAGATAACGATTCTTTCTGATACCATAAATAATCTTTATTATAAACTAAAAACCTATGAACTGGATATCGCCATTGTGGAGGGAAAAATTGTCGATTCCAATTTCAATAAAGTGCTTTTGGATACCGATTCCCTGATCCTGGCTGTATCCAAAGACCACCCACTGGCGCAAAAAAGCATCGTTACCCTGGAAGAACTGAAGAAGCAAAAGCTGATATTGCGCCTGCCGGATTCTGCCACACGCAACCTCTTCGCCTCCCATCTGGAAAGCAACAACCAGACATTGGACGAATTCAATGTCATATTAGAGGTAGACAATGTCGCCACCATCAAGGACCTGGTCCGCAGAAATTTCGGCGTCTCCATCCTTCCCCGAAGCACCTTTGCCTCTGAACTGCGCAAGGGCAAGATGGCCGGACTTCCCATTGAGAACCTCAGTATGACCCGCGAGATCAACATTGTCTACCATCGGGACTTTGCCCACGCGGATATGCTGCAGGAGATCACCAAGCTTTACTATCAGTATTCACGCAAAAAGTATTCCTGAATCCTTCCCGTCACCAAACTTTATTTCACAAGCGCTCCTCCGGATTCATATCATGTAATATTAAAGAATGTCATTCAGGAGGAATTATGAAAAAAAATGTAGGAAGGAGGCTGGCAGGCCTGTCCCTTACCGCAGTCCTGCTGCTCTCCTCATTCACTGCCTGCCAGTCCAAAACCGCTGGCACAGGACTGACAAAGGTCACCTTAAATGAGGTCGCCCACTCCATCTTCTATGCCCCTCAGTACGCAGCCATTGAACTGGGGTACTTTAAAGATGAGGGGATTGACCTCACTTTAGTCAACGGAGCCGGGGCTGACAAGGTAATGACTGCCCTTGTCAGCGGGGATGCTGACATCGGCTTCATGGGATCCGAAGCCAGTATCTACACCTATGCCGGCGGTTCTGAGGATTATGCCGTCAACTTCGCCCAGCTGACCCAACGCGCCGGTAATTTCCTGGTGGCCCGCCAGCCGGACGATCATTTTACCTGGGATAAACTGAAAGGGACGAAAGTTCTGGGGGGGAGAGCCGGCGGTATGCCCCAGATGGTATTTGAGTATATCTTAAAGAAAAACGGCATCGACCCCAAACTCGACCTGACCATTGACCAGAGTATCAGCTTCGGACTCACTGCCGCCGCTTTTACCAGCGACGACTCGGATTACACCGTTGAATTCGAGCCCTTCGCCACCGGCCTGGAACTGGAGGGCAACGGCTATGTGGTGGCCTCCCTTGGCACGGACTCCGGCTATGTCCCCTACACTGCCTACAGCGCCAGACAAAGCTACCTGAAGGCTCATCCTGAAGTAATCCAGAAATTCACCAACGCAATCCAAAAAGGCTTGGACTATGTCAATTCCCACTCCGCAGAGGAAATCGCCAAGACCATCCAGCCTCAGTTCAAGGAAACCCCTTTGGAAAATATCACGGCCATTGTCGAACGCTATAAATCCCAGGATACCTGGAAGGAGGATACCATCTTTGAACAGGAAAGTTTTGAACTGCTGCAGAATATCCTTGAAGAAGCCGGTGAACTGCCAAAACGGGTTCCCTATGAAGATCTGGTAACCACGGAATATGCGAAAAAGGCTAAGAAATAGAAATCCATGGCAAGCCAGCCGCATGGCTATGGCTGCCCCTGCCCTTCTCCCCCATTGGGGGAAAAGGGCAGGGCAGGGAGGAATCCCATCCCCCTGGGGCTGCCAGTCTATGCCAATACCTCCCCCTCATAACATCCCCTTCCCTCATCCTCCTTAAAACACCAGCTGCCTATCCTCTCCCCACATCACAATTCCTTCCCCACCGCCTTCGTCACAATCACATCGCTCCCCAGCCCCAGCACATCCTGAATCACAATCTGCCCTGCCTTCACCGGCGCCGTCAGCCGCTGCTTCCGGATCTCCGCCATCACATCAAAGATCCTCTCTTTGGGAATCGCCCTGGTGAGGCGCACGCTTGCCAATGGCAGTTCCCCGCCGAATACCAGCACAGAAGTGGCGATATTTCTCTGAGGGTCCGTCAGTTCCTGAACAGCATATTCTTTTCCCTTGCGGCAGGTATTTCCTGTTACCAGAATCTCGTCTTCATTCTCCCCCTGTCCGGCTTCGGCTCTCAAGTCACAGCCCAGCGGGCACATAATGCAGGTAAATTCTCTTACCATACCACACTCACCTCCAAATCTTTTTCTCTGCTCAGCTTCTCTGCCTTTACCGGAATCTGAATCATCTCAGCCGGAATGGCCTTGGGCATTTTCTTTTCCAGAATCACCTTTTCCCCCTGGCTTAAACGGATGAGAGCATTTCTGACCGGCTTTCTCACCCGCAGAGACAGCTTGAAATCCTGGCTGCCGCTGATTCTCTGGGGGATGGTGTGAGTCACGTTGCCGTCAGTTTTTACCTCCAGTCCGCATTCCGCAAGCTGCCCCTCTGTCAGATAGCGGACCACGGAATCCGCCAGGCTCTCTGCCTCCATGGACACAAAGTCCACCAGATCGTGCACCTGCAGCACATTGCCGGCAGCGAAGATTCCCGGCACGCTGGTCTGATGGTACTCGTCCACCACAGCCCCCTTGCTCCTCTCGTCCAGCACCACGCCGGCAGACAAGGACAGTTCATTCTCCGGAATCAAACCAACCGAGAGGATCAGCGTATCGCAGGGATATTCCTTTTCCGTTCCCGGCACTGGCTGCATGCGCCCGTCCACTTCGGACACCACCACAGCCTCCAGCCGGTCCGTCCCCTTTATCTCTGTCACCGTATGGCTCAAATACAGGGGAATCCCGTAATCGTTCAAACACTGTTCAATGTTCCTGGGAAGCCCGCTGGCATAGGGCTGCACCTCAAAGACTGCCTGCACATGGGCGCCCTCTAAGGTCATCCGCCTCGCCATGATCATGCCGATGTCGCCGGAGCCAAGAATCACCACCTCCCGCCCCACCATCTTATTTTGCAGGTTGATATAACTCTGGGCCACTCCCGCGGTGTAGACCCCCGCAGGCCGCTGGCCGGGAATGCTGATGGCTCCCCGGGTTCTCTCCCGGCAGCCCATGGTCAGCACCACAGCCTTTGCCTGAATCTCCAGAATACCGTCCCGGGAGGAGGCGGTCACCTTCCGGTCCCCGGAAATGTCAATGACCGTGACGTCTGTCATATAGGGAATTCCCATTTCCAGCGCCTGGTCAATAAAACGTGCAGCATACTCCGGACCGCTTAAGGTCTCCCCGAACCGGGTCAGGCCAAAGCCGTCATGGATACACTGTCTTAAAATCCCTCCCAGAAAATGCTCCCGCTCCAGGATCAGGATATCCCGGATTCCTTTTTCCCACAGGCGCACTGCCGCTGCCAGGCCCGCAGGCCCGCCGCCAATGATTACCACATCCGTCTGTCTCATTGTTCCTCCCTCACCTTTCCTGTAAACATGTATCCGTCCTTCCTGGAATACCGGACCTCCTCCGGGGAGATTCCCAGTTCCTCCTCAATCATTTTCGTGATTCTGGTCTCACAGTAGCCGCCCTGGCAGCGCCCCATGGTGGCCCTCGTCCGGTTCTTGATGCCGGTCACGGTATGTACGCCCAGGGGATTGTGGATGGCCTGTAAAATCTCTGCCCGGGAGACATTCTCACAGCGGCAGACCACCTCGCCGTAGTCGGGATTTTCTGCGATTGCCGCTTTTTTCTCCTCCGTGGTCATCTCAATATATTTACGGATTCCTTTGCGGCAGGGATTAAAGTCCGGGTTCTCCGCCAGCTGCTCCCGCTCCGCCAGGATTTTCACTGCCCTCCGTGCCAGAGGAAGGGCGCAGGTAATGCCCGGGGACTCGATTCCCACCAGGTTGACGGTATTGGGCTTATCCTCCTCTGCTTCCAGAAGGAAGTCCAGAATCTCCCCCGTCTCCGGGTCATAACGTTTCCAGCGAATCCCGGCAAAATTGCGGATAAAATACTCCCGCTTCATGTGTTTGAACATTTTCTGCCCGTCTGCAATCAGGCCGTCTAAGTGTTCCTTTGTGACGGCGTAATCCTCACGCCCTTCTGTCACATAAGAATCCGGCCCTACCAGAACGTTTCCGTCAACGGTAGGGGTTGCATGGGTGGAAAATCCGCCCTTGTCATTGGGCGCCGGATAGACCGGAATCCTCAGATGTTTCCCCGCCTTCTTGTCCAGAATGAAATATTCTCCCTTAAAGCCTTTGGTGGGATAATGGGGATAGCCCAGCATTTCCGAAATCTCCGGCGCATACATACCGGCACAGTTGACGACCCATCTGGTCCGGAATTCCCCCTTCCTGGTCTTCACCAGATAGTCCTCTCCCTCCCGCTCAATGGCCACCACCTCTTGGCCAAAATAAAATTCCACTCCGTTCTGGCAGGCGTTTTCCGCCAGGGCGATGGTATACTGCATGGGATCCAGAATCCCGGAATCCGGCACATACATGGCAAATTCTCCGCCCGCGCTGGAATCCAGCCGATGCAGTTCTTCCTTATCAATGATCCGCATCCCCCGGACACCGTTTTGCTCCCCCACTGCCTTGAACTTTAAAAGGTTCTCCCGGTCATGCTCCGTGAAACCCACCACCACCTTTCCCGTCCGGCGAAAGGGTACCTCCAGTTCCTTTGCCACCTGGTCAAACTCCTGGTTGCCCTCCACCGCGCACTCTGCCTTTAAAGTACCCGGCTTATAGGTGAAACCGGCATGGAGCATCCCCGTATTCCTGCTGGAATTGCCGCATGCCACGTCCAGTTCCTTTTCCAGCACAGCGGCGTGCACCCGGTAACGGGACAGTTCCCGCGCCACCGCGCTTCCCACCACACCGGCTCCGATAATCACTACATCGAATCCTGTCATATTTTCCTCCTCCTTGTTTTGTTTCGGTACTTTCGGAATCCTTTGCCTCTGACTTCCGAAAGCGCCTTTTCTCTGGATGTCTCATTTTTACCATATCAGAGAAAGGATTTCCATAAGATGTCCGGGAAAGGGACAGGCTGGAACCTTTCTGCGGTTTTTCAGACATATTGGTTCCTTTTTCTGATTTGATTCTTTTTTGCCGCTGTTTTCGCCCAACAAATTCATTTGATTTTTCTTTGACAGTCGCATATAATACAAGTAGGGAAATCCCTACTTTCTATACTTTATCCTTATTGAATTGCAATCAGACAGGAGGTGAACGATATGTCAGCAAACACTTTTGTTGACAACGCAAAAGTCATGGCCAAAGGGCAGGTCACAATCCCAAAAGATGTCCGTGAAGTGCTTGGCG
>CAJURT010000020.1 GCA_910588875.1 uncultured Lachnospiraceae bacterium
CAGGCTTTATGCGGCCTGCAGGTGTTTTTCTTTCTATTCAACTGTCAAACTTCCGAGATAAAGATAAAGATAAGGCCTAACTGACCGGTTGAAAAAAACCCGGCGAGATGGTAAAATGATAAAATGTGACTACTGCCAGGGATTGGAGGAATGGTGAAATGTCAGAGAAGGTGCGAAAAGGGGGACTGAGTGGTTGTGCATAAGAAGGTACTTGCCTGGAAGACGGGATTAAGGGAGAAGCAGAAGGCAGTCCGCGGTTTTGTTGTGCTGGCGGCGATATCCTGTGCGTGCGTCCTTGGGCTCTTTGGATGTAAGGGGAAACCGTCCAAAGGGACATTGCCTGCCCTGGAGGAGAGTTCCTCTGAGAGCGGGGACGGGGGCGGGAAGGGCACCCATAAGGATACAGAGGATATCGTGGATTTTGATCATGAACTGGATGCATATCAGCCTCTGAAGAAACATTATAATTTTTATTTTACATATAAAATGATCCATCCCTGGTGGGATGCTGTGGCGATTGGGATTGAGGATGCGGCGAGGCAATATGAGAAGATGGGGGTTATCATAGACTATGAATATTTGGCTCCGGCCGAAGCTTCTGCCCAGGATCAGGTCCGGCGCCTGTCGGAGGCATCCCTGGGGGGATTTGATGTCATCGGCGTGGATGTGGCGGATGTGAATGTGGTCACGCCGGCAATCAACCAGCTGATGGAACGTGGCCAGAAGGTTATGACTTTTTCCAGTTCGGACGCGGCAAAGGAGGACGGATGTTCCCGGATTGCTTATGTGGGGAACACCCACAACTATGAGGACGGCGCCGATCTCACGGAGGCTCTTTGCCATAAGCTGGATTACCACGGAAAAATTGCCCTCCTGGTAGGGGTAGAGGGAGCTCCCTGCCATGAGGAACGGGCTTTAGGGGTTCAGGATGTGATAGCAAAATACCCAGACATGGAGATTGTGGAGATTGCTTATGATGAGGATTCTGCGGAAAGGGCCTATGAGTATACCAAGGAATTTTTGGCACGCCACGGGGATCTGGCAGGGATTGCCTGCTGCAATATGAGCAATCCGGTGGGAGCAGCCCGTGCCGTCATCGAGGCCGGGCGGGAGAAGGAGACCGTGATTGTAGGCATGGACCATGACCAGGAGGCTCTTAAGTATCTTAAGGATGGGATCATCTATGCCTTGGGAGTCCAGGACTGCTATTCCATCGGCTTTGACACGATGCAGGTGGCAGTGAAGATTGCGGACGGGCTTCTTCCGGGAGAGGCTTATCCGGAAAAGACAGAGGAAATAACAGTCATCATTTATCAGGACAGCGCTGCGGAGATTCTTCAGGCGCTATATGGGGAAATCGATTAAGAACGGCAGGTAAAAATGGACGGATCTCGAGTGAATGGTATAAAAGAAAAACAGAAGAAACAGGCAGTGGCCTTTGCCGTCTTTGGCGGGTCAGTGATTGCGGCGATCCTTCTTGTCACCACCATCTGGGTGCTGACAAGTGCAAGGGCCGGCACCAGCCAGGCGGTAAAACGGGTCAGTGAATTTTATCTGGAGGAACTGGCCGGGCGCCGGGCACAGGTGGTTTCAGAGGAACTGAAAACCAAGGTGGCCTATATGGAAAATGCTTTGGCCACCTTAGAACCCGGCGACCTGGAAAATCAGGAGACATTGCGCAGGTATCTGGGAAAGATCAAAAAACTCTATGGGGTGGACCGGTTTGTGCTGGTGGATGAGAATGGGATCGTCTATGCCCAGCACAGCACAAGTTCAGGCTTGAGCAGATATGGGTTCCTCTCCGGGGAACTGACCGGGCCGGTGGTTCAAACCGTGAATCTATACGGTGCGAGAAAACAGGTTATCCTTGCGATCCCTGTGGAAGGTATTTCTTTTCAGGGCGCCCGGGTGAAGGCCTGTTTTGTCCAGGTGAATATGAATGAACTGCTGAGTTCCCTGATGCTGCAGTCCACGGACAATGAGACTTACTGCAATCTGTACCATCAGAATGGGGAGAGTCTGACCGACGAGGCCTTTGGCTACCTGACTGCCGGAAAAAACGTCCTTTCCGAATTGGAAGGCGCAGATATGGAACCTGGTTCCAGCCATGGGCAGCTGAAGGAAGATTTTGCGAACGGCAGGCGCGGGCAGGTTTCCTTCAACTACCAGGGAGCCAAGGAGGACTTGTGCTATGTCCCGGTGGAGGGAACCAACTGGATGCTGACGATCCTTGTCCGGGATAATGTGATCAGCAGCCAAATCGGTTCCATCAGCTATGGCATGATGAGAAGGGGCATTATCCAGATTGTCATTACGGTGCTGGTAATGTTGGCCGTGTTCCTTGCCCTTATTTACCAGTCCAGGAAAAGTGCCAGGTTCCTCTTGGAACAGGAGAAGGCAGATGCAAACCGGATGAGGGCTGCCTATGCCCAGATTGAGAGGGAACGGCTGGCCATGGACAATATCCATGCAGCCATGGGATCCGGCCTTTGGAGCATGGAGTTTAACACCAACGCAGAGATTATCTCCTGTATGTGGTCGGAAGTGTTCCGGAAAATGATAGGGTATGAGAGGGAAGAGGAGTTCCCCAACCGCTTGGAATCCTGGTCCAGCCTGCTGCATGAGGCGGATAAGGATTGGGTGCTGAAGGAATTCTGGGATACGGTAAACGATTATACCAATGAAAAGACCTACAATGTGGAGTACCAGCTTTTGACGAAACATGCGGGGTGGAGATGGTTCCATGCGGCAGGCCGTCTGTCACGGCGTGAGGACGGCTCCCCCATTACCTTTGTGGGGCTGTTTGTGGACATTGACGATGAGAGGAAGCTGAAGGAGCAGCTGGAGCGGCAGAAGATTGATTTGCAGGATGCACTGGCAGCCGCCCAGCATGCCAACAAGGCAAAAACCACGTTCCTCAATAATATGTCCCATGATATCCGGACCCCCATGAACGCTATCATTGGCTTTACATCCCTGGCGGCAACGCATATTGACAACAGGGATCAGGTGCAGGATTATCTGTCCAAGATTACCACCTCCAGCAACCATCTTTTAAGCCTGATTAATGATGTGCTGGATATGAGCCGGATTGAGAGCGGGAAGGTAAAGATTGAGGAAAAGGAAACCTCCCTCCCGGAGGTTATGCATGACTTAAAGACCATTGTGCAGGCAGACATCACCTCCAAGCAGCTGGAATTTTACCTTGACACGGCAGACGTGGTAAACGAGCATGTCCTGTGTGACAGGCTGAGGCTGAACCAGGTGCTCTTAAATCTGCTGAGCAATGCGATGAAGTTTACCATGCCCGGCGGCCTTGTAAGTGTCCGTATCCTGCAGAAGGGCAATGCACCGGAAGGTTTTGCATCCTACGAATTCCAGGTGAAGGACACGGGGATTGGCATGAGCAAGGAGTTCCAGAAGCATGTCTTCGAGCCGTTTGAGAGGGAGCGGACCAGCACCATCAGCGGTATCCAGGGGACGGGGCTGGGAATGGCTATCACCAAGAATATTGTGGACATGATGGGCGGCGAGATTACTGTCTCCAGTGAGGAGGGGAAGGGGAGCACCTTTACGGTATCCCTGCAGTTACGGACCTGTTCCGGGCCGGTAAGGCAGGAGGTGATTCCGGAACTGAAGGGATTGCGCGCCCTGGTGGCGGATGATGATTTTAACACCTGTTCCAGCGTCACCAAAATGCTTGCCACCATTGGCATGCGCCCGGACTGGACTACCTCCGGCAAGGAGGCTGTGCTGCGTACCCAGCTGGCAGAAGAGCAGAATGACAGCTATGCGGCTTATATCATTGACTGGCTGATGCCGGATATGAACGGGATTGAGGTGGTAAGGAGGATCCGGGGCCTGATTGGTGACGAGACGCCTATTATCATCCTCACTGCTTACGACTGGTCGGATATCGAGGAGGAGGCAAGGCAGGCAGGGGTCACCGCCTTCTGCTCCAAGCCGATATTCTTGTCGGAACTGAGGGAGATTTTAGAGTCACCGTTTGCCATGCAGAGCGTGAAGGATAAGGATTCCGGGGATACCCTGTCTTTTGAGGGCAAAAAAATCCTTCTGGTGGAAGACAATGAACTAAACCAGGAGATTGCTGTGGAGATTTTGCAGGAGGCAGGGTTTGTCATGGATGTGGCGGATGACGGGTCAATTGCGGTGGAGAAATTAAAAGCAGCAGACCCGGGCCAGTATGATGTGGTGCTGATGGATATTCAGATGCCGATCTTAAATGGATATGAGGCCACAAGGCAGATCCGGTCAATGGGGCTTTCGGATATCCCGATTATCGCTATGACAGCCAATGCCTTCGATGAGGATAAGAAGGCGGCCATTGAGGCAGGGATGAACGGGCACATTGCCAAGCCGATTGATATCCCGAAGCTGATGGGGCTTTTGGAGGAGATATTAAGATAGGGCGCTGTTTTAAAAATGTGCAAAAATTTCCGCTGCGGCGGGTCAAATGCTTGAATAAAAGGTGGAAAGATAGTATAATTGCCTCAAACGTTATATTAATATCAAGGAGGACGTGATGATGATCAACTGGAACAATATGGATACGCTGGCATCATTCCAGGAACTGTCAGAGACAAAACAGGTGGATCTGGCCCAGGTGATGGCCGGGGAGAATGGGGCGGAGCGTGTAAAAAACTACAGTGTTCCTATGGCGGAAGGGCTGGTTTACAATTATGCGGCCAAGCAGGTAGACGATACCATATTGGCAGGCCTGGCAAAACTGGCCGGGGAGGCTCAGCTTGCGGATAAATTTGAAGCTCTTTACAACGGAGAGGTGATCAATACCGGCGAGAAGCGCCTTGTTCTCCACCACCTGACCCGGGGGCAGCTGGGGGAAGCTGTTGTGGCAGATGGGGTTGATAAGCGCGGTTTTTATACGGGGGTTCAGCAGAAGGCGGCGGAGTTTGCCGCCAAGGTACATAACGGGGAGATCACCAATGGCGCCGGCGAGAAATTTACCACAGTGGTACAGATCGGGATTGGCGGCAGTGATTTGGGGCCCCGTGCCATCTACCTGGCCCTGGAAAACTGGGCAAAGAAGCAGGGCACTTTTAAGATGGAGGCAAAGTTTATCAGCAATGTGGATCCGGATGATGCAGCCGCTGTCCTGGATTCCATCGATGTTGCCCATTCCCTGTTTATCCTTGTGTCAAAGTCCGGAACCACCCTTGAGACCCTGACCAATGAGTCTTTTGTCAAGGATGCCTTAAAGAAAGCGGGGCTGGATGCCTCCAAACATATGGTGGCGGTTACCAGTGAGACTTCTCCCCTGGCCAAGAGCGAGGACTATCTGGCGGCTTTCTTTATGGATGATTATATCGGAGGGCGTTATTCTTCCAGTTCTGCAGTGGGTGGCGTGGTACTGTCCCTGGCTTTTGGGCCGGAGGTGTTTGCACAGTTCTTAGAGGGCGCTGCCGAGGAGGATAAACTGGCAAAGAATAAGGACGTATTCAAGAACCCGGCTATGCTGGATGCCCTGATTGGCGTGTATGAGAGGAATGTGCTGGGATACCTGTGTACGGCAGTCCTGCCCTATTCCCAGGCATTGAGCCGATTCCCGGCTCATTTACAGCAGCTGGATATGGAATCAAACGGCAAGAGCGTGAACCGCTTCGGTGAGCCGGTGGATTACCAGACAGGGCCTGTGATTTTCGGCGAGCCGGGAACCAATGGGCAACACTCCTTCTATCAGCTGCTCCACCAGGGAACCTCTGTTGTTCCTCTTCAGTTCATTGGGTTTAAGAACAGCCAGATCGGCACGGATGTGGTGATCCAGGACAGCACCAGCCAGCAGAAGCTGTGCGCCAATGTAGCAGCCCAGATTATCGCTTTCGCATGCGGCAAATCCGATGAGAACCGGAATAAGAACTTTGAGGGCGGACGTCCCTCCAGCATTATCATCGGGGATCAGCTGAACCCGAGAACCCTGGGTGCCCTGCTGTCGCATTTTGAAAACAAGGTTATGTTCCAGGGCTTTGTGTGGAACGTGAACAGTTTTGACCAGGAAGGGGTGCAGCTGGGCAAGGTTTTGGCCAAGAGGGTGCTGGCCCATGAGACGGACGGGGCTCTGAAGGTATTCAGTGACCTGCTGAATATCTAAATGCCATAACCCGGGCAAGTGCAGATAACAAAAAACGCGCTGTCAAGCGCGTTTTTTGTTATCTGTCTTTTACCTCAGAATCATAAAATATGTTTTCTCATAATAACCCCAATAGTCTCGGCAATCCCAGGGAAAGGGAAGGAATAAAGGTCAAAAGCAGCAACATAATAATCATGGATAAATAAAAGGGCAGAAATCCCCGAACCACCTTCTCAACCGGGACTTTTGCAATGCTGCATCCGATAAAAAGGGATGTTCCCACAGGGGGCGTACACAGGCCGATACCGTATGCCAGTACCAGGACTACGCCGAAATGGTAGGGATCGAATCCCAGGGCGCCTGTGGCAATGGGGAACAGAATAGGGGTGGTCAGAAGGATCAGGATCCCCATGTCCATAAAGCAGCCAAGAACCAGCATCATAAGAAGCAGAAGCAGGGTCAGGATTACCTGGTTGGAGGTCAGGCTCAGCAGCCAGGTGCTCAGGTTCTGGGGAACTTTCAGGTAAGACATCACATATCCGAAGGCTCCGGATGCGGATATGATGGCCATGGCCATAGTCATGGTGGGCAGGCATTTTTTCAGCCCTTCTATGTAAAGCTTTAAGGACATGTTGCGGTACACTAAGGTGGTGATGGCCAGGGCATAGACCGCCGCCACGGCGGCAGCCTCCGTCGCGGAACAGATGCCAAAGGAGGTGCCTGCCAAAACGATGACAATGGCTCCAAGGCCTAAAAGAGCCTGCCATATAATCTTCATATTTTCTTTCATGGAACGTTTGATGCCCAGAGGATACTGCTTTTTCACGGCAATGAAATATGCGGGAACCATAAGGCCTGCGGTCAGAAGGATGCCGGGCACATAGCCGCACATCAGCAGGGTGCTGATGGAGATGCCGCTGGCCGAAGCCAGGGCGTAAAACAGCATATTCTGGCTGGGGGGAATGATAACACCCTCCACCGAGGAGGTGACCGTCACGGCCACGCTGTAATCCGCATCATAGCCTTCCTGGACCATAGCCGGGATCAGCATGGCTCCGATTGAGGATACATCCGCTGCCGAGGAACCGGAGATTCCCCCAAACAGCATACTTACCAAAATGTTGACAATGGCAGTGCCGCCCCGGATCCTGCCTACAATAATGTTGCAGAATGCCATCAGCTTGCTGGTGATCTCACCGTCTGTCATCACCTGGGCCATCATAATGAAGAAGGGGACAGCAATGAAGGTGAAGCTTAACAGGCTGACGGACATTTTCTGGAACAGGTTAAAATACGGGATTCCCAGGTAGGTGGCTGTAATCAGGGCGGACGCCATCAGAGAAAAGGCAATGGGAATCCGGATTACCATTAAAATTCCCAGGGATGTAAATAACAGGATGGTTCCGATTGCAATCTCATTCATGCCTTTTCCCCTCCTTGTCTGTTTTTTCCGGCCAGGCACTCAGCCAGGTTCAGCAGGCTGAACAGGGAGGTCAGCGCCCCGCCTAATACCATGGGAAAGTACTGGATTCCCTGGGGCCAGTGGGTGGCTGGAAGGCGTTTCATCATATTGATATGAAAAATCTGCCATCCAAAATATACCATCATGCAGCCAATGGCAAGCAGCAGCAAATGGCGCGCAAGATCGCAGCCCTTTTTCATGGGTGGGGGGAAAAGGTTATAAACGCCCTCAATGGCAATATGGGAATCCCCGAACGCACCGATGGAAATGCACATAAACCCAAACCAGATCAACATGGTCAGAATCACTTCCTCTGACCAAACCAGGGGTTTGCTGAAGGCATACCGCATGACTACTGCCCCGAAGCATACGATCAGCATTACCACCAAAAGCACACAGCAGATATATTGTTCCGCCTTCACCACATATCCCAGATATTTCCTTAATTCTGTCATCGGACAGACCTCCCTCCTGCAGGCGATCCCTTACTGGGCGGCGCGGACTAAGTCTACCAGTTCCTTATATTGTGGATACTTGTCATACACGGAGTTCACTGCATCCTGGAATTCCTTAACATCTACATCGATAACCTTACACCCGGAGGCTTCGCATTCTTTCCTGGATTCTTCCTGGTAATCCTGCATAGCCTGCCTCTGCCACTGGGCAGCTTCCTTGGAGGCCTTCTTTACGCCTTCCTTCTGGGCGTCGGACATCTGGTCCCAGGCCTTTTTGCTGCAGATCACCAGGGCCGGAGGAGCCATATGGCCGTCTAAGGTAAAGTTCTTAGCCACCTCATAGTGCCCGGAAGTATAGTAGCTTACAAAGTCGTTTTCCGCCCCGTCCACGATACCGGTCTGGAGTCCCTGGAACACTTCGCCGTAATCCATGGGGGTTGCCTCAGCCCCAAGGGCCTGGACCATGGAGATCGCCACCTCGGTCTGCTGCACCCGGATTTTCATTCCCTTCAGATCCGCCACGGAGGTGATGGGTTTTTCGGTGGTATAGAAGTTCCTGGATCCGGCCTCATAGAAATCAATGCCTACCATGTTGTAATTCTCCAGTTCCGCAAAGGCATAGGCGCCTGCCTCGCCGTCTAAGGCTTTGTATTTGGACTCTGTGTCGGAAAACAGATAGGGCATCCCGAAGGCGCCGAACAGATCCACTACCGGAGACATGGAGTTGGTGTTGACACGGGAAAAATCAAGGGTTCCTGCCATAACCTGGTCGATAGAGGAAGCTTCGTCGCACAGGGCGGCGTTGGGGTACACATCGATGTTCACCGTGCCGTCCGTGTACTTGTTTGCCAGTTCCGCAAACATATACATGCCTTCTGTGATGGGGTTGCCGTCAGGCTGGTTCTCTGCCAGCTTGAAGTGCAGTTCCTCCCCCATATCCCCGGAAGGGGCAACTGTCTCTGCTTCTTCCCCCTGGGTCTTTGCCTCCTGGGTTTCTGCCCCTTGGGTTTCTGCCGGGGCTGCTGTGGTTTCTGCCGGCTTGGAGCCCCCGGAACAGGCAGCCAGGGTTGCTGCCGCTGCGCAGGTAAGTAAAAATGCCAATGTTTTTTTCATGATATTTCCTCCTTAGATTGATTTGCTAGATTTCCGACTCTAAATAAATCCCTCAAAAAACTGCATATTACTCTGCATGATAATTGAAATCTGGACGCTGACTGCTTCCGTCTCAGGGGCTTCCCCTTTGATGAGGCATTCGAACAGGGCTTTAAAGCCCTTGTAGCCCTTTTCGTAGGGAGCCTTGTAGACAATGGCTTTTAAAACACCATCCCTTAACATCTGGGCGCTTTCCGGAAAGAGGTCGCTTCCCACTGCAAAAACCTCTGCCTGCCTTCCGGTCTGGCACAAGGCATGGCACATGGGCATGGTATTTTTGGCCCGCATGCTGTAGGCGCCGATGATATCCGGGATTTCCTGAAGGCCTTTGACCATCTGCCTGCAATTGGCTTTGTCATCGTGAAGATCCCTGGCGTGCCAGATTTTAATGTCAGGGTTATGCTCCTTAAAATAAGCCTCAAACCCGGTCTGGTTCATCTTGTGTGACCAGGACAGCCCTTCCCCTTCCGCCACCAGGATGGTTCCCTTTCGCCCCTTTAGGCACAAGTCCATCAATTCTGCGGAAAGGCGCCCGGTGTAGGTGTCGTTGGGCGCAATGCAGCATAGCCTGCCGCAGTCTTCAAAATCATTGTCAATAAGGACAACGGATACGCCTCTTCCGGTAAACTGGGCAAGCAGGCATTGGAGCCGTAAACTGTTGTAGGCAGGGGCAGTCAGGAGCCCATCTAGGCGGTCCCCCCATTCCTCATAAAGTTTTTTTAAGATTTCTATCTGTTTTTCGCTGCCATCGTCATCGCCTTCTGTGCTAAAGGCATATTCCATCACATTTAGGTTATAGCCGGACACTTCATTGTGGGCAGCATGGCATCCCTTCCATATATACCGGAAATAATATCTTCCGCCATCGTTAGCTCCAGGCAGGACCACGGCCAGGTTCACGGGCCGCCGTTTTAACGCAGAAGCCACATAGTTGGTGGTATATCCCAGTTCATTGGCCACCCTCAAAATTTCCTGGCGCACTGCCTGGCTGACCCCTTCCTTGTTGTTCATTGCCCGGTGGACAGATACAAGGGAGTACCCACTGGCCTGGGCAATATCCTTCAGAGTGACCTTTTTCATTTTGATATTGTATCACCACCTTTTCTCATGCAAAATCATATGGGTATTTTGACGAAATTTAAAGGATAACGAAAACGTTTCCTTTGGCTTATTATAGAATAATGTCAGAATGATGTCAATTACGAAAAAAATTTTCTCTAAATTATAGTTGAATTATCAAAAAAATATTGTAATTTTTGACGAATCCTCTTGACTTTTTCTTTTTTTTCTTCTATTCTGGATGCATCGGAAAGGAGGCACCACTATGGAACATTTGATTTTTACAAATGCCAGGGTAATCCAGCCGGATTCCGTGCTGGAGATGGGGCAGGTATCCGTCAGGGATGGGGTTATCGAAGCGGTTGGGGCGGATTTGGTACAAAAGGAGGGCGGGGAAGGGGCCCGGGTTATTGACTGCGGCGGGAAATACCTTTCCCCCGGGTTTATTGACACCCATTGCCATGGCGGCGGTGGCGCCGATTTTATGGATGGGCATACCCAGGATATCCTTACGGCCGCCCGGGCGCATCTGGCACATGGAACCACAGGAATCTGCCCTACCACCCTTACCTGCTCGGATGAGGAGCTGTTTACCTTTTTTGACTGTTATGAACAGGCGAAAGAGGTGAGGGACCATATGCCCCATCTGCTTGGAATCCATCTGGAAGGGCCTTATTTTTCCGCCTCCCAGGCCGGGGCCCAGCCGCCGGGGTACCTTGCTGTTCCTTCCAGGGAGCATTACATGGAGATACTCTCCCGGGGAAAGGGCAATATCGTGAAATGGTCCATAGCCCCTGAACTCCCCGGAGCCATGGAACTGGGAGACGAACTGGCAGAAAGGGGGATCTTAGCCCTTATGGGGCACAGTGATGCCCGCCTGGACACTGCCATTGAAGCAATGAATCATGGATTCAGCCAGCTGACCCATTTTTATTCCGGCATGTCCATGCTTATCCGGGAAAAGGGCCATCGGAAGCTGGGGCTGGTGGAAGCAGGCTATCTTCTGGACGGGCTTAGTCTGGAGGTGATTGCTGACGGGATCCATCTGCCGCCGGAACTTTTGAGGCTGATTTTAAAGTGCAAGAGCCATGATCGTATCTGCCTTGTGACGGACAGCATGAGGGGGGCAGGCATGCCGGAAGGGCCGTCCCTTTTGGGTTCCCTGGCCCATGGGGTTTCCGTCATCATCAAGGACGGCATTGCCAATATGCCTGCTTTTGACAGCTTTGCAGGAAGCGTGGCAACCACAGACCGTTTGGTCCGGACCATGACAGAAAAGGCAGGGCTGCCCATATGGGAAGCGGTGAAAATGGCCTCCCTGAATCCGGCTGTCTTTTTGGGCATCGCTGATGCCTGCGGCAGCATCAGCCCAGGAAAAAGGGCGGATTTGCTGATTTTTGACGAACACATAGAGATTTGTGCAGTGTATGTGTCAGGGAATCGGATGGAATAAAAAGAAAGGATTAAAGACAGGAGGTTTTATGATGAATATTACCATTCATGTGGCGCCGACTCCTCAGGAGTTGGGAGCCAGGGCCGCTGAGGCCATTGCAAAGTATCTGACAGAAGCCATCAAAGAGCAGGGGTATGCCCGCCTGGTTCTTTCCACCGGGGCTTCCCAGTTTGAAACCCTGGAGGCGCTCCTGAGCCATGAGATTGCCTGGGAGAAGGTGGAGATGTTCCATCTGGATGAGTATGCAAATCTTCCGGAAAGCCATCCGGCCAGTTTCCGGAAATACTTAAAGGAGCGTTTTGTCAGCAAGGTTTCCTTAAAGGCAGCTTATTTTGTCAACGGGGAAGGGGATATTGAGGCGAATATTGCACAGCTGACGAAGGAACTGAGGCGGGCGCCTGTTGATGTGGGGGTGATCGGCATTGGGGAAAATGGCCATATTGCTTTCAATGACCCGCCGGCGGATTTTGAGACAGCGGAAGCATATAAGCTGCTTACCCTGGATGAGCGGTGCCGGAAGCAGCAGGTGGGGGAGGGATGGTTTGCAACCGTGGATGAAGTGCCGCAGCAGGCGATTTCCATGTGCGTGAAGCAGATTATGGCCTGCCGCCATATCGTTACGGCAGTTCCCCATGGGGTGAAGGCAGAGGCCGTATACAATACGATTACCTCACCGGTAAGCCCCCTGGTTCCGGCCACCATGCTAAAGACCCATCCGGACTGGAACCTGTTTTTGGATGATGCATCGGCATCCCGGCTGTTTGGGTGTTAATGCTTTAAGCTTTTTTCTGCACCCACGGTTCCGATGATTTTCTTCAGCCCCGCTGCCGCAAGGCATCGGGGCTGAAATGCCTTGCGGCACTAGTTGGATGCAGGCTCTCCGGTATGGGTGTAAGTGAAAGTAACCCAGTCAGAGTAGGCTTCCTGCCCATTGGCGGCATTGACTGCCCGGATTGCGTAGTAATAGGTGGTACCCTCTGCTATCTTTGACAGATTTAACTGGGTGCCGGTCTTGGAAAACTCTGTCCAGAGTTCCTTGTATGAGGGATCCTTGTACAGGCGGATCTGGTATCCGGTGGCCCCGGGTACGGCATCCCAGGTGGTTTTTGACTGGTTTTGCGAAACGGCAACGGTCTTGGCGTTTTCAGGGGCTGAAGGCTTGTCGGGGGCAGGGCCTGCGGAACTTTCCTCAGGCGTCTCGTGGGAGAAGTAGTTCCACTCAGAATAGTAATTCTGGCCATCCACGGTCTTCATGGCCCTTACTCCATAATAGTAGGTGGTGTGGGGCTGGAGTTTACCAAAACCGATTTCCGCCTCCGTTTTGAAAGCGCTGGACCAAGTCTCTTTATACCCGGAATCCCGGAATAATACGAACTCATACTGGTCAGCCCCCTCTACCGGATCCCAGGAAAAGAAAGTGCGCCTTGCATCCTCCTTTGTAACTTTAATATTTTCCGGTTTATCAAGACGGAGGGCCTTTGCCTCCGGGAGCTGGTCAGCATTTGTCTGTGAACAGAGGAATTCCGACCAGTCCGATGCGATATCTGCTTTGCCGGATCCGGCTTCCGCACGCACCCTGACTGCGAGGGAGGTTAAGGAATTATAGGTTACGGAAACAGAGGTGCCCTCGATCAATCCTCCATAGAGTTTGTTTGCCATATCACCGCTGTATACTTCAAAATTGTAGTTTTCTGCCCCATCCACGGGATCCCAGGCAAATTGGACTTTGCCATCAGTATCGGAAGCGGCATGGAGGTTTTGGGGCACCCCCAATTTTGGGGAAGAGCCCTGGCCTGCGGGGGGACAGTCATTCTGGGCAATTTCCGGAGACCAGGAAATGTATTTGCTGCTATAGGTATGTGCCCCGCCGTCTGCATTCTTTAATGTGGGTTCGCCGACATTGAAATATTCATTATTGGGGTTATTGTCATCTTCTTTGTTGTCATTCCAGGTGACATCGACAGCGTAGTAGTTTCCGTCGTCGTAACGGACAACGTTCCAGGCATGTGTGGGGCTTAATACAACTGCGGTATCGATGCCGGAAGCGTTCATCATGGCAGAGAATGCGGCCGCATAGCCTGCGCATACCGTACCCTCCAGCATAACGGCAGAGTAGAGGGTCTGGCCCATAAGATCCTTGTTTTTTGCATATTCATTATTGTAGACAATGTTTTTGCACAGCAAATTATTGGCGGTGAACTCCTTTTGCCAGGTGGAAGTTCCGCCATTGTTTGCCGATTCGATCCAGCTGTCCAGCTTGCCAAACAGATCATTGGTAATCTTTGCCCGCTCCCCGCCGTCTGATGCGAACTCGTAAATACAAAATCCCAGCTTTTGGTTGGAAGTGGTGACTACGGAGGAAGTAATAAAATAGTATTGGGGATTATTATATTTAAACCAGAGGGCGGTAGCCTGTGCCTGGTCCTTTGTCAGGGCCAGGTCGCCGTAGGAAACCATATCGGTTAGGATACGTCCGAGATCTTCCCGGCGGATCCCGTCTAAGGCGGCGCTGTCCATATATTTTCTGCAGAGTTCGTCGAGCCGTCCATAAAAGGCCGCTTCCTCAAAAGTCAGGTTTTCCCGGGCAAGCTGGCTGGTGTAGATGCTCCATTCCCGGGCATTGACCACAGGGGAATCCGCAGCGACAAAGGATTCCTCCATCTCCAGGATTTCCTGGCTGATCTTGTCACCGTCCTCGTCAGGAATCTGGTCGCTGGTTCCGTCCAGATACCCTATCGGCAAGGTGATTGATGAGAACAGGGACTGTGCGTCCTCAATAGATATGTAGCCGGCAGGCACGTAGCCCTCAGGCACATAGCCTTCCGGCACATAACCCTCCGGTACATAGCCTTTTGGCGGCACGCTGCTACAGCCGGCGAGATTCACCAAAACCCCGGCGGATAGAACAATGGCAGCCATCTTTTTCATAAGCTTTTTCATTTTTCTTTTCATGTTGTTCTTATTTCCTTTATCGTTTTATCTTACCCTTCGTGAATAAGGATGTATTCCTTTGTCCGCGGAGGGTATCTTTGTAAGATATTTCTTAATTTTACATTATTATGCAGAAATTTTCAACTGAATGGGCATATTATTTCCATGCTTATTTCCATGCATTATTTCCACGGCAAACCCAGCCTTTTGGCTATTGATGAGTTGTTTGGGGAGCCGGTCAGGGGGGAAGAAGGGACAGCACATGGCAGCGGTATTGGGCGGGGGTTTTTCCTGAAAATCACAATTCCTGCACAATAAAAACAGGAAATATTGTATAAAATATACCATATATTTGGAAAAACAACCAAAATTATAATATTTTATCCGGAATTTACTATATGTTTTCCCGGTTAAATTTGTTAAAATTTTAAGCAACCGTTCAAATCGGAACGGTTACCATGTTAATTACAGTTTCGTGCACACGAAAAAGCAGAGGAGGAGATTGTTGTGAGAAAAAATTCAGGCAAGCGGATGTCTGCCCTGGCATTGGCGGCAGCTATGGTTTCCATGGCTCTTGCAGGATGCTCCGGGGGCGGCGGCGCCAATGAGACCACGGCGGCAGTGACAGAGGCCCAGTCAGACGGGGACGGAGAGACGGAGGCCAAAAAGGAAGAAGCCGGGGCTGCAAAGGCCGGCGGTGAGGAAGTTACCATCCGCCTTGTACATTACATGGGAGAGCAGGCGAAAAGGGACGCACTGGATGCCATGCTGACAGCATTTGGGGAAAGTTATCCCAATATCAAAGTGGACGTGGAGGTAGTGGCGTCTTCCTCCTACATTGCCACCTACAAAAACTATATTGCCGCCGGGGAAGCGCCGGATATTATGTTCGGTAAGCCCCAGAACATGACGGAGTTTGTGGAAGGCGGATATTTCATGGATTTGACAGGGGAGAAGTGCCTGGAGAATGTGCTTCCCATGTTAGCGGATGAATGTACCGTCAACGGAGGCATATACGGCTTCCCGATTGATGCCCAGGTAAAGGCCTGCTTCTATAATAAGAAGATGTTTGCGGATGCAAACGTAGAGGTGCCCCAGACAAAGGAGGAATTTTTCAAGGTATGTGACACCTTTATGGATCAGGGCATCTATCCCTTTGTACATCCTTATAATTTTATTCACGGCGTATTCCATGAACTGGATTCCTTCTTTACCAGCATGGCGGCCTCCACGGGCAATGAGAACGTATGGATGGATTCCCAGAACGGCGTTCAGGATCTTGGCGGAAACCAGGTGGTCACAGACGCCATGGAGATGTTCTCCAAGTTTGCTTCCTATAAGGATGCAGGGGATACGGCGGTAGACCAGACCCAGGGCATTCAGAACTTTGCGGCAGGACAGAGGCCGATGTACATGAACGGCGGCTGGCTGATGGGCGATGTGATTGCCGCCAATCCGGAGGGGGAGTTCGGCATGTTCCCCACACCCTGGTCCGACAACGCGGATGACAACAAGCTTTGGGTTGGCATTGACGATGTATTTATCGTGTCCTCTCAGACCGAGCATAAGGATGAGGTAATGACCCTTCTTGAGTTCTTTGCCAATGAGGATTGCTCCAGGACATGGATGGATACAGCGAAGCTTATGACCAGCAATGTGACCGTACCTACGGATAATGCAGATGCGTTTATTAAAGAGATCAAGAGTTACATTGACAATGACAGAATCGTGTCCAAGGCTCTTGTGCCGGATTATACATCGGAATTTTCCACGGCATTCCGCACAAAACTACAGGAGTTTGTGACATTGGATGACAGCCAGCGTGATGTGGCAAAGCTGATTCAGGAGATCGATACGGAGATTGAATCTATCCGGCAGTAGCGGACGGGCAGGAACTGTTCCTAAAGATGAATCAGAAAAAGTATTAGAAAAGCCAGGGCGGCAATGAGCCTCAAAGCGCAGTTTGCTTAGGCTGCCTCCGCCCTGGCTTTTTTCCTATCACAGGACGTTGAAGCGACCCGCCGCAGGCGGAGAATCCTGCAAAGCAGGATTCTTTTTTCTTCCACGACATCGGGCCGGTTCAAAGCTTCGATGGAAGTGTCAGAGCCGTAGATTATGAAGAACGGAGGTTGGGGATGAACCAGAAAACAAAAAAGCGAATCCAGGAGTTTACCTTTATCCTGCCTGCAATCGTTATGTTTGCCATATTTGTGGCCTATCCTTTTTTGCAGGGATTTCCTATTTCTTTTACCAAATGGGACGGAATGAGTCCCAACAAAGTGTTTGTAGGGCTTGACAACTATCTGCGCATTTTTCAGGATGTCAATGTGATTAACGCCACCAAAAACACGCTGATCTTTACGGCTCTTACCATGGTGTTTTCCAACCTTTTAGGGTTGCTTTTCGCGCTGATGATTGCCCGGGTCTCGAAGCTGAACAATGTGCTTCGAACATGTATTTTTATGCCTTATTGTTTAAGCCTGGTGCTCTCTTCCTATATATGGCGTTATGTGTACAGCGATGTGTTTTATGATAGATTCGGGATTCCCAGCCCTTTGGGAAGCACCACCTGGGTCATGCTGGGACTGGCCGTTATCTCCGTGTGGAGAGACGCAGGATACTGTATGGTCGTGTATATTGCCGCCATTCAGGGGGTTTCCAGCGATTACTATGAGGCGGCGGATCTGGAGGGAGCCACTGCCCTGCAGAAATTCCGGCACATAACATTTCCCATGATCGCGCCGGCAGTGACCGCCAACTTTACCCTGCTTCTGGCATGGGGGATGAAGGTCTTTGATTATCCCATGGCAGCTACGGCAGGGGGGCCGGGAAGGTCATCGGAAACCGTGGCGATGCTGATATACAATAATTTATTTACTTATTTCAGGGCAGGCTATGGACAGGCGATTGCAGTGGTGTTCACCATTGCGATTTTTGTGGTCAGTACCGTAGTTTCCAGGACGCTGAGAGCCAGGGAGGTGGAGATCTGATGAAACGCGGGATGAAAAAATATCTGTTTTTCGTCATAAAGATATTGGTGACGCTTCTGGTCATCAGTCCTTTTTACATTGCCGTTATCTATTCCGTGAAATCAAAGCCGGAGATGGTGAGTAACCGCCTGGCTTTTCCCACAAAGTTTCACTGGGACAATTTTACCAGAGCCATAGAGACTTCTAATTTCGGCCTTGCCATGAAAAACAGCCTTGTGACCACGGTGTGGGCCGTGCTTATTATCACGTTGATCTGCACCATGGCGGCTTATATCATTGCAAGAAAAAACAATCGGTTTTATAATACTATTTATTATATATTTGTAGGTGCGATGATCATTCCCTTTCAGTCGATCATGACTCCTTTGTACATCGATATGAGCCGATGGAAGCTTTTGAACACCCTTCACGGATTTGTCATGGCAAAGATCGGATTTCAGATCGCCTTTACGGTGCTCTTAGTCTCAGGGTTTGTAAAAAGCATTCCCAGAGAACTGGAGGAGGCTGCGGCCATTGACGGGGCGGGGCTTTATTCTGTTTTCTTCCGGATTGTATTTCCCTTGATGAAGCCGATCATACTTACATCCGTTGTGCTGAATACCTTGAATGTATGGAATGATTTCCAGATGTCTTTGACCCTTCTTCAGAAGAAAACGGTGCGGAATGTGCCGCTGACCCAGTACTTCTTTTTCGGGGAGAACAGTATTGAACTGGGGCTGGCGTTTGCGCTGTTTATCCTTTCCATGATTCCGATTCTGATTTTATATCTGACCCTGCAGAAATATATTATAGGCGGCATTACATCCGGGGCGGTAAAAGGATAGGCAAAAGACAGGCAAAAGGATGGGGACATAAAAACAGGCATAGGGAGGCAGGGACATGAATCAGCAGGACAACAAAATTCATTTCAGAAAAACCCTTTATTTTAAAATGAGTTTGCTGATTCTGTTTCTGGGAGTGGTGTTTTTCGGGGCTCTCCTCAGCGTGTATGGAATGAGCCGCGTCTGGTTTGAGGATGAGCTGGCTTACCATTCGGACACCCTGACCGAACAGGTATGCCGCAATGTGGAGGTCACTTTAAAGGAACTCTCGGAGGAGACGGCCCCTCTTACGGCGACAAATGAAAGGCTGGGGCCCATTCTGGCTCAGATGGGCCGGGAAGAGAAAAAGGAGGCTGCCTTCCTTCGCTCCCGGATCCAGTACAACCTGGATGAACTGCTGAATATGAACTACGATATAAACTGGATGGCCGTCATAACCGGCAAGGAGGAGGTCTTTTTTAACCAGCCCGTGGCCCGTCCTTCGGACTTTACGCCCGGCAAGGAACAGCTTTTGCAGCTTTACCGCACCAATCGGGAAAACCTGGGAAAAAAGCCGGGCAATACGGTGTGGCTGGGCAGCTTTACCCCGGACGGCATTATCCTGATGCGGTCCCTGTTTGATTCCGATTCCATGAAGTTCTGCGGCTGCATCATTGCGGAGGTGAGAAATACTTCCATCAAAAAAATTTTTGAGAGTATTGATCACAAAAAGACGGGAGATTTTATCTTGTATGACAGAAACGGGGGTTTTCTCTACTCCACTTACGATTCCTGGTGGGACATGAATTGGAAGGAGAAGGAGAAAGAGACGGAGGAAATGCAGAAACGGGGCGAGGTTCTTTGGACGGAGTATCCCATCAGCCAGGGAAAGTTAAAGCTGGTTCATGTGGTAAACTTAAAAGAGAAAAATCAGAGGCTTTCCGATCTTCTGTATCTTGTGTCCGGTATGGGATTTGCGGTATTTGTGGCAGTCATTTTGTCTCTTTGGATGATGTTCGGCAAAATGGCCAAGAACTTAAAGATTCTTCTTGAGAACCTGCACCGGGTGTCAAGAGGGGAGTTTGAACTGGAACCGACCCTGTTTGCAAAGGGGGACGAACTGGATGTGCTGGCTCTTAACATTATGGAAACGTCGGTACAGATTAAGAGCCTTATGGAACAGGTGGTGAAAAATGAGGAACTTCAGCAGCAGGGACGTTATGCTCTTTTGGAGGCCCGCTACCAGGAACTGCAGGCTCAGGTGAATCCTCATTTTCTTTTCAATATTCTTCAGTCCATCAATGGAATCGCTCAGTTGAACGGGGATATGCAGGTGAGCCGGCTCATCTGCATGCTGTCCAAATTTTTCCGGGGAAATATTGACAGGCAGCACCGGTCCTGTGAACTGAAGGAGGAATTGGAATACGTCAGAAATTATCTGGAACTTTACAAGGAGATTTATCCCGGACGTCTGGAGATCCGGTGGGATGTGGACAGGGAACTTCTGAACGCGGAGGTGCCCACCTATATCCTCCAGCCTGTTGCGGAAAATTCCATGGTACACGGGATGGAACCCATGGTGGGAACCTGCACGGTAAAAATCAGCGTGTACCGGGAAGGGGACTGTCTCATACTTACGGTGTGGGACAGCGGCAACGGCATAGAGCCGGGGAAGCTTGAGGAACTTCGGAAGGGGGAGGGGAAATCAAAACGTGTAGGACTGAAAAATGTCCAGAACCGGATACAGATCATCTGCGGAAGTGCATACGGCCTGTCTGTTGATTCTGAATACCATCATTATACGGAGGTAAAAATTACGCTGCCTTTGGCGTGACAGAGGAAGGAGGGAATAAAATGTGTATTCCGTAGTGATTATCGATGACAATAAAATTGCGGTGGAAGCCATTGCCAAGGTGACGGACTGGGAAAAGTGCGGCTGCGAAGTTGTGGGAACTGCTTTTGACGGAATTACAGGATTGAGGCTGATACAGGAGGTATCCCCTGCCATTGTGATCATAGACATCCAGATGCCGGGATTTAACGGCCTGGATATCATCAAGAAGATGAAAGACGAAAACAAAGATATCCGTTTTATTATCATATCCGGATACAGTCAGTTTGAATATGCCCGCCAGGCCATCCGTTACGGTGTCAATGACTATCTGTTAAAGCCGATTATGACAGAGGAGATGGAGCAGGCGCTGCTCCGTGTTACCGCGCTGTTAAAGCGGCAGGAGGCGGATTCTTCCGCAGAGCCTATGGATAAGCTGGGGATCCGGCTCCACAGGATTCGTTCCGGGAAAGCAGGATACTCGGCCATGGTATCAGGGGCTATCGACTATGTGGACAGGAATTTTCAGAAAAATATTACCTTAAAAGATATATGCAGTGAACTTTTAGTGTCCACGGGACATTTCAGCAAATGCTTTAAGCGGGAGACAGGTGTCGGCTTTGCCGCCTATGTATCCATGGTAAAAATGGAAAATGCTAGGATTCTTCTTAAGAATCCCAAGAACCGGGTCAATGAGGTGGCCCGGATGCTGGGCTACAGCGATTATTCTTATTTTTTTCAGGTATTTAAAAAGCAATTCGGCTATGCGCCCAGCGACATAAAGACAAATGCAAAAAAGGATAAGGAGGAAAAAGAATATGATTCAAATGCCAGAGAATAAAAGAAATGTGCCGTCTCCTTTCATCTGTCTGGACAAAACGAAGGTGGAGGATAAGGAGACCTGGTTTCGGAAGCGGAGACCAGAAATTCTGGAACTTTTCAGGAAAGAGGAGTACGGAAAATTGCCGGATAGGTCGGAGGTGGAGATTCGTTTTCGGGTCGCTGATTCCAGACAGTCGGAGCAGATTATGGAGGGGCGGGCCGTGAGAAAGACGGTGGAGGTGGAAGCCGTCCGGCGGGGCATCCACTTCAGCTTTAATTTTGTCGTGTTTATCCCCGCAGGGCTCTCCCGTCCGGCGCCGGCATTTATTACCATCTGCAACCGGGGAATCCGGGACTCTGATCCGGCCCGCCATTTCTTAAGCCCCTTTTATCCGGCGGAAACCATCATCTCCAGAGGGTATGCCTGTGCGGCTTTCCGGACCCAGGAGGTAGCGCCGGACTATGACGAGGGATTTACCACATGCTTTCACAAGCTGTTTCCCGATTATGTGGAGAACCGGCCGGAGGATGCCTGGGGGGCCATTACGGTGTGGGCGTGGGCGGCCAGCCGGATCCTGGATTATTTTGAGACAGACCCCCTGATTGATGAAAAACGTGTGGCTGTAGTTGGTCATTCCAGGGGAGGAAAGACGGCCCTCTGGTGTACGGCTCAGGACGAAAGGTTTGCCATGGCGGTAAGCAGCTGTGCGGGCAACAGCGGCGATGCCATCTCCAGAGGTTCAAAGGGCGAGACGGTAAAAGACATCGCTGACCGCTTCCCCTACTGGTTCTGCCGTAATTATCAGAAATATAAAAATAATGAGGAGGCCCTTCCCTTTGACCAGCATATGCTTCTGGCCCTTATTGCCCCCAGGCTGGTGTACACCACATCGAAAACCTTTGACAGCTGGGCGGATCCGGCGGGGCAGTTTGAATCCTGCGTTCAGGCAGATCCCGTTTACCGGCTTCTGGGGGTAAAAGGAATGGAGGAAAGGCAGAAACCGCTGCCGGAGCATCCGATTCATGAGGGGCATATCGGTCATCACCATAAGACGGGGAATCATGATCTGGACGAATATGACTGGAACTGCTTTATGGATTTTGCGGACAGGCATATGTGAAGGAAGGGGGGATAAGGGCGCTTTCATGGCTTTTATAATGGTATTGAGACGGATGAGACAGTAACGGACTGCAGGCCGGATCTCCTGGTAAATGAAGGGGGTCTGGCTTTTTTGGTTATCAAGGTACTGCAATGACATGATGTTGCCTGCGAACAGCAATGATCATAAACCACAGGCTTTGTAAGAGACAGGTATTTCTTGACAGAACCAGGAATTTGTAATATTGTATTTCTATGATAAACAAGCGGAAAACCGTCATGACAGCAGGTTAGGCCGTGAGCAAAAGGAAAAAGGTATGGTAAACTTTGTCTTTGTATTGGAGTGCTTTGGTATATGCCTGACGGCTGCAGCATTATTCCTTCTTCTCAACGGGGACGGAGCCAGGGAGCAGAAGCTGCTGATTATGATTCTGTGCGGCTCCCTGGTACAGAATGTAGGTTATTTATTGGAATTGATTGCACCTACGGTGGAAGCGGCCATGACGGCGGTGATTGTGGAAAAAGTGGGGTCTGCTTTTACGCCCCTGTGTTATTGTTGGTTTATTTATATCTATTGTTCGGTTATTCCGCCCAAAACCCTTTTACGACTTCTTGCTGCAGTCAGTTTTTTATCCCTTCCAACAGTGATTTTTAACTGGCACGGCCTTTTTTATCAGGAAATTCAGTGGGTGGCCGGCGGGGGCGGATTCTATTATGTGAACCTCATCTATGGTCCGTTGTATGTGTTTTTTCTAATCACGAATACCATTATTCCTTATGCCCTTTGTATCTGCACATTGGTGAGAGCGATTCGTGAACTCCCGGACCGGCAGCTTAACCATCAGTATTGGACGATCCTGGTGATTTCTGCCGTGCCGGTTATTGTGATGATTGCATATATTTTTAAAATCGTGAATATATTTGATTTTACGCCGGTGACATTGACGATTTCCATGTCCCTGGTGGTTATCATAATCTGGGGGCGCCGCAATTATGATTTCCGCCATCTGGCAGCGGAAAAGGTTCTGGAGAGTATGGGTGACGGCGTGATCGCGCTGGACGACCATGACCGGCTGGTCAGCTATAACCGGGCGGCGGCCAATATCTTCACCTGTCTGCCGGCCCATAAGCGGGGAGAGAATATCCGGGCAGTGGAGGGCTTTCGGGAGGAAATGCTGAACAATGATATCCCTCAGAGTTTTTCCATCAGCGGACAGCACTATGAAAGCCACAGCAAGCACATTGTAGATGAGAACGGCAAGATACAGGGCTGTGTGATTTTGATTCTGGATATGACGGATATCAAGTCCTATATCAATGAGATCAAACGGGTGCGGCGCCAGGCAGAGAAGGCCAGCATCGCTAAAAGTGAATTTCTTGCAAACATGTCCCACGAGATACGGACTCCCATGAATGCCATCATCGGGCTGAATGATATTATCATGGAGGAATGCGGGGACACGGAGATCTATGCCTATGCCAAGGATGTGCAGTCCGCGGCCAGAAATCTTCTGACTATCATCAATGACATCCTGGATTTGTCCAAGGTGGAAGCAGGCAAGATGGAACTGGTGATGGTGAATTACTACATCAAAGATATGGCGGACGAGATTATCGGCATCATGGACATGGCGGCATCTCAGAGGGGGCTGATCTTAAAGTATGAGTGCGATCAGACCATACCTTGCCGCTACTGCGGCGATGACGGCAGAATCAAGCAGATCCTGCTCAATATACTCAGCAATGCCATAAAATTCACGAAAAAGGGATATGTGCGGGCCTATATTACCGGGAGGCCAGGAAGGAACGAGGATGAGGAGTTGCTTACCTTCTGTGTGGAGGATACGGGCTGCGGCATTCGGGAGGAGGATCTTCCGAAGATTTTCGAGGATTTCCGGCAGGTGGATTCCAAGCGAAACCGGAGCGTGGAGGGCACGGGGCTGGGACTTGCCATTGTAAAGCATCTGGTGGAACTGATGAAGGGCACCATCCAGGTGGAAAGTATCTATGGGAAGGGAACCACCTTTACCATCACCATTCCCCAGAAGATCGTGGACAGACAGCCGGTTTCCGAGATGCAGGAACTGCCGCAGACGGAGCAGAAGCCTACGGATATGTTTACGGCACCCGGAGTGAAGGTGCTGATTGTGGATGACAACGTGATCAACCGTAAGGTGGCCAGAGGTTTTCTGAAAAACTACGGCTTTGATCTGACAGAGGCGGAGAGCGGGCCGGAGGCCATTGAGCGGGTGCGCGAGAACCGATACGATCTCATCTTTATGGATCACATGATGCCCGATATGGACGGGGTGGAGGCGGCCGGGATTATCCGCAGGGACTGCGGGGAGAACGGGGCTTCCCCGGTTATGATCGCATTGACGGCCAATGCCATGGAAGGAATGCGGGAACGGTTTCTGGAAAACAATTTCCAGGATTTTATCGCCAAGCCTCTTGACCGCACAGAGTTAAACCAGCTTCTGCTCCGCTGGGTGCCGGAGAAATACCGGCAGACAGAAGGGGAAAAAGCGGAATCCAAGCCGCTGGATCCGGAGGCCTTTCGGATCAGGGGGGTGGATATGGATGCGGTGATGAAATATTATTCCGGCGATGAGGAGGGGTTTGTGGAACTGCTGGAACTTTACTGCATAGACGGCAAGCGCAAGACAAAACTCCTTTGTGAGGTTGTGGAATCCGACATATTGCGCTATCAGATTGAGGTGCACGGGCTTAAGAGCGCATCCGCCAATATCGGGGCCATGGAGGTGTCTGCCCTGGCCCGGGGACAGGAGAATGCCGCCGTACAGGGGGACAGGGAATCGATCCGCAGCCAGTTTCCCCTTCTGCTGGCGGAATATGAGAATCTGCTGGCCAATATCCAACAGTTTCTGGAACAGCGCAGGCGGGAAAGCGGAGGGAAGGAAAAGCTTCCCTGCCTGACAAAAGAGGAGTTTAAGGGAGAGACGGCAGCAGCTCTGGAGGAATTGAAGCATTTTCGATCTCAAAAGTGTGCGGAAAGGGTGGAGGCCATGCTGGCTCACGAACTGCCCGGACACGCGGCGGAGCGGCTTTTGGAAATACAGGAACAGCTGAAATTATATGAGGACGACAAGGCGGAAGAGTTGCTGGGCCAGCTGCTGAGTATATTTGATAAGGAGGAAGAAGGCAAATGAATCAAACGGGGGAGCATTTTAAAAAGCGGATTTTGGCTGTGGATGACGATGTGATTATTTTAACTCGGATTTCCTCGATCCTGCGCAATGATTATGAGTTGGTTACGGTCAATTCCGGGATGAGGGCGTTGAGATATCTGAACCAGGAGTGTCCGGATCTTATATTGCTGGACATTCGGATGGCCCAGCAGGACGGCATCGAGACGCTGCGGGAAATCCGCAAGATGGAGGAATGTAAGGATATACCGGTAATCATGCTTACCGGCGTGGAGAACAAGGATATCGTGGTGGAGAGCGCCAAGCTGGGAATCTGTGATTATCTGTTAAAACCTTTTTCTTCCATGGAACTGCTGAAAAGGGTGAACCGGGTTTTGGGACAGGGGGAGGAATGCTGAGAAAAGGAAGTTCCGCAATGGGAATGGGTTCCGGCAATGAGCCAGGTGGCGCGGTGCAGTGGGTGCCAAAACCCTGAACAGGGAAAAAGAGAATTGGATGAGGAGGATTATGAGATGAATAGTGCTATGTCAAAAGAAGAACTTGAGAAAATATTGGATGAGGCGGTCCAGGATGTGACGGAGCGCACCGCAGGAGTGCGTCTCCGTCAGGGCGGCCAGTCGCCCGGGGAGGATCTCTGTACGGTTCAGATCACCTTTGACAGAGGGTTCCGCACCAGTCTGACTCTCTGCGCCGATACGGGACTTTTGTACCGTATGGCAAGCAATTCCTTTCACGAGGAGTCAGTCAGTGCCGAGGATTTAGAGGAATTCAGCAAAGAGTATTTCAATGTACTCTGCGGCAGGATTGCCGTGGCCATGTTTCAGGCCACACAGGTTCCGGCTCATTTTTCTCCGCCGGTGTTTTATCGGGGGCGCTATGACCCTGAGGGGCGTGAGATACAATTTATGCTTACCTATTCAGATGAACACTGCGGAGGTGCGCAGCTGATTCACCATGTGCCGTATTCCGGTGAGGATGAAAACATTTCTGAGGAAAACTAAGAGAAGGGAGTAGTGGAAATGAGTATACGAGTTATGGTAGTAGATGATTCCCGATTGGTGCGGGTTCAGCTGGGTGATGTTTTGGAGGGCACGGATTATGAGATCGTTGCATACTGCCGGAGCGGGGAAGATGCCATTGCCCAGTTTGATGAAGTAAAGCCGGATCTGGTGACCATGGATATTATCATGACGGGGATGGACGGACTGGATGCCTCCGAGATTATTCTGAAACAACATCCGGATGCCAGGATTGTGATGGTTTCTTCTCTGGCATATGACGATACCTTTGAGCGGGCAAAGGCCATCGGCGTGAAAGGCTTTGTGGATAAGCCTTTTCACAAGGAGCAGCTGCTTAAGATTTTTGAACAGGCCCTGGGATAAGCAGGAGAGTGAGCCCCTGGCTCGTTAAAGGCGCCTGGCATTTGATCTCATAGTCTGTTCGGCAAGCAGGTAAACGGGTTTTTGCAATCGTTTAGGAGAGGCTGAAAAGCCTCTCCCTTTTGCTATCTGGATTTTTCTATGGAGTGTTTCAGACAGCGGGCCAGCTGATCCCTTCCTCTCCGGGCAAAATGAAAAACCAGTAAAAGTCCCCCATAGCAAAAGCACAAAAACAGAATCTGTATCCCTGTCTCAAAAAATATGGGCAGAGAGCCTGAGAAGGGATAGAGGCCGTCAGTAAAATAGAAGATCCCAATAGAAACCATTAAAAGCAGGGAAGGCTTGACGATCATATCCCAGGCATTCCATGTAAAGGCAACCATTTTTTTCAGGGACCATAAATGGAGAAGGGACAGTAAAATCTCACTGACCAGCATACCCCAAAGATAGGCCATGATTCCGAAGCAGGGGATGCCAAAAAGCACAAAGCCGATGCGCAGCAGCAGGGAAGCCGTGTTTTGCAGGAAGGTAGTGCGGGTTTTGCCCAGTCCGTTTAAGATGCTTCCCATGGTGGTGGCAAGATACAAGAAGGGACAGAGCCATGCCAGGATCCGGATGAATCTTCCTGCATCCGGGTCATGAAACACACTGGTGCCCAGATTTTCTCCAAACAAGGTAAAGATACCGATACATAAGATCCCCATATAAAGGCTGTAGCGCAAAGACAGGGACATGCTGGCGGCGATGCTGCCCTTTCGCCCTTCTGCCTGGTCTTTGGCCACGCTGGGGAGCAGCAGAACCGCAAGGGAATTGGTGATGGCGGAGGGGAAGAGGATGAAGGGCATAGCCATCCCCGTCAGCACCCCGTAGGCAGCAAAAGCCTCGGAAGGCTTCAGCCCGGACATCTGGAGGCGGCTGGGGATCCAGATGGCTTCGGCGCTGGATAAAAGATTAAGAATCAGACGGTTGCCCATCAGGGGCAGCGCCAGGGCCATCAGCGGGGCAGTGGTGCCAGGGGAAAGGAATCCGGCGGACAGCTTTTCTGTCTGGGGCGGGAACAGCAGAAGACAGAGGAAGGTAAATGCCGCGGAGGCGGCCTCTCCGATCAAATGCCCGTAGGCAGCCAGCATAACCGTGATGGTGTGCCCGGAGCGAATCCAGGAGGAAGCAATCAGAAAGACGGCAGCCATGCGGATGACCTGCTCGGCCACCTGGGAAAAAGCGGGGACGTGGGATTTTTGCATCCCGTAATAATAACCGTTGATACAGGCATGGAAGGCGGCAAAGGGCACGGAGATCCCGATCACCGGCAGGTAGAGGGCGCAGCGCGGCTCCATCAGCACGGCGGAAGCCAGGAAATCGGCATGGCGGCAGATGAGGAAAGCCAGAACAAAGGACATTGTTATGGAAATAAGGGCGCCGGTGCGGAAAATGGACCGTCCCCTGGCCACGTGGGAGGCGATGTGCTGGGAAAGGGCGGTTTGGATAGAACCGGCGCAGAGGGCAAAGCAGATACCAAAGATGGGATGTACCATATTGTATAGGCCAAGCCCTTCTGCACCGATGGTGCGGGAAAGGAAAATGCGGTAGAAAAAGCCCAGCACACGGCAGGCCAGGCCGGTGCCGGTAAGGAGGATGGTTCCGGTGAGAAAGGCCCGTTTCTTGGGGGATAGTTCAGAAAAGGAAATCATGGCGTCTCCGAAAATAAGAAATTATTACAATATATGGGAGATGGGGGGAGGTAGAACAAGGAACTTTAGCCAGTTGGCCGGAAGGCCGCACAGCTGTCCGGGCCGCCGGAGACTGCGGTAAAGGCAAAATGTGACAGGATTTGACAAAAGATTCTTGCAACATATCAGTTTTCCGGTATAATACTACATATGGGTACAGTTTGGGAAAATGGGGGTAGGGATATGGTTGTATATCGATGCATGATTTGCGGATGCGTTAAATATATAAAGGAAGATTTGCCGGTGGAAACCTGTAAGAACTGCGGCATGGAGACCACAGTCCCGCAGGATCTGGAGGAACATGGTGATTTGTATAACGAGGCGACATACCTCCGGCAGAAGGGGGATTTTGAGAAGGCCCAGTCCTTCTATGATAAAATACTCAAGATAAATCCAGAGGCCGCCGATGCCTATTTTGGCCGTGGGATGTGCCGCTATGGTGTCAGATATAAAAAGAGCCCGCAAATGGAAACCTGGCGTCCGGAATGCCAGGTGATGCCAGAGACTCCTTTTTGTGAGGATCCGGATTACCTCAATGCCCTGGAACTTTCCGGCAGGGAGGCACGGGCCGTATTCGAATGGATTGCCGGGCAGGTCAGTTTTGCATGGCAGAAGGAAATGAACCGGAATTACCATAAAGAAAACAGGGAAGAGGATGGAGACGAATTGTCTATTACAGGCAGCTTCCTTTTTTTCTGCAGGCTGGATGAAGGCCGGCAGAGGAGGTTTATGGCTTCCCTGCGGGCAGGGGCAAAGGCTAATCAGAAAAAACCGTTTTTTGTACATAAAAGCAGCTATGTGGATGACGATGCCCAGATTGGAGGAGGCACCCGCATCGGGCATTTCTGCCATATCCAGAAGGGCGCCAGGATTGGCAGGAATTGTGTGATCGGGCAGAATGTCCATATTGCCTGCAATGTGAAGCTTGGGAATGATGTGGAGATCCAGGACAATGTGAGCCTGTACGAAGGGGTCGAGTTGGAGGACGGGGTGTTTTGCGGGGCTTCCTGTGTATTTGCCAACGGCCGGGGCCGTCTTTTGGGACAGCCGGGGGAAAGGGAGGAATACAAGGAGACCTTGGTAAAGCGGGGCGCCAGCATCGGGGCGAATGCAACGGTGATCTGTGGGAACATGATTGGGGAATATGCAGTGGTGACACCCGGGTCAGTGGTGACGGAAAATGTGCCCGGCTATTCGGTAGTGGCAGGGATCCCGGCCAAGGTAGTGCAAAAGGCCTGAGGGATGCCTTGGGGATGAAAAGGAGAGAGCGGGATGGATAAGGGCATGCTGTTATGCACGGTTTGCGGAGGCAGGCTGCAGGTTGATAGGGGGCTTCCTGTGACAAGATGTGTATACTGTGGTTCTCCTGTTCTGGTGCCTGCCAAATGGGCAGAAAAGGGGGACCGCTATGATATGGTCAATGATTTTTGCCAAAAAGGGGATTTTCAGGCCGCCGAGGAGGTATGCGACCAGCTTCTTTTGGAAGACGGGGCAGATCCGGAAGCATATTTCAGGCGGGCGCTGAGCCGCTATGGGGTCCGGTACCGCAGGGATCCCCAATCCCGGGAGTGGGAGCCTTACTGCAGCCGCTGGAGGCGGAGGACGATCCTCCAGGAACCGGATTTTCTCTGTGCCATGGAATTGGCAGATCCGCTGGCTCAGGTCATTTACAGGCAGATGGGGGAGAGAATAGACAAACGCTGGAAGGAAGGCCGGGCCGCCGGAGGGGTTCTTTTGTTTTACAAACTAGGCCAGGACGGGGCAAAACGGCTGGAAAAGCAGCTGATGGGAGGGAAAGAAGGCAGAAAAAAGCCGAAGGAATCTGTGCTCATGGCAGACCATAACACACCTTGGGTTTTGGGGGGCAGAATAAAACGGCAGGATATCAGCAGGATCAGCTTTTTTGGGAGCCTGGCCCATAAGCCTTCTGACAGCTGGGATGTGTCAGCGGATAAAGATAAAAGCATAGCGGCCTGGGTAAAGCCGGATGGGGATAAGTATGAACTGTATGTGTCAGCAGAGGGGAGGATCCGTGCAAATGCCAACAGCTACGGTTTGTTTCAGGGGTATAGCAGCCTGGAGGAGATCTGCTTTAACCATTGTTTTTATACATCCGGAGTGACGAATATGGCATTTCTGTTTGGGGGGTGCAGGGCGCTGCGCAGGCTGGATGTGAGGGATTTTGATACTTCCCAGGTGACGGATATGTCTGGGATGTTCGAGGGATGTGCCAGCCTCCCGGCGCTGGATATCAGCGGGTTTGATACCATCCGGGTGGCAAATATGTCCTGCATGTTTGACGGATGTGCCAGCCTTTCAAAGCTGGATGCCAGGAATCTGGAAACAGTCCAGGTAGTGAATATGTCCTGTATGTTTAATGGGTGCAGCAGTCTTTTGAAACTGGATGTGAGGGATTTTGACACTGCCCAGGTGACGGATATGTCCTGCATGTTCAATGGCTGCGGCAGTCTTTTGAAACTGGACGTGAAGGATTTTGACACTTCACGGGTAAGGGATATGTCCTATATGTTTTATGGATGCAGCAACCTGATAAAGCTGGATGTAAGCCGTTTCAGGACTTCCCGGGTAGAGGATATGAGAGGGATGTTTTATAACTGCAGCAGTCTTTTAAAGCTGGATATCGGCGGATTTGACAAGTCAAATGTGAAGGAGGATACGTTGATGCTGGCGGGGACGCGGTGGGGATGAGACGGGGGTGAAATCCAGGCAGGGATGAGGAACCGGCAGGGAGAGGGGAGTAGTACATGGAAATAAAGTTTCGTTGCATGGTTTGTGGGTCTGAGGTAAGGGCAGATACTGGTTTGTCCGGGATTACGTGCAGCAATTGTGGGGTGGAGATTGCCGTTCCTTACCGGGGTGGAGAGGAAAGATATGACGAGGCAAACATTTACCGTCAGATGGGGGATTTCCCTATGGCGACGGCTGTTTATGACGAGATCCTTGAGGAGTATAGCAAAGACGCGGAAGCACATTTCGGAAGGTTTTTAAGCCGCTATACGGTCCGCTACAGGAAAAACCCGTTCTCTGGGACGTGGGAGCCGGAATGCACGTCCCCGCCCCAGATGCCGGTTATGGAAGACGGTGATTATCTCCGTGCCATGGAACTATCAGGCCCCATGAAACGGGTGATCTATAGACAGATGGCAGAGGAAATTGACAGGATTTGCCAAAGGGGAGAGGGCTTGGGCAGGGAGGAGTTCCTTTTCTGCCACCGCCTGAGTGAGGAACAGCGGGGACAGATGGAGAAAGAACTGCTGGGAGGCCGGAGAGCAGGGGAAAAAGAGCCAGAAAACAATTCCCAAAGGCAGCCGGAACAGGAAAATAGCCGGTTGTCCGAGGCAGAAAAAACGAAGATAGCTGTGCTGGAGAAAAGAATAGAAGGCATAGAAAAGGCGATTAGGACGAAAAAATCGGCATGGCTGAGGTGGGAACGGTGGGATAAGGGATTCTCGGTAATTTGCATGGTGATTTTTTTGCCATCGGGGTGTTTTTGATTTTATTCGGAACGGTTGAAGCGGATGCTGATTTTATTTTCTTTGGCGTGTTAAGCATTGCTTTTGGTTTGTATTTTTTATTTTGCTGTACGCCCATGGGAGAAAAGGTTTTTTTTGAAGATAGTATTAAGAATATGGAAAAGAATATAAAAAAGATAGAGGGGCAGATCAGACAGATCAAATATCCGGATGATGAGAGGGAAAGATAAAAAACAGAAGGATATTAAGGACAGGAATGATGAAAGAGCAGAACGGACAGAAAAAGGCAGATTTTAACCAGAGAAGGGTTTTGTTTTATTACCAGCCAAATGAATATCAAATCATTTTGGCAGAAAAGGCTTTGTTGGAAGAACCGGCAGGTTATCCATATGAAGGAGAGGAAGGCTGCGAAGAAGAGGGGGATGGCAGTAAGGAAGCGAACCGGCCGGCTGCCGGAACCTGGAAAGAAAGTATGTGGATTTTAGCAGGGGCATTGATTCTGTATGTTGGGTTCGGGATTGCTTATCCGGGATTTGCCTCATCTTCTAACTTCTTCTATATCCTAAAGGATATATTGCTTATGACATACCTGGCTTTTGGGACAATGTTAGTGTTTTTGCTAGGTGAGATCGATTTGTCAACAGGTTCGGTGATTGCAGCTTCCGGATGCATCTGTGCAGGGGTGGTTGAGCGGGCAGGTGTGCCGGTTTATGCAGGTATGCTCATAGGGATTGCTTGCGGCAGCCTGCTGGGGGCTCTTAATGGCTATGTCGTATCATCGACGGGAACTCCTTCTTACATTGTGACGTTGTTCACCACGCAGCTGGGGACAGGGATTGCATATTTTTATATCAAAGAGACCCCGATAGAGTCTATGATAGAGAGAATCAGCGGAATCGATGTGGTTTTTTTGCTTTTTCCGGCTGTTTTTGTGGCGCTGGCAATCAGTTTCCTTATCTCTGGCCGAACCGGTTTTGGACGGTATATTTATGCGGCAGGCAGGGATAAAACATTCGCTGGGCTAAGGGGCAGGATTACAAAACGAGTGACCCTGTGCGTGTTTGCATGGAGTGGCTTTTTGGCTTCCCTGACAGGGGTTATGATGTTGGTGGCAGGTTATTACCCCCACGTAAATATGGGGGTAAAGGCTCAGATGGATGCGGTTACAGCGGTAATACTTGGGGGAACCGGTTTAAAAGGAGGAAAGGGAAGCATTTATGGAACATTGGCCGGAGTAGTATTTGTCAGCATTTTAGATACAGGGATAGGATTTTTGGGGATTGATTTCAACTGGGGGTATGTAGTCCAGACAGGCTTAGTACTGGCTGCCATCTACATTGATTTCCTTAGGACAAGGAAACTTTCGCAGGAAGCAGGGAGATAAGGGCTGTGTGGGAGTGCAGAAAAAAGGAGGGCAGACATGCCGGAAAATCAGGAAAAGAAGGATCTGGGCCAGCAAAAATTTCTGTTTTTTCACAAACCGGATGAGAATCAGCGGATCCGGCTGGAAAAAAATTTGTTAGGTGAGAAAGAAACGAAGAAGGAACCAGAAAACGAAGAGAGGGCTCCGGATTCAGGGAAGGCACAGGCAGCATCCGGAAAAAACAGCCGTTTTTTGAATTTGTGCAAAGGAATTCTACTTCTGGCAGGGCTGTTTGTGGTGTTTTTCATGGCAGGAGGGGGAAAGCCGGACAGCGGGGAGACAGGTGCAAACAGAGAGGCCGTAAAGGACAATGAGAAAGAAAGCGCATCTTTGATGACGGAGGAGGATGGGAGAGGGAAAAAACAGGAGAATGAGACGCCGGAAAACAAAAACAGCCGCCTGCTGCGTGTGGTTATGAGAAAGAAAGAGGGCTTTTCTTATACAGATGGGGATGGAACTGTGAGGGGGCTGGATGTTGATTTTATCGAAAGGCTGTCAGAGGATTTAGGGTTTGATTATGAATTGGAGATAGCGGAATTTGCATATTCAGACTACCTGTCTTTGATGAATCCGGCATTTTGGGCAGGCCAATATGACGTGGCATTTATTGAGGTGGAGAAGAATAGCCAAAGGTCATTAGACCAATGGGGTGGTGATTTTTCTGAACCTTATCTTATCTGGAATTCTTTTACCAGCGAAGGAGAGGAATGGAGCATGGAATACCGAATTGGTGTCGCTATAGGGGTGGAAGACAGGGATGCCCTGATAAAGGATATCAATGAGTGCATTCTTTGCTATCAGTCGGATGGCACGATGGATGGCTGGAGGGAGAAATGGGAGATTCCTGACGAAAAGCCTGAGGAGACAGAAACAGGCCAAACGGGTGAAGCTGGTGCAGAACGTACAGGCGGGGGATGGGTTGGCCTGTCTTTGCGAAAGAAAATGTTGGAGGAGCAGTATTCAAAAAACAGGCAGCAGGAGGAAGAACTGAACCAGCTGTCAGAACAAATACAGAAAGAAATACAAAAATCAGAGATTGACCTGGGAACCGGCAGTGAAACGATGGAAACGGATTAGGCATATTTTGGAAAAACATTGTCCCGCCCGGGAAATATTGTACCAACCACATAAAATACATGCTATAATGTCGTAAAAGGCAATATTGCAATGATAGACACCGGAGAAAAGACATGGGAAGATTTGATTCAGAAGCAGGGCTGTGCCATCTGGTATTTGCCAACGAGGATACATATTATACAAAAAGTCTTTTTAAACTGAATCTGCGCCAGTATCTGTATTTAGAACTGCGTTGCAAGGGGTACGACGCAGTTTATTTCGTATCCGGGGATGAAGGCGGTTATGAGGTGGCGGTTGCGGATGAAAGTTCCGCTGCCATCTACGAGGATTATGAGAAACAGAAGTTTCTGGATCTCTTATGGGGGAAGGGAGGCAGCCGCTTCCAGGCAGGCCAAAAGGTGAAGGTGGAGAACTATGAGCAGCTGCTTTTAAAGATAGTCCAGATGATGAAAAGGGAAAAGGAAGCCTGCCTGGCATTTGTGTTTACTATCGAGGCCTTCAGTGAGGCGGGAGCGTTTCCGGAGGTGGTTTCAGCGATTGGCAGGCTGTCGGAGAAGAATTATAGCCGCGGGCATCTGATTTTGATCCAGGCGCCGGTGGTGGCCAACGGAAGCCTTCCTTACCTGTCGGATGAGAAGGGGGTCTTCCGGTCAGATCTGTTCCCGGAAATACGCAGGATTTTTAATTCCGATAATAATATTAAGGTCTATGAGCGTCTGAGGGAAGAATTGGGGCAGAGGGTCAGCTTTTTGAACACCCTGGAGCGGGAGCAGATCCACAGCATGGTGGCCCGTTTTCTGATGGAACAGGCGCCGGGAAGACGGGAAATGTTTGAAAGGGTTTGTGATTACGGGGATTTTATATGGGGGTGGTACCATTCTTCCGGCTTCCGGGAGAAAGCCGGGCCTCTGTTCCCGGAGAATGGGAAGCGACTGATAAGCAGGATAAGGGGATGCCTGGCAGACAAATCCGTAATGGGGAAGCTGGATGCCCAGATTGCAAAGATCCGCCAGGGGATGGGAAGCATGGCATCCATGGAACAGTGGATCGTGAGAAACTATCAGGAAGATTCCTGGCTGCGGCTGATCTATGAGGACAATATGCTGCTGTCCAGGCTGGAACAGCTGCCTCTTGGCCGGATCTTAGAAAAGGCAGGAAATTTTTCTGCCGATATGATGAGGGAGAAGCTAAGACGTGTCAGGGAGGATCTGGAGAAACCGGGGCTGACGCAGATGAATACTCAGGCGGAGGATTATGTCAAGCTGTGCATCGACGCCATGAAGCGGGCGTGCCTGCGGGAGGATGTGGTGACGATGGAGAAGGCCGTTGCCGCCCTTGAGTATGGTGTGTGCGGTTATGGGGCGAAGCAGCAGGGAAATGCAGGGCAGGAGGATACCCGCAGGCAGCTTTACCAGGAGACGATCTGGGCGGCGGAGACACTTTGCGATACCATGCTGGCATATGAGCAGGACTGCAAACGGGTTCGGGAATACAAGGCGCGGATGGACAGCTGTATGCAGAAGCTGCATGATTTTCAGGAGAAGAACCCCCAGGTGGTGTGGGAGGAGAAGAACTTTGAGGGTCAGGGAGGGGGTTCCCCCGGGCTTCAGTCCATGATGGCCAGGAAGTCAGAAATCATTGCCCTTCAAAAGGATATCCGCAACCAGCAATATTTGCAGGCCTCCAAACAGACCCTCATAGGCCGCTGCCGGGAAAACATCCAGAAGCTGGAGATGGCCATCAGCAGCATGGCAGTAGGCGATGTGGGCCATCTGAAAGAAAATATGGAGTATACTTCCGGCCTGATACGCAGCGCGTCCCAGGAGAACCGGCAGTTAATGGAAGAATTGTCGGAGTCTTCCCGGGAATGTGAGAACCGCCTGGAAAAGGCAGGCATGAAGGAATGGATGTCGGCGGAGGGCTGGGCGGAAGTGAAACGGGAATTTGATAAGCTTCAGGAAGAACAGGGAAAGTACCAGGGGGAAATCGGAGAGGAAGTGGTACAGATCAATGGTTAATATCGGAATGGACTTCGGAAGCACCTATACTACGGTTTCGGTGCTCAGGAAGGAGACCCACACGCTGGAGGCGCTGAGTTTAAGCCAGGGGATGCCCTATATCCCTTCCGTTGTTTCTGTGGGGAAGGGCGCCATGGAATTTGGGATGGCGGCAAAAACTCAGGCAGGGAAGAAGGGGATTACCGTATTTAAGGCATTTAAAATGATGCTCACGGAATCAGAGCCTGAAAGGCTGGCGGCCAGGGGGTTTTCCGGGGAAAACACACCGGAACGGATCGCCAGGGAGTTTATCGGGGAGGTGCTGAGGCAGGTTTTGGCAGACATGCATGAGGACCGGATCGGCACCCTGGTTGTGGGCGTGCCGGAGGTCTGGAGCGACGGCATCGGCACTTTGGACGGCAGGACGATAGTGCGGGATATCTGCCGGAGCCTGGATTTTGTGGAGCAGGTGAAGGTGGTCAGCGAACCGGCGGCGGCCAGTGCCTTTTTTGTACATAACTTCCACACCAGCACGGGCAGGGATTTTGAGGGGAATATCCTGCTGGTGGATTACGGCGGCGGAACCCTGGACATCACACTCACCCAGGTGGCAGCAGGGAAAGGAAAAGAGGAGGAGAACTTTGCGGAGATCAAGGTGCTGGAGCGGACGGGAGCCGGGGAGAATGTGGAAGGGGAGGTAGGGAAGGCCGGGATTGTCTACATGGAAACCGTGGTGTCCCGTGCAATCGCGAAGTCGGAGGTCTTAGGGGGGAAGAAGCCGGAACGGGACGGGAAGTATTACCGTGCCGTGGATGCGCTGGAGTTGGATCTGCAGACGGGGACCCGGCGGATCCAGGATATGTTTGAAGAGTATGGCCTTGATGATAGGGAAGGGCTGTATGAGGAGGAGTTTACCACCATCGAGTATAAGGGGGAGGATGTGGAGATCTCCTATGGCCTGTTGCTGGAGGTATACAATGATACCATCCGCAATATCTTTGACGAAAAACTGAATGAGATGATCCAGTTTATGCAGGCAGCGAATATCCGTTATATGGATGGGGGGCAGGATACCTTCAAGATTGCCCTGGTGGGGGGATTTGGGAATTTTTACCTGGTTAAGAAACAGATTGAGGATAAATTCCGTTTCAGCCTTTATGACAAGCGGAGGGAAAATATCATCCTGAACAAGGCAGACTGTGAACGGGCGATTTCTTTGGGGGCGGCTTTGCTGGCTGCCGGGGTTATCGGCATCCGCAACACGGCGGCTTATTCGATTGGCGTGTGGGCTTATGATATCAACAAGAATGTCTGCCTGAACTATGCCATCCGTTATAAGCAGGATATCGAATTTAACAGGGTATATTATGCGAGGGGAAGCGTGGACAATGAGATTTTTGTGATCCAGGCCATTTCAGGGGGATTTGATAAGTTCCTGGTGAATTTCGGGCATGATGACCGGACGGCCTGTTTTGCCCTTGCCAGGGAGGAATTTGCCAAAAAGCTGGCGAATGTGGTGAAAAACCAGTACCACACGGCTGTGGTGGGATTTTCTATCGACCCCTCGGGGGTGGTCAGCATCCATGTCCATGACTATGATGTCTTAAGGGGAGAGATCGGGGAAGAGGACCATGAGGTGGAACTGACGAAATTCGGTGACCTGTTTGAGGTGACTTATGCAGGCCAGCCTTTTGCAGACAGCAAAAAATAACATCTGGGAAAGAGCACTCAAAAAAAGAGCACTCTCGGAAAGAAATGGGAGGCAGGGATGAGATTTGACAGGATGGGCACAACGCTGGAAGCCCTGGCGGCCAGGCAGGATTTTACTCTGACGGATGTGCTGAATGTGTTTTATGATCTGTGCGCAGATATCAAGGATGCCAGGGGGACGGCAGTGGACAAGCTTCCTCCGGGCGACGAGGAGGTAGCTGTCACCCGGCTCTGCTGGATGGGGCGGACTTTTCTGCGGATGGCGGGGCAGATCCCGGCGGAGTCTGTGGAAGAGGATAAAATCCAGCGGCTGGGGAAGGTGCGCCAGGAACTGGCCAAAAGCGAGGCTAAACTGGAAGCGGTGGAGCAGCGGGTCCGGGAGTTAAAGAAAAGCATGGAAAGCATGGAGGACAGGAGAAGGGAACTGGCAGAGAGCCGGAAGGAGGAGGCGTCTTTAAAGGAGAAATGTGATGCATTGGCAAGGGAATTGGAGAGTTACCAGGGACTGGAGATCCCCGCTCTTTTGGTCAGAAAGGAAGAACTTCAAAAACAGCTGGCAGAGGTAAGGGACGGCTGGGAGAGGGAGAACGGCGCCTGCGGGCAGCTGGAAGGGGAACTGGAGAGACTGCGGGCACAGAAGAAACAGCTGGATGGGAAGCTGGAGGCCATGGGGAAACAAAAAGAAGAAACAGGCAAGCTGCTCGGCCAGAAGGAGGAGCAGTACCGGCGGCTGAGAGAGCAGGTCCAGAACTCCGATGCTTTAAGACGCAGCCTGATGGAAAAGATTGATACGCTGGAGAAAACTCTTGGCTGTGGGGACACGGAGAAGCTGCTCTCGATTTATGAGGAGAAAAAGCAGGAAGCCCAGGTGCGCAGGAAAGAGTACCGGCGCCTTGAGGAAGAGGCACAGGAAAAGGAGGAGGAACTGGCGCGTTTGAAACAGGATATGGAGGGGAAGAACCGGCATATCCAGGAACTGGCCTGGCAGGAGGAGAATGAGAAAAAGCGGGCCGAACTGGCGCTGAAGGAACTGCAGAAAAGGATCGGGGATGCACGGAGCCAGAAGAAGGAGTTGCTGGGACAGGTGCAGCAGCAGGAGGAGGAAGCCCTGCGCCTGGAGGAGTGGTTTAAGAGCCTGGAGGCGGAGAAGTACGGGAAGCGTCTGAAAGCCAGCAGCGCACAGCTGGAGGCGATGCAGAAGGCCAGGGATTGTTTAGGGGAGGAATTATTCATCCTGTCTGACCTGGTATCGGAGAAAGAGAAGGAGGACCTGCTCCAGTACCAGAAATATTTCCGGGATACCATGGAGAGTATAGAGCGGGATCTTGAGCAATACCAAAGGTGTTATTGTACAGCAATGAAAGTGTTCGAAAACGGAGGAAATGGTTTATGATCTGTTATGCATGTCAGTCGAAGATGGAGGACGGAAGGGCGAAATGCCCGATTTGCGGATTTCCGGTGATCCAGAGCGTGGAGGGCAATACCGTCGAGATCCAGGGGATCCGGCAGATGGCGAAGGATTATATCCGGCAATGGCTGGGGGGTGTTGTGATCGGGATTGCCTCGTATAGCTATGTGCTGGAAAACAACAAACTGAAACAGGATAAAATTGCGGATCTGGATCTGGCACAGGCAGATCAGCTGGTGGTGGGGGAGCCTCTGTGGAGCGATGTGGATTTTACAAAGGTGGATGACCAGGGAATGGTTACCATCCATGCTTTTATGAAGAAGGACGGCATCCGGTATGCCTACGAACTACAGGCAAAACTCCCCGAAACCGCGGGTTCCTGCCATGTGGGGGTGATGCTGATGGAGGGCCTGAAGGCCAGGCTGGTTTTAGGAAACCCGGAGAGCCATACCTTTTCCCAGCCATTCTCCCTGGTGGTTTACCATGGATAGGGGGTGGCAGGGATGAAGAAGCCAGTCCGCCACTCCGTGGATTTAAACCTGCGCCTTGTCCCTCCCCGTTCTGCCTACCGGCCCGGGCCGCTGACAGGGATTGCGGCATTTTTGGCCTTCCTGGGTGGGATTTTGGTGTGGTTTTTCCTGTTTTCCATGGACGGGTGGGTCAGCAGGAAGATTTTTCAGGTAGAACTGATTGTGAATGTGATCCTGCTGGCTGCCAATGTTTTTGCGATATGCAGGATTGGATATGACGGTTTTGTGAGGAATACATCCGTTACCTTGGTATTTAACCTGGTTTTTGCCATGATTGGGTTTTACCTTGCCCATGTACATATCCTGCCGGTTCCGGCCGGGGGGATGGAATGGATATTCAAGGCAGCGGAGTTTTTCCTGTTTTTTGTGCTGGCCGTCCTGATGTCAATGGTGCCCACATTGATAATATGCCTGGTTATGTGGTTAATTATGGCGGTATTTGGAGGATGACAAAGGAATAAGGATAAATGTTCCTGGAAAAGGGATTGGAGGAAGACGATGGGTGTATTGGATAAAGTAAAAAATGCGTGGAAAGGCGGCCGGGAGGAAACGGTGACCCCTTCTGAAGAGAAACGGCAGGCTGCTGCGGTCCGGGAGGCTTCGGAGAGCCTGAGCAACGCGATGCAGGCCTTGATTTTGGCGGATGGCACAGGGAGGATTCCCAAGGAGGCTATCGAGGAATATAAGATGATTATCCGTGGGCTGGTCAACCGGCTGAACCGGGCATCGGCATCGCTTTTGGATACCCGCAGCATGGATAAAAGCATGGTTTACCTGACGCAGCATCTGGACATGGCTGTGAAGGACGGAAGGCAGGACACGGCAGACCGGATTGTCAAAGCCCTGATCTACGGGGTGGGGAAGGGACATGAGCCGATACCCTCCGGGGATTGGGAGCGGGCGGAAGAAATCATGGAGGAGCGCACAAAAAGGCTGGGGCAGTACCGCACCATTGTGGAGTATTCCGAGAAGGTGGATGAGCGGCAGCGCAGCATCGAGCATCAGCTTTTACAGTATGAGAAGGCGAAAAAGGATTTCGAGAAGGCCCGGAAGAAGGTGATGGAGGAGGCAGAGAAGAACCCCCATCTGGTGGAAATGATCAACCAGTATGGCGACAGTGTGCGGACAATCAATGCAGATGCCTTTAGCCTGGTGGTAAAGCAGAAGGAGGCTGTGAAGCTTTTCGACAACTTAAAGGCCTTAAAGCAGCAGATGGCCTTTAACGAGACAACCATCGTATCCTGCAACCAGATTATACGCAACGAGGAGAATGCCCTCACGGAGATGGCCCAGAAGGTGAATCAGGAAATGATTGACGATGTGATCCGGCATGAGGCGGAGTTCCGGAACCGTTTGGTAGACCTGCAGCAGCAGATCGGGCAGCTGGAAGATCTGAGCGACCGCTTTGGGGATGCAATCGCGGAGATTTTTGCCTCCCCGCTTATGGGAGATTATATCATTGGCACCATTTTGCAGTATAATGAGATGGAACGGGAACTGAAGCAGGAGGAAGAAGGGCGCAGGGAAGGCATGAGGCTGATGCAGGAACGGGAACTGGAAAACGAAGGGCAGATGCAGAACAATTCCCAGATGCTTGAGAACTAAGGGAGGATACGAGGATGAGAAAGGAACCATTATTCCCCAAAAAGGAAAAGCCGGATGTGGATCATCAGATCATGGAGGCAGGAGTGCGCCTGAGAGGGCTGCAGAGAAAGTACCGGGTGATAATCGAGCGGGAACTGCGTGCCCTGCGGCATAGCAGAACACAGAAACGGGATAACCCCAAGGCAATGGCCAACCTAAAAAATGCTTATTATTCCCTTGCCGTTACAAACAAGGCCCAGGACCGCCTGAGGGAAATCACCTCTGTCCAGGAACTGTGCAAGGCGATGAATGAGATGGGGGCAGTTTTAAAGATCATGAACCGGATTGACGGCAGGACGGAAAAGGTAAAAGTGAATAAGCTGAATGCAGGCATCCGCAAAATGGACAAAGCTGCCCAGAGGGATGAGGGGGGCATGCAGAATATGTTTAAGGAACCCTTAGATTCCCTGGTGGAGGATGAGGTCATCGAACGCCTCTTAAAGGGGGAGAGCGTGGATTCCTGCCTGGATATGGAAGAGGGGATCATGATGGATATGGAAGAAATCCTGCCTTTTGGTGAGGCGTTTGCGGAGGGGACAGGGGAGGATCTGGACTTGGAGCAGAGTATGGCAGACATCGACGAACTGATGCGGAATCTGTAGAGCGGGGAATTGAGGATGGACAGTTATATTGAAAAAATGCAGGCGAGGGAGAACCTCTGCCTGGCCTATATGAAAAAGGCAGACGATATCCTGTTGGCAAACGGGAACCTTCCTTCCAAGGAGGAGTGCATTTACCTGCAGAAGGCAGCCAGCCTCCGGTATGAGATGGCGCAGATGAGTGTGGGGGAGGAACGGTTATACCAGCAGAGGAAAGTGCAGGAATTAAACCAGAGGATCAAGAATATCGTGCGCGTGATCAATCCGGAACGTTTTAAGGAAATCCAGGAGAATGAGGCGCGGGCAAAGGCGGATAAGAATGGGAAGGATCCTGCATCAGGGGGGAACCGGGCTACGGGGGGCAACAGCCCGGGGTCTTTTGCCCCCCGGCAGCAGGGCGGGTTTGAGCCACAGGTGGAGAACTGGTTTAAGGAAGCGCCGAAGCATTCTTTTGACGATGTGTCCGGCATGGGGGAACTGAAGGAGCAGTTAAGGGAATGTATTGCCGATTCCCAGCTGAACCGTCTGAAGGATTTCTTAAAGATGAAAAAACTCCATTCTTATTTTTTTATCGGCCCGCCGGGATGTGGAAAGACCTACATCATCGAAGCCTTTGCCCATGAACTGATGGACAAAAATTATAAGTACCTTTCCCTGGCCGGATCAGATATCTTAAGCCGGTTTGTGGGGGAGGCCGAGAAGATTATCACAAGGCTGTTTGAGGAGGCGGAGAAAAATGCTCCCTGCATTGTATTCATCGACGAGGTGGATGGGGTGTGCAAGAACCGTTCCCAGCCGATGCTGCCGGAGTATGCCGCCTCCCTGACTACGGCATTCCTGACCGGGTACAACCGGATCAACAATTCTGACCTGCCGATTGTTTTTATCGGTGCCACCAATTATCCCAACCAGGTGGACAATGCCATGCTGGACCGGGTGGAACTGGTGCGGGTGCCGTTTCCGGATACAGAGGCCAGGATGTTCTCCTTTGAGAAGCATTTTTCCTCCGTAATACCTTTGGAGGAGGGGTTTAGCTTCCGGGATATGGCGGACTGCACGGACACCTACAACTACCGGGACATCCAGCGGCTGGTATCCAGAATAAAGGCGATGGCCTTAAAGGAACTGATGCAGGCCTATAAGAGTGAGGATCAGGCGCTGGAGGCTTTGAAGGACGGAAGCTACCGGCTGACCAGGGCTCTTTTTAGCCGGGCGCAGGAAAATTGCCTTCCCACGCCAAAGGAGGATATTATCCGGGAACTGGATGAGTGGGAAGAAAAATTCAAACGGAACATAGATGAAGCATAGGGGTTGGTGAGAGATGGGGAAATGGCTGGAAGCATACCAGGGGATTGTGCCGTCTGGCGGCCTGGGCCGCCTGTATGGGTGCAGATACTGGAAATCTTTGTTTCAGGGGTGCATTCCTGACGGGCAGCTGGATGCCCGGTTTAATGTGCCGCGGGCACATGCATTTTTGCTGTACGGGCCGGCAGGAAACGGCAAACGTGCCCTGGCCCTGGCCTTTGCGAAGGAACTTTTTGAGGCGGGATATGGGTTTGTCCATGTTCCCGGGATGGCTCTGGCAGAGGCTCCGGGAGGGATAGAAGAACTTTTTGAAGAAATCCTTTCCGAAACCACAGGGCAGGGCAAAGCCGGGTTCTGCCTGTTCTTTGACTGGCTGGGGGAACTTGCCGGGCAGGAGGAGGCAATGTGGGTGCTGAGCCAGTATATCTGTATGCTGAAGGAGAGGGACATTCCCAGTGCTGTCCTGGCAACTGTGGAGGATCTCCAGGATGTCCATCCTTTGCTGAAAAAGTCTATGCTCCCCTGCGGGATCGGGCTTCCTGATGAGAAAGAGAGGGGAATCTGCCTGGAACAGATGTTTGGAGACAGGGTTTTGCTGGCGCCGGGGCTGGGATATAAGGCCATGGCAAAGATGACGGAAGGATTCACCTACGGCAGGCTTTGTGACTTGCACCGGGTGGCCCATATCTTGTTAAAGCAGAAGGCAAGAGAGTTTTGCGGTGGGGACGGGAAGCGGCTGGAAGAGATACTGCAGAAGGGCTATGTGGTCCTGACGGAAGAGATGTTTGCCAATATGGCAGGGCGGCTAAGGGTACGGCATATGCCAGGCACCGAGGAGCAGGCCTGGGGCATGGCGGAGCCTGAGACGGCATTTGCGGGGAATCCTGAAAGAATGCAGAGCCGGTTTGAGGGTGCCGGCCCGGCCGGGAACCCGGAGGATCCGGCGGAAGAAGAGCCGGCGGGTTTCGCGGCAGGGGATAAGGATTTTATTAGCAGGATGATGGAGATGGATCTGGGGGATTTGTGACCTGTATTTAGCATGGCACGCCCCGGAAGAAGGGAAACGCCAGGGCTGCCTGCCAGGAGCCCTGGCGTTTCCCTTCTTCCGGGGCTGTTTACGGATTGCCGGAACCGTTGCCGGTTTTTTGGATTGTCAATGGGAAAAGAATCGATTATAATAAGGAAAGCAGGGAAGGATGATAAGAGGGGCAGCAAGGAAGGAAAACAAAAAGGGCAAAAACAATGGCAATTGGGGCAATCGTGAATATACTGACAGTAGTGGCGGGGAGGGATTTTGGGGGCGGCGGCTTCCTTCCCATGGCTACCGGGCTCCGGATGGCGGAAATCCGGGATTTCCCGGTTGCGGACATGCTGCCAGCCATGGCGTTTGCCATGCCGTCCAGCGCATTGGGGACTGGGTGGGTGATGCCTCTTTTATAACAATATTTCATATTGAAATACTATGAATTAAGTGGTATACTGATTGATGTGAAAACTATTTTCCGGAAAGGTGGATTTTGATAGATGAAAAAGACGATTTATCTGGATAACGCCGCGACCACGAGGACGAGGCCGGAGGTGGTGGAGGCGATGCTTCCCTACTTCACCGAGTGCTACGGCAATCCCTCCTCGGTATATGATTTCTCTGCACCGGCGAAAAAGGCCATGCAGGAGGCCAGGGAGATTATTGCGGGTTCCATCGGTGCCCAGGCCAGGGAGATTTATTTTACCGGCTGTGGCACGGAGGCGGATAACTGGGCACTCAAGGCGACAGCGGATGCATATCGGGAAAAGGGGAACCATATTATCACCAGCAAGATTGAGCACCATGCCATTTTGCATACCTGCGGATACCTGGAAAAGCATGGTTTTGAGGTGACATACCTTGATGTGGATGAGAACGGTGTGGTAAAGCTGGAACAGCTTAAAAAGGCGATCCGCCCCACAACCATCCTGATCTCCGTCATGTTTGCCAACAATGAGATCGGCACGGTCCAGCCGGTCCGTGAGATTGGGGAGATTGCCAGGGAGCATGGCATTTTGTTCCACACGGATGCCGTGCAGGCTTATGGGCACCTGCCCATCAATGTGGATGAATTCCATATTGACATGATGAGCGCCAGCGGGCATAAGATTAATGGCCCAAAAGGCGTGGGATTTTTGTATATCCGCACGGGTGTAAAGATCCGTTCCTTTATGCATGGCGGGGCTCAGGAACGGAAGCGCCGTGCAGGTACGGAGAATGTACCGGGAATCGTGGGACTGGGGAAAGCGGCACAGCTGGCTATCCCCTCCCTGGAGGAACGGGGGCGCCATGAGAGGGAACTGCGGGATTATTTGATGGAGCGGGTGATGGAGGAAATCCCCTACACCCGGATCAATGGTGACCGCAATAACCGTTTGCCCAACAATGCCAATTTTGCTTTTCAGTTTATTGAGGGGGAATCCCTCCTGATTATGCTGGACAGCAAGGGAATCTGCGGTTCCAGCGGTTCGGCCTGCACATCCGGTTCCCTTGACCCTTCCCATGTATTGCTGGCCATCGGGCTGCCCCATGAGATAGCCCACGGTTCGCTGCGGCTGACCATGAGCGAGGAGAATACAAAGGAAGAGATGGATTTTGTGGTGGAGAGCATCAAGGAGATTGTGGGCCGCCTGCGGGATATGTCGCCCCTTTATGAGGACTTTTTGAAAAAACAGAAGTGGTGAGAAACGGCTTGCCGGCTTTCGGTGTGAAGGGAAGGCAAGCGGGTGCAGAGACAGTCCGGCATACCCGGGCGGTCAGGATAAGAGACAAACGAGGAGAAAAATTATGTATACAGAAAAGGTTATGGATCATTTTGAACATCCCAGGAATGTGGGCGAGATCGAGAACCCCAGCGGGATGGGGACGGTAGGCAATGCCAAATGCGGCGATATCATGAGGATTTATCTGGATATTGACGAGAATCAGGTGATCCGCGATGTGAAATTCAAGACTTTTGGCTGTGGTGCCGCTGTGGCTACCAGCAGCATGGCAACGGAACTGGTGAAGGGAAAAAGCGTCCGGGAGGCGATGGCTGTCACCAACCAGGCGGTGATGGAAGCCCTTGACGGGCTGCCGCCGGTGAAGGTGCACTGTTCCTTGCTGGCAGAGGAGGCTATCCATGCTGCGCTGTGGGATTATGCCCAGAAAAACGGCATTGTGATTGAGGGGCTTACCCAGCCCAAGAGCGATATCAGCGAACATGATGAGGATGAGGAATACTGATGGAAAAGGTAGTGGTAGGAATGTCAGGCGGCGTCGATTCTTCGGTGGCCGCCTGGCTTTTGCAGAAGCAGGGGTATGAGGTGGTGGGTGTCACCATGCAGATCTGGCAGGATGAGGAGCCGGGATTGACGGAGGAGAATGGAGGATGCTGCGGCCTTTCTGCGGTGGAGGATGCCCGCCGGGTGGCCTGGCAGCTGGGGATCCCCCACTATGTGATGAATTTTAAAAAGGAATTCAAAACCCATGTGATGGATTACTTTGTGGAGGAGTATATCCGGGGCAGGACGCCCAATCCGTGCATTGCCTGCAACCGTTTTGTGAAATGGGAGGCATTGCTGAGCCGGAGCCTGGGACTGGGGGCAGATTTTATTGCCACCGGGCATTATGCCAGGGTGGAGAGGCTGGAAAATGGCCGGTACGCCCTTCGGACCTCGGCCACGGCGGCTAAGGACCAGACCTATGCACTCTATAATCTGACCCAGCAGCAGCTGTCCCATACATTGATGCCGGTGGGAGCCTATACCAAGGAGGAGATCCGGCAGATGGCAGAGGAACTGGGGCTTTCTGTGGCACACAAGGCGGACAGCCAGGAGATCTGTTTTATTCCTGACCATGATTATGCGGGGTTTATCCGGCGGGAACGGAGCCAGATTCCGGAGCCGGGGAATTTTGTCAGCCGGGACGGACAGGTGCTGGGAAGGCATAAGGGTATCATCCATTATACGGTTGGGCAAAGGAAAGGGCTGAACCTTTCTCTGGGGAGGCCGGTATTTGTGGTGGAGATCCGTCCGGATACCAATGAAGTGGTAATTGGAGATGCAAATGATGTATTTACGGATGTGCTGATCTGTGATAAACTGAACTGGATGGCAATCGGCGGGCTCAGCGGGAAGGAGCGGCAGGTGACAGCCAAGATCCGCTATAGCCATAAAGGGGCGGCCTGCATTGTCCGTGAATTGGGAGATGGCCGGGCAGAATGCCGTTTTTTGGAGCCGGTGCGGGCGGTGACGCCGGGACAGGCAGTGGTATTTTATGAGAATGATTATGTGCTTGGAGGAGGGACAATCCGGTGAAGAGGATGGGATGCTGCGAGGAAGCAGGCAATAAAAAGCAGGCCAGTAAGGCAGGGCAGTGGAAGAAGATAGGATTAACGGCAGGGCTGTTAAGTGTGATGATAGGGGCTGCAGGCTGCCAGATGAAGAATTATGAGAAGATTGAACTGTCTGGGATTCAGGAACAGGAGAAAGAGACAGGCGGCGATGAAGGGACTGAGGAGACAGAGAAGGCGGCTTCGGCCAGCGGATCCGAGACATTGGATGCCCAGTGCAGCCCGGTGAATGCGGAGATCACCAAAGAAACGGCGCCGTCTATGGAAGAGAGGGATGAGGTGGTTTATGTGGATGCCACGGATCTCAATGTGAGGACGGAGCCGAGGAAGAACGCTGAGGTGGTTGCGAAACTGAACCGGGGGGCAGAACTGCAGCGTACCGGTTACAGCAAGGAGTGGAGCAAAGTGGTTTATGAGGGCAAGGAATACTATATTTCATCCCAGTTCCTTACCACCCAAAAGCCTGCAGAGGAGACGGCTGCTGCCGTTAGCACAGCCGGAAGCCTGTCCGGGGAGGTTGGCTTGAACCCGGAGTGGAAATATGCCGACTTTTCCAAGATAAATTCCGGAAAGGCAGTCTTGTACCGGGCAGAAGGGAATAACCGGAAAGGCAAGGTGGTCTGTGTCAATGCCGGGCACGGAACCAAGGGCGGTTCCAGCGTGAAGACCCAGTGCCATCCCGACGGTACGCCGAAGGTGACAGGGGGAAGCACGGCGGCAGGCGCGGTGACAGCCACAGCCATCAGCAGCGGAATGGCCTTTGCTGACGGTACACCGGAGCCGAAAGTGACATTGGCAGTGGCAAAAGTGCTGAAGGATAAGCTTTTGGCCCGCGGGTTTGATGTATTGATGATCCGGGAATCGGATGATGTCCAGCTGGACAATATTGCAAGGACAGTGTTGGCAAACAACCTGGCAGATTGCCATATTGCCATCCACTATGATTCCACATCCAGCGATAAAGGGGCCTTTTATATGAGTGTGCCGGATGTGGCATCTTACCGGAACATGGAGCCTGTAGCTTCCCACTGGAAAGAGCACCACGCATTGGGGGACAGCCTGATTGCCGGTTTGAAGGGGGTTGGCGTAAAGCTTTTTTCAGACGGGAAGATGGCCATGGACCTGACCCAAACCTCCTACTCAACCGTCCCCTCTGTGGATATTGAGGTTGGGGACAAAGCATCTGACTATTCGGCATCCTCTTTAGATAAGCTGGGGAATGGCCTGGCAGACGGGGTTGAGTTGTTTTTCGGAAATTAAGAAGGATAAAATATCAACAGCCCATTTACATTTTTGGGAATATCATGTATAATGGGTTCGTTGATGCTTCTGGAGATGTAGCGAAGTGGTCGTAACGCGGCGCACTCGAAATGCGTTTACCGGCTAATTACCGGTACGTGGGTTCGAATCCCACCGTCTCCGTTTAGGAACTGTCACGAAATAAATCAGCCGTTCGAGGTGAATCCCTAAATACCGGATCTGGTGATCAATGCCGGCTTTTAGGGATTTTTAACAGGAGGTAATGAAAATGGACTATCCCCAAAAAAATCAGAGATGGGTGTTTCACGGTGAGACGGAGGGTCAGGCGGCCGGAGAGGGAGTGGAACGCAGGGTTTTGGCTTACTGTGATGACGTGATGTGTGTGGAGAACCGGTTTGTCAAGGGAAGCATTGGAGCCATGCATTCCCATCCTCACACCCAGATCACCTATGTGGTCTCCGGGGTGTTTGAGTTTACCATTGACGGGGAGGTACACACGGTGAAGGCGGGGGATACCCTGTTGAAGCAGGACGGAGTGATTCACGGCTGCGTGTGTGTGGAGGACGGGATTCTGGTGGATATTTTTACCCCCATGCGGGAGGATTTTGTGTAGACAGACTGCAGGACGAAAAGGCGGTTGCAGGCCCAAAGGGCTGGCGGCCGTTTTTTTTATGGAGAGGTATGCCATGGGAATGGTAAATATATTGTATAAAGAATATAAAACAAAAGATATTTTATATAAATCAACCAGAAAAACAGAGAACAAAATAATATATATGAAAAGTGATTATAATTATTGACAATAATAGAAACATATGATACTATATGATTAAACAAAAGTTACTAATGGTAAAAGAGAAAATACAAAGAGAAATCTTTGGTTTTTTTATTCATCGATAGGAACATTTATAAACATTATATGGAACAAAAATAAATATAATAAAAAATCACAAGGAGGATTTTGATAAATGTTAAAAAGCGAGATTGTATCTGTGAAGGGGATGCAGGTATTTACCTGGCGGCATCACCCGGGGGTGGAGGCAGTGGTAACGACAAGAGGAGGTGCGCAGGGCAGGGCTGTCTGTACGGCGGGGATTTCCACAGGTACTCACGAGGTGAAATTCTCCTATGACGGAGGAACCCGGTGGGACGGGATGGGCGTGGAGGGAGCGGCCAGGGCTATTGAGGAGATTTTGGAGCCCAGGCTGGTGGGTATGGATGCGTCTGACCAGTATGCGGTGGATCAGGCCATGCTTTCCCTTGACAGGGATAAGAGAGAACGGGCAGGAGGGAACTCCATAGCTGCCGTGTCGGCAGCAGTCTTAAAGGCCGGGGCAAAAAGCCTGGGAATTCCTCTGTATCAGCACATCGGCGGTATCAATGCCATGTATCTTCCTGTGCCGGGGGTGCCTGCGGCGGCAGGCCATGAGCGATATGGGGGCTGTGTGACCACGCCGGACACCAAACCTACCTACTCTTTTATGTGTCATGATTTTTCCTCTTTTGCAGAAGCCTCCTATGCAGGATGGGAGGTACAGAAATTGTGGGAGGAGGCCATGACAAAAAGGGGAATCTATCCGCCGGATTACTATGGGCTGTTTTCCATTCCCAAGGGTCATTTTGACAGTGATGAGGAGTTGTGGGAACTGATGGCAGACACAATCCGCAGGGCGGGCTATGAGGGCAGAATCGGGATACAGATGGATGTGGCCTCCGACTGCTATTATGATAAGGCCGATCAGAGATACAAGGGGATTTTTGATCCCAGGCCGAAGACAAAGGAGGAGATGCTAAAGCTGTATGTCCGTGCGGTGAGAGATTATCCCTTTGTCATTATTGAGGATCCGTTTTTTGAGGACGACTATGAAAGCCACGCGGAACTGGTAAGACAGGTGGATATACAGATTGTGGGGGATGATCTTTTTACCACCAATCCGAAGCGGCTGGCTCACGGGGCGGCTATGGGGGCGGCCAACGCGGTGCTTTTGAAGGTAAATCAGGTGGGAACCATCAGCGAGACCATGGAGATGGTGCAGCTGGCTTACCGGAACGGATACGGGGTTATGCCCTGTGAGAGCAGAGGGGAGGGAGAGGCGATTGCAGACTATTGCGTAGGCATTAATGCCTGTGCGGTCAGAGAGATGGCAGTGGGAATTGTGGCCAACCGTTTTCTGGAGATTGAGAAGGAACTGGGCAGCAAGGCCCGCTTTACGGGGACAAAGGGGCTGCGGGGGCGGAGATTCTCACCAAGGAACCATGATGTTTCATAACATTGGATATTAAAAGAAAAGGAGAAGAGTGCTATGAAAAAAATGCGGTGGACAAAAATTATGTTGGCAGGTTTGTTGGCGGTTTCCGTGACAGCATGCGGCGGCCCGAAACAGGAGGCCTCCGGGTCGGGAAGTCCCGGGGCGGCTCAGGGGACAAAGGCAGACGACACTAAGGCGGAGGCGGCAAATACGGACAGCCAAAGCACAGAGACAGACTCTAAAGAGGAGAACTCCGGCGGGGATATCAGCATAGGCGTGATGGCCACTCTGACCGGCTATCCCTTAAACGGTGAGCACATGCGCAACGGAGTTTTGCTGGCAATCGATGAGATCAATAAAAACGGAGGCGTTTTAGGGCGGAAGCTGTCCGCGAATGTACAGGATTGCAGCAACACCACGGATATTGGGATCAATGCTATCAACAAGCTGGTCAGCGAGAATGTGGTGGGCGTCATCGGGCCTCATTACAGTACCCAGGGTCTGGCTGTTGAGTCTATTATCAAGCAGGGGAAGGTTCCCATGCTGGTGGGAGGCACCAGTCCCAAATTTGTGAGCGATGTGGATAATGATTACCTGTTCCGGATCCGGGCATCGGACACCCTTCAGGCATCGGCGGCCGTGTCCTATCTGGTGGACAGCTGCGGGGCAACGAAGGTGGCCATTCTTCACGGTTCGGATGATTTCGGAACCGGCGGTATGCAGGTGGCAACCGCCTATCTGGACTCGGCAGGGATCCCTTACTGTATCCAGTCCTTCAACAATGAGGATACGGATGTGACCTCCCAGATTTTAAAATGCATCAATGAGAAATGTGACGGTGTCATGATCTGGGCCACGGAGGCTGCCTATCCCATTGTGGCAAGACAGATGTACGAGTTGGGACTGACGGCGCCTACCATCACCAACCCGTCTCTGGCGGTGGATTCCTGTCTGGCTCAGCTGGAGGAGGACTGGGTAGAGGGCTGGTACTGTGTTACGGACTTTTTGAGCAATAATCCCACCGATAAGATTCAGAACTTTATGAAGGCCTACCGGGAGGCTTACGGCGAAAACGAGAGTATTGACCTTCACTGCGCCGCCTATTACAGCGCCGTATACGCTCTGGTTGACGGCATTGAGCGTGCGGGAAGCACGGACGGGGAGGCAGTGGCCAAGGCTCTTCGGGAGACAAAGGGAGTGGAAGGACTTGTGGGAGATTTTAACTGCAATGAGGACGGAGAGATGATTCATGAGATAATCCTGGGTCAGTGCAAGGGATTGTCCATTGAGTATATCGACGTGATCCGGTAAGGAGTCGGAAAAGGGGGAATACATGTGACAATGGTGATACAGCTTCTGGTCAGCGGCATTGCCATGGGGTTTGTCTATGCCCTGGTCAGTATTGAATATACGCTGATCTGGAATTCCATGGGACTGCTGAACTTCGGACATGAAAAGATCATTATGCTGGGCGCCTACATCTATGCAGGCACCATGATTATGGACATGGGAATGGGGTATATTCCGGGGATTGCCGGGGCTGTGTTTTTGGTAGCCGTGCTGGGAGTGGCGGTGGCTGTGGGGATTTTTATCCCTTTGCGCAATATGAACCGGCTCTGTGCCATTATGGCCACGGTGATGGTGGGAAATATCATCAATGAGGCGGTGCGCCTGTTCTACGGGCCGGAGGCCATGACGGTGAAGGGCTTTATGAACGGGATGTTCCGTGTGGGCAGCCTGGCCGTTGCAAGGGCTTATATTTATATTATCGGAATATCCCTGGCCATCGTGATTCTTCTGGAATTATTTATGAGAAAGACAAAGACAGGGAAGGCCATGCGCTGCGTGGCATCCAACAAGACGGCAGCGTCCCTGATGGGCATTGACGTAAGGCGCAATATGGCCATAACCACTGCCATCAGCTTTGCCATCTGCTGTATTTTGGGGATCGCCGTGATTCCCGTATTCAGCGTCAGTTCCACCATGGCCACCATGATTTCCCTTAAGGGCTTTGCCGCCGGGGTGATCGGAAGCTTTGGCTCCCTTCCGGGAGCCATTGTGGGCGGCCTGATTCTGGGGATTATGGAGAATATTGCCGGCATGGTATTTCCTTCCACCTTTAAGGATGTGGTGGCATTTGTCTTTCTGATTGCAGTTCTCATGGTAAAGCCCACCGGTCTTTTGGGAAAGAAACAATAGGGAGGGAGAATATGATTAAAAAGATGAAATATCCTCTGGCAATCCTGTTTGCCCTTGTGCTTCCTCTGGCAGTCAGCAACACTTACTATGTGACCATGTTCTGCCTGACCTTGATTTACATGATCATTGCTTTTGGGCTGAACTTTATTACAGGGATGACCGGCCAGATGAATCTGGGAACAGCAGGAATATTCTGTCTGGGAGCCTATACCTCAGCCCTTCTCTCCACTAGGCTGTCTCTGTCTCCCTGGATTGGCATGGCAGCATCAGCCGTTATGGGGCTTTTGATCGGTGTGGGCCTGGGATATCCCAGCTTTCGTCTGGAAGGGGTGTATTTGTCCCTGACCACCATCGCCTTTGGAGAGGTGGTCCGACAGCTGGCCAACAATATGACCTCTGTCACAGGGGGAGCCCAGGGAGTGAGAAATATCCCGCCCTTTACGATTTTTGGCTATGAGATTGTCACCAAAACACAGAACTACTATTTTATTCTGGGGTTTGTGCTTTTGTTTGCTTTTACAGCATACAGGATCATCCACTCCAAGTGGGGACGGGCCTTTATGGCCATACGCGACAATATAGAGGCTGTGGAGACCTGCGGAATCAACACAGCCCACATTAAAATCGTGGCATTTACCCTGGCAGCTGTCTACGGCTGTGTGGCAGGAAGCCTGTACGCCCACTATTCCACTTACATCAATGCCTCCTCCTTCACCCTGAATCTGTCCGTGTCCTTTGTGGTAATGATTCTGATCGGAGGAATGGGAAATCTGTGGGGGTGTATGCTAGGGGCGGTGATTGTCTCCATGCTGCCGGAGTTTTTGCGGTTTACGGGGGAATACTACCAGCTTACCTATTCCGTTCTGATACTTTTATGCATTATTTTTATGCCGGGCGGGATTTTGACAGCCTTTAAAAGGAAAGATTCGTGAGGGGAGGCAGGAGAATGAGTGTTTTAGAGATCAGCAATCTGACAAAGAGGTTTTCAGGTCTGGTGGCTGTCAATGATTTGAGTTTTTCCGTGGAGGAGCGGTCGATTCATGCGCTGATCGGGCCCAATGGCTCCGGAAAGACCACCACCATCAACATGATTGACGGGGTTTTTGCCCCCACGGAGGGAAAAATTGTCTTTCACGGACAGGAGATCACAAAAAAGCCCACCCACGAGATCAGCCGGTTGGGATTGGGGCGAACCTTTCAGAATATCAAGCTGTTCCACACGCTGACTGTTAAAGAGAATCTGATGGTGGGAGGCCATATGTTTTACGCAAAGGAGGGAATCCTTCGGTTTCTGCTGGACATCCGGCTGGCAAGGCAGGAGGAAAAGCGTTTGGAGGAGGAGGCCGGGCGGATTCTGGAGTTGATGAACATGCAGGATGTGGCAAACCGCCGAGTGGGAGGACTTCCCTATGGCATGATGAAGATGGTGGAACTGGCCAGGACCATGATGACCGCTCCAAAGCTGATTCTGCTGGATGAGCCGGCGGCCGGCTTAAATCCATCGGAGCGGAAAAAACTGATGGAAATCCTGATGCGGATCTATGAGAGCGGTGTGGATCTGTTTTTGATTGAGCACAACATGGATGTGGTGATGAATATCAGCCATAAAATTACAGTGATCAATTTTGGCTCCAAGATCGCAGAGGGAAAGCCGGCCCAGATACAGAACAATCCGGAGGTGATTCAGGCCTATCTGGGTGACCGTTACCAGAAAAAAGCGTAGGAGGGGTGGATATGCTGGAAGTCAAAAATCTGAATGCGGCCTACGGGAAGGTGCACGTTCTCCATGATGTGAGTCTTCATGTGAAGGAGCAGGAGATTGTTTCCATTATCGGGGCCAACGGGGCGGGAAAATCTACTTTGATGCGCAATATTATGGGGATTTACCATCCCAGATCCGGAGAGATCCTTTTTCACGGGGAAAACCTGTCCCGGCTGAAAACCGATCAGATTGTAAAAAAGGGAATCGTGTATGTGCCGGAGGGGCGGGAGGTATTCGCCGGTCTGTCGGTTGAGGACAACCTGGAAATGGGGGCCTTTTCCAGAAAATATTCCGCTGCCAAATATCGGGATCTGCTGGAGGAAATGTACACCATTTACCCGAGGCTTAAGGATCGGCGAAAACAGCTGGCAGGCTCTCTTAGCGGCGGGGAGCAGCAGATGCTGGCCATTGCCAGAGGACTGATGAGCGAGCCGGAAATGATCATGTTTGACGAGCCCTCTCTGGGCCTGGCCCCGGTGATCGTGGATGAGATGTTTGACGTGATTCTGCGGATTAACAGGGAGAAAAAGCTTCCCGTTTTGCTGGTGGAGCAGAATGCCTTTGCGGCCTTAAGCATTTCCGGCCGGTGCTATGTGCTGGAAAACGGGGTGGTGATGGCAGAGGGGGACAGCAGGGAACTGATGGACAGCCCGGATATCAAGAAGGCGTATTTGGGAGGATAGGCATGAGAACAGCAGACGATGAGAAAATGCTTGCAGGACTTTTGTCCTCAGTGGAGATACCAAAGTTTGTGAAGGTGGAATCGGTTGTCCGGCAGCCTCAGATTCAGAATGTGAGGGAAACGGTGAAGGCGGCTCTTGAGAATTGTCCTGCACTTAAGAGGATTTTACCCGGACAGCAGGTGGCCGTCACGGCGGGCAGCAGGGAGATCAACCACATAGGAGAGATACTTTCCGCCGTGGGAGAGGCGGTGAGAGGCCGGGGAGCCACTGCCTTTATAGTGCCTGCCATGGGAAGCCACGGAGGAGCGGACGCCCGGGGCCAGACCGAAGTGCTGCGCCATTACGGGATTACAGAAGAAACCGTGGGAATGGAGATCCGTTCTTCCATGGAGACGGTTCTTTTGGGAAAGACCCCGGACGGATTGGAGGTTTATCTGGACGCCAATGCCATGAGGGCCGATCACATTATTCCTGTAGGGAGGATCAAGGCCCACACGGATTTTTCCGGGCCGGTGGAAAGCGGGCTTGTAAAGATGCTGGTCATCGGGTTGGGAAAGCAGCAGGGGGCCTCCATCTGCCACAGGGAGGGATTTCCCCGTATGGGAGATAATCTTTTGAAATTTGTGAAGGTAATCCTGGAAAAGGCCCCGGTGATTTTTGGGGTGGGGATTGTGGAGAACAGCGTCCATGAGCCGGCTCTGGTGGAAGCGGTAGAGGCAGAGCGCATCCTTTTGAGGGAACCGGAACTTTTAAGCTATTCCAAGTCTTTAATGCCCCGGATTCCTTTTGATTATCTTGACCTTCTGATTGTCCAGGAGGCGGGGAAGGATATCAGCGGCGCCGGCATGGATCCCAATGTGACCGGCCGCTCCTGCGTGCTGGGAAGAAGGGCTCCCCACGCGGAAAAAATCGCTGTTTTTGACCTGACGGACAAATCCGACGGCAACAGCGCCGGTATGGGCAATGCCGATGCCATTACAAGAAAAATGTATGAAAAAATCGACCTGATGCCCGTATACGTCAATGGCATTACCTGCAGAGACACGGAAGGGATACGGATTCCGGCAGTCCTTCCCAATGAGGAACTGGCCATCCGGTTTTGTCTCTACACCTGTATCCGCAGGAATGCCTGCCGGGATGCCAGGGTGGTGTGGATTAAAAATACAGGAGATTTAAGCAGCTTCTGGATTTCTGCCCCTCTTTTGGAGGAAGCCGAAGGAAATGCAGAACTTCGGGTGATAAGAGATGAGAGAAGGGAGTGGGATGCTTGCGTATTTTAAACAGAGAAGGGCTGACTGCCCAGGGCAACAAAAAGGGCAGGGAGGACGTGCTCTCCATCATGGAGGCAGGGCTTTCGGCATCCGACCCTTACGAGAACACAAGACAGCTTTTTCGCCGGGAAGAGGACAGGCTGTATGTGGGAAATCAACGGTTTGAGGCAGAGGGGGATCCCCGCTCGGGAGTGGAGGTTATTGATTTAAAGGAGACCAGAGCCATTTACGTGGTAGGAGCCGGAAAGGGGGCAGGCCGGGTGGCTATGGCCATAGAGGAGGCCCTCGGGGATTTTCTGACAGACGGCGTGATTATTGTAAAGCACGGGGACAGACCGAAGCTAAAGAGAATCCAGGTGTGTTACGGGGCCCATCCGGTTCCCGATGAGGGCTGTGTGGAAGGCTGTGAAAGGATCAGGACGCTGTCCCGGCAGGTGACAGAACAGGATGTGGTATTTACCATTATTGCCAACGGAGGAAGTTCTCTCCTCACTCTTCCGGAGGAAGGGATTTCCCTGGCGGATGTGCAGAAACTCACGGCAATGATGCAGATTGAGAAGGGAATTGCCACGGTGGAACTGAACGTGGTCCGGAACCATCTGGATCAGTTAAAGGGGGGAAAACTTTCCCGGCTTTTTGCAAAGGCCATGCAATTTCACCTGATTGTGACAGACGCCAACCACCATGTGATTCAGGACAAGCGGCACGACTATGAAGGACTGTTAAAGGGAAATGTGTGGCTTCACAACCTGCCGGAGGCCTCCACCTTTTCTCAGGCCGTGGAGATTTTAAAAAGGTATGATGCATGGGAGAACTGTCCTGCCTCTGTCCGCAGCTTTCTAAAAAAGGGTACGAAGGAACAGGAGACCGTGAAATATGAGGAATTTATAAAAATGAGATTTCGGGTCTTCGGGATCATGCCGGACTGTGCCCATTTTCTTCCGGCAGCCAGGGCGAAGGCAGAAAGCCTGGGATACCGGAGTGCAGTGCTGAGCCAGGTCATACAGGCAGAGGCGAGGGAGTGCGGGAGGATTCTCTCTGCCATTGCAAGAAATATTGAGGAGTATGAGGAGCCCATGAAAGCTCCGGTGGTGCTTTTTTCGTCCGGAGAGATGTTGGTGACTGTGGAAAAGAAGGCGGGAGTTGGCGGGAGAAACCAGGAGTTTGTCCTGGCCTGTGCCAGACAGATCCGGGGAAGCAAAAGGATTGTGATCGGCTCTGTGGATTCGGACGGAACCGACGGGCCGGGGGGTATTCACATCCCGGGAGCGCCCTTCTGTCTGGGAGGCGGGATTGTGGACGGGACAACGGCAGAACTGGCAGAGGAGAGAGGGCTGTCTATCGAGGAGGCCTTAAAGAACCACGATACTTCCGGTATTCTGTGGCGGCTGGGAAGCGGGATCCACATGGAGCAGAATATTAGCCTCAATGATCTGACGGTTATTTTGATTGAGGGGTGAGGGGTATTTAGAAGATGATTGTGCCGAAAGAAGGAGGGTGAGACAATGGAGATGAAACTGCCTTACGGGAAAGGCGCGGTATCTTTTGAATTGCCCCGGGAGCGGCTTGCGGGGATTTTGCAGGGGAGGCCTTGTGTTCCCGAGAAGGATGCGGTCACGATTGTGAGGGAATCCATGGAGAATCCCATCGGCAGCAAAAGGCTCTGGCAGCTGGCCCAGGGAAAGAAAGATATTGTGATTCTTACAAGCGATCACACACGCCCGGTGCCAAGCAGGGTGATTCTTCCCCTGATGCTTAAGGAGTTGCGCCGGGGCAGCCCAGGAGCGCGAATCCGGATTTTGGTGGCCACCGGCTGCCATCGGAAAATGACCGGGAAGGAACTTAAAGAGAAGTTCGGTGAAGAACTTTTGGCCGAGGAGGAGATCGTGACCCATGATTGCGAGGATGAGGAAAATCTGGTTTCTTTGGGAACGCTTCCTTCCGGCGGAGAGTTGAAAATCAATCGTCTTGGGGTTTGGGCAGACCTTCTGGTGGCAGAGGGATTTATAGAGCCCCATTTTTTTGCAGGTTTTTCAGGCGGGAGAAAAAGTGTGCTGCCGGGAATTGCCTCCAGAACCTGTGTCCATTACAATCATAACAGTGCTTTTATTGATCATCCCTGTGCCCGGGCAGGAATCCTGGAGGGAAATCCCATACATGAGGATATGGTATATGCCGCGAAAAAAGCCGGGCTGGCTTATATTGTGAATGTGGTTTTCAATTCCGAAAGGCAGGTGATAGCATCCTTTGCGGGGGACGGAGAACTGGCCCATGGGGCAGGCTGCCGGTTTGTCCGGGAACTGACCCTTTGTGCTCCGGTGATGGCAGATGTGGTGGTGACCACCAACAACGGATATCCTTTGGATCAGAATATTTATCAGATGGTAAAGGGGATTTCCTCGGCCGGGGCCACCTGCAAAAAAGGAGGGGTCATTATTGCCTTAGGCGCTTGTGAGGATGGAGTGGGCGCTTCTGGTTTTTATGAGACCTTTAGAAAATGGGATAGGGTATCGGATATGCTGACAGATTTCAGAAAGGTTCCTCCAGACAAAACCGTTACGGACCAATGGCAGTCCCAGATCCTTGCCCGCATATTAGAAGATCATACGGTGATTCTGGTAAGTGAGGCGGACAGAGACGCGGTGAAAAATTTAAAGATGATTCCTGCAGCCTCTGTGCAGGAAGCCTTTCATCTGGCGGAAGGAATTTTAAAAAAGGATGATTATAAGGTTACGGTGATTCCTGAGGGAATATCGGTGGTTATCGGATAGGTTTTTCTCAAGGATGCCTGCAAAAAAGGGGGACATAATGATTCTTGGAACAAGGACAAAGTACGGGCAGGTGGAAGGAGTGGCTACGGAGACAAAAGGGGTGGCATTGTTCCGGGGGATTCCCTATGCCCGGCCACCGGTTGGAAAATACCGGTGGAGAGAGCCTGAGCCGCCGGATGCCTGGGAGGGAGTGAGAAAATGTGAATTCTACGGACCGGCATGTATTCAGCCGGAGCGGGAGAAGGAGGATTTTTACCGGAAGGAATTTTATCAGCACCGGTTTCATCGCTATCCGCCATTATGGGGGGAGGACTGCCTTTATCTGAATATATGGACGCCGGCCGAGACGAGGGATGACGGTCTTCCGGTGATGATCTGGATTCACGGCGGCGGCTACAGGCAGGGATACAGCCATGAGCCCCGCACCAATGGGGAGGCGATGGCCCGGTCGGGAATCGTGGTGGTGTCTGTCAACTACCGGCTGAATATTTTTGGATTCTTTGCCCATCCCGCCCTCAGTAAGGAGCAAAAGGGACATTCCGGGAATTACGGAATATTAGATCAGGCGGCAGCCCTAAAATGGGTCCGTGAAAATATCCGGGAGTTTGGCGGGGATCCGGACAACATCACGGTGGCAGGACAGTCGGCAGGCTCCTTTTCCGCACAGGCAATGGCTGTGATTCCCCAGACAAGGGGGATGATCCGCAGGGTGATTCTGCAGAGCGGAGTGATCACGCCCACAGAAGAATACGGGTGGCTTTACAGGCCTCAGAGGGAGGCAGAGGAAAATGGGATGCATTTTATGGAGTATGCAAAAAAGCGTTCTCTGCCAGAACTGCGGGCCATGACAGCAGAAGAACTGATGAGGATATATTTGGACTATACGTCAAAGGGAAATCCGGATTTTAACAGCTGCTGTCAGGACGGATATGTGTTTGATAAGAGCCCTGGGCACAGCTTTATGGCAGGTCAGACGCACATAGAGGCCATGATTGCCGGAGCCACATCCAGGGAGACTATGATAATGCCCCGGATTTCGGGGGTGACAAAGGAAAACTACCGGCAGATGGCGGAAACCTATCTTCCCGGCTGTGAATTTGATTTGCTGGCCAAAACGGAGGTGGCAGATGATAAGGAGGCCGATTCCCGGCTTAACAGCTGGTTTGCCTGGTATATGAACGGCGGGTCTCTTGCCCTGTGTGAGTATATGGCTTCGTCTCCCGGAAAAAAGGCTTATTCCTATTCTTTTTGCAGGGATGTGCCCGGAAAGGACAATCCGGGGCCCTTTCATTCGGCTTGTATCTGGTATGCTTTCGGAAACCTGCACAACTGCAAAAGGCCGTTTAAAGAGGAGGATTTTTACCTGGAACAGGTTATGAATCAGTATTGGATTCAGTTCATAAAGACAGGGGATCCGAACCGTGACGGTTTGCCTTTATGGAAGGAATACACCCCAAAAGAACCCATGTCCATGATGCTGGATGGGGAGAATTTTTTAATGAGGCAGCTGACGAAAAGGGATCCGGAGTTAATGCTGCTGTTTACGTGCGGCTGCAGTAACAGGCTTATGCCGCTGTAGCTGATGAGGGAAAAGAGGGAAAGGAATTGACTTCCCTAACTTAAATATACTATAATAATGGCAAATAATTCCAACGAATCGTGTGGAAGGAAAAGAGGAAACGGTTTGGTACCAGACAGCAAAATGCCTCTGCTGGTAAATGTGGCCCGCCTGTACTATGAGAGCGGATTCAGCCAGGGAGAGATTGCCCAACAATTAAGAATTTCCAGACCCTACGTGTCAAAGCTGCTTGCCATGGCAAAAGAAGAGAATGTGGTTATGATCCAGATTCAGGATCCAACAAAGGCAGAGAGCCATCTGGAACGGGATATCCGCAGCCATTTTCAGCTAAGGAGGGTGATTGTGACCCCCAGCAAAGTGGGGGAGAACAATCTGTTTTCTTTGGGAGAGACTGCCGCCAAATATTTGGATTCCATGGTGAAAAGCGGTGATATTATCATGGCCGGCTGGGGAAGGACCATGTATACCATTGCCCAGAGAGCGATTCCCAGAAACGATCTGGACAATCTTATCGTGGTGTCCATGGGAGGAATTCCCACCAATTTTATTCAGAATATTTATGCGATTGAGACCGTAACGAAGTTTGCAGAGACCTGGGGCGGAGTGCCCTATGTGCTTCCTGTGCCGCTGATGATCCGAAGCAATGAGGCCAGGGATGGGATTATGGCAGAGGAACAGATTCGTGAGGTCACAGAATATATGGAAAGGGCCAATGTGGCGCTGTTTACTTTGGGCGATATGAGCCGGTCCTCCTTCTGGACCCAAAGGGGATTTATGACGGATGAGGAGTGGCAGAATATCATGGAGAGCGGTGCTGTGGGAGATGTGTGCCTCCATATACTGGATAGTGAAGGCAGGGTCTGCAGCCCTGCAATTGATCAGATGACCGTCTCCATTCCTCTGCCCATGTTAAAGCAGAAGGACTACCGGGTGGGGATTGCCGCAGGCAGGGAAAAGATTGACATTGTGTATGCGGCCTTAAAGGCCGGGATTGTAAACGTCCTGATTGTGGACGAGGATATTGCCAAGGCGGTGGCGGAGAAGATCCGCAAAGAAAGAATGGATTTTTACCGATAAGGGAACCGCACAACACCTCCCCAGTGCCATATGGTCATGGGACGGGATACATGTGTTTCCGGCCGGATCGGATGACGCCCTTGTGAGAGGATAGCAAATGAAATCCTAATGCTTCTTCGGGCAAGCAAAAAGTATAGCAAGGAGGTTTCCCTCTACGAACCCATCGGAGTAGACAAGGACGGGGAGGCGGTCAGCCTGGTGGATGTGATCGAGATGGAGAATAAGGAGGTGCTGGAGGATCTGATCCTGGATCAGGATATCAAAGAACTCTACGAAGCATACTGGTCCTGCCTCAAGGAACAGGAGAAGGATGTGATCGGCATGCGGTATGGTTTGTTCGGGAAACAGCCCCGGACTCAGCGGGAAATTGCGGCGGCGCTGGGGATTTCCCGGTCTTATGTGAGCCGGATTGAGAAGAAGGCGCTGGGGAAGCTGCGGGAGAAGTTCGAGCAGGGGTAAACTGAAAGCAATTTTTGTCTCCGTAGGCTTGGTGGTCGCACCACGGATTTCAAATGTCGGTCTTTCCGTTTTTGTTCTTTTGCTTTATGACAGAAAATAGTGCATATATATTTTCGTCTTATATGCACTATTTTCTGCTTATACCTATACTTCCTGTAACTGCATTTCCTGAATCTGTCTGTGTACTTCCATGCCGCGTTTATTGTAATAATCACGCCTTTCCTGCGGAGTCATGTCTTTTGTGATATTATAGTTATATTCCCTTATTTTGTGGATGTCCTCGATAGTGAAGTCCGGACTGATTATTAACTTATCCATAGTCATACCTCGCTTTCCAATAATGCAGTCGCAGCCGTATATGACTGCGGCAGCGATATGCTGACAGTCGTCATAACTCTTTTTGTCAAGATACCCATATCAATAATCTGCTCGGCAACGGCTGACATGGAATCCGTAATTTGGATAGGTGTATAACTTATCTGTCTCAGATATCGATACATCTGGCTTTTCTTCGGTTCTTTACAATCTGATATTTCTTCTAAATGTAACAGTGGACAGATATACGTCATATGCTGCCTGTTCTGGAGAGTATTTAATCCAAAAGAGGGTTTCATTCCCAGCAGCTTTGCTTATGTGGCAGAATCTTGCTCTAAGAAAACAGCGGTTTTGCGGAACATGGGGACAGAGATGGGCAGTGCAATCTCGCATGGTTTTATGAGAATGGCATCGGTGTAATTTCCATTAAAATGGGGAAGCTTTCCT
>CAJURT010000021.1 GCA_910588875.1 uncultured Lachnospiraceae bacterium
GTACGTGATGGATTGGCTTGTCAGGGTCTTTGGCGCAGAGCATCAATCATATGAGATTTATACTCTTAATGTTGATAAGCTTTTAGAATTTGTGTGTTGAAGGATAAAAGATTTAGCCAATATATGTTGAAGGTATTGAGATAGAGTATGAGCCGTTTTTGTCGGCAGCGGTATTTCTGGCGGCCACCCATGATATAGGAAAGGCGACCTCCTGTTTTCAGAGTGTTATAACAGGAGCCTGCACGGATAAGTACGCCGAGATAGAGGACAGCGGTTTTCCCCTTGAGAGGTTTCATTTTGGGGAAGCGGTCTTTGAGAGAGGTTATCGTGTTTATCCTTCCAAAGGCGGGAGAAGGAATCATAAAAAGTACCAACGCCAGGGTTACAAGGTAACATAAAAAATCGTCTCCAATCAAAAAATGTACTTAATAATCAAGGACACGAAGCGTCGCATTTTTTGATTGGATTGTCAAGCGTTTTTGAAAAAAAGTGGGTGATTTTTGAAAAAGGAAGTCTGAAATCCTTGTAAACTAAGGGCTTATGATTCCGAGAAGTTATATCTATTGAAGGGAGGAGCACTGGAAACCAAAATAGATGAACAAATGGTTTTTAACCAATTGGATTAAGATGAAAATTTATAGGAATGAGGTTGCCATGATTACGATTAGTTCCTTTGAGAGTGGGTAAAAACCATCAGAGGAGGCAGAACGGGAGAGATCTTAGCGAATAACCAGCCAAAGGAAGGGAACGGGCAGCGGAGAGCCATCTGTTTGCCTGTGTTGCATTTGCAGGGATTTTAGAAACCCTTAAATCCCGAAACCGCAACACAGGCAAACAGATGGCTCTCCGCTGCCCGTTCCCTTCCTTTGGCGTACCCTCTCGTCCCTCCCCTAGTGGATCTTCCCTTCAGCCGTCTCAATATCCCTCTCATTTTCTGCAATTGCCCTTATGGCCGCCTCAATGCCTGTCCCAATATCCCTTATCCCCAGGCAAGGCGCAGGCTCTGCCCGGTGAGCCACCTGGCTGGGGACAAACGGCACATGCATAAAGCCGCCGCGGATATGGGGGTAATGTTTGGCGAGGGTGTATAATACCCCATACATCAGATGGTTGCACACAAAGGTTCCCGCGGTGTTGGACACGCTGGCTGGGATGCCGGCAGCGCGGATATTCCGAACCATAGCCTTTATCGGAAGCGTGGCAAAGTATGCGGGGGCGCCGTCAGCCCGGATGGGCCGGTCGATGGGTTGGTTTCCTTCGTTGTCTTTTATCCGTGCATCATCCACATTGATGGCAACCCGTTCCGGGGTCAGGCCGTAGCGGCCTCCGGCCTGGCCGGTACAAAGGACGGCATCCGGCTGCTCCTCTTCGATAGCAGCGATGGCCGTATCGATGGATTTCCCGAATACGGTGGGAACCTCCAGCTTGAGGACTTCGATATTGCCAATCCGGGCAGGAACCAGCCTGACGGCTTCAAGAGCCGGATTGACAGGTTCGCCGCCAAAGGGGTCAAATGCAGTGAGTAGAATTTTCATGGAGGATTCCTTTCTGGGATGCCTATTCTTTGTCGTGGATCTCCCCATGCAGTGCCTGGAGGGATTTGATCTCCCCATTCCCATGGGTTTTTACATAATGGATGCCGCTGGCCGTGGCTCTGGCAGCAGCGATGGTGGTCATGTAGGGCACCTTTGCTTTGATGGCAGCTTTGCGCAGATAGCTGTCATCGTGGACACTTTCCTTGCCGGAAGGTGAGTTGACGATCAGCTGGATGTCGCCGTTTGTTATCATGTCCAGGATGTTGGGCCGTCCCTCGTAAAGCTTCTTCACCTTTTTCGCCGGGATGCCGGCCCCATGGATCAGGTCATAGGTAGTGCCGGTGGCAAGGATGGTAAAGCCGTCTCTGGCAAAGCTTTGGGCGATCTCCACCACCTCAGGCTTGTCCTTCCGGTTGACGGAGATCAGAACGGTGCCCTCTAAGGGAAGGCGGGACTGGGTGGCTTCCTGCGCTTTATAAAAAGCTTCCCCGAAGGAGGGGGAGAGCCCCAGCACCTCACCGGTGGAACGCATCTCCGGCCCTAATACCGGGTCTACCTCCTGGAACATATTGAAGGGGAAGACGGCTTCCTTGACCCCGTAGTTGGGAATCTCCTGTTCCTTTAACCCGGGAACCGGGGAGGGACGTCCGGTCAGTTCTGAGGTGATAATGTCCGTGGCAAGGGGCACCATCCGGATATTGCAGACCTTGGACACCAGCGGAACGGTCCTGGATGCACGGGGATTGGCCTCCAGCACATAGACCTTGCCGTTTTCGATAGCATACTGCATGTTCATCAGCCCCCGGACGTGCATTTCCTCTGCGATCCGGCGGGTATACTCCTTGATTGTTTCCACATTTTCCGGAGAAATATGGACGGAGGGCAGGATACAGGCCGAGTCGCCGGAATGGACGCCGGCCAGTTCAATGTGTTCCATAACAGCAGGTACGAAAGCATGGGTCCCGTCGCTGATGGCATCCGCCTCACATTCCATGGCATGGTTTAAGAAACGGTCGATCAGGATGGGCCGGTCAGGGGTCACGCCCACGGCGGCTTCCATGTAACCGGTCATGCTCTCATCGTCATAGACCACCTCCATGCCTCTGCCTCCCAGCACATAGGAGGGGCGCACCATCACCGGATAGCCGATTTTCCCGGCGATGGCAAGGGCTTCTTCCACAGTGGTGGCCATTCCCGATTCCGGCATGGGGATATCCAGCTTCTCCATCATGGCGCGGAACAGGTCACGGTCCTCTGCCAGGTCGATGACGGATGGGGAGGTGCCGAGGATGCGGACCCCGTTTTTCTCCAGGTCAGCGGCCAGGTTTAACGGAGTCTGCCCGCCAAACTGGGCGATTACTCCCAGAGGCTTTTCCTTTTTATAAATGCTTAATACATCCTCTAAGGTCAGAGGCTCAAAATAGAGTTTGTCGGAGGTATCGTAGTCTGTGGATACGGTTTCCGGGTTGCAGTTGACGATAATGGTCTCAAAACCCAGCTTTTTAAGGGCAAGGGAGGCATGGACACAGCAATAGTCAAACTCGATGCCTTGGCCGATCCGGTTGGGACCGCCGCCTAAGATCATTACCTTGGGTTTATCCGTGTTAACCGGATTCTTGTCCGGGGCGTTGTAGGTGGAGTAGTAGTAGGCGCTGTCCTTGGTGCCGCTGACATGGACACCCTCCCAGGCCTCCTCGACCCCCAGTTCCATCCGGCGGCTTCGGATCCGATCCTCGGGGATTTCCAGGAGCTGGCTTAAGTATTTGTCCGAAAAACCGTCCTTCTTGGCGGCAACAAGCTGTTCGTCTGCAGGCAGGGAGCCTTTGTGGGAAAGAAGTGCTTCCTCCTCCTCCACCAGTTCCTTCATCTGCTGGATAAACCAGGTTTTCACCTTGGTGATCTCGTGGATCTCTTCTATGGTGGCGCCCTTGCGCAGCGCCTCGTACATCAGGAAATGGCGCTCACTGGAAGGGGTGATCAGCAGCTGCAAAAGCTGTTCTTTTGTCTTCTGCCCAAAATCTTTGGCGTGGCCTAAGCCATAGCGGCCAGTCTCCAGGCTCCGGATGGCTTTCTGGAAAGCTTCCTTGTAGGTCTTGCCGATGCTCATGACCTCGCCCACCGCACGCATCTGAGTGCCGAGCCTGTCCTCCACGCCTTTGAATTTTTCAAATGCCCAGCGGGCAAATTTGATGACCACATAATCCCCGTCCGGCACATATTTGTCCAAGGTGCCGTACTTGCCGCAGGGGATGTCCTTTAGGGTCAGTCCGGTGGCCAGCATGGCGGATACTAGGGCGATGGGGAAGCCGGTGGCCTTGGAGGCCAGGGCGGAGGAACGGGAGGTACGGGGATTGATTTCAATGACCACAATACGGTCGGACACCGGGTCATGGGCGAACTGGACATTGGTGCCGCCGATGACTTCCACAGATTCCACGATCCGGTAGGCCTGTTCCTGCAGCCGTTTCTGGCATTCTTCAGAGATGGTCAGCATGGGGGCGGAACAGAAGGAATCGCCGGTGTGGACCCCCAGAGGATCAATGTTTTCAATAAAGCAGACCGTGATCATGTTGCCGTCCTTGTCCCGCACCACCTCCAGTTCCAGTTCTTCCCAACCGAGGATGGACTCCTCCACCAGCACCTGGCCAACAAGGCTGGCCTGGAGCCCGCGGGCGCAGACTGTCTTTAACTCTTCCCGGTTGTAAACCAGCCCGCCGCCGGCGCCTCCCATGGTATAGGCAGGGCGCAGGACTACGGGGTATCCCAGATTGTCAGCGATGGAAAGCGCTTCTTCCACGCTATAGGCAACCTCACTGCGTGCCATTTCAATACCGAGGGCATTCATGGCCTTCTTGAACTCGATGCGGTCTTCGCCCCGCTCAATGGCATCTACCTGGACGCCGATGACCTTGACATGGTATTTGTCCAGGATGCCTTCCTTGTAGAGTTCGGAGCAAAGGTTTAAGCCGGACTGGCCGCCCAGGTTTGGCAGCAGTGCGTCGGGGCGCTCCTTGGCGATAATCTGTTCCAGCCTCTGGACATTCAGGGGCTCAATATAAGTCACATCGGCGGTCTCCGGATCCGTCATAATGGTGGCAGGGTTGGAATTGACCAGCACAATCTCGTAACCCAGTTTTTTCAGCGCCTTGCAGGCCTGGGTGCCAGAGTAGTCGAACTCACAGGCCTGGCCGATGATGATGGGGCCGGACCCGATGATGAGAACTTTGTGGATGTCGGTTCGCTGCGGCATAAGAAAATCCTCCTTGTCCTGTGTTTTATGTTATGTTTCTGATCTTAAGCTACCTAATCTGAAATTGGGAATCTTGCTCTCTTACATTATATAGGAAAATGGAAATATGGCAAGGATTTTTCATCATGCTTTTGGCAGATATTTTCAGGCCGCGTTCCCGGGAGCCTCCGGCAGGGTAAGTTCGCTTAAAGGGCGGAACCGGTATCCCATCCCTTCCCAGCGGGACAGGAGTTCATCCAGGATTTCGGCATTGGTTTTGGAGGTGCTGTGCAGCAATACAATGGCTCCCGGGTGGATCCGCCCCAGCAGCTTTTGGAAGGCCTCCTCATGGGAAGGCTGTTTGTCTTCATACCAGTCCACATAGGCCAGGCTCCAGAAAAAGGTGTGGTAGCCCAGGTCTTTTGCCATCTGTAAGTTGGATTCGCTGTATTTGCCCTGGGGAGGCCGGTAGAAACGTTCCATGGGCTGCCCTGTCACCTGTTGGTAAAGTTCCTCCAAAGACTGGAGTTCCTTGGAAAAGGTCTCCGGGGTGGAGATCTTTGACATGTCCGGGTGGTGGAAGGTATGGTTGCCCACGGTGTGGCCTTCTGCCACCATCCGTTTTACGAGGTCAGGGCTGGTGGACAGGTAATTGCCCACCAGGAAAAAGGTGGCAGGGGCCTGGTGCTTTTTAAGGGCGTCAAGGATTGCCGGGGTGTTCCCGTTCTCATAGCCGGCATCAAAGGTTAAGTAGATGATTTTCTCTTCCGTGCTGGCAGTATAGTGGGCATCGAATTGTTCCAGGTAGTCGGAGGTGGCGTTGCCCACGGGAGGACGCCCCTCCTGCTGGAAGCTTAAGCCCCAGTTGCCCTCCGCAGAGGCAGGGACAGAGGCCGGCGCAGGGTGGGTGACGTAGGCCAGCCAATGGCCAAACAGGAAGGACAGAAGGAACAGGAATGCAGTTTTGGCGACGGGCTTTAGGTAAAGGCGGTGGTTTTTATGGTAATGATAAGTCATAGGAAAACCTGCATTGAATTTTGTCGTTATCATGTATACGGGGGGAAGGAAGGTTTCATGCAAGGAAATTATGGGAACCGTAAGAAAGTTGTTATACTTCTTGGGGGGAAAATATGGTATGATCGGAGCAGGAAACAGACAGGAGAGGAATCAATGAAGAACTGGAAGAGTATATTAAGCATTGCACTTGTTGTCAGCATGGCATCTGCCGCATTATCCTACGGGGAGATGACGGTTCCGCCCCATCCTGCAGAAGGGAGCGGGGCGGCTTCGGGGCAGCCGCTAAATCCCGGCCTTCCGGGCGGGCTGCCGGGAAGCGGGAGCAGGACCCTGACTCTGGGGGAAGCAGCCCCGGGAGGGACTGTTGCAGAGCCGGCAGACCGGCAGCCTTCGGGGACCCAGGACAATACTTCTGCGGCCGGGCCGGGAAGCGTCGGCCAGCCATTCTCCCAGCCACAGGCGCCAGGCCAGCAGGTTCCCGGGGAAACCCAGTCCCCGGGCCAGGATGCCGTTGGTCCGGGAAGCGGGGGGCAAAGTCCGGGGGATCCGGCAGGTGAGGCCGCACAGCCGGTGCAGGAGCCGGGGGTGGCAGCAGAAGGGGTGGTGTTAATTGACGGCGCCAGCGGGAAAGTGCTGTACGGCAAGAACCAAGACCAGCAGTTCTATCCGGCCAGCATTACCAAGGTGATGACTGCCCTGCTGACGTTAGAGCGCTGCAGTATGGGGGATGTGGTGGAATTCTCTGCCTCTGCCACCACGAACTTAGAGTCAGGGGCAGTGTCGCTGGATATCACGGAGGGTGACAGGCTGACGGTGGAGCAGTGCCTCCATGGCCTGCTGATGAAATCTGCCAATGAGATTGGCAATGGGCTGGCAGAACACATGGCAGGGAGTGTCTCTGGCTTTGCGGAACTTATGAATGCCAGGGCAAGGGAACTGGGATGCACCAACACCCATTTTGCCAACCCCCATGGGCTGAATGATGCTTCCCACAAGACGACCCCCCACGATATGGCGCTGATTATGCGGGCTGCATTGCAAAATGAGGCTTTCCGCAGGATCACCACAACCCGTACCTATGATTTTCCGGCAACAAAGAAAGCAGAGGCCAGGACCATCACCATGGGGCACAAGATGATCTATCCTTCGGATTCCCGCTATTATGAAGGGGTGGTGGGAGGAAAGACCGGCTATACTTCCCTGGCGGGCAATACCCTGGTGACCGGGGCAGAGAGGAATGGCGTGCTGCTGATTGTGGTGATAATGAAATCCAAACAGACACACTATGCGGACACAAAGGCATTGCTTGATTATGGCTTTGCCAATTACGGGGCGCTGATGGCGCGCTAAAGCTTTTGCCCCGCAGCAAAAAACATCGGTATGGCTTTTGCGCGGGGCAGTTTTGGCAGGAGAAAGGCGGAAAGGAGCCCGGTATGGCCAGGAAAAAAGAAAGGACTACCCGCAGCAGGATTGTAAACTCTGCCTGGAAGCTGTTCTATGAGCAGGGGTATGAAGACACTACGGTGGAGGAGATTATTGAGGTATCCCACACCTCCAAGGGATCTTTTTACCATTATTTTGATGGTAAGGATGCTTTGCTTGGCACGTTGAGTTCCCTGTTTGATGAAAAGTACGAAGAACTTTCCAGGGACCTGGATCCGGAGGCAGGCGCCATGGGAAAACTGCTGTTTTTGAACAGCCAGTTATTTGCGATGATTGAAAACAGCGTGCCGGTGGATTTGCTGGCCAGGCTTTTGTCCACCCAGCTGGTGACAAATGGTGAGAAGCATCTTCTGGACCGGAACCGTACCTACTATAAGCTGCTGCGCAAGATTATCGGTGAGGGCGTGGAAAAGGGAGAATTGAGCGGCAAATCCAGCATCAGCGAGATGGTAAAACTCTACGCCATGAGTGAACGCGCCCTGATGTATGACTGGTGCCTGTGCGGCGGTGAATATTCCTTAAGGCAGTACAGCGCCTCTGTGCTTCCCTATTTTTTGAGCAGTTTCCATCCGGATGTATGAAAATAAATACAATTATATCACAATAACCGTACAAACTTATTTTGTTTTTTGTACGGTTATTTTTCCTTTAAAATACTTGGTTTTTTAATATTATACTTATAAAAGTATGGAATATAGTCTATAATTCGTTCTGTATTGCGTTCTGCCATGCTACGTGCTATAATGTGCCCATTCTGCCAGGGGAAGTTTTTTCAGGCTTTCCCAAAGGGCAGTAAAAGGAGCGGCGGCCGGGGACGGCTTGAAAAGGAGGGCAACAATGATGAATACAGGGCAGATGGGGATTATATTTGCCATAGGGGCATATCTTCTGTTGATGGTCTATATCGGCTATTATTACAGCAGGGGCAATGACCATTCGGCAGAAGGGTTTTATCTGGGAGGACGTGGCCTTGGCCCCCTGGTAGCGGCAATGAGTGCAGAGGCTTCGGACATGAGCAGCTGGCTTTTGATGGGGCTGCCGGGAGTGGCTTATCTCTCCGGGATCTCGGATGCAGGCTGGACGGCTATCGGCCTGGCGGCAGGGACCTACTTAAACTGGCTGATTGTGGCGAAACGCCTGCGCCGTTACTCGGTGGCCTGTGGGGCAATCACGATTCCGGATTTCTTTTCAAAACGTTACCGGGACGGGAAAAACATTTTGATGTGCATAGCAGCAATCATCATCCTGATCTTTTTCATTCCCTATACGGCATCCGGGTTTAAGGCGGTGGGAACCTTGTTTTCCAGCCTCTTTGATGTGGATTACCACGTGGCAATGGTGCTGGGAGCCCTGGTAATTGTGGGATATACGGTATTAGGCGGCTTTCTGGCCGTTTCCACCACTGACTTGATCCAGAGCATCGTGATGACGATTGCCCTGGTGGTGATTGTGTTTTTTGGGGTGCATGTAGCCGGCGGCTGGCAGGCCGTGACGGAAAATGCCCGCTCCCTGGAAGGGTATTTAAGCATGACATACCTCCACGACCACGCCACCGGCACTGCCGTTCCCTACGGGACATTAAACATGCTGTCCATGTGCGCCTGGGGCCTGGGATACTTTGGCATGCCCCATATCCTGCTCCGTTTTATGGCAATCCGGGATGAGAAGGAACTGGCGGTTTCCCGGAGGATAGCCTCCGTGTGGGTGGTGATTTCCATGTTTGTGGCGATACTGATCGGAATCATTGGCTATGGGGCCTCCGTTGCCGGAAAGATCCCCATGTTCTCCTCCAGCGCAGAGTCCGAGACGGTGATTATCCGCCTGTCAGGCCTTCTGGGGGAATACGGTTTTGCGGCTTCCGTAATTGCAGGCATTGTCCTGGCCGGGATTCTGGCCTGTACCATGTCCACGGCAGATTCCCAGCTTCTGACTGCAGCTTCCGGCGTCTCTCAGAACCTTTTGCAGGATTTCCTGAAAGTCAGGCTTAGCCAAAGGAATTCCATACTGGCAGCACGTCTGACCATAGCCGCCATCGCCATCGTCAGCCTTGCACTGGCATGGAATCCGGACAGTTCCGTATTTTATATCGTATCCTTTGCCTGGGCAGGTTTCGGGGCCTCCTTCGGCCCGGTGATGCTGGCTGCTCTCTTCTGGAAACGGAGCAACTTTTATGGCGCCCTGGCAGGCATGCTGACCGGCGGCATTATGGTGTTTGTGTGGAAGTACCTGGTACGTCCCATGGGCGGGGTATGGAATATCTACGAACTTCTCCCTGCCTTCCTGGCTGCCTGCGCTGCCATCCTCCTTGTATCCCTCCTGACCAGGGAGCCAGCCAAAGAGATACAGGAAGAATACGAATCCATCAAAAATAAATGATAAAAAACTATAGTCTGTGGGGAAGCAGATGAAAAGGCCCCTCCGGGCGGGCGCCGGCGCCTGCCCGGAGGGGCCTTCTCATCTGCTTCCCCATAAGCATACCCGCCGCACTATTATATTTTTATTAGTACTTGACAATGCATAGTACCTGGTGTAATATAGTTATATAAAAATTAAGGCGGGGATACTATGAATGCGCAGTTTAAGAAAGGGGTCCTGGAACTGATTGTGTTGGAGTCTGTCCGGCAGCGGGACATGTACGGCTACGAACTGGTAGAGGAAGTCTCCAAGGTGGTGGATGTGAATGAAGGCACGATTTATCCGCTCCTGAAGCGTTTGACGAACGAGCATTATTTTGAGACATACCTGCGGGAGTCCACGGAAGGCCCGCCGCGGAAGTATTACCATCTGACGGCAGCAGGAGTGCTGTACCGGGACAGGCTGGAGCAGGAGTGGAATGAACTGACAGAAAAAGTGGGACGTTTTTTGGAGGAGTGCCGACATGGATAAGAAGACATTTATCAACGAACTGAAGCAGGCGCTGTCCGTGCTTCAGGAGGAGGAACTGAACGATATCATCAGCGAATACGAACAGCACATTGACATGAAGCAGAAGGATGGGCTCACAGAGGAGGAAGCCATTGCCGATTTTGGAAGCTTAAAGGAACTGGCCGCAGACATCCTGGCCGCATACCATGTACGTGCTGATTATGCAAAAGAACCCAGGGGCAGGAAGAAAAAGGCAGTATTTCCAGATGGTTCAAAGACAGGCCCTTTCAGGCAGCAGGCGGGGGAAATAGGAGCCAAAGCAAAAACAGGCATCCTGGGAGGGATACATGGCCTGAGGATTTTTTTGTACAGGCTGTGGCTGTTGGTAAGGAACCTGGCAGGCAAGCCCCTGATTTACATAAAGGACTGGCAGCAAAGGCGCCGGGATGGGCAAAGAATGCCGGATGAGGAGTTCCTGGACCTGCCATTGATGGAGACGGAAGAACCAGGCATCAAAGCCGGGGGAAAGGAGAGCAGCCAGGAAAAAAGGCCATCCACTGCCGTTTCCCGGCGCCGCAGGACAGCGGGAGGATTTTTAGGAACCATCATAAGGGCGTTGGCAAAGTTTTTTCGATTTGCCTGGCGGACGGTTTTGTGGGGGCTGCGGGTGGCCTGGAATGCCTGCTGCCTGATGTTTGCCCTGTTCAGCGGATTTTGCGGCCTTTTCAGCCTGTATGCCCTGGGCATGCTGGCGGTGCTTTTGGCCCAGGGATATCCGCTGGCCGGAGTGACTCTGGGCTGCCTGGGGCTGGTGCTGTGCTTTTTTTCCGCAGCCGGGCTGGGAATAACCCTTTTAAAAAGAAAGAGAGGACAACATGCATAAGATTCAGAAAATTTTAGGGGGAATCTTTTTAGGAGGGGTGCTGCTTGGCGGCATCGGCACAGGGGTAGCTCTGGTGGAATACACCTCCCTGGCATACGCCGGAGAAATGGTCATCGGAGAAGAAGATCTGGCAGTCCGGGAACTGGACTATACCTTTACCCCCGGGGAGGAAGAAATCAAAATCACAAAAAACTATCCAAGCCGCGACGCAGTTTTAGAAGCTGACAACAGGGTACCTGAGGGCACCGTCAGATACGTAGTCACCTACAACAAAAAAATCATAAGGCCGATTCTGGATTTCTGGGAAGAAACCCCAGAAACAGAAGAAGAACCCACCGGGCCGTTCCCAAGACAAATCCGGCTATGCCTTGGCACGGACTACACAGGCAGTGATATTGCCCTTTTCATGGAAAGCAAGGACGAGATCCTCACAGGGCTGAAAGAAAAAAAGATTTTCGATTACAAGATAGCCTATATCACAGACGTAAAAATACGGGTCAATCCCCAAAGCCTGCCCTGGGTAACCTTTGACAAATAACCAAAGGAACCCCTGTTTCTACACTGCCGCCCCCAGATGCTCCACCAGGATCCGTACCCCCATCAGCACCAGGATCACGCCTCCGGCCAGTTCCGCCTTTGACTTATACTTACAGCCAAAGACCGTGCCGATCTTAACCCCGATGACGGACAAAATAAAGGTGGTGACACCGATACATGACACGGCAGGGAATATACGGACGCTGAGAAATGCGAAGGTGACGCCCACAGCCAGGGCATCAATGCTGGTGGCGATGGCCAGGCCAATCATGTCCCTGGCAGAAACAGAGGCATCGCAGGTCTCTTCCTCCGGGTTTAAGGCCTCTCGGATCATATTGGCCCCGATGATGCCCAAGAGAAGGAAGGCGATCCAATGGTCATAGGCCACAATGGCCTCCTGAAAATAGCTGCCCAGGAAATAGCCCAGGGCAGGCATCAGGGCCTGGAAGCCTCCGAAGTAGAGGCCAATGACCAGGGCATTTTTTATGCGCAGCCTTCCCATGGAAAGCCCCTTGCAGACAGAAACCGCAAAAGCATCCATGGAAAGGCCGATGGCGATCAGAATTAATTCCGGTAATGACATGGGGATACCCTCCTGAAGCAATATATGTCTGAAGTACTGATTTATGCCTCCAGCCTGCGTATTTTCTGATCATAGATCCGTTTGAAGAGGACCGTGCTCATCACCACGGAGGTGATCTCCGCTAAGGGGAAGGAATACCATACTGCGTGGAGCCCCCACAGGCGGGCGAAGAGCCAGGCGATAGGCAGGATGCAGAAAAGCTGCCTGGCCACAGAAACAATCAGGCTGTACACACCGTTGCCAAGTGCCTGGAATATGGAACCCACAATAATACAATAGCCGGCGAACAGAAAACTAAGGCTGATCAGGCGCAGCGCGGGCACGCCGATTTCCAGCATATGCTCGGAGGCGTCAAACAAAAGAAGCAGTTCCCGCGGAAACAGCTGGAAAGCAGCCAGGCCAAGCAGCATGATGCCGACAGCGATCAGGATGCTCAGACGGGCGGTGTCCATGATCCGTTTCCGGTTCCTAGCCCCGTAGTTGTAGGCGATGATGGGGATCATGCCGTTGTTAAGCCCAAATACAGGCATAAAGATAAAGCTTTGCAGTTTGAAGTAGACGCCGAAAACGGTCACTGCCGTGGAGGAGAAGACTCCCAAAATCTTGTTCATGCCATAGGTCATCACCGAGGAGATGGACTGCATCACGATGGAGGGGACACCGACTACGTAGATGATCCCAATGATGCGTTTGTCCGGGGAAAAACCCTTCATGCGGATGCTCACATCCGTGTTCCATTTATAGTTGAAGAACAGGGAGAGGAACATGGCCAAAAACTGTCCGGTGACCGTGGCGATGGCAGCGCCGCGGATGCCCATGGCAGGAAAGCCGCAAAGGCCAAAGATCATGATTGGGTCAAGGATGATATTGGCGATGGCGCCGCATCCCTGGGAAAACATGTTGTAGATGGTTTTCCCTGTGGACTGCATGATCCTTTCCAGCATCATTTCCAGGTAAAAGCCGATGGAGAAGATCAGGCATATCTGTAGGTACTGGATGCCGTATTCGATAATCATCGGGTCATCGGTCTGGCTGGCAAAATAGATGCGGGAGGCAAATATGCCGAATAAAGCAAAGGCCAGGGAGCCGATGACGGCCAGGAAAATGCCGTTCTGGGCAGCCTTCTGGGCCTCCTTCTGGTTGTGTTCGCCCAGGGAACGGGAAAGCAGGGCGTTGACACCCACACAGGTGCCGGAGGAGACTGCGATCATCAGGCTCTGGATAGGGAAGGCCATGGAGATGGCCGCCAGGGCGGCTTCGTCAATCCGGGAGACAAAGATGCTGTCGATGATATTGTACATGGCCTGTACCAGCATGGAAATGATCATCGGCAGGGACATGCTGACCAACAGCCGGTTGACAGGCATGGTGCCCATCCGGTTTTCTTCGGTTTGTACTGTTTTCTGGGGCATAAAAAATCCTCCTGGTTTTTTCGTTAGCATGCTGACTATTCTACTCCTGTTAGCATGGCTTGTCAACCAGGAACGAGGATTTTTTGGGCAGATCCCGGCATTTGTAGGGCATGGCTCTGGCGAAGAATAACAAGGGGGAACCCGGCAGGGGAAAAATGTTTGTGAAAATTAGGTATTGCATTCAAAAATAGGCTGTGCTAATATAATACCAATTTAATGCGGCAAAGCATGTAAAAGGCTGGGAAGGAGACTCTTGCCCACGGGACTTCGACAGGAAGATGGCGTCACCGACTGAGAGCGCCGTCAGGTTGGACCAGGCAGACAGGGAACACTCCGGAGCCGGTATTCTGAACCAGGGAAAAGCCAGGTGTGGCAGGCAGAGGCCGTCCGCCCAGGTGTGGCATCCTTCAAGTAGGGATACCCGGATGGCATCCGTTATCTGCCAGGAGTGGAGCGCCGGCCTTTGTAACGGGCCGCTGATCTCAATGCGGGTGGTACCGCGGAGCATGGACTGATAAAGTGGCATGTCCCGTCCCGGAATATGTAACAGTATTCCGGGGCGGTTTTTTTATGCCCAGGCCCGCATAGGGAAGTTTTTCACGAAGGCGGCGAGCCAGGGCCGGGCCGGTTTGGCTTTGGGGACTTCTGCACCGGAATCGTAAACAGCAGGCGCCGCGGGGGAGGGAAACCTTTGCGGCAGCAATAGGATGGAGGAGAACGATGGAATTTTTGACAGGGGTAAGGGAAAAGGAAACCGTAGGAATCCGTGAGATTCTGGAAGGGGATTATGAGGGGAAGGCCGTAAGGCTTAACGGGGCAGTACACAACATCCGGAGGATGGGGGATGTGGCATTTGTGATACTGCGCAAGTCGGAAGGGCTGGTACAGTGTGTATATGAGGAGGGAAAGAGCAGCTTCCGTTTAAAAGACTTAAAGGAAGAATCAACGGTGGAGGTGGCCGGTGTGGTGGCCAGGGAGGAACGCGCTCCCCAGGGGTTTGAACTGCGCCTGTCCTCGGTGAAGGTTTTGTCAGAGCCGGCAGAGCCCCTTCCCCTTGCCATCCACAAATGGAAGATGGGCACATCCCTAGAGACCAAGCTGGCGCTGCGCCCCATTTCCCTGCGCAACGTGCGGGAACGGGCTAAATTCAAGCTTCAGGAGGGGATTGTGAGGGGATTTAGGGAATTTTTATTCCGCCAGGGATTTACGGAGATCCACACCCCCAAGATTGTGTCCCGGGGGGCAGAGGGAGGCGCAAATGTTTTTAAGCTGAACTATTTCAATAAGCGTGCGGAACTGGGGCAGAGCCCCCAGTTTTACAAACAGACTATGGTCGGGGTATACGACCGGGTATTTGAGGCAGCGCCGGTATTCCGGGCAGAGAAGCATAACACAACCCGCCATCTGAATGAATACATCAGTCTTGATTTCGAGATGGGCTACATTGACGGATTTGAGGATGTGATGGCCATGGAAACAGGGTTTCTCCAGTACACCATGGAACTTTTGGAAAGGGAATACCAAAAGGAACTGAAGATTTTGGAGGTGGAACTGCCAAAGATCGGGCGGATCCCCCAGGTCCGTTTCGATAAGGCAAAGGAACTGGTCTCGGAAAAATATCACCGGAAAATCCGGAACCCCTTTGATTTGGAGCCAGAGGAGGAGAATCTGATCGGCCGTTATTTTAAGGAAGAGTATGACAGTGATTTTGTGTTTGTCACCCATTACCCATCCAAGAAACGCCCCTTCTATGCCATGGACGATCCGGAGGACAGCCGCTTTACCTTAAGCTTTGACCTGCTTTACAAGGGACTGGAGGTTACCACCGGCGGCCAGCGTATCCATGATTATGCCACAATCCTGGATAAGATGGCAAAACGTGGCATGGATCCGGAGGATATCAGGGACTATCTGATGATCTTCCAATACGGCATGCCTCCCCATGGCGGGCTGGGTATCGGACTGGAACGGCTGACCATGAGGCTTTTGGATGAGCAGAATGTGCGGGAAGCCACCCTGTTCCCGAGGGATGTAACCCGGTTGACGCCATAATGTACTCTCGGAGTCTCTCTGTGCCTGGTTTTGTGAGATGATTTTTGCCGGATGTGCGGATGACGGAAAATCAGCCACAAGGGCGGGAGAGATTCCCGGCGTGCATCACAGGAGAGAGGAGAAAAAATGGAAAACATGATTACAGACGAGATGATCGAATATGTGGCCATTTTAGCAAAGCTGGAACTTTCCCGGGAGGAGAGGGAAGCTGCCAAGCAGGATATGGGAAAGATGCTTCGCTATATTGACAAGCTGAACGAACTGGATACCAGCGGCGTGGAGCCCATGTCCCATGTGTTTCCCGTAGAAAATGTGTTCCGGGAGGATGTGGTGGCAAACGGTGACATGCGGGAGGATATGCTGACAAATGCGCCTGAACAAAAGGACGGGTCGTTCAAGGTGCCAAAGACGGTGGAGTGACAGGGAGGGGACAATGGAGATTCTGGAAATGTCTGCCGTGGAATTAGGCAGAAAGATAAAAGCAAGAGAGATAGGCGTCCTGGAAGCCACAGAGGCGGCCCTGGCGCAGATCCGGGCATTAGAGCCGGTGTTAAACTGTTTTGTGACTGTGGATGAGGAAGGGGCGAAAAGGCAGGCAGCCCGGGTGCAGAGGCAGATTGACGAGGGGATCCTGCGGGGCCCGCTGGCAGGGGTTCCCATGGCAGTGAAGGATAATATGTGCCTGGAGGGCCTGCCGACTACCTGCAGTTCCAAAATCCTGGAAAATTTTGTGCCGCCTTATACGGCAGAGGCGGTGAGGAAGCTGGTGAAGGGAGGGGCGGTGGTGCTGGGGAAGACCAACATGGATGAGTTTGCCATGGGAAGCACGACAGAGACCTCGGCATTCGGTGAGACGAAAAACCCCTGGGATCCGGGGCGTGTGCCCGGCGGCTCTTCCGGTGGTTCCTGCGCGGCGGTGGCGGCCAACGAATGCTTTTACGCCCTTGGCTCGGACACCGGCGGCTCGATCCGCCAGCCCAGTTCCTTCTGCGGCGTGACCGGGATCAAACCGACTTACGGCACGGTTTCCCGGTATGGCCTGATTGCCTATGGCTCTTCCCTTGACCAGATCGGGCCCATAGCCCGCAGCGTGGGGGATTGCGCCGCTGTCCTGGAGGAGATTGCATTCCAGGACAAAAAGGACAGCACCTCAGTCCGGCGCGAGGATTGTGATTTCACCTCGGCCCTGGAGGACAATGTGAAGGGGATGAGGATTGGCATCCCCGGGGATTACCTGGGGGAAGGGCTGGATGGGGAGGTGCGGGCAGCGGTACTGTCAGCTGCAAAGGAATTGGAGGAAAAGGGGGCCTTGGTGGAGGAGTTTGACCTAAGCCTGGTGGAGTATGGGATCCCTGCCTATTATGTGATCGCTTCTGCGGAAGCCAGTTCCAACCTGTCCCGCTTCGACGGCGTCAAGTACGGCTACCGGGCAAAGGAATACGAAGGCCTGCACGGCATGTATAAAAAAAGCCGTTCCGAAGGGTTTGGCCAGGAGGTTAAGCGCAGGATCATGCTTGGATCCTTCGTGCTCAGCAGTGGCTATTATGACGCATATTACTTAAAGGCGCTCCGCACCAAGGCGCTGATCAAACAGGCATTTGACAGGGCATTTACAAAATATGATGTGATTCTTGGGCCGACGGCGCCCTCCACGGCGCCGAAGCTGGGGGAACTTTTAAGTGACCCGCTGAAAATGTATCTGGGGGATATCTATACCATTGCAGTTAACCTGGCAGGCCTGCCGGGGATGAGCGTGCCCTGCGGGCGTGACTCCAAAGGGATGCCCATCGGCCTTCAGCTGATCGGGGACTGTTTTAAAGAAAAAAATATCATCCGTGCCGGCTATGCCTACGAGTGCACCCGCAATCATGAGATGCCGGATTTGGCGAGGCGGCAGGGGCAGGGTATGGCAGGGGCAGCCGAAGGGAAGGTGAGATAAGATGGGAAAACAGTATGAGACGGTCATTGGCCTGGAAGTCCATGTGGAACTGGCCACAAAAACCAAGATTTTCTGCGGCTGCTCCACGGAGTTTGGCGGCGCTCCCAATACCCATACCTGCCCGGTCTGCACCGGCATGCCGGGATCTTTGCCGGTGCTCAACAGACAGGTTGTGGAGTATGCGTTGGCGGTAGGACTGGCCACCAACTGCGGGATAAACCAATATTGTAAATTTGACCGCAAGAATTATTTTTATCCTGACAACCCGCAGAACTATCAGATTTCCCAGCTATACCTGCCGATCTGCCATGACGGCTGGGTAGAGATCGAGACAGCAGCAGGCAAAAAGAGGATCGGCATCCATGAGATCCACATGGAGGAGGATGCCGGTAAACTGATCCACGATGAGTGGGAGGACTGTTCCCTGGTGGATTATAACCGGAGCGGGGTGCCCTTGATTGAGATCGTTTCCGAGCCGGATATGCGCAGCGCCGATGAGGTGATCGCCTACCTGGAAAAGCTGCGCCTGATTATCCAATATCTGGGCGCTTCTGACTGCAAACTCCAGGAGGGGTCCATGCGGGCTGACGTGAACCTTTCGGTGCGGGAGGCCGGGACAAAGGAATTCGGGACCCGCACGGAGATGAAGAACTTAAACTCCTTCAAGGCGATTTCCCGTGCCATTGAGGGGGAGAGGAACCGCCAGGTGGAACTGCTGGAGGACGGCAGGAAGGTGATCCAGGAAACCAGGCGGTGGGATGACAACAAGGAGGCCTCCCACGCCATGCGCTCCAAGGAGGATGCCCAGGATTACCGTTATTTCCCGGATCCGGACCTGGCGCCGGTGGTGATCAGTGAGGAATGGATTGCCCGGGTAAAAGCACGGCAGCCGGAACTGCGGACAGAGAAACTGGCCCGCTACCAGTCGGAATACCAGCTGCCCCGGTATGATGCCGAGATCCTGACCGGTTCCAAGCATCTGGCTGATATTTTTGAGGAGACGGTGGCAATCTGCGGCAAACCCAAGGAAGTATCCAACTGGCTGATGACGGATGCCATGCGCCTTTTGAAGGAACAGGGCCAGGAGCCGGAGGACATCACCTTTGCCCCGGAGAACCTGGCAAAGCTGGTGGAACTGGTGGATCAGAACGTGATTAACCGTACAGTGGCCCGTGGCGTGTTTGAGGCCGTGTTTACAGAAAATGCGGATCCCCTGCAGTATGTGGAAGAAAAGGGGCTGAGGGTGGTCAGCGACGAGGGTCAGCTGCGCCGGGTGATTGAAGGGATCCTGAGAGAAAACCCACAGTCTGTGGCCGACTATAAGGCCGGGAAGCAAAAAGCCATGGGATTTATCGTGGGGCAGGCCATGAGGGCAATGAAGGGGAAGGCAGATCCGGCGGTAGTAAACGCATTGGTAAAGGAAATGCTCTGATATGAGGAAATGCTTTAGTATAAGGAAATGCATTAATATAAAGAAGAAAGAGGCATGAAAAGAAGAATAAGGGAAAATAGATTGTAAAGATTCCCTTTTTCGTGTAGAATAAAGAACAATTCACAAAAATGGACCAGAAGGAGGAATCGGATATGCAGGCATATGCAGAGATGAGCAATGAAGAATTACATGCGCTGAAGAAGCAGTTATCGGTTCGTTACCGTGATTTCCAGGGGAAGGATTTGAGGTTAGATATGTCCAGGGGAAAGCCAAGCGTGGATCAGCTGGATCTCTCCATGGGGATGATGGATGTGCTGAGCAGCGATGACGACCTGACCTGCGACGACGGCACGGACTGCCGGAATTACGGTGTGCTGACAGGCATTGGGGAGGCAAAGGAACTGATCGGGGATATGATGGAGGTATCCCCGGACAATATTATTATCTATGGCAATTCCAGCCTGAATGTGATGTTTGATACCGTGTCCCGGTCAATGACCCACGGGGTTATGGGATCCACGCCCTGGTGCAAACTGGACAAGGTGAAGTTTCTGTGCCCTGTCCCCGGCTATGACCGCCATTTTGCGATCACGGAGTACTTCGGCATTGAGATGATCAGCGTGCCGCTGACCGGGGAAGGGCCGGATATGGATATCGTGGAAAAACTGGTGGCTGAGGATGACAGCATCAAGGGGATCTGGTGTGTCCCCAAATATTCCAATCCTACGGGCAACAGCTATTCTGACGTAACCGTCCGCCGTTTTGCCCGCTTAAAGCCGGCTGCGCCGGATTTCAGGATTTACTGGGACAACGCTTATGGGATCCACCACCTGTATGATTATGACCAGGATCATCTGATTGAAATCCTGGCAGAGTGCAAACGTGCCGGTAACCCCGACCTGGTCTATAAGTTTTCTTCCACGTCCAAGATCAGTTTCCCGGGTTCAGGCATCGCTGCCATTGCCACCTCCCGCAACAACCTGGAGGATATCGAGAAGCAGCTGCGTTTCCAGACAATCGGCCATGATAAGGTGAACCAGCTGCGCCATGTCCGCTTCTTCGGAGGCATCCACGGCATGGTGGAGCATATGCGGCTCCATGCCGACATTATGCGCCCTAAGTTTGAGGCCGTCACCGGTACCCTTGAGAGGGAACTGGAAGGCCTGGGCATTGCCAGCTGGACAACCCCCAAGGGAGGCTATTTCATCTCCTTTGATGCCATGGACGGATGTGCCAAGGAGATAGTGGCCCGTTGTAAGAAGGCCGGGCTGATTATGACCGGCGCGGGAGCCACCTATCCCTACGGGAAGGATCCCCATGACAGCAATATCCGCATCGCTCCTTCCTATCCGCCTTTGGAGGATCTGATCCTGGCGATGGAATTGTTTGCCCTTTGTGTCAAGATTGTCAGCATCAATAAGATTTTGGCTGACAGGAAGGCTGGGGGAGAAGGGGGGATTTCATAGGAAAGGTCCGCTCCAGGGAAAGGTCCGCTCCAGGGAAAGGGCCGCCCCAGGGAAAGGGCCGCCCCAGGGAAGCCGGATGAAGGCGGGGGCCTGGCGGGAAAACGGACAGGATCCTTTGCGGTTTCGGGATTAAGAGTTCCTAAAAGCCCGGGGAATTGCTAATAGCGAAACAAAAATGCACAAACTCGCTGCGCTCAGACAGTGTGCATTTTTGTTTCAACGCAATTTCCCGGGCTTTAAGGATCTCTAAAATCCCTGCAAATGCAAAGGATCCTGTCCGTTTTCTCGTCAGGCCCCCGCCTTCATCCGGCTTCCCTGGGGCTGTGTTGTTGGCTGTGTGGCTGTGCTCATTGTGCCTAAATTTGGGGTTTGGTTTTGTGAGGAGGATGGAAGGAGGTGGGTTTGCCGTAGGGGTTTTCTTTTGGGTCGGATGGGCGTAAAATGGTTTTTATGTTTAGGATGGCGAAGCTGGCGCCTGCTGAAAGGAAAAGGATGCCGGAGATGCCTGGCTTGAGGAGGCCTGCCATATTGACGCTGGAACTGGCGGTAACGGCGTAGCCTCCTGCAAACAGAAAACCGATTATCGTGAAGCTGCTAATGAAAAATCCTGGGATCAGGAAAAGGAGGCTCAGGGCGTTGAAAAGGATTGCTTTCCATCCGGGGGTTCCGGAATCGTGGTATCTGCGGATGGTTGCGGACAGGAGGGGGAAAAGGGCCGCAGTGTTCCATAGGGTGATGGCGGATACCGTGATCTGAGAGATAAGCCTGTCGCAGGAGTATCGGGAAAAGAGAGTGAGGAACAGTGCTGCTTTTTGGGTGAAAAGGAGGCCTGCATTAATGGCCAGGATTCCGGCCCATGCCCATCCGTAGCCTTCTTTGGACAGCCTTCCGTGCCAGTTGAAAAAATTTTTGAATAAGTCTTTCAATGCGTAAATGATATTCTTCATGCCTTTAGTATATCAGATTTTTTGCAGAAGGGCAAATTGAACTTTTCTTTACATTTTTCCATTCCTGCCCTATAATAGGAAAGGAATTGGATGAATCGTAAGCAAGGAGAAAGCGGATGGCGCGAGAGGATATTAACCGGATTACGAGAGAATTAGAGGATTTACTTATGGATAACAAAAGGACAGTTCCTGTCTGGGAAGACAGGGAGAGGGCAGGATTCCCGGAATGGGGAAAGAGGGGGGCAGAGGAGAGGCCGGAAGAAACTGGGATGGAAAAAGAACGGGAAGAAGAGGGCCTGGCAGAAGCCGGGATGGGAGAAGAGAGCCTGGAAGAAGATTGGATGGAAGAGGATTGGATGGGAGTAGAGGGGCTGGAAGGGAACAGGCCGGCTCCGGGGGAGATGACGGAGGAGGAAAAGCTGGAGGAAGAGGAGCGGATGGTACAAAGGCTGTCCGGGGAGGATTGGGAAGAGGAAGAGGATTGGGAAGGAGAGGAACTGGAAGAGGGGGATCCGGAAGGACCGGCGGCCGGCCGGGGTTTTTGGAGGCGGGAAGGCATGGCGCAGCCGTGGAGCCTGGTACGTCCGGGGGACAGCCTGGCGGTTGCTTTTTTGGCGCCGGTTATCATTATGCTGATTATCTTTGCCCAGAGGGGGATCTATCCTTTTGGGGAGGAGTCCTTTTTGCGGACGGATATGTATCACCAGTATGCCCCGTTTTTTTCGGAGTTCCGCCACAAGCTGGCTAATGGGGAAAGCCTGTTTTACAGCTGGAATGTGGGGATGGGGGTGAATTTTTCTGCCCTTTATGCCTATTACCTGGCCAGCCCGCTGAACTGGCTGCTGTTTTTCTGCCCTGCAGGCCTTGTGATTGAGTTTATGACGTATATGATTGTGGCAAAGACCGGGCTGTGCGGCCTTTCCATGACATATTATTTAAGGAAACATTGCCGTACCAGTGATTTCGGGACAGCCTTTTTTGGCATTTTCTACGCCCTTTCCGGATATATGGCAGCATATAGCTGGAATATTATGTGGCTGGATTGTATTATCCTGTTTCCGCTGATTATGCTTGGCCTGGAGCGGTTGGTACGGGATGGGAAGGGGGGCTGGTATTGCCTGGCCCTGGGTTTTTCCATTGTGTCCAATTATTATATTTCCATTATGACCTGTATTTTTATGGTACTGTACTTTGCCGCGCTCCTGGTGCTGGAAAAGGAGATGGCCTGGAAAAAGCTTTTGGGCAGATGTCTTCTTTTTGCCTTCTATTCTCTGCTGGCCGGAGGGTTGGCAGCGGTGGTGCTCTTGCCGGAGATGCACGCCCTTATGATGACGGCGTCAGGGAAATTTAAGTTCCCGCAGCTGCAGGATCCTTATTTTTCTATCATGGATATGATGGCGCGCCATATCGGCAATGTGGAGTCGGAGATTGGCCTGGACCATTGGCCCAATATTTATTGCGGGGTGGCAGTCCTGATGCTTCTCCCCCTTTATCTGGCGGCAAAACGGATCTCTGGGAAGGAGAAGGTGGTTTACAGCACCCTGCTGCTTCTGTTTTTTGCCAGCTTTTCGGTCAATATATTGAATTTTATCTGGCATGGCTTCCATTTTCCCAACAGCCTGCCCTGCCGTCAGTCCTATATTTATATTTTCCTGGTGCTTGTGATGTGCTGCAAGGCGTATCTGCAGCTGCCGGGGACACCCTGGAGGCATGTGCTGCTGGCCTTCTGGGGGGCAGTGGGATTTGTGGTGCTGGCACAGAAGCTGGTTGTGGAGGAACATTTCCACTTTTCTGTATTTTATGTGGCAATTTTATATCTGGCTTTGTATTTGTGGATTTTGTGGCTCTATTATAAGGGAGCCCGTTTCCAGAACCGGGCGGTTTTGTGTGCCTTGGCGCTGGTCTCTATCGAGGCGGCAGTAAATATGACGGTTACCAGTGTCACAACCACCAGCCGGACGGCTTATGTGAGAGACAACGAGGATGTGAGGGAGTTGGCAGGGCAGGTGCTTTCTTCTTCCGGCAAAGATGGGTTCTTCCGGATGGAGAAAGTGACCCGCAAGACAAAGAATGATGGAGCATGGATGAATTTCCCCTCCGTGTCGCTGTTTTCCTCCACAGCCAATGCGGATTTGACAAAGCTGTTTAAGAAACTGGGCTGTGAAAGTTCCACCAATGCCTATAGCATTACCGGGAGTACGCCGCTTGTGGACATGCTGTTTGCGGTAAAGTACGGGATTTATTCGGAGGAGCCGGTGGATACGGGAATACGCGAATTCACAGCCAGGGAAAACGATACGGTCCTGTATGAGAACCGGTATACCCTGCCGTTGGGGGTTTTTGTGCCATCCGGTTTCCAGGAGGGATGGGACAGGGAACTGGGGAACCCGGCAGATGTCCAGAACAGCCTGTCAGAATACCTGGGCACGGAGCCGGTCCTGGCAATGGAATTGGAGGTATCCCAGTCTGGGAAAGAACTTTCCTTTACCCCCCAGGAAAGCGGTGAGTACTATGCCTATGTGGGGGACAGCAAGATAGAGAAGGTGACGGCAGAGACCTGGAGAGGGAGCAAAACTTACAACCATGTGGACAGGGGGTATCTGCTGGAGTTGGGGTATTGTACTGCACAGGACAAGGTTACTTTGACAGCGGAAAAAAGCCAGGATGCCGTCTGGGCAGATATTTACCGTTTCTCGGAGACAGGCCTGGCGCAGGCCTATGAGAAGCTTTCAGCCGTACCGTGGAGGATAAGCAGCTGGGAGGAGACCCGGATAGAGGGGAGCGTATCTGCAGCGGAGGAAGGCATGCTGATGACCACCATCCCCTATGATGAGGGCTGGAGAATTACGGTGGACGGGAGGAAGGTTCCTGCAGGGAAAAGCCTGGATGCATTTATCGGCGTGCCCCTGGAGCCGGGGGAACATGCCGTTGTGATGGAATACCGGCCTAAGGGCCTGGTGGAAGGCGCCTGGATCACGGCCGGGTGCGGGCTGCTGCTGGCGGCGCTGGAGGCCTGCCGCCGGTTAGGGAAGGCCAAGGCGAAAAAAACACGGGAAAACAGATAAGGAGAGATCAGGACATGAAGCTTTGGGGCGGACGTTTTACAAAGGAAGAGAATCAGCTGGTACACAATTTCAATGAGTCGCTGTCGTTTGACCGCCGCTTTTACCGCCAGGATATTGAAGGGAGTATTGCCCATGTGACCATGCTGGAAAAGCAGGGGATTGTGTCGGAGGCAGACCGGGATGCCATTATCGGGGGGCTGAGGGGGATCCTTGAGGATCTGGAGTCCCATAAGCTGGAGTTTACGGCAGAGCATGAGGATATCCATTCGTTTGTGGAGGCTAACCTGACAGAGAGGATCGGGGAGGCAGGGAAGCGTCTCCATACCGGGCGCAGCCGGAATGACCAGGTGGCGCTGGATATGAAATTATACTGCCGGGATGAGATCGGGGAACTGGATGGTTTGGTCAGGGCCCTTTTAGAGGAACTGCTGAAGCTGATGGAAGAAAATCTGGATACCTATATGCCGGGCTTTACCCATCTGCAGAAGGCACAGCCAGTGACCCTTGCCCATCACCTGGGCGCTTATTTTGAGATGTTTTACAGAGATTTAGGGCGGCTTTCTGACATTAAAAAGAGAATGAATACCTGTCCCTTAGGGGCAGGGGCCCTGGCAGGGACCACCTATCCCCTGGACCGGGAGTACAGTGCCGGGCTGCTGGGGTTTGACGGCCCCACCTTTAACAGCATGGATTCCGTGTCAGACCGGGATTATGTGATTGAACTCTTGTCTGCCTTATCGACGGTTGCCATGCATTTGAGCCGTTTCAGTGAGGAAGTGATCATCTGGAACAGCAATGAGTACAGGTTTGTGGAACTGGATGACGCTTACAGCACCGGCAGCAGCATCATGCCCCAAAAGAAAAACCCGGACATTGCGGAATTGGTCCGAGGAAAGACCGGGCGGGTTTACGGGGCGCTGGTGGCAATCCTCACCACCATGAAAGGGCTTCCCCTTGCCTACAATAAGGATATGCAGGAGGACAAGGAACTGACCTTTGATGCCATTGATACGGTAAAAGGATGCCTTGCTTTGTTTACCGGGATGATGTCTACCATGGTTTTCCGTAAGGATGTGATGGAGGCGAGCGCTAAAAAGGGTTTTACCAATGCCACGGATGCCGCGGATTACCTTGTCAACCATGGGGTGGCATTCCGGGATGCCCATGGGATCGTAGGGCAGCTGGTTTTATACTGCCTGGAAAAGGAGATAGCCCTGGATGATATGACCCTGGAGGAATTCCGGGCAGTCAGCCCGGTATTTGAGGAAGACATCTATGAGGCAATCAGCATGAAGGCCTGTGTGGAGCGGCGGATAACTCAGGGTGCGCCAGGGCAGGAGGCCATGAAGCAGGCCATAGCAGCCTGCCGCAGGCGGCTGGAGCAGTAGGCTGCTGCAGTACTAGGCGGCTGCCGGCCGGTCAGGGGACAAGGAACACCTCCGTTTTACGGCTTCCGTGCTGCTGTGCCTGGCTGTGGGTGTCATAATAGATATCGATGTGTTTTCCCTTGACGCCTCCGCCGCAGTCCTCCGCCGTGTAGACTGTGCCATTGATCATCAGCTTTGTGCCATAGGGGATTACCCGCGGATCCACGGCCACGGTGTGGCTGGAACGGGGGATGGCCCCGGTGCTGGTGCGTTTGCCCCAATTCCCGCTGCATCGCCTGCAGGGGCAGTAGCCGGTGGTGCGGAAAGTTCCCAGGGAGCGTCCTTGGACGATGGCGGGGGCAGCTTCTTCCTCCTGGGACTGTTCGGGCAGTGCGGCTTCTCCCTTGGCATAGGATTGCGTATTGCCAAAGGCTTTGCCGTCTACCTGGCCTTCGATTTGGTATACGCCGTCAGGCAGGGAATCCCAGTCCATCCGGATGCGGAACCCATGCCGTCCATTGCCGATGCCATTGGCTTCAAGGTCTTCCCGGTATAGGGAAGCGCCCGGAAAAAACTCCTCCACCACCTGGGAAGTTTCCCGGTTTGTTACGGTGACATGGACAGGGACGATGGTATTGGGGAGATTGGGTTCCCATCCCCAGCCAACGATCACCCCCTCCTCCATTTGGTCAAAGTATCCGTTCATGGGTTCGGCATGTGTGACAGTGACGCTGCTTTGCAGCAGAGTTGTCATAAGTATCAGGCATGTCCATAAGGCTTTGCTTTTTAACATGATATTGCTCCTTCCTGTTACATGATGAAAAGAAATAAATATTTAATACACAATAAATATATGTAACAGAAACGTAACATATGAATGGATTTTAGGACAAAAAAAGCGGGTATCCTGATTTTGGATACCCGTTTTTGCACGGATTTTTTGGAACCGATACCATAGGCCAGGTTCTGTCACTGAACGGCAAACACTTCCTCTGTTTTCCGGCCATGGGCCATGGCTTCCTCATGGTTGTTATAATAAATATCAATGTGGTTCCCTTTTACATTGGAGCCGATGTCTTCCACAGTGTAAACAGTATTGCCGATCATCAGTCGGGTGCCGATGGGGAAGAGGGAGATGTCTGCGGAGACGGTATGCCCTGCCTGGGGCACGGTGCCGGAATAGGTCAGTTCAAAGCCGCCGGAACATTCCTCGCAGAGACAGTAGCCGGTAGTGACAAACATGCCCAGGGAAGCGCCCCTCCCGGGGGTAATTGCCTGGAGCGGCTCCTTTGGCATAACGGCAGTCTTGCTGGCGCCGCAGACAAGAACAGGGGAACCGGAACCTTCCGGAACCGGCATGCCGGCTGCAGACAGAGCGGCAGGACTGGAAGCGGAAGCATCCGAAGCAGAACTGTTATTCGGGGCAGAACTGTCCAGGACAGAACTGTCCGGCGTGCCGGATATCCTGGGAGCATTGACAATGTCGGATCCCTTGGAGATATCCGCCACCGGTACATTGTGGATCGTACCATCTACGGCCTTGCCCCCGCCTGGCGCCTCAAGCCCCCAGGAAACGCCGGGAAAGGCAGCCGTCCATAAAAATGCTGCACAGATAATCATAATGGACGTTTTCTTTTCTTTGATACGGCAAATCATATGCTCACCTCACATTCTGTAATTCGTAAGGAGGGACGCGCAGCTTCAAACCAATGCGCAAACTACCCTAATATACGTCCATTATATTACAAAAATGTTAAATGTCAAGAAAAATAGTGAAAATGAGGAAAGCAGGAATCGGGGGTACCCCCTTCCGGTATTATGCGACGAAGGCATACATCATAATGTAGTGGCACAGGCTTCCGCCCATGACGAACAGATGGAAAATCTCATGGGAGCCGAAATTTTTAAACCGGCTGTTGAAAAGGGGCAGCTTCAGGGCGTAAATGACCCCGCCGATGGTATAGATGACCCCGCCGGCAAGAAGCCACCCGAAGGCACTTGCCGGAAGGGCGGCAATGATCTTGCCAAAGGCCAGCACGCACACCCAGCCCATGGCGATATAGATCAGGGAGGAGAACCACTTAGGGCAGGTAATCCACAGGGCGTTGATCAAGATTCCGAAAAAGGCAATCCCCCACACCAGGGCCAGCAGCATCCATCCCGTATGGTCCCCTAAGACCAGCATGCAGACCGGAGTGTAGGTTCCGGCGATCAGGATGAAGATCATCATATGGTCCGCTTTCCGCAGGATCTGGTTTACCTTTGGGGAAATATCAAGGGTGTGGTAAATCGTGCTCGCGGCATAGAGAAGAATCATGCTGATGATAAAAATGGTCAATGCCAGTATATGGGTCTGTTCCGGGGAGCGGGCAGCCTTGACCAAAAGCGGGGTGGCAGCAGCCAGGGCCAACAGCATGGCAATAAAATGGGTAAGGGCACTGCCCGGATCTTTAACCTTAAACATCATGAAAATCCCTCCTTCAACAAACTATATACAAAGAACCTTGATATATAGTTTTCAAAACTACATCCACCTGTTTATTATACTATACATCTTGAAGGAGAAAAATGCAAGATATTTCACAAAATTCACATAAAAGAAATCCGCCCCTTTTTGCCGCCTGCCCGCCGCCTCCCTCCCCTCTCCCCTGGGCATACCTTATCATTTTAAAGATAAGTCAGGTTCATCACAATCCCCTGGGGATAATCCCCGTATTTTTCCCCAAACAGATTCACCCCGCCCACATTTTTGGCATCATCCAGGACGGCAATCCGTAAGGAGATATAGGGTTTTGACGTCAGGTCAAGGTCAGCCAGGCTGACGAGGGGATTCTCTGGTTTTCCGTCAAGGAAGCTGCCATGCTCCCGCACGGAAAAGGTTTTTAAAAATCCGTACTGGGTGTTCCCATTCGGCCAGACCGGCGGTGTCAGGCGCCCTCTTCTGGCCCCAAAATCCCCGGGGGAGTGGAAGGTGCCGACTTCGGTGCCGTTGATGGAGACGGTGATATCCGACGGCCAGTTTTCCAAAAAGCCCGGGGCCTCAGAGCAGATCTCCATAGAAAAGGAGATTTCTGCCAAGGGCAGCAGCTGGTTATAAATATTGGGAAAACGGTATTCAATATATCCCTTGCTAAACCAGATCAGCTGGGCTTTGGTGCGGGCAGGGGCATAAAAGGACTGGATGGTGTCATAGGCTTCGATAGCCCCCCGCTCGTCTGCCAGCCCGCAGGTGGGGGAGATGTCGCAGCTGCAGTAATTCCCGATTGGCATGTCCAGGGAGATGGTTTTGTTTTCGGAATCGATCTCAGCGTCAAAGGTTTCCAGATGGAAGGACTGCATACTGCAGATGCAGACCCGCATGGAGCCCCGGATCCCCGGCTGGCTTTCCGTGACAATCAGATGTGCTTCCTCCAGGGTTTTAATGTGGAGGGCGGCGGAGGAAAGGGGGATGCCAAGGATGGAAGCAATTTCCTGAAGGGAACGGGGGGTGTTTTTCAGCATGTCCAGGATATCCAGGCGGGTGGCAGAGGACAGGGCTTTCCCGATCTTCATAATCCGTTCCCTGTGGTCCTGGTTGCTTAAGTGCAGACAAATATTCCTTTCCCCGATAATCCGGACAGTACGTTTTTCTTTGGCGGCCATAAGCAGGCTCCTTTCGTTCAAGATATGGAAGTAAATATCTAAAATGATAACATTAATTAGAGAAAAAGTAAATTGTGGAAACAACTGAAAACATGTAAAATAAAACTGAGAAAATATTGTAACCATATTTAAAGATTGGGAAAGGGAGGGGAAAATGCTCCAGATATTGTATGAGGACAGGAATGTGATTGTGGTATGGAAACCGGAGGGGGTTGAGTCCCAGGCCTCCCGCGGCCTGGGGATGGATATGGCGGGCATGATAAAAACACATATCCACAATTCATCCCCAGACTCCGGCGAGCCTTATGTGGGAGTTATCCACAGGCTGGACAAGCCGGTCAGCGGGATTTTGGTGTATGCCAAGGATAAAAAGTCAGCAGCTGCCCTGAGCAGGCAGGTTTGCGGGGCCGGGATGGAAAAGAAATATTTGGCGGTTCTTTGTGGACAAGTGGATAAAAATGTGGATAAGTTTGTGGATTACCTGTTGAAAGAAGAGAAAAACAATGTGTCACGGATTGTTGATAAGGGGATAACTGGTGCAAAACGGGCGGAACTGTCCTATCAGATATTGCAAAGGGGGATAAGGGCTCCTTACGGATGCCTGGCTCTGGCAGAGATCACCCTGCTTACCGGCCGCCATCATCAGATACGGGTGCAGATGGCAGGGCACGGCCTGCCGCTATTCGGGGACAGGAAATATAATCCCGCTTTCGCGGCAGTGCAAAAGGGCGGGGAGAAGCTGGCCCTTTCCGCTTACCGGCTGTCCTTTTTGCATCCCGCCACAGGGGAAAGGCTGTCCTTTAACCGGATGCCGGACGGGGGGATCTTTGGGAGTTTTGCTCCTTGGGGGGATGGCCGGCAGGGGGAGCCGGTTTTGGGTGCTGCCCCTGGCAGGCTTTAAGCGGGCAAAAGCCCTTCGGATCTGCATAATGCCAAGGAGCGGCGGATGACAGTATCCATGTCGCAGTAGAGGTATTCCCCGAGCCGCCCGCCAAAGACAATATCTGGTTCTCCTTTTGCCAGGGCTTTGTATTTTTGGTACAGAGCAGAATTCCTGGCATTATTTACCGGGTAGAAAGGCTCACTGCCAGGAGCCCATTCCCGGCTGTATTCCTTAGAGATAATGGTACCGGGCTGACCGCGGTAATCAAACCATTTGTGCTCGATGATGCGGGTCCAGGGCGTGTCGGGGTCAGTGTAATTGACTACGGCGTTTCCCTGGTAGTTTGGAATGTCCAGCATCTCCTCCTCAAAGCGGACGGAACGGTACTCCAGGGGGCCGCAGGCATAGCGGAAATATTCATCGATGGGCCCGGTATAAATGATCTTTTTTGAGATTTTTCGGAAAAAGTCCCTCTCTTTCAGATAGTCCGTGGAAAGCTGTACTTCGATTCCCTCCAGCATATTTGCCACCATCTGGGTGTAGCCGCCAACCGGGATGCCCTGGTAGAGGGAGTCGAAATAATTGTTGTCAAAGACCAGGCGGACGGGCAGACGCGCCAGGATCGAGGCGGGAAGTTCCCGGCAGGGGCGTCCCCACTGCTTTTCCGTATATCCCTTTACCAGGATCCGGTACAAGTCATTCCCAATAAGGGCGATGGCCTGTTCCTCCAGGTTACGGGCCCTGGTAATGCCGGCTTCTGCCCGTTGTTTTTCAATCATTTCCCGGGCTTTGGCAGGATCGGTGACCCCCCATAGCTGATAGAAGGTGTGCATGTTGAAGGGGAGGGGATACAGTCTGCCGTAATAATTGGCAATGGGGCAGTTGGTGAAGCGGTTAAACCGGGAGAATCGGTTCAGGAATGACCACACTTCATCGCTGTCCGTGTGGAAAATATGGGCCCCGTATTTATGGACGTGGATGCCGTTTGTTTCTTCCGTGTAGGCATTCCCGGCAATATGAGGGCGTTTGTCGATAACCAAGGTCTTTTTATGGGCTTCATGGGCTTTTTGGGCGAATACCGCACCGTAGAGCCCGGCACCAACAATCAGATAATCGTACATGGGGATCCTCCTGGTCTGTTTTTCTTTTGTTTACATCAGCTGTTTCCATTGTTTTGGGGTCATTGAGGTTGCAGATTTGAAATTCCGGTAAAAGCTGGAGGTATCCGTAAAGCCGCATTCAATTGCTATCTGGGAGATGGGGGATTCCGTGGACAGAAGCATTTGTTTGGCGGCATTGATGCGGATGCCGGTCAGATAGGCGTGGGGGGTCTGCTGATATACCCGCTTGAATTCCCGTATGATATAATCCCCGGAATAAGAAAATTTTTCGGACAGGAGATCTAAGGAAACCGGTTCCCGGTAATGGTCCAGCAGGTAGCAGGAAATATTATGGGCAATTTTTGAGGTGGATTTACTCCGGTTCCAGTCTGTATATAGCTGGGAAAAACATGGGCCATTCTGTGATTATCGACCGGACAAGCAAGTACTACGGGGATTTTCTTGCCGTTGACCATATCAGCTTAACCATCAGAGAAGGTGAGTTTTTCACCTTGCTTGGTCCTTCCGGCTGTGGGAAAACCACATTGCTGAGGATGATAGCAGGATTTAACTCCATAGAGACAGGGGAAATCCGTTTTGATGAGAAGGTGATCAACAAGGTTCCTGCCCATAAGAGGGATATTGGGATGGTTTTCCAGAATTACGCTGTTTTTCCGCATCTGACTGTGGCGGAAAATGTGGCATATGGTTTAAAAGCAAGAAAGGTGGGGGCAGAAGAACAAAAAAGGCGGGTATCAGAAACTTTAAAACTGGTTCAGATCGAACATTTGGCAGACCGGAGGCCGAACGAACTTTCCGGAGGGCAGCAGCAGCGGGTGGCATTGGCCCGTGCATTTGTCATAGAGCCAACCATCCTTTTGATGGATGAACCTTTATCCAACCTGGATGCAAAGCTGCGGGTGGAGATGCGCACCACCATCCGCAAGCTGCAGAGGAACCTGGGGATCACCACGATTTACGTTACCCATGACCAGGAAGAAGCCCTGGCGATCTCAGACCGGATTGCGGTTATGAAAAACGGGGTGATTATGCAGGTGGGCGCCCCGGAAGAGATCTATAAGCACCCGGCCAATTCTTTTGTGGCCGGTTTTATCGGGGTGTCCAATTTTATTGGCTGTGAGGTGGCCGGAGGCAGCAAAAACACAGAGGCTGTTTTTGAGGACGGTTTTTGCCTAAAGCTGGGGCATGGCTGTGCTTACGAGGGGAAGGCCATACTGTCAGCCCGCCCGGAGCAATTATACTTTGGTGAGGAAGGAATGGCCGGGACTATCTCCCTGAGCACATTCCTTGGAGATTTTATCCAGTATGAGGTTATGCTTGCAGGCGGGCAGGCAATTACGGTAAACGAATACACCAAAGACGGGGAGTCCATGAAACAGCCGGGTGAGAAGGTTAAGATCCGGATGGACGAGGATGCGGTCAGCCTGTTTGACCAGGAAACGGGGGAGGCGTTGAGATGAAGAGGAGTGGCAGGGCTGGAAAAGGCTTCCGCCCGGATTTTTGGTTTTTTATGAAGTGCCTGGTTTTTTTGCTGCTGATTGTATTCCTTCTGTATCCCTTTTCCACATTAATATACAGAAGCTTTTTTGCAAAGGATGTCCCAGGGGTCACACTTTCAAATTTTACGAAGATTTTTACGAAGAAATTTTACTATACGGCTCTGTTCAACAGCCTGTATGTGGCATTAATCTCCACAGTGATCTGCACGGCCCTGGGGGTTCCCATGGCATATGTCCTGACCCGTTATAATATACCGGGAAAAAAGCTTGTCCACATCCTGATTATTATGTCGTTGCTGTCGCCGCCTTTTATCGGTGCATACGCATGGATTATGTTATTTGGCCGTTCCGGTTTTATCACCATGCTGGTATCGAAATATCTGGGGATAGAACTGCCCACGATTTATGGGAAGACAGGCATTGTCTCAGTTTTTGTCTTTAAGCTGTATCCCTATGTATACCTCTACGTGTCCGGGGCCCTGACAACGGTTGACAGCAGCCTGGAGGAGGCAGGGGAGAGCCTTGGCGCCAATAAACTGCAAAGGATACTGTCCGTATCCCTGCCTGTGGTAATGCCTTCTATCGCGGCAGGCGCACTGATGGTATTTATGACGGCCCTGGGGGATTTCGGAACCCCGCAGCTGATCGGGGAAGGCTACCGTGTCCTTTCCAGCCAGATCTATAAGGAATATTTAAGCGAAACGGGCAGCAATGCCTACATGGCCAGCGCCCTTTCCGTAGTCTTGGTAGGCTGTGCCCTCCTTGTGCTGATGCTGCAAAAGCTATATATCGCCAGAAAGAATTATATGATGACATCCATGCGGCCGCCAAAGGAAGAGCAGGTCCACGGCTGGCTCCGGGCCATATTATCCGCGCCCGTTTATTTGATAATCCTGGTCAGTATGCTGCCCCAGATTACGGTTACGGTGTGTTCTTTCCTGCCATGGAACTTTACCCGCTTTGTAAAGGGGTTTACGTTTGAAAATTATATGATTATCTTCAACCGGCTTGGGACAAACATAAAAAATACCTTTGTATTTTCCGGCGTGGCGATTGCGGTCATCATCCTGTTGGGGCTGGTGATTTCCTATATTGTGGCCAGGCAGAGGGGGATTGCCGGTTCCCTGACGGATTTGCTGATTATGTTTCCCTATGTGATACCTGGTTCTGTCCTTGGCATCTGTCTGATTGTGGCATTTAATAAAGAACCGCTGATCCTGACAGGGACTGCCGCAATTATTGAGATTTCCTTTATTGTGCGGAAACTCCCCTTCACGGTCCGCTCCGGTGCAGCTTACCTTTATCAGATGGACTCCGGGGTTGAGGAGGCCTCTGTCAGCCTTGGGGTAAGTCCGATGAAAACCTTTTTTGCGGTGACGGCGCGCCTGATGATGCCCGGCATGCTTTCGGGGGCCATTTTAAGCTGGATTGCCTGCATCAATGAACTCAGTTCCAGCATTATGCTCTACAGCGGGACAACATCGACGATTGCAGTGACCATCTATACGGAAACCTTCCGCAATGCACATAACACTGCGGCAGCCCTTGCGACGATTTTGACGTTTACAACCGTGGCGGCACTGACCATTTTCTTAAAGCTGAGCAAAGGAAAAGTATCTGTGGTGTGATGATGAGTGAAAAAATAGACAGGAAAATAGACAGATTGATACAGTATGGGACGGCGGCAGAACTGCTGCCTGGCTCAGAACGGATTTATGCAATAAACCTGATTTTGGATTTGCTGAATCTGAAGGAGTATGACGGCCTGTATGTGTGTGATGAGGCGCTGGGGAAGCGCATGGAACAGGGGGAATACGGGGCGTGCCTGGAAGGGACCCTGGCAGGGCTTCTGGATTATGCAGTTCAAAAGGGGGTTATCCGGGACACACAGGCACAGCGGGATATATTCGGCACCAGGCTGATGAACTGCCTGGTTGCCAGGCCCCATGAGGTGATCCGGAAATTTTACCGTTATTACAAAGAGTCCCCCAAGCAGGCAACGGATTGGTTTTACAAATTTTCAATGGATACGGATTACATACGCAGATACCGCCTGGCAAAGGATGTGCGATGGAGGGTGGATACCGAATACGGGGAGATGGAGATCCTGATCAGCCTGTCCAAACCGGAAAAGGATCCGAGGGATATTGCCAGGACAGCCCGCAGGGCCTCTGTGGACTACCCCTTATGTGCCCTTTGCCGGGAAAACGAGGGTTTTGCGGGGGATGCCAGCCATGCCCCCCGCCAGAACCACCGGGTGATCCCGCTGGAATTGGGAGGGGAGGGCTGCAGTTTCCAGTATTCCCCTTACGGATATTTTAACGAGCATTGCATTGTGCTTAACAACCGCCATATCCCCATGGTGATTGACAGGGCGGTGTTTTGGAAACTGGCTGATTTTGTGGATTTGTTCCCCCACTATTTTATCGGTTCCAATGCGGATCTTCCCTATGTGGGAGGTTCCATCCTTTCCCACGAACATTTTCAGGGGGGATGCTATGAACTGCCTGTCATGAGGGCCCGGGTGCAGAGCCGGTTTTCTGTCAGCAGGTACCCAAGGACCCAATGCGGGATTCTGTATTGGCCGGTTTCCACGATCCGCCTGGCCGGCCCTTCCCGGGAAGAGATTGTGGACTTATCGGCACGGATCCTGGATGTCTGGAAGGATTATGAGGACAGGGAGGCAGGGATTATTGCCTATACGGACGGGGAGAGGCATAATACCATCACCCCCCTTTTAAGGAAGACCGGGAAGGATTATGAAATGTACCTGATGCTGAGGAACAACAGGACGTCGAAGGAACGTCCCTATGGGATCTTCCATACGAGGCCCCAGCTGCACCACATCAAAAAAGAAGGGATTGGCATCATCGATGCCCCCGGATTGGCGATCCTGCCTTCCCGGCTGGAACGGGAACTGGCTATGCTCTGCGATATCATGGCCCAGGGGAAAAGGACAGAAGAGACAGAGGAACTGAAAAAACACAGGGAATGGGCAGAAATGATCAGAGGGAAATATTCCTGGGGCAGCCGGGAGGAATTAGAGAAGATCCTCAGAAAAGAGGTTGGCTGTGCCTTCCAAAACATGCTGGAGGATGCCGGGGTGTTTAAAGGGGACGAAAAGGGGAAGGAGGCATTTGGGCGGTTTGTCAGGACACTGTCAGGAGAGTTGCCGGTGGAAGCTTAGATATTGCCCGGGACGGCCGGCGGCAAAGTTCGTGTTGCGGATGCCTGGGAAAACTGGTACAATGGAGGAAAGATTCCCGGCTGGAAAAGACCGAAAATGGGAATCAGAAATGAGAGGGTAAAAGAGAACATGAAACGGGAATGCGGAATGCTCCTTCCGGTGGCGAGCCTTCCATCCAATTACGGGATCGGCGCTTTTTCCAAGGAGGCATATGAGTTTGTGGACCGGCTGGCAGAGGCAGGGCAGCAGTACTGGCAAATCCTTCCCCTCGGCCCCACCGGGTATGGGGATTCCCCCTACCAGTCCTTCAGCGCCTTTGCGGGGAATCCCTATTTTATCGATTTGGAGCAGCTGGTAAAAGAGGGGCTTTTAACAAAGGAAGAGTGCGGGAAGGCTGACTTCGGGGCAAGTGAGAGGGATATTGATTATGGGAAGCTATATGAGAACCGTTTTCCCCTGCTGAAAAAGGCCTTCCTCCGGTGGAAGAAACGGCAAAAAAGGCTGGGGAAGGAGGGGATTAGGCTCTTTTTGGAACGTTCTTTGGCGCCTGAGACCAGGGAATACTGTTTCTTTATGGCAGTGAAAAACGACTTTGCCGGCAAAAGCTGGGAGGAGTGGGATGAGGATATCCGCCTGCGGGATGTGGTGGTGATGGAAAAGTACCGGCAGCGGCTGGAGGAGGAGATCGAATTTTACGAGTTCCAGCAGTACCAGTTTGAGCGGCAGTGGAGGCTGTTGAAAAACTATGCCAACAAAAAGGGAATCCGTATCCTGGGGGATATTCCCATCTATGTGGCCTTTGACAGTGCAGACAGCTGGGCACACCCGGAACTGTTCCAGTTTGATGAGGATAACAGGCCAAAGGCGGTGGCAGGATGCCCTCCGGATGCATTTTCTGCCACAGGCCAGCTTTGGGGTAATCCCTTATATAGCTGGGATTACCACGCAAAGACCGGGTACGGCTGGTGGATCCGGCGGATGGAATACTGTTTCCGGCTCTATGATACGGTGAGGGTGGATCATTTCCGGGGATTTGACGAATATTGGTCCATTCCCGCCGGGGATGAGACGGCGCAGAACGGGCATTGGGAGAAGGGGCCGGGCATTGGTTTGTTTTTGGAAATGAAAAAACATTTTGGGAAGCTGGATATCATTGCCGAGGATCTGGGCTTTCTGACGCCTTCGGTGAGGAAGCTTGTTGAGGATACGGGTTTTCCCGGGATGAAGGTGTTGGAATTTGCTTTTGATGATACACAAGACAGCGATTATCTGACCCATAAATACCAGGAAAACTGTGTGGTCTATACCGGAACCCATGACAATGACACACTGCAGGGCTGGTATGGAAAACTGGATCCCCAGCTGCGCCGGTTTGCCATGGATTATGTGGGCAATGAGTGGACGCCCCCCGAAGAGATCCATTGGGATTTTATCCGGCTGGCGTTGAGGAGCAAGGCAAGGCTTGCCGTTATCCCGGTGCAGGATTACCTGGGGCTGGGGAGCAGTGGGCGGATCAACGAGCCGTCCACCTTGGGGAAAAACTGGAGGTGGAGGATGGCCAAGGGGGATCTGACGCCGGAACTTGTGGAAAAATGCCGGAACCTGGCCCGATGGTACGGGAGGGCAGGGGAAGGGCAGCAAAGCAAAAATACAGCAGAGAATTAAAATTTTACCCTCAGCGGCTAAGAGACAGATACTCTTTACCGCTGAGGGTATTGGTTTATTCGATCACAATTGAGACATCCTCCCCCGGGGAAGATGCATCTGTCCCGTCTCCGGAGGAGGACTCGGAAGCTGCTTCATTAGTCTCCTCCCCCAAAGGCTGTTCCCCGGAGGCATCCGGGACGCTCTCGGCGCCGTTGTCGGCCTCAAGCACGTCTAAATTCCCCTCCTTATGGGTACTGAAGGTTTTTTGGGCTTCGTTGCCGGCCTTGTCCTGTATGTAGACGTGGAGCCCGTTTAAATCCATCTCAAATTTCAGTTCATAGTCAATGGTGTTGTCGGCAGTGTTCTCCATGCGCTCGGTTGACAGGGGGCTCAGCTGCTGGCCGGCGGAATCAACGGCATAAATGCTGTCGGGGTTCACAAGGGACTGGCTGTCACTGACCCGCAAAGTCAGGATCCCATCCTCAAGGGTGGCATTCTCAAAGGAAGGCGGGTTGTCGTCTAAGATATTCACATGCCGGAAAACTGTGGTGGACATGCCGTTTATGCCGACAACCGTAGCCTCCAGCACGCCGTTGCGGGTTACAGGCACGGTGTAGGAACGTCGTTTCCCTTTGGTCAGTTCCAATTCCTCCCCGTCCATATTGACAGCCATGGATTTGACCGGAATCCAGGATTCCACCGTCATCGTGGCTTCGGAAGAAAGGTAATCATTGGTATCGTGGACTTCCAGGGTAATGTCAGGGGTGGAAGTGACGCAATAGAACAGGATGCTGTTGAACACAATAAACGGCAATATATAGAAAAGCAGCAGTTCCGGCATGCCGCCGGATATTTTTTTCTGGTTCTTGTGCCTGCCGCCGGAGCGGTATGGGGATTTCTGATAGTATTCCATAAAACTTAAACTCCTTTAGATTTTCTTCACCTTAGCATAGCAGAAATGCAGGGTTTTTACAAGTGAACTTTTTCTTACCATTCTATTTTTCCACACTTGTCAATTCCGTCCCACATATGATATGATAAAGGGCATGTGTTACCTGAGGGTACCAAAAGAAAAATGCCCAGGAAAAGAAAAAGAGGTTGGTAAGGATGATTTTTAAGGATATTTGGCTGGATGTGAAGGCAGTACAGGAGCGGGACCCGGCGGCGAGGAGCGCCCTTGAGGTGCTGCTGCTCTACCAGGGGGTCCATGCCCTGATCTGGCACCGTTTTGCACATTGGTTCTATAAACATGGCATGTTTTTCATGGCAAGGCTGATCTCCCAGATAGCCCGGTTCTGGACCTTGATTGAGATCCACCCGGGGGCAGAACTTGGCCATGGGATCCTGATTGACCATGGCTGTGGCGTAGTGATTGGCGAGACCACGGTGGTGGGGGATAACTGCACCATCTATCAGGGTGTGACCCTGGGGGGCGTGGGGTTAAATAAGGGGAAGCGCCACCCTACCCTGGGAAATAATGTGACTGTGGGCGCCGGGGCGAAGATCCTGGGAGCCTTTGAGGTGGGGGACAACTGCACCATTGCGGCGAATGCAGTTCTGTTAAAGCCCCTGGAGAATGATACCACGGCGGTGGGAATACCGGCACGCCCGGTCAAGGTGGGCGGGGTTCCGGTTCCCAAAAAGCAGATTGCTGCTGCCGTGACGATGGAGCAGTATGCGCGGATGGAGGAGCGGGTGCTGAAACTGGAAGAGGAACTGGAAAAACTCCGCAGGGAGAAGGGATAAACGGCAGAAGGAAGGCACAAAGAATATGGAAGATCGCTGCCGCGAGATTGAACGCAGCATTATCAAACGGTTCCGCAAGGAAATTTGGCGCCCGTTTGTGCGGGCTTTAAATGAATACGACATGATAGCGGAAGGGGACAGCATTGCCGTCTGCATTTCTGGGGGCAAGGATTCCATGCTGCTGGCCAAATGCATGCAGGAGATACTCCGCCACGGAAAGATGGCATTCGGGTTAAAATTCCTGGTGATGGATCCGGGCTACCATCCGGCCAACCGGGCGCTGATTGAAGAAAATGCGGCGCTTATGGGGATTCCCATCCATATTTTCCGGTCAGATATTTTTGATACGGTGGTGGATGCGGGCGGGTCGCCCTGCTATCTCTGTGCCCGGATGCGCCGGGGGAATTTGTATGCCAATGCCAGGGAGTTAGGGTGCAACAAGATTGCCCTGGGGCACCATTTCGACGATGTGATTGAGACTATCCTGATGAGCATGCTATACGGCGCACAGGTCAACACCATGATGCCAAAGCTGCACAGCACCAATTTTGAAGGCATGGAACTGATCCGCCCCTTGTATCTGGTGAAGGAGGGGGATATCCTGGCATGGAAGGAGTATAACCATTTGCGTTTCCTGCAATGTGCCTGCAGGTTCACGGAGCAGATAGCCAGGGAACGTGCCCTGGAGGAGGAGGTCCATACCTCCAAAAGGCAGGAGATGAAGGCCCTGATTGAACATTTCCGGCAGGTTAATCCCCATATTGAGACGAATATTTTCAAAAGCGTGGAGAACGTAAACCTGGATGCCTGCCTTGGCTACGTGAAGGACGGGGTGCGGCATCATTTCTTGGATGGATATGGACAACAAAAATCCCAATCATAATTTGGGGGGCATCCACATACACTTTCTATTAAAAAAGGAAAATAGAAAGTAAGGTGGGTGCTTTTTATGTTGGAACTGGTGAAACAAAACATTCATATGAACCGCTGGAAAAATCAGGTCAGTACGCAAGTGACCCTGGATGACGATTTCATCGTGCCAGACACCATGAGTGATATTGCCCAGGTAATCCTGGACGCGGCCGAGATCCAGCTGGAGCCGCTGAAGAGCCAGAATGAACGGGTGGTGATCCGGGGAAAACTGGATTTCCACGTGTTATACAGGAAGGAAGAGGGCGGGCTGCAGACCCTTGGCGGGCTGATCCCCTTTGAGGAGACAGTCAATGTGCCGGGGCTGGAGGAAAAGGATTATGTGGGGGTCAGCTGGCAGATAGAGGATCTGAATGCGGATATTATCAACTCAAGGAAGCTTAGCATCAAAGGAATTGTGACGCTGGAAGTGAAGGTGGAGGCCCTGTTTGACACCGAGACGGCAGTGGAATTGGGGGCTGTGGAGGATGAGGAGGACGGAATCCCCCAGGTGGAGACATTGAAGCGCACGATTGATGTGGCAGCCATTGTCCTCAGGCGCAAGGATACCCACCGGCTGAAGGAGGAGATCACCCTGTCCGGGACAAAGCCGGCCATTGACAAGATTTTGTGGTCGGAAATGCGCCTTTGCGGCGTCACCACCAGGCCGTTGGACGGGAAGATCCATCTGGAGGGAAACCTGATGGTTTTTGTGATTTATGAGGGTGAGGGCGAAAGCGCCATGGTCCAGTGGGTGGAAGAGGCCATTCCTTTTTCCGGGGAGGTGGAGATGCAGGGGGCTGTGGAAGAGATGATCCCGGCGATTTCTGCGCGTCTGATACATAAAGGGGTTGAGGGAAAGCCGGATTATGATGGCGAGATGAGGGAACTGGATGTGGATGCGGTGATTGAACTGGATATCCGGCTTTACGAGGAACAGCAGCTGGATATTTTAAGCGACATTTATGCCACCAACCGGGAGTTGGAGGTGGATATGGGGGAGGCCTGTTTTGACCATATCCTGACAAGGAATACAGGAAAGTGCAAGATCGCAGAAAAAGTATCTGTGGGCAGCGGGGCCCGGGCCCTTCAGATCTGCCACAGCAGCGGCGTGGTGAAGCTGGATGAGGTGGAGGCAAAGGAAAATACGCTGGTTATGGATGGGGCATTGGAGGTGAGGATTTTGTACCTCACAGATGATGACAGCCGTCCGGTCCAGTCGGTGACAGAACTTCTGCCCTTCCACTACGAGGCGGAGGTGCCGGATATCCGCGAGGACAGTGTCTGGTATCTGGAAACGGACATGGAGCAGCTGACGGCAGCGATGGTCGGCGGGGATACGGTGGAAGTAAAGGCTGTGATCCTGCTGGATATGCTGGTGCTGCAGCCGGTGCGTCAGATGGTGATCAAACAGGCGGAGACAGCGCCCCTGGATACCAAGAAGCTGCAGCAGCTGCCGGGGATCGTGGGCTATTTGGTACAGGAAGGGGATACTTTGTGGGAGATTGCCAAGAAGTTCCACACCACGGTAGAAAATATCATGACCACCAACAGCCTGGCTTCCGATTCCGTGCGGCCGGGGGACTGCCTGATCCTGGTGAAAGAGATTGTCCGCGCATAGCAGGCAAATGCAGGCAAAAAATACCAGCAGTTTCTGCCGTCTATCCGGAAATACTATTTTCGGATAGACGGGAAGCACATTTTCAGCGCAGGCGGTATATACTGTATTAGGAAGGAAAAATATCCGGCAAAGCGCGCCGGTGGCGCGTCTTGCCGGATGAACGGTTAAAAGCATACACTTTTACCAGAAGGCAGCCCGCATTCAGCTGGTGCTTCAGATAGATCAGGGAAACCTGGACGGTATGCGCGGACTTGCAAGCGCGGATGCCGTCTACATAGCCGCTGCAGGTGCAATAAGGCCCGCCCGGAGGAACTGCTAGAATTCAGGTTCAATCAGCCCGTAGGAATGGCCCTTCCGCTTGTAGACCACATTGACTTCCTCGGTCTCGGAATTGAGGAACACATAAAAATTGTGGCCCAGCAGTTCCATCTGCACACAAGCCTCTTCCGGATCCATGGGCTTGATGCCAAAACGTTTTGTCTTGACAATCTTGATCTCCTCCTCGGCATCGGACTCTTCCTGGATGAAGAAGTCGGAAAACGCCTGTGCAGCCTGTTTTTTATCAATGAGTTTGTTTTTATATTTTTTAAGCTGGCGCTCGATGACCTCTTCTACCAGGTCAATCGAGGCATACATATCGGTGCTGGATTCCTCCGCACGGATGATGTTGCCTTTGACAGGGATGGTTACTTCGATTTTCTGCTTATCTTTTTGCACGCTCAGCGTGACGATCACTTCTGTGTCTGGGTTGAAATAGCGGTCTAGCTTACCGATCTTCTCTTCCACGGCTCTCCTGATTCCCGGGGTCACATTGATGTTTCTTCCTGTAATCGTATAACGCATAATCATCAACTCCTTTTTTTGAGATAATCCAAGTATACCACATATGTTTGGAAAATTCAACGAAAATTCTTCAATTGTTACGACAATTACAAGGCAGATACAGGGGATATTCTGGTATTTGGACGGGCTGTTTGTCGAAAGGATAAAAGTCAAGTCTTTTTTTCGGGTATTTTGTCGTAAAATGGAAATTTATGATAAGTGTACAAAGGATCCATGGGGAAAGGGGCAGGAGAAACTGCGGGACGGAAGGAAATTGGGGAATGTGGATAATGTGGATAACTTAGTGTATAACTCGTTTTTGGCGAAAACAGGACAAGAACGGGTGTGGATAAAATTAGGGAAGTTGTGCACAGTAAGGATGTGGATTCTGTGGATAAAGAGAAGGGCAAACAAAGATTTTGTGCAAATTGACTGATTGACAATAACAGGGGAGCCGGGGAGGAAGGGAGGGCGAAAATTAAATTTTTGTGAACAAGGGAGGGAAAAAGTTGAATAAATTTATGGTTAGTGCTACAATGTATAAGATTGACTGAAAAAAACGGCTGAGTAGAGAGAAAGCATGAGATCTGTGCAGCGTGCACAGAATGGAGGAAATGATGAATCTCATAGAGAAAGTGTTTGGTACCCACAGTGAACGGGAACTGAAGATGATTTATCCCATTGTGGAAAAGATCGAGAAGCTGCGTCCGGAGATGATGGCAAAGAGCGACGAGCAGCTGCGTGACCAGACCAGGTTATTTAAGGAGCGCTTAGGGGCAGGGGAGACCCTGGATGATATTCTGCCGGAGGCATTTGCCACCGTGCGGGAGGCGGCCCGCAGAACCCTGAATATGGAACATTTCCCGGTGCAGCTGATCGGCGGCATTGTCCTGCATCAGGGACGGATTGCCGAGATGCGGACGGGTGAAGGAAAGACTCTGGTGTCCACAGCCCCGGCTTACCTGAATGCCCTGGCAGGCAAGGGGGTCCATATCGTGACGGTCAATGATTACCTGGCCAAACGTGACGCGGAATGGATGGGGCAGATCCATGAATTCCTTGGCCTGACGGTAGGCGTGGTATTGAACCCCATGACCTCCAAGGAGCGCAAGGAGGCCTATAACTGTGATATCACCTATGTGACCAACAACGAACTTGGTTTTGACTATCTCCGGGACAATATGGCGATCTACAAGGAGCAGATGGTGCTGCGGGATTTGGATTATGCCATCATCGATGAGGTGGACTCGGTGCTGATCGATGAGGCGCGTACTCCCCTGATTATTTCCGGGCAGAGCGGAAAGTCCACCAAGCTGTATGAGGTGTGCGACATCCTGGCCCATCAGCTGGTGCGGGGGGAGGCCTCCGGAGAGTTCACCAAGATGAATGCCATCATGGGGGAGGACATTGAGGAGACCGGGGATTTTGTGGTCAATGAGAAGGATAAAGTGGTGAACCTGACCGAGGACGGGGTGAAGAAGGTGGAGGATTTCTTCCACATCGACAACCTGGCCGACCCGGAGAATCTGGAGATCCAGCACAATATTATCCTGGCCCTGCGGGCCAATTACCTGATGTTTAGGGATAAGGATTATGTGGTGAAGGATGACGAAGTCCTGATTGTGGATGAATTTACAGGGCGTATTATGCCGGGGCGCCGTTATTCCGACGGCCTGCACCAGGCGATTGAGGCCAAGGAGCATGTCAACGTCCGCCGGGAGAGCAAGACCCTTGCCACCATTACCTTCCAGAACTTTTTCAATAAGTTCCGCAAGAAATCCGGTATGACCGGTACGGCCCTGACGGAGGAGAAGGAGTTCCGCAACACCTATGGCATGGATGCCATTGCCATTCCCACCAATAAGCCCGTGGCCCGTATTGACCATGAGGATGCGGTTTATAAGACCAAGAAGGAGAAGTTTAAGGCCGTGGTGGACGAGGTGGCGGAGGCCCATGAGAAGGGACAGCCGGTGCTGGTGGGCACCATCACTATCGAGACCTCGGAGATGCTGAGCAAGATGCTGAACCGGCGGGGCATCCCCCACAAGGTGCTGAATGCCAAGTACCACGAACTGGAGGCAGAGATTGTGGCGGATGCGGGCATCCACGGTGCGGTTACCATTGCCACCAACATGGCCGGCCGCGGTACGGATATCAAGCTGGACGAGGAGTCCAGGGCTCTTGGGGGCCTGCGTATCATCGGTACGGAGCGCCATGAGGCCAGGCGTATCGACAATCAGCTGCGGGGACGTTCCGGGCGTCAGGGGGATCCGGGTGAGTCCCGGTTCTATATCTCCCTGGAGGATGACCTGATGCGTCTGTTCGGTTCCGAGCGGCTGATGGGGATGTTTACGGCACTGGGGGTGCCGGAGGGGGAGCAGATTGAGCACAAGATGCTTTCCAATGCCATCGAGAAGGCGCAGATGAAGATTGAGAACAATAACTACGGAATCCGTGAGAACCTGCTGAAGTACGATGAGGTTAACAACGAGCAGAGGGAGATCATTTACGCTGAGCGGCGCAAGGTGCTGGACGGCGACAACATGCGGGACGTGATCCTGAAGATGGTCACGGACATTGTGGAGAACGCCGTGGATATGTCGATCTCCGAGGAGCAGAATCCCGGGGACTGGGATCTGGGAGAACTCAATTCCCTGTTGCTTCCCATTATCCCCCTAGGAAAGATCACCCTGGAGAACCATCCGGTGGGCAAGCGGGACGAACTGAAGCAGAAGCTGAAGGAAGAGGCCATCAAGCTGTATGAGACCAAGGAGGCGGAGTTCCCGGAGGCGGAGCAGATCCGCGAGATTGAGCGGGTGATCCTTCTTAAGGTTATTGACAATAAATGGATGAGCCATATCGATGATATGGATCAGCTGCGCCAGGGGATCGGGCTGCAGGCATACGGCCAGCGCGATCCGGTGGTGGAGTATAAGATGAATGCCTTTGAGATGTTTGAGGCAATGACAGCGGCGATCATGGAGGAGACGGTGCGCATCCTGTTCCACATCCGTGTGGAGCAGAAGGTGGAGCGGGAACCGGCGGCCAAGGTGACCGGAACCAACCGGGACACCTCGGCGGTGCAGGCGCCCAAGCGGAGGGAGATCCGCAAGATTTATCCCAATGACCCCTGCCCTTGCGGCAGCGGGAAGAAGTTCAAGCAGTGCTGCGGACGCAAGCTTCTGCAGGGTCAGGGCTGAACATTCCCGGAGGCCGGGGGATGCCATCGGCCCGGGCGTTTTAAAGCTGTGACAGGATGAAATGCGGAGGGATCCGTGTATCATAGGGGCCAGGGCCTTTTGGCCCCAATATCATCATAATAAGAAAGTGGGTGACACAGTGGTAGAACTGGATCAATTCAAGTACACATTATCTACGTTTCAAAAACCATTAGTGGAAGTGAGGGATTCACTTTGACCTGGATAACAAGGTCAGGAGAATCGATGAGTTAGACAAATCCATGGAGGAGCCGGATTTCTGGAACGACGCAGACCGGGCAACCAAGCTGGTGCAGGAAGCCAAGAACCTGAAGGATACGGTGGAACTGTACCGGGGGCTGGAAGAGGGGTATGAGGACATCCAGGTGATGATTGAGATGGGGTATGAGGAGAATGACGCCTCATTGATTCCTGAGATCGAGGAGATGCTCCGTGAATTTGAGGAGAAGCTGGAGAAGCTGCGCATGGGTACGCTGCTCTCCGGGGAATATGACCGGTGCAACGCCATCCTCCGGCTGAATGCAGGAGCCGGGGGCACGGAGTCCTGTGACTGGTGCAGTATGCTTTACCGGATGTATTGCCGGTGGGCGGACAAGATGCAGTACAAGACAGAGGTGCTGGATTTCCTGGACGGGGATGAGGCGGGCATTAAGTCCGTGACCATCCAGATCAACGGGGAGAATGCTTTCGGCTACCTTAAGTCTGAGCGGGGGGTCCACCGGCTGGTGCGCATTTCCCCCTTCAATGCGGCAGGCAAGCGCCAGACCTCCTTTGTGTCCTGCGATGTGATGCCGGATATTGAGGAGGATTTGGATGTGGAGATCAACCAGGAAGACCTGCGGATCGACACCTACCGTTCCAGCGGCGCCGGCGGCCAGCACATCAACAAGACCTCCTCGGCGGTGCGCATTACCCATATCCCTACGGGGATCGTGGTGCAGTGCCAGAATGAGCGTTCCCAGTTCCAGAATAAGGACAAGGCGATGCAGATGCTGAAAGCGAAGCTTTTTATGCTGAAGCAGCAGGAGAATGCGGAGAAGTTATCGGATATCCGGGGAGACGTGAAGGAGATCGGCTGGGGCAACCAGATCCGTTCCTATGTGCTGCAGCCTTATACCATGGTGAAGGATCTGCGCACCGGTGAGGAGACGGGGAATGTGGCCAATGTGCTGGACGGCGGGCTGGATGCCTTTATCAGCGCTTACCTGAAATGGCTGAGCCTGGGGTGCCCGGACCGGAAGACGTCGGCAGAAGACTGAGTCTTTTGGCCGGGACGGCGTGGGAAGAGGCCCCAGGATGGATAAAAGAGGTGTTTTTGGCCCTGTCGGATAGAATATCACAGGGAAAAGCAGGATGTAAGCCATAAAGTGCTTGCATCCTGTTTCTTTTTGTGTTAATATCTCCCTCATGAGCACAAATGTACATGGGAAGCGTACAAACGTGAATCGGGCAACCTGCAGTCTTGGTACAGGAGGACTTGTTATGACAGAGGAAAAAACCAAGTATTTTGTAGTAAAGCAAAGAGCGGTGCCGGAAGTTCTGCTGAAGGTCGTGGAGGCAAAAAAGCTTTTGGAATCCGAGCAGGTTATGACCGTGCAGGAGGCTGCCGAGCGGGTGGGGATCAGCCGCAGTTCTTTTTATAAGTATAAGGATGATATCCTGCCTTTTTATGATAATACGAAGGGGAAGACGGTGACCTTCGTCATGCAGATGGATGACCGCCAGGGATTGCTTTCTGACCTTTTGCATGTTGTGGCAGTCTATCGGGCGAATATTTTGACGATTCACCAGAGCATCCCGGTCAACGGCGTGGCCACTCTGACTTTGTCGGTGGAGATAAAGGCAGATACGGGGAATGTCTCCCGGATGGTAGAGGAGATGGAGGAGCAGCAGGGAATCCATTATGTAAAGATCCTGGCGCGGGAGTAAATGGCAGTGCCAAAAAGCAGGGCTGCGGGAAGCGGCGCTGCAGGGGGCAGAAGGGCCAGGCACAGTGAAAATGATACGGAAACGAGGAGAGCGATTATGATGTATGCAGCAATTATGGGATATGGCACTATTGGTTCCGGAGTGGCGGAGATCCTGTTAGGGAACCGGGAGAGGATTGCCCGTTGCGCCGGGCAGGAGATCGGGCTGAAATACGTGTTGGATTTGCGGGATTTTCCCGACAGCCCGGTGGCAGACCGGATTGTGCACGATTTCCATGTGATTGAGGAGGATGAGCAGGTAAAGCTGGTAGTGGAGACCATGGGAGGGCTGAATCCGGCTTATCCCTTTGTCAAAGCATGCCTGGAGGCCGGAAAACATGTGGTGACTTCCAATAAGGCGCTGGTGGCGGCCCACGGGACGGAACTCCTGCAGATTGCCAGGGACAGGGGAGTGAATTTCTTCTTTGAGGCCAGTGTGGGAGGGGGGATTCCGATTATCCGGACTTTATACCGGTGCCTGATGGGGGAGGGGATCCAGGAGATTACCGGCATCTTAAACGGTACAACGAACTTTATCCTGACCAAAATGGACCGGGAGGGGGCTTCCTTCGGGGAGGTTTTGCGCGAGGCCCAGGAGTTGGGCTATGCGGAGCAGAATCCGGAAGCCGATGTGGAGGGCCATGATACCTGCCGCAAAATCGCGATCCTGACGGCAATGGTGACGGGGAAGGAAGTGAATTATGAGGATATTCACACCGAAGGCATTACCAGGATTACAGATATGGATTTTCGCTATGCAAAGAAGCTGGAGGCATCCGTGAAGCTTCTGGGAAGCAGCCGGATTGTGGGGGATAAGGTTTATGCCAGGGTTGCACCGGTGATGATTGGCAGGGAGCATCCCTTGTATTCGGTTTGCGGGGTATATAATGGAATCCTGGTGAAGAGCGATATGCTGGGCACTTCCATGTATTATGGCAGCGGGGCGGGCAAGCTTCCCACAGCCAGTGCGGTGGTGGCTGACCTGATAGAAGCCGCCCAGAATGAGGGAAGCAATGTTTCTATTGGCTGGGGGGAAGGACGGCAGGAGATCGCAGATAACGAGACAAACGAAAGCCGTTATTTTGTCCGTATTTCCGGGGATGCAGAGGAGAAATCCGGGCAGGTGCAGAGGGCGTTTGGGCAGGTGCGCACACTGGTGATGGAGGGTGCGGATGAATTCGCGGTCCTTACAGAGGGGATGAGGGAGGCAGAGTTCAAGGAACGTGCCATAGCGCTGGATAGTGAGTGGCAGAAGGCCGGCGGGGAGGGGATCCGCCAGATAATCCGTGCGGAACTGGAGGGCTGAGTATGTTTTCCGTGCCTTGTTTGTTCCATGCCATGACCGGGCTGTACTGCCCGGGCTGCGGCGGCACGCGGGCAGTCCGGTATCTGCTGCAGGGAGAACTGCTGCTTAGTCTCCGGTTCCATCCTCTGGTGCCGTATACGGTACTGGCGGTGATTTTGGAGGCGATTGCCTTTTTGATGGCGGGAATTGGCGGCGGGCACCGGATTTATCCGGGCCATGAGAAAGTTTTTTTATATGTGGCGGCAGGGATTGTGGCAGTGAATTTTGCGGTCAAGAATTATTTGCTGGTTTGGTATGGGATAGATTTGCTGGCAATGCCTTAAAAAAGAAAATCCCCCGGGCTCTGCGGGTAAGGCAGAACCCGGGGGGTCCCTATTTTGTTGTGAATGTATTCAGGATATCCTGGTACTGCCTCATAATCTCACGCTGCATCGCCACATTGTTGGGGTCATCAAGCATCCGCAGGGTAAAGACATAAAACGCGAGGAAGACGAAGCTGCTGATGATGCCGCAGATCCCCATGATGGTTCCGGCTATGGCAGGCCCTGTCATTGGCTGCCCGTTCTTGGAAAAGTAGGCGGCCATCAGCGCCGTTGCGCCCAAAAGAAGCTGTATGGGCGGGGATACACAGGCGAAAAGGGCAAAGATGCCCACTGCCAGGCTGAAAAAGGCGAAGGTATTGGTTCTTTTGTCTGGTGTTTGTATATGGTTTTGTTCCATAAAGATTCCTCCAAAAGTGTGCACGGTCCGCTGGGGGGAATCGTCCTCCCCTGGTTAGCTGCAAACCGGTGCGGGTGTCATTGCTGCCGCGATTATACCATGAATTCTTTTGCTTCACAAGAGGTGGCCATCAAAAATATAGCAGAAAAGCCTTGACAGCCTGTTTGCCGGTTATTTATAATTATGGTTATAGCAATGGGACGGCGTGACAGACAGTGGGAGAGGAGAGGCATTATGACAGACAGCCAAAAACTGGATCTGATTTTGAGCGAGATGCAAAGCATGAAGGGCGAGATGCAAAGCATGAAGGGTGAGATGCAAGGCATGAAGGGTGAGATACAGAAGCTGGAGCAGAGGATGACAAGGTTGGAATTACATCTGGAAAACGGCACGGACAAGAATATCCAATTGCTGGCAGAGAATTTTGTGGAACTTACCAAGAAGCTGAATCAGGCAATACCGGTGGCGGATAAGAATCTTGCTTATGAGGTGAAGGTCAATTATCTGATAGACAGGGTACATATTTTGGAGGAGGATGTGGCTAAACTGAAAGTACAATTCGCATGACATGGAAGAAGGCGGGGCGGCGATAGAAGGAATCAGCGGCTGTGCCTTCTTTTTATTTTGGATTTTATAAATTTAGAGTTGCTTGCATAACTCCCCGATATGAATTATAATGTACAGGCGGAAACCAAGAAATGTGAGGGGAATCAAAGCATGGACATTATAAAGGTACTACAAGAGGAACTTAAGATCCGGTATCAGCAGGCGGAGGCTGCAGTGAAACTGATTGACGAGGGAAACACGATCCCATTTATTGCCCGGTACCGTAAAGAGGTTACCGGTGCGCTGGACGATGAGGTGCTGCGGAATTTGGACGAAAGGCTCCGTTATCTGCGGAACCTGGAGGAGAAGAAGGAACAGGTGATCTCTTCAATCCGGGAGCAGGAGAAGCTGACTCCGGAACTGGAGGCGCAGATCCGTGCCGCCATGACCCAGGTGGCGGTGGATGATCTGTACCGCCCTTACCGGCCAAAGCGCAGGACGCGTGCCATGATTGCCAAGGAAAAGGGGCTGGAGCCCCTGGCCGACTTAATCGCCCTGCAGCAGTTAAAGGAGCCTGCAGAGAGGGTGGCGGAGGATTATGTGTCTGAGGAAAAGGGGGTGGCCTCGGCGGCGGAGGCGGTGGCCGGTGCGAAGGATATACTGGCTGAGCGGATTTCTGACAATGCGCAGTACCGTTCCTATATCCGCAAAGCAACCATAGAGCAGGGGATGGTCACTTCTTCGGCAAAGGATGAAAAGGAAGCATCCGTTTATGAGATGTACTACAACTATGCCGAACCGGTCAGGCGCTGCGTCGGCCATCGGGTCCTGGCGCTGAACCGGGGGGAGAAGGAAAAACTGCTGACGGTAAAGATAGAGGCTCCGGAGGAAACGATCCTGGGCTATTTGGAGAAGCAGACGGTTCTCTGTGACAATCCCTATACCACGCCTGTCTTAAAAGAGGTGGTGGCAGACAGCTATAGCCGTCTCATCGCCCCTGCAATCGAACGGGAAGTGAGGGGGGAACTGACGGAAAAAGCGGAAGCCGGTGCGATCAAGGTGTTTGGCAAGAACTTAGAGCAGCTTCTGATGCAGCCGCCGATTGCCGGGCGGGTAGTGCTGGGCTGGGATCCGGCCTTCCGGACCGGATGTAAGCTGGCCGTGGTTGACGAGACCGGCAAGGTTTTGGATACAACGGTGATCTATCCCACGGCTCCCCAGAACAAGGTGGAGGCATCCAAGGAAACTCTGAAAAAATTAATAAAAAAATATCATGTTTCCCTGATCTCTGTGGGCAATGGCACGGCATCCCGGGAGTCGGAGATGGTCATTGTGGAACTGCTAAAAGAACTGCCGGAGCCGGTGCAGTACGTGATTGTCAATGAGGCAGGGGCTTCCGTGTATTCGGCCAGCAAGCTGGCTACGGAGGAATTCCCCAATTTTGACGTAGGGCAGCGGAGTGCGGCTTCCATTGCCCGCCGCCTGCAGGATCCGCTGGCAGAACTGGTCAAGATCGACCCCAAGTCTATTGGTGTGGGGCAATATCAGCATGATATGAACCAGAAGAATTTAAGCGAAGCGCTTCAGGGCGTGGTGGAGGACTGTGTCAACAAGGTGGGCGTGGACCTGAATACGGCTTCCGCCTCTCTGCTGGAATATATTTCAGGCATCACAAAAACCATTGCAAAGAATATCGTTGCCTACCGGGAGGAGAACGGGGCATTTACTGATCGGAAACAGCTTCTGAAAGTGGCGAAGCTGGGGCCGAAGGCCTATGAGCAGTGCGCCGGGTTTATGCGGATTACCGGGGGAAAGAATCCCTTGGACGGCACCTCCGTGCATCCGGAGAGTTATGGGGCGGCGCTGGCATTGCTGGAAAAGCTGGGTTTTGCGCCGCAGGATATCACCAGGGGCGGCCTCAAAGAATTGGGGAAAAAGATTCATGATTACAAGAAGATGGCAGCGGAACTGGATGTGGGGGACATGACTTTGCGGGACATTGTGAAGGAACTGGAGAAGCCGGCCCGTGACCCTCGTGAGGAGATGCCGAAGCCGATTCTGCGCACAGACGTGCTGGAGATGAAGGATTTGGTTCCGGGGATGGTGCTTAAGGGCACTGTGCGCAATGTCATTGATTTTGGTGCGTTTGTGGATATCGGTGTCCATCAGGACGGGCTGGTCCACATCTCCCAGATATCAGACAAATTTATCAAGCATCCCATGGAGGCAGTGAGCGTGGGGGATATTGTGGAAGTGAAGGTGCTGAGCGTGGATCTGGCAAAGAAAAGGATTGGGCTGACAATGAAGCTGTGAGGATGCCAAAGCAGTGAAAGGGATCAGGGGAATTGCAGGATCCAGGAAAGGAGTGGAAAGGCCGAATGGAAAAAGAAATGAGATTTGAAGTGAAGCTGACAGCAAAGGAATTGTGGCAGTTTTCCATGTATCATGCCAATGCCGGCTTTACCGGGCTGTTTAACCTGATTTTTACGGCAGCAGCATTGTTTCTGCTGGTGTTCCGGTGGGGGGAACTGACGGTTGCTTACCGCCTGCTGCTGGTTGGCTGCGTGATGATTTTCACTGTGCTGCAGCCTTTGCTTCTTTACGGAAAGGTGCGCAGGCAGGCGAAAATTCCTGCTATGGCAGAGCCAATGTACCTGATCTTCCGGGAGGAAGGGCTGCAGGTGGAACAGAACGGGCAGGATGCGCTCTTTACCTGGGAACAGATGGGCCGCTTGGACAGAAAACCCACCATGGCAGTCCTTTATATGGACCGGGTGCATGCGTATCTTTTGCCGAAGGCTGTGCTGGGGGAGCAGGAGCCTGCCTTTTATGAGATGGCAAAGGCGCATCTGCCAAAGGAGCGGCGGAAAGGGTTTTAGCCCTTGGAAGGGAAGGAAAAACCGATGGAGGATCGTAAGAAGGCAGGGGACAGGATTGTCCGGGAAACAGTGACTCCCCGGGCCACCTATGAGTTGGGGGAGCGGCTGGGGAGAAAGGCACAGCCAGGGCAGGTCTATTGCCTGGACGGGGATCTGGGAGTAGGGAAAACGGTGTTTGCCCAGGGATTTGCTGCAGGCTTGGGAATCACGGAACCGGTCAGCAGCCCCACCTTTACCATTGTGCAGCAGTATGACGGGGGGCGCCTGCCCTTATACCATTTTGATGTGTACCGGATCGGTGATGTGGAGGAGATGGACGAGATTGGTTATGAGGACTGCTTTTATGGTGAGGGGGTGTGCCTGGTTGAGTGGCCGGAGAGGATCGGGGAGATTTTGCCGGAGGAGGCGGTCCGGGTGCGCATTGAGAAGGATCTGGAGAAGGCCCTGGATTACCGAAGGATAACGATAGAAGGGATTGCGGTGACAGCAAGCCTTTAGCAGGGCGGGTATGCGGGAAAGATGGGAAAGGAATTGAGGCTGTTATGAAAATATTGGGAATAGAAAGTTCCTCCATGGTAGCGTCGGTGGCCCTGGTGACGGAGGGCATCACGATGGCAGAGTATACGGTTAATTTCAAAAAGACCCACTCTCAGACCCTGCTTCCCATGGTGGATGAGATGATGCGGATGCTGGGGTTTGAATTGTCAGAGGTGGATGCGATTGCGGTGTCCGGCGGCCCCGGTTCCTTCACCGGGCTGCGTATTGGGTCAGCCACAGCGAAAGGCCTCGGGCTGGCGCTGGATAAGCCCCTGATCCATGTGCCGACCTTGGATGCCATGGCATATGGGCTGTTTGGGGCATCCTCCCTTGTCTGCCCGATGATGGACGCACGCAGGAACCAGGTCTATACGGGGCTGTACCGCTGCGAAAGCCAGCTGGAGGTACTTGCGCCATCCTGCTCTGCCGACATCAGGAAATGGGCGGAATTTCTGAATGGGCGGGGGGAGACGGTGCTCCTTTTGGGGGATGGCGTGCCGGTTCATCAGGCATTCTTAAGGGAGCAGCTGAAGGTTCCCTGCCGGTTTGTCCCGGTTCATCTTAACCGGCAGAGGGCCGCATCCGTGGCTGCTTTGGGGGCAGTCTACCTGGCCGAGGGAAAGACGGAGACGGCCATGGAGCATCGGCCGGATTACCTGAAAAAAGCACAGGCGGAGCGGGAACTGGAGGAGGCCAGGCGTCAGGGGAAGGTGAAGGAACTGGCTGCCGGACATAGTGTGGGAACCGGGGAGGCCTACTGATGATCCGCCGGATGGAACCCCGTGACCTGGAAGAGGTGGCCGGACTGGAGCAGGTTTGTTTTACGGAAAATTGGTCATACCGGCTTTTGGAAGCCGGGATCCACAGCCCATATGACCTATATTTTGTCTGGGAGCAGGAAGGCCGGGTATGGGGGTATTGCTGCCTGCGGCTGCTGGCAGGGGAAGGGGAGATCCAGAGGATCGCCGTGCTGCCGGAGTACCGGCGCCTGGGGGTGGGAAGAAAAATGATGGAAGCTATGGTAAACCATGCCATAAGAGACCGGGCATATGCCATCAGCCTGGAGGTTCGGGCAGGCAATCTGGCTGCACGCAAACTCTATGAATCCTTTGGTTTTGCAGCAGAAGCGGTGCGGAAGGGCTACTACCATAACCCGCCGGAGGATGCCCTTATCATGTGGAGGCGGGGGCTTTAAACCTGGCTATATACAACATTTTCCACTTAAAAAACGAATCATTTTGTCTTATAATGTAGGGGTATCCGGTAGAGGGGATGCCCCATTCCATTTTATTTTGTTTTTGCGAGCAATTATCCTAGTGCCACATTTTCACGGCATCAGCAGGCAGATAAACCCTGAGCAGGCAGAAATAAAAAAGGAACAGGGCGCCGCCGGTTTGAAAACAGGAAGGAAGGGCGAGAATAAGATGAGAAAGTACAAAAGCGGTGGTCAGCTGGAATCAGTGATCTGCAATTGCTGCGGCAAAAAGATGGTTGTGAAGGACGGGGTGCTCCGGGAGGGGGTGATTTCGGTTCACCATGCCTGGGATTTTTTCTCGGAAAAGGATGGAGAGGTTCACCACTGGGATATGTGCGAGGAATGCTATGACAATCTGCTGGGACAGTTTCGTGTGGAGCCGGATGTGGAGGAACAGGTTGAATTCATCTGACAGGTGTGTTATCATTCTATGAGGGGTTTTGTACCTGCGGAAGCGAGACTTTCATAGTATGAGGAAAACATATGCTGGATATTTGTTTATTAGGGACAGGAGGGATGATGCCCTTGCCTTACCGCTGGCTGACATCCATGATGGCGCGGTGCGACGGCAGCAATCTGCTGATTGATTGTGGGGAGGGCACCCAGATAGCATTAAAGGAAAAGGGCTGGAGTCCCAAGCCCATTGATATTATCTGCTTTACCCATTATCATGCTGACCATATCAGCGGCCTTCCGGGCCTGCTCCTGACTATGGGCAATGCTGAACGGACGGAGCCGCTGGTGCTGGTGGGGCCGAAAGGGTTGGAGCGGGTAGTTACGGCGCTGCGCTATATTGCACCGGAACTCCCATTTCCCCTGCGTTTTGCAGAATTGGGGGAAAGCCGGCAGCAGCTTTGCCTGGGGCCATACGTCATTGATGCCTATCGGGTCAGCCACAACGTGGCATGCTATGGCTATGCGATTTCGATTCCCCGGGCAGGGCGCTTTGACGTGGAACGGGCGAAGGCACAGAATATCCCGATGAAGGCCTGGAGCCGTCTGCAAAAGGGGGAGTCATTGGAACTGGATGGGGTCCGTTACACCCCGGAGATGGTGCTTGGGCCAAAACGGAGAGGCCTGAAGGTGGTTTACTGTACGGATACCCGCCCGGTGCCGGTGATTGCAGAGTACGCTGAGGATGCGGATCTGTTTATCTGCGAGGGGATGTATGGGGAAGAGGGCAAGGAAGCAAAGGCCCGGGAGCACAAGCACATGACCATGTACGAGGCAGCGCAGCTGGCACACAAAGCACAGCCAAGGGAAATGTGGCTGACCCATTATAGCCCGTCCCTGACCCGCCCGGAGGAATTCATCGATAAAGTCCGTAAAATATTCCCGCGGGCCATAGCCGCCAGGGATGGCCAGTCAGCAGAACTTACCTTTGACGGGGAGGAGGGGCGCCCGGCAGGATAAGCCGGGAGAAGGCAATATGGAAGAGAAGGATATCTTGATTTTAGCCATTGAAAGTTCTTGTGATGAGACGGCGGCAGCAGTGGTTCGAAACGGCAGGGAGGTGTTATCCAATGTGATCGCCTCCCAGATTGCGCTGCATACACAATTCGGCGGAGTGGTGCCGGAGATTGCCTCCCGCAAGCATATGGAACAGATTAACCAGGTGATTGCCGGTGCCCTAAAGGAAGCCGGGGTAAGCCTTTCCGACATCACGGCCATTGGGGTGACCTATGGCCCTGGCCTGGTAGGAGCCCTGCTGGTGGGTGTGGCAGAGGCCAAGGCCATTGCCTATGCGGCAAAAAAACCGCTTATCGGTGTGCATCATATCGAAGGCCATGTGGCGGCCAATTTCATTACAAACTATCCGGGCTGCGGTTCTGACGGTATCTCCGAAAAGGTTTCCGGTGTTTCCGGCAATCCCTCTGTACAGCCAAAACTGGAGCCTCCCTTTGTCTGTCTGATTGTGTCCGGGGGGCATACACATCTGGTGATCGTAAAAGATTATGGTGAATTTGAGATTATCGGAAGAACCCGGGATGATGCAGCCGGTGAGGCTTTTGACAAGGTGGCGCGTGCCGTGGGGCTCGGCTATCCCGGCGGCCCTAAGGTGGATAGGGCCGCCAGGGAGGGCAATCCCCATGCCATTGAATTCCCCCGTGCCAAGGTGGAGGGGGCTCCCTATGATTTCAGCTTCAGCGGCCTTAAATCCGCTGTTTTAAATTATATCAACCGTGCGAAGATGGCCGGTGAGGCGATTTGCGTGCCGGACCTGGCCGCATCTTTTCAGAATGCAGTGGTAGAGGCATTGGTGAGCCGTGCCGTACTGGCAGCGAAGGAATACGGGTATGATAAGCTGGCGATTGCCGGCGGCGTGGCGTCTAACCAGGCGCTGCGGGCTGCCATGGCGAAAGCCTGCAAAGAAAACAGCCTTTGTTTTTATTACCCCGCCCCGGTTCTCTGCACCGACAACGCTGCTATGATCGGAGCTGCTGCTTATTACGAATATCAAAAGGGCACCCGCCATGGCTGGGATCTCAATGCAGTTCCCAACCTGAAACTGGGTGAACGGTAGAGGTGGGGAGTATGGGACATATAAAAACCGGAGCCATTGTGCTGGCTGGAGGAAAGGGCCGGCGGATGCACAGCAAGATACAAAAGCAATATCTGGAGTTGGCAGGCAAGCCGCTGATTCTCTATTCCCTGGAAGCCTTTGACCGCAGTTTTGTCGATGAGATTGTCCTGGTGGTGGGGGAGGGGGAGGTGTGCGCCGTCCGGAAGCATATCATAGAACAGCATCATCTGCAGAAGGTGACGGCCGTGGTGGAAGGGGGGCAGGAACGCTATCATTCCGTCTATGCCGGTCTGCAGGCGCTGCAGAACTGCGATTACATATTGATCCATGACGGTGCCCGCCCCCTGCTGACAGAAGACATAATCCGCCGTACCATCCAGGGAGCCATGGACTGCCAGGCATGTGCTGCGGGGATGCCGGTGAAGGATACCATAAAAGAAAGAGGCAGTTCCGGCTTTGCCGTAAGGACCCCGGACCGTACCCGCCTTTGGCAGATACAGACCCCCCAGGCCTTTGCCGGCCCATTGATCCGTTCGGCCTATGATTGGCTTCTGCAGGACGAGAGCCGCCAAAGGGGGATTACTGACGACGCTATGGTGGTGGAACGCTATGGCGGGCCTGCCGTCAGGCTGGTGGAGGGGAGTTACGGGAATATAAAGGTAACGACGCCGGAGGATATGGCGGTGGCAGAGGCGCTGCTGTCACTCCAAAGGGAGGGATAAGTGCTTCTGGTGTCTCGTTTATGGGAGAACTGATCAAAAAAGAAAAATAAGGCGAAAAAAATCGAAAAACCTATTGACAGAACGAAAAAGAAGTGCTAAAATCAGTAACCGTTGCGCCACAGAAAAGGAAAACATTCCCGGTTCTGTCAGGCAAACAAAAACATTGAAAATATGAAAAAAACCGCTTGACAAATGTTGCACTATCAATTAGAATAGAAAAGCGCATTTGAGGAGAGGTATCGAAGTGGTCATAACGAGGCGGTCTTGAAAACCGTTTGTCCGCAA
>CAJURT010000022.1 GCA_910588875.1 uncultured Lachnospiraceae bacterium
CCTACACACAACTACAAGCCACAAAATGATTCGGCTCCACCTCCCGGAGCCCCGGATTCCCCTTCCGGCACTTGTCCTGGGTACAGTCGCACCGCTTCCAGAAGCGGCACTCATCCGGCAGGTTCACCGGCGAGGTGATCTCTCCCTTAATCAGCTGCCGCTCCGGCTTATCCTTGCCGACGATGGGAAGGGGAATGGCAGAAAGCAGAGCCTTGGTGTAAGGATGCAGCGGATTCTGGAACAAAAGATCCGACGGCGCCTTCTCCACCATCTGCCCCAAATACATCACCGCAATATCATCAGAGAAATACTTCACCACCGACAGATCATGGGTGATGAAAATGTAAGTCAGTCCCAGATCCGCCTGCAGCTTCTTTAACAGGTTCAAAATCTGCGCCTGGATGGACACATCCAGGGCAGACACCGGCTCGTCACAGACAATCAGCTTCGGGTTCACTGCCAGGGCCCGGGCAATACCGATTCTCTGCCGCCTTCCCCCATCCAGCTCATGGGGATACACATTCATGTACCGGTCCGCCAGGCCCACGGTGCGCATCAACTCCAGGGTACGCTCCTCAATATCACTCTTTGATTTCAAAAGCTTGTGCTCTGTGATAGGCTCACTGATCAGCTGCATCACCGTCTGTCTGGGATCCAGGGAAGAAAAAGGATCCTGGAACACCATCTGCATCTCCTGGCGCAGGGGCCGCATCTGCTTGCGGCTGTAACCGGTAATATCCTGGCCGTCAAATAAAATCTTTCCCCCGGTGGGCTCTAAAAGCTTTAATATGGTTCTGCCGGTGGTGGACTTACCGCAGCCGGACTCTCCCACAATCCCCAGGGTACGCCCCTCCTCAATGGTGAAGCTCACACCGTCCACGGCATGAAGCTGGCCGCCCGGGGTATTAAAAAATTTGGTAAGGTTCTGCACCTCAAGAATCGTTTTACCTGCCATCTTTATTCCCCCTTAAGCCGAATTCCGGATTATTGTAAGCGCTGCATGCCACAAAGTGTGTGGAACTGCCGTCTACCGCAGTCAATGCAGGAACCCCCTGGCTGCATGCATCGGTAGCATAGGGGCATCTGGGTGCAAAGGCACAGCCCGGCGGCAGATCCGATGGGTCAGGCATCAGCCCCTTGATGGGCACCAGTTCCTCCCCCCGCTCCTTAAGGTTTGGCAGGGAGTCAAACAGTCCTTCCGTGTAGGGATGGCGCATATGGTTGAACACATCGTCCGCAGTCCCCTTCTCCACGATTCTCCCTGCATACATGACCGCCACGTCCTCGCACACCTCGGCAACCACTCCCAGGTCATGGGTGATCAGCAGCATGGACATCTCCTTCTCCCGGATCAGCTGCTTCATCAGTTCCAAAACCTGAGCCTGAATGGTCACATCCAGAGCCGTGGTCGGCTCGTCTGCAATCAGAAGCTGAGGGCTGCAGGCCAGGGCAATGGCGATTACCACCCTCTGCTTCATGCCGCCGGAAAACTGATGGGGATAGTCATAGGCACGGCTCTCCGCAATGCCCACCATCTTCAGCATTTCCTTGGCCTTCTCAAAGGCATCCTTCTTTGACAGGTTCTGATGGATGGCAATGCTCTCCCCGATCTGGTCGCCCACGGTCATAACCGGGTTTAAGGCTGTCATGGGATCCTGGAAAATCATGGCCACATCATTGCCCCGCATCTTCTCCAGATCTGCCGGAGACATCTTAAGAACATCCTTTCCTTCCAGATAGATCTCCCCGCTCTTAATCACCCCCGGCGGGTTGGGCACCAGGTTTAAGATGGAGAGAGCCGTGGTGGTCTTTCCTGCGCCGGTCTCCCCCACCAGCCCCAGAGTCCTCTTTTTGCCGATGGCAATGTCAATGCCGTTGACCGCATGGACATCTGCATCCTCCGTCTCATAATGAACCACAAGATTTTTTATGTCAAGAACTAATTCTTCAGCCATACTAAATACCTCCTCCTATTTTTTCAGCTTCGGATCCAGCGCATCCCGCAAGCCGTCTCCCAAAAGGTTCAGAGCCAGCACCGTAAACATAATGGCCAGACCAGGGATGATACACATATAGCTGGCATCACGGATATGGCCGCGCCCTGCAGAGAGCAGCGCTCCCCACTCCGGGGCCGGGGCCGGAACACCGATTCCCAGAAAGCTTAAGGAGGATGCGGAAATGATGGTTGTTCCGATCAGAAGCGTAATCTGCACAATAATCGGAGACAAACAGTTGGGAAGAATGTGCTTAACAATAATCTTCCAGGTAGGCAGCCCCATGGCATAGGAGGATTCCACATACTCCTGGTCACGGATCGTCATCACAGATGCACGGACGATACGGGCAAAGCTGCTGGCACAGGAAAATGCCAGGGCGATCATCAGATTCACCGTGCTTGGCCCCAGCAGGGATACAATTACCACTGCCGTCATAATGTTGGGGATGGAATAGAATATATCAATGCCCCGCATGATGATGGAATCCGTGATCCCTCCGTGGAATCCTGCCTGAGAGCCCAAAATGGTTCCCACAATCAGTCCCAGCATCACAGAACCCACCCCGATAATCAGGGAATAGCGGGCACCGTAGACTACACGGGCAAACAGATCCCTGCCATATTCATCCGTGCCGAACCAGTGGGCGGCACAGGGACCCATCAGCCGATCCTGCATATTCTGCCCGATAACATCCACCTCATAGTTAAAGATAACCGGGCTCAGCGCCGCAGCCAAAACAAGCAGCACCAGAAATCCCAGCCCCAGCATTGCGCCCCGGTTCTTCACCAGACGCCGCCAGGTCTCCTGAAACAACGTACGTTTTTTATACTGATTTTTAATATCGCTTGCCTGACCCATCCTATCACCCCTTCTTGCTGTATTGCGCCTTGATTCTCGGATCAAAGAACGCATAGATCAGATCCACCACCAGATTGATGACACACATCAGAATCGAACACATGATGATCGCCCCGGTAACCATGGGAACATCCCGCTTGGAAATGGAATCATACACCAAGCGCCCGATACCCGGCCAGGAAAACACGGTTTCCGCCAGCACAGAGCCGGTAATTACCAGAGACATCTGCAGTCCGATAGCCGTGATAATGGGAATCAAAGCATTTTTCAATCCGTGAACCGTGATCACCTGCTTCTCGGAACAGCCCTTTGCCCGGGCAGTGGTCATATAATCCTGGCGCAGCACATCCAGCATAGAGGAACGGGTCGTCCTGGTAATCAGCGCCGCCAAGCCAAATCCCACGGTCACCGCCGGCAGCACCAAGCTGTCTAACCCTCCCTTTCCTCCTGTTGGGAACAGCCCCAGCTTTAAGGAAAACAGGATAATCAGCATCAGCCCCAGCCAGAAGTTGGGCATGGAGGTGCCGAACAAGGCAAATATCATCCCCGCCGTATCCTTCCAGGTATTCTGATGGATGGCCGTGTAAATTCCTAAAGGAAGGGACACCACCACCGCAATAAGCACGGCCGCACCGCCTAACATCAGGGTGTTGGGAAGACGCTCCATAAAGGTCTTAAACACATCCCGCTTGGTCACATAGGACTGTCCCATGTCCCCGGTAATCATTCCCTTCATATAGTTTCCGTAACGGACGATAAAAGGATCGTTAAGCCCTAACTCTTCCCGGATCTGCTCAATCTGCTCCGGCTTGGCATTGTCCCCGGCAAGCATCAGCGCCGGGTCTCCACCGGTCAGACTCATGGCCCAGAAAATCAGAAATGAGGTCACCATGATAACCGGTATCAGCATTACCAGACGTTTTAATATGTATTTCAGCATTTGCCTGTCACTCCTTTTCTATTTGACTGCTGAGGCGCTTCCGGATACCCGGGAGCGCCTCCTGACACCTGCCTGTAAGGATGTCTGTTACTGGGCAATATAAGCATGACGCCAGTCATGGTTACCGCCGCCGTAGAAATACTGGCCCTGCAAATCCTTATTGTACGCAACCACCAGATTCGCGATATAGAGCGGAACCTGGGGACATGCGTCAACCAGATAGGTCTGCAGTTCCTGGGCAGTCTCCAGACGTTTGTCTTCATCCTTTTCCGTGGCCACAATATCAATCATCTCATCCGCCTTCGGATCCCCATAATGATGGTAGTTGGAACCGGAACCGGTATAGAACAGGTCACGGTACACAAAGTCTACCTTGGAGTCCTCGTTCCATCTCCACAGGAACAACTCCTGACTGCCGTCCACACAGGCTGACTTCAGGGTCGCCGTCTCCATGGGCTCCAAGGTCACCGTGATGCCAATGTCTGCTAAATTTGCCTGGATAATGGTTGCAATCTGCTCATAGGGAGTCCCGGTAGCATAGGACAGGGTTGTGGTAAGGCCGCCGTCCGGATACCCTGCCTCCGCCATCAGGGATTTCGCCCGCTCCACATCATAGTCAAAGCCATCCATCTCATCATAGAAGCCCCACAGTCCCCGGTTCAGGATCGTAGTCTGAGGGGTTCCCTTTCCGTACACAGCCGCCTCCAGGACAGCATTCCGGTCAATAGCACAGGCAACTGCCTGGCGCAGGGTCTGATTGTCCCAGGGCGCCTTCTCCACATTGAAGGCAAAGTAGAACAGCCGGGTTCCGGTCTGCTCATAGACCGTGATATTCTCGTCCTCCTCCAGATACTGTAACTCATTGATCGGAGGATTGATACATACGTCAATCTCACCGGCCTGGAGAGCCATCACACGGGAGGATGCCTCGATATAGGGACGGAACTCAAGAACCTCTGCCACACCGGGAGCAAGGTTCTCACTGGCCGGAATCTCATTCCCCCAGTAATCCTCCACCTTAACCAGGCGGCAGTATTCTCCCTCAACCCACTCGTCAAACTTGTAGGGGCCTGTGCCGATATAATAGGGATTCTCCACCCCGTCATCATAGGCCTTCTTGGACTGGATAGCCAGAGGCAGGGAAGCCAGAGACTGTACAAACTCATTGTTGTACTTTTCAATCTCGATCTCAATGGTATGCTCATCCTTCACCGTACACTGTACATAGCCGGTCAGAACGGAAGCCACCATATTGTCCATAGCCATATCCAGAGTGAATTTCACATCCTCTGCAGTCATGGGAGTCTGGGCGCCGTCATTGAAATAAACGTCGTCCCTCAATTTCATTTCAATATGGGTGTCATCCACGAATTCCCAGGAAGTTGCCAGACAAGGATCAAAGCGCACATCGCCGCTGGAACCATTGTTAAAAAACACCAGGGTCTGATGGGTGTTCTTCAATATAATATTATTGATCTGATCCTGTTGTTTTTGAAGATCCAGATTGTTGATATCCGTATCTGTTCCGATAATCAGAGTTTCTTTGTGGCCCGCGGCTGCTCCGCCTGCCGCTCCGCCACCTGCCGCTTCGCCAGAAGCATTCCCGCTGCCGGCATTGCCGGAACTGCTGGAATTGCCCCCTCCGCATCCTGCCAGAGAGACTGTCAGCATGGCCGCACTGAGTAACAATGCAAGTCGTCTTTTCATATCTTCTTTCCTCCAAAATATAAAATGGTTTCTGTCCTCCGGCACAATCGCCGGGAACGTCTGCAAATAAGGATACACACTGCAAAAGGGATATCCGGGCAAAATAAAAGGCGCCATCATATAATATTCCCCCACCTCCCATGCAGGAGATCCAGGAATACTTACATCATCGCGCCGCTCTCTTTTCTCTATGCAATGTGTACAACTATTTACTAGCTTTTCTACAGTATATCATCATTTTTTCAAAAATGCAACCTCTTTTTATATCTTTTTTGTTTATTTTTTAATAACGGAATATTGTCTGCCTTTTCCTTTTCTATATCCCCATATCATCCAAAATCAAACAGAGAAAGCTGGTTGCTCTCCGGCAGATCCCCCAGCAATCCCATATCTGCCATTAAATCTGTCAGGCTCTTGCTGACCTTCGCCCGGTTCCGAAAATCCTCCCGCGACAAAAACCGACCTTCAGCCGCTGCTTCCACCACTCCCTCGGCCGCCTTATCTCCCATGCCGTCGATACTTCCCAGGGAAGGCATCAGCTTCCCGTCAATGATCTGGAAATGATGGGCCTGGGCCCGGTAAATATCAATGGGCATGAACTCATACCCCCTGGCATACATCTCCTGGGCAATCCGCATATCCCGCAAGGTATCCTGCTCCTTTTTTGAGAGTGAGTCCGCACGTTTCCGGTAATCCGCCAGGTGATACTCCAGCCGGTCCCGCCCTTGGCACATCAGTTCATAGGAAAAACCATTTGCCCGGATACTGAAAAACGCCGCATAATAGGCCAGTGGATGGAACACTTTACAGTAGGCCACACGCCAGGCCATCATGACGTATGCCGCCGCGTGGGCCTTGGGGAACATATATTTGATTTTCAGGCAGGAATCGATATACCACTGGGGCACATCATGCTTTTTCATCTCCTCAATCCATTCTGGTTTCAGCCCTTTTCCTTTCCGGACACTCTCCATTATCGTAAAGGAAAGCCCTTCCTCCAGTCCCTGCTGGATCAGGTACACCATGATATCATCCCGGCAGCAGATCGCCGTCTGGATGGTGGCCTGCCCGCTTAAGATAAGATCCTTGGCATTTCCCAGCCACACATCCGTCCCATGGGCCAGCCCGGCTATACGCACCAGATCAGAAAAATATTTCGGCTGTGCATCAATCAGCATCTGCATGGCAAAATCCGTGCCAAACTCCGGAATCCCCAGGGCCCCCAGCTGGCAGCCGCCGATATCCTCCGGGGTGATCCCCAGGGCCGACGTATTCTGGAACAGGGACATCACCTCCGGGGAATCCAGGGGAATGTCCTTCACCGGATCCAGGCCGGTCAGATCCTGCAGCATCCGGATCATGGTAGGGTCATCATGGCCGAGTATATCTAACTTTAATAAATTATGGTCAATAGAATGGTAATCAAAATGTGTTGTCACCGTCTTGGTGGACATATCGTTCGCCGGCCTCTGGACAGGGGTGAAGGAATAGATCTCCTCCCCTATGGGCAGCACCACAATCCCCCCCGGATGCTGTCCGGTTGTCCGCCGCACGCCGACACATCCCTGGACAATCCGGTCAATCTCACAGTTTCGCTTATGTATGCCCCGCTCCTCATAATAACGCTTCACATAGCCGAAGGCCGTCTTATCTGCCAGGGTGCCGATGGTCCCTGCCCGGAAAGTCTGCCCCTTGCCAAAGATTACCTCTGTGTAATCATGGGCCTTGCTCTGGTATTCCCCCGAAAAGTTTAAGTCAATGTCCGGCTCCTTATCCCCCTTAAAGCCCAGGAATGTCTCAAAGGGAATATCAAAACCAGCCTTGGTGAGCATTGTCCCGCATTGGGGGCAGGCCCTGTCCGGCATATCGCAGCCGGCCATACCGCCAAACTTTTTTACTTCCTCTGAATCAAAATCATAAAAGTGGCAGTGGGGGCAGTAATAATGGGGGCTGAGGGGGTTCACTTCCGTAATTCCTGCCATGGTGGCCACAAAGGAAGAGCCGACCGAGCCGCGGGAGCCCACCAGATAGCCATCCTCATTTGACTTCCACACCAGCTTCTGAGCAATAATATACATCACTGCAAACCCGTTGGAGATGATGGAATTCAACTCTCGCTCCAGCCTCTCAACAACAATCGACGGCAAATCCTCCCCATACATTTCATGGGCACAGTCATAACAGATTTTCCGCAGCGTGTCATCAGAGTTCTCGATGACCGGCGGACATTTGTCCGGCCGTACCGGCGCGATCCGGTCACACATATCGGCGATTTTGCGGGTATTGGTGACCACCACCTCCTCAGCCTTATCGGGCCCTAAATATTCAAATTCCTTTAGCATCTCCTCCGTGGTCCGCAGATACAAGGGGGCCTGGTTATCCGCATCGCTGAAATTCTGCCCGGCCATCAGAATCCTCCGGTACACCTCGTCCTCGGGATTTAAAAAATGGACGTCGCAGGTGGCGCAGACCGGCTTTCCCAGGGCATCCCCCATGCGGATGATACGCCGGTTCAGTTCCTTCAGATCCTCCATGGTCTTTACCGTACTCTTCTCATCCCGCAGCATAAAAGCATTGTTCCCTAAAGGCTGGATCTCCAGATAATCATAAAATGCGGCAATCTTCATCAGTTCCGGCTCCGGCAGCCCCCGCAGCATGGCCTGGTACAATTCCCCCGCCTCACAGGCCGAACCGATAATCAGTCCCTCCCGGTATTGGTTCAGAATACTTTTCGGAATCCGGGGCCTTCTGGCAAAATAATTGATATGGGACCAGGATACCAGCCGGTACAAATTTGTCCGCCCCACCTCATTCTTGGCCAGGATAATCACATGGTAGGTGGGAAGCTTTTTCACCATATCTTCATTCAAAGCGCTCATCCGGTTCAGCTGGTCCAAATCCTCCACATCCTGGTTTTTCAGCATTTCCGCAAATTTCACAAAAATCTCTGCCGTCGCCCCGGCATCATCCACTGCCCGGTGATGGTTCTCCAGGGAAATATTTAACGCCTTGGCTACCGTATCCAGCTTAAAACGGTTTAAATTCGGCAGCAGGTGCCTGGCCATGGCCACCGTATCCAGGACTGTGGGCGCAAATTCCAATCCTTGTTTTTTTGCTTCATGGGAAATAAAACTCACATCAAAGGAGGCATTGTGCGCCACCAGCGCACATCCACGGCAAAACTCCAAAAACTGAGGCAGCACCACATCAATTCCCGGGGAAGAAAGTACCATATTGTCATTGATCCCGGTCAGCTGTTCGATCTCAAAGGGGATTGGCACATCCGGGTTCACAAAGGTGCTGAACCTGTCCGTGGCCTTCCCTCCCTCCACCTTCACTGCACCGATCTCTATGATCCGGTTTTTCTCCGGGCTGAACCCGGTGGTCTCAATATCAAACACCACAAAGGAACCGGAGAGGGATTGCCCCCGGGAATTCTCCACCAATTCCTTCATGTCATCCACCAGATACCCTTCTACCCCATAAAGGATCTTAAAACTGTCCCCCTTATCCAGGGCATGGCTGGCATCCGGGAAGGCCTGGACGCATCCGTGGTCCGTGACTGCAATAGCCGGCATTCCCCAGGCTTTGGCCCTCTTTACGATATCTTTCACCTCAGAAACCCCATCCATATCACTCATCTTGGTGTGGCAATGGAGTTCCACCCGCTTCACCGGGCTGTTGTCGGAACGCTTACCTGTGAAATTCTCATATTTCTTAATCCCCCGCACAGAACCCACCGACAGTTCCCCGTCAAAACGGTCAATGGTAGTCAGGCCCCGCAGACGGATAAAACTTCCCGCCTTTGTGGCATTCTGCATATCCTCCAGGGAAGCCTCATCCGCAAACATCTTTACCGTGATTGTGTCCGTAAAATCCGTCAGATGGAAGATAAAAAGGGTCTTCCCGCTGCGCAGGACACGCTCATCCCGGTCCAGTATCTTCCCCCGGACCGTAACCTCCCCTATCTCCCCCTCGATCTTATCAATCTCAACAAAATCATCCTCAAAATCCCGGCCATAAAGCACATCCGGATTGTCCGATTTTTTGCGGTAACCGCCTCCTGTGCTCCAGTCCCCCTTTCTGATGCCTCCCCGCTTTTCCTTAACCCCTGCATTTGGCTGCCCATTCCTTTTAGCACTTTCAGCGGCTCTTCCATTTCCCGCCGGGAGGGCTGGGCCCGCACTGGCTGGCGGTTCCTCCCCTGATTTTGCGCCGCTCCCAGCATGCCCTCCCTGGGCGGACACTCCCTCCTGCCTGGCATATTTTTCCCGCTCCAGGAAGGCCTTCGCCTGCACCGGCTCCACATAATCAAAGACAATCTCCACCGGCAGGCCGCACCGCTCATGGAAAACTTTCTCCAGGATCCTTTTGAGTTCCCCTGCCTTCTCCTTGTTGACCATGGTATCTTCCACCGTCATATGCATCAGATCCGGCTGCGGGAATGAGAACCTGGCCTTGCGGAACATGGTATATTCCACAATGCTATAATTCTTTAACTCCGTCAAAAGGCTGTCCCTGTACGCCCCAAGGAGTTTCTCCGGCGTATATTGCCCGGAAAGCCGGTATTTCTCAAATATCCTGACCTGCAGCCGCTTTCCGGGAAACAGCTGATCCCGGATGCCTCTTTCCAGATCCATGATGTTTTTCCTGTGAATCAGCCGCGGGCTGACCACTGAAATACGGATGGAACTCCGGTCCCGGCTCATGGATACCTTCTCCACCTCCACCAGCCCCATTAGTTCTGTCATCTGCTCCGTCATATGTAATCCCGGAAATACCTCCAAAAATCCCTTCATCTTCACCCCGACCCTTTACTCCTGATTAGACGACATCTGCACCAGTTCTTCCCGCAGCGCGGTCAGAAGTTCACTCTCCGGCATTTTGCGGACGATCTCCCCTTTTCTAAACAGCAATCCTTCCCCCATTCCTCCGGCTATTCCCAGATCCGCCTCCTTTGCCTCACCAGGCCCGTTCACCACGCATCCCATCACCGCCACCTTCAGGTTGAGATGGTCAAACTCTGCTGCCATATTTTCCACCTGGCCAGCCAGCCCGATAAGGTCAATGCAGGTCCGCCCGCAGGTTGGGCAGGAAACCACCTCAATGCCTCCTTTCCGAAGCCCCAGTGTCCTCAGAATCAGCTTCGCCGACTTAACCTCCTCCACCGGATCCCCGGTCAGGGACACCCGGATTGTATCCCCGATTCCCTGATTCAGAATCAGCCCCAGGCCAATGGCCGACTTGATGTTCCCGGCTGTCACAGTCCCTGCCTCCGTAATCCCCACATGCAAGGGATAATGTGTTCTTCTGCTGATCTGCTCATGTGCACGGACACACATCATCACATCCGAGGATTTAATGCTGATCACCAGGTTGTCATATCCCATGCGCTCAATCAAAGCCGCCTTATCAAGGGCGCTCTCCACCAGCCCCTCCGCCGTGACACCGCCGTACTTCTCAATCAGCGCCTTTTCCAATGACCCGCTGTTCACACCCACCCGGATCGGCACCCCATGCTCCCTGGCTTTCTCCACAACTGCCTGTACCCGCTCCTGGCTGCCGATATTCCCCGGATTGATCCGGATCTTATCCGCGCCCTGCTCAATGGCCGCAACCGCCAGCCGGTAGTCAAAATGGATGTCCGCCACCAACGGAATATGGATCTGTTCTTTTATCGCCCTAAGACTTTCTGCTGCCTCCATGGTGGGCACCGCCACCCGGATAATCTCACAGCCCGCCTGCTCTAAGCGCAGGATCTGTGACACGGTCGCCGCCACATCCTCCGTCTTTGTATTGCACATGGACTGGATCAAAATCGGATGGTCCCCACCGATCACCCGGCCTCCGATCCCCACTTCCTTTGTCTTCATTCGGCTCATCGTTTCCTTTCCCTCCTGTTTTTTTGCTAGCCTCTTAATTTTACACGATAATAAGTATATAGCTTCTGGCAAATTTTCAAAACATCCTGTTTTTCCAATCCTTTTAATTTTTCCTTAAATATTCTAACTACCAGATTATTTTCTGGTGTATGTATAATATATCCGTCACTCCCAATCACATCCTCAAAAAATGTCATCAAAGCATTTGTTCTATATTTTTCATCGTTTAAATGAAACCGGTTAATATGACATTCAATAAAACGCTTTTCTGCTTCTGAATATTCACCCTGAAAAGTGCTGGGTTCAAACCAAGCTTTTTGTATGTTATACTGAATTCTCAAATCCCGGCCTGTATCTGTCCCTTTTACCCCTTGGGGTTGTAATATCATCTGCGCATTTTTCTGTTTCAAATATTTCTTTTTAAGATTTTTATATTTAACACATTCTTTTTTGCAATGATTCGATTTACAATCCAAACCATGTTCAAAAACCTCAATATCATTTGGGGGAATCCTGCGTTGCCGTTCTCCCTGTTTTTTAAATACATCATTGCATACAGGGCATGCCCATGCAATATTCGGAACACACTCAGTCAAATACCTACTATTTTTCTTTTCTATTGAATGTTCCAGATGCCCCCAAAGTTTTCCATCTATTGCTACCCTCACATAACAATACATGCAAAATCCTTCACTGGTCTTATTTAATAATGCTTGTAAATTCTTCTTATGCTGTGATTTTTTATACCCATATTCTGTATCTGGATCGTATAATGGGGAAAAAACAGGCATTTCAATTTGTGCAAATATATCTGGCACTTTACCACTCCTCTATCTGCTTTAGCAGTACCTTCTGTGCATTGGTTAGATTCTTCTCTTTTATCTGCAACAGTGCTTCTCTATCCGACGAATCCAACTCGCCAGATATCCGGTTATTAAAAAGCCTTGTCAATTCCTGATCTATTAATTGCTTTTGCTCCTTTTTTCCCTGATCAGGAAATGTTTTTACAAACAGCATATTGGCATCCATAATATTATCAAAATCATTGCTATCAAAAATCTCATACTTCGCTCCTGGCAAAATTGCAATTATATTGCAGTCTCTGGTACCCACAATCACATCTGCCAACTGTGTTGTAACCACAAAATCCATATCCTGATATTGCTTTTTTATGAATGCCAAAAATCTGCAGGCATTATTGGGAGCCAAATATTCGTTAATCTCATCAATAACAAATATATATCTATCCTTTTCTTTTCGAATCACTACCATATCCTGGTAATATTCTAATTCAAAAAATATACGGATTAACGCCTGATATCCATTGGAAAGTCTTCGTTTACAACCATCGATCACTGCATAGTTTTCAATATCTTTTTCCACAGAAAAATCACACTTCATAAATTCTTTAAAAATCCTTTTGACCTTATCCCCATAATAAGGATACAGTACTTCAACGCCATCCGTGGCTGTTCCAAATATCTGAAAACTATCTGCTACGTTAAAATACATCTTATCCAATCGTGTATCTAATATTTTACTATTATAAGTTATATCCTTCTTCTTTTTTTCAAATTCCACCCGTTCTATGAGAAACCGGCGATTGACAGCATCTAAAAAATAAATCCCGCCATTTTTATCTTTTCTCAACAGTTCTCTTAGAACATCTGACTTCCCAATAGAGTTGTCCCCAATCAATATTGTATTCTGATATTTTAATTGTCCATCCCAGATTTTATCAACCAGGCTTCTTATCATATTTTGATAACTGCTCATAAGCAATCTTCCACCTTCTTCTCATCTTTGAATCTGCCATCGTACCCTGGCGTGAATATTCTTTGAATTTATCCGTTGATTCAAGTTCATTGCAAAGAAATTCCGTAATTATCAAATCTAATCCAGCCATTTCTGTAATTACAAACAGGCTATCTAAGACCGTTGCTTTTTTATATGTTTTTTTCAATTCGAACCGTTTCAGAAACCGTTCAAGGCTCATTCTGTATTTCTTTGTCTGCTCCGCATCAAACCCAATAGCCGTTTCTGAAAAATCATCCAATAATGCCTCACCATGTCTTCCTATATAAAATTCCATCTTTTCTTTTGAAAAACTCACATAATGTTTTACTGCACATAACCGCAATAACAATTCAACATCTTTTCCTTTGCGGTCTAATTTACCATATATTTTACGCCAATTTTTATTATTTTTATTCACGTCATAAAGCATTTGATAAAAACAGCAGGGATAAATACCATTCCTTAACTCTTGTGCTGATAATTTTTCACCTTCACGATTCAAATTAGCAAAAATTCTATGTAATATCTTATCACGGTTTTCTTCTGATCCTATTTTTATTTCTACAATTGTTATAGGCATATAGTCCACTTTTCGTTGCAATTTTTTGGGCAGCCGAGCATAAGAAATATCATATTCATCATCATCTACAGACATCTTATAAATACAATCAACTAATAATTTTTTTCGCTCAAGTGCCTCTAAAAAAGTTTCTTCCCCCAATTCTAAACTTTGATAATCAAAAAAGGGACTTTGTTCACTTTCCACTATTTTTCCATAAAAATATAAAAACAGACTAATAATCCGTTGCTGACCATCCAAAACTTCTAGTTGATTTTCATCATTTCGGTATGTATAAATCGGAGGGATTGGCAATCCTTTTATCAATGATATCGCTAAATTTTCAATTTTTTTCTTTGACCATCGAAATTTTCTTTGATACTCTGGTATCACATACATATGTTCATTAACACCTTCAACTAATGTCCGAAATGCAACATCAGATTTAACCTGGTTGATACTAATCGCATTATATACTTCTAACAAATTTTCTCCCATGTTTTCTATGCCCTTCTCCCTTCCCTTAACCTTTTGCTATCCCCATCTCTTCCATACCATACACCTGTCTCTATCAGGAAACGCCATAAGCCTTCCCTTATGGCGTTTCCTTTCCCTCCTACATCAACTTCCGGATATCATTAAAGAGCACCAGAACCATCAGCATCATTAACAGCGCCATCCCCGCTGCATGGACCATGCCTTCCTTTTCCGGGTCTACCGGACGCCCCCGCAGCAGTTCAATCAGCAAAAACAGCAAGCGCCCGCCGTCCAGGGCCGGGATCGGCAGCAGGTTCATGATTCCCAAGGTGGCGCTAAGGAGCAGCCCCCAGGTGGCGATGATATTGAGAAGCACCGCAGCGCCGCTCTTTTGCCCTTCCTCGATGGTCTCACCCACCATACTGACAATCCCCACCGGCCCGGTCACCGAATCCTCCACCTTCATCTGGCCCTTGAACAGCATCCCCAGCCCGTCAATGGTTGTGATAATGCAGTACTTCACCTCGTAAAGGCTGTAATCCAAAAATTCCAGGGGGTTTTCCGCCTTTTTATAATTCCCCATAAAGCTGACCCCCATCATGTAGGACTGATATTCTTCGTTATATTCTGGCATCAACTCCGTCACCTGTTCGGATGGCTTCCCTTTCTTTTGGGGAATCTGCCCTCCTTCATTCTGTGCCTCCGGAAACCGTCTGTAATGCACGGTCAGCTTTTCCCCCGGATGTGCCATCAGATACAGAGATACGTCCCGCCGGGAGGAGATTTTCCGGTTGTTGATCCGGGTCAGTTCATCCCCCGGCAAAAGCCCGGCGCCCTCGGCCGGAGAACCCTCCACCACATCATGCAGCACCGGCATGTCATGCCCTACCTGGGCCACAATAACCATGGCACACAGCAGGGCAAAAACCAGATTAAATACCGGCCCTGCCGCAATCACAGAAATCCTGGCCCACACAGGCTTATTGTTAAAAGCACTGGGATCCGGATTATCCACGTCCTCCCCCACCATCATACAGGAACCGCCGAAGGGAAGGCACTTGACGGAATACCGGGTATCTCCCCGCACAAAGCTGCACAGCCGCGGCCCCATGCCGATGGAAAACTCCACCACGCCGATCCCGTTCAGCTTGGCAAACAGAAAATGCCCGAACTCATGAACCAGGACAATCACTCCAAATAACAGTATCCCTGCCAGAATATATAGCAAATTACCACCTGCTTTCTAAATATTCATGCGCCGCTTTGCGGCGCTCCAGCATACGTGAAAGTCCAATGTCCGGAACTTTCACAGTAAACCTGCATGCAACCTTTAACGTTGCGCCAGGCATTCACAAAACTCATATGTTTCCTGTTCTGCGGCCAGGATTTCCTCCACCCTTGGCTGCTCAATTGGCCTGTGGCTCCCCATGGCGCCTTCAATCATCTCCGTAATCATGGGATAAGGGATTCTTCTCTCCAGAAATGCAGCCACGGCATACTCGTTTGCCGCATTATATACCGTAGGAAGCGAGCCCCCGCGCCTCCCGGCTTCATAGGCCAGCGCCAGCCCCCGAAACACCTCCGGATCCGGCGCCTCAAAAGAAATACTCTTTAGCTTTGTAAAGTCCAGCCGTTCCCCCGGCAGATATCTCCTCTGTGGATAATACAATGCGTACTGGATTGGCAGCTTCATATCCGGCGCCCCCAGCTGTGCCATCACTGCCCCATCCTCAAATTCCACCATGGAATGGATCACACTCTGGGGCTGCACCACCACCTGCACCTGGTTCAATTCCACCCCAAACAACCACTTGGCCTCCATCACCTCAAGCCCCTTATTGACCATGGTTGATGAATCAATGGTAATCTTCCTCCCCATGCTCCAGTTCGGGTGTTTCAGGGCATCCTCCACCTGCACCGTAGCCAGCTGTTCCCGGCTCCATCCCCTAAAAGGCCCTCCGGATGCCGTAAGGAGGATCTTGTGGACTGCCCGCCCATCCTCCCCGTTTAGGCACTGGAAAATAGCGCTGTGCTCGCTGTCCACCGGCAGGATCCTCACGCCCCGTTCCTTCGCCAACGGCATAATGATATGGCCTGCCGTCACCAGCGTCTCCTTGTTGGCCAGGGCAATATCCTTTCCTGACTCCATGGCAGCTATCGTTGGCCGTATGCCAATCATCCCCACAATCGCCGTTACCAGGATCTCCGCCTGGGGCTGTGTGGCCACTTCCAGGAGCCCCTCCATCCCCGCAGTGACCCGCACATCCAGGTCTGCCGTCAATGACCGAAGTTCCTGCGCCTTCTTCTCATCCCCCATGCAGGCCAATAAAGGCCTGAATTTTCGGATCTGCCGTTCCATCAAACCTACATTCCCCCCTGCTGCCAGGGCGGTCACCTGCAGATCTTTATTCTGTTCCACCACCTCCAGGGTCTGTGTGCCAATGGATCCGGTGGAACCTAATATCGCAATCTTTTTCACAAGACTTTTCCTCCTTTGTCACCAAATCCGGCCTACCGCAGAAACGTCACTGCAAAATAAATTGCCGGTGCCGTAAACAGAACGCTGTCAAACCGGTCCAGTATTCCCCCATGCCCCGGGATCAGATGCCCGTAATCCTTGATATCATGGTTTCTCTTAATCGCCGATGCTGCCAGGTCCCCTACCTGGGAAATCACCGCCGCAATCGCACAGGCCACTGCACAGGCCACCCGCGGGTTTCCCACTGCAATCATCCGGCCCCCATACACACAGGCAAAGCCATAACCCAAAAGAGCCGCCCCCAGGACGCCGCCCACCGCGCCCTCAATCGTCTTTTTCGGGCTCAGAACCGGCACCAGCTTATGTCTTCCAAACAACATCCCCGCACAGTAAGCACAGGTATCACATCCCCAGGAACTGAAAAAGATCAGCCACACCAGATAAATCCCGTCCGTCATCGCACGCACCTGGTACAGGTAGGACAGCATCACCGCAGCATAGAACACGCCGAAAAATGCCACCGTCACCTCCTCGGTCCGGTACCTGGGAAAGGTGAATACATAGATCCCCATCAGCACCATCAAGGCCGCAATTGCCATCAGGATCACATACTGCTGGCCGTCGTACCACACCAGCCCATAATAAGCGGCAGCTGTCAAATATCCCACCAGGCCCAGGGGATTTTTCTCAATCTTCATTACCCGGTATAATTCAAACAGCCCCATCAACGAGATAAGGCCCGCCGTCACATAGAGGAGCACCCCGCCTCTCCCTACTATTAGAATAGCAAGAATGACCAGAATAATACCACTAATCAGACGTTTTCCAAACATTCAGACTCCCCCTTTTCACTACCTAGCCCCGCCAAATCTCCGATCCCGTTTATTATACGCAAGAATTGCCTTTTCCAATTCCTCTTTATTGAAATCCGGCCACAGGCAGTCTGTCACATAGATCTCCGTGTAAGCCAGCTGCCACAAAAGGTAGTTTGAAAGGCGGATCTCCCCGCTGGTGCGGATCAAAAGATCCGGATCCGGCATCCCTGCCGTGTCCAGATAGGATGCCACCACCTCCTCTGTGACTTCATCCGCCTGCATCCCCCCGGCTGCACAGTCTGCCGCCAGCTTTTTTGCCGCACGGGTAATCTCATCTCTCCCTCCGTAATTAACTGCAATCACAAAAGTGAGTCCTGTATTTTCCTTTGTCTCCGATTCCAGGCGGTTGATCCCCTCGATAATATCCTTCTCAAACCGGCTCCTGTCGCCGATCATCCGCACCCGTACATTATTGGCGGAAGCGATCTTTAAAAGACGGACCATATAATAACGGAACAGCTGCATCAGGGCTCCCACCTCTTCCGCCGAACGCTTCCAATTCTCTGTGGAAAACCCGTACACCGTCAGGTATTCAATCCCCATCCTGGCCGCAATCTCCACCGTCTTTTCCACCGTCACACAGCCTTCCTTATGCCCCATGGTCCGGGGCAGCCCTCTTTTCTTCGCCCATCGGCCGTTGCCATCCAGAATCAACGCCACATGTCTGGGAATCACCATCCCCTCCTGAATTTTTTCCATTTTTTCCTCCCGATCCGAATCGCCTCCGGCGATAAACATTGCAGTAACCGCAATAATGGGACAGGAATATACATACCCCTGTCCCCCCGTGTCTCTGATTATGTGTATCTTTTTCCCGCTGCGCTGCTGTCTTATACCGTCATGATCTCCTTGGTCTTCTCCTCCACCGCGGCATCGATCTTGTCAATCATCTTATCTGTGATCTTCTGAATCTTCTCTGTCCCCAGTTTCAAATCGTCCTCAGACATCTCGCCTGCTTTTTCCATCTTTTTAAAGGTCTCATTGGCATCCCGGCGGATGTTACGGACAGCCACCTTAGCGCCCTCTCCCTTCTTCTTGATATCCTTGGCCAGATCCTTTCTGCGCTCCTCCGTCAGTTCCGGGAATACCAGGCGGATCACATTGCCGTCATTCGTGGGATGGATCCCCAAATCCGACATATTGATCGCCTTCTCAATGGCCTTTAACAAACTCTTCTCCCAAGGCTGGATCACAATCATCCTGGCTTCCGGGATGTTGATATTGCCCACCTGCTGAATCGGGGTAGGCGTCCCGTAATAATCCACCTTAATCTTGTCCAGCACATGGGGGTTTGCCCGCCCGGCGCGAACCGTCGCAAAATCCCCCAGCAGCACCTCCAGGGATTTGTTCATCTTGTCCTCATACATTTTTAATTGTTCTTGCATATTCCCCTCCTGTTATTCCACGGTCACTATCGTGCCATTGATTTTCCCTTGCATCGCATTGGCAATACTGTCCTTCTCATTCAGGTCAAACACCGCCATCGGCATCCTGTGCTCCAGACACATGATGGAAGCTGTCAGATCCACCACCGCCAGCTTCTTGTCTATCACTTCCTGGATGGTCACCGTGTCATAGCGCTTCGCATCCGGATTCTTCGCCGGGTCGCTGTCATATACACCATCGATGGACTTTGCCAGCAGGATACAGTCCGCATCCATCTCGACTGCCCGCAGGGTAATGCCGGTATCCGTAGAAAAATACGGATGTCCTGTGCCACCTGCAAAAAACACTACCATCCCCTTCTCAAAATACTTGTTGGCCCGGTCTTTGGAGAACAACTTTGTCATGGAACCGCATTCAAAGGGGGTCAGGATCTGGGTCATCATGCCTGCGTTACGGAAAATCTCCGATACATAGATACAGTTCATGACGGTAGCCAGCATCCCGATCTGATCGGCTTTGGTACGGTCAATCGCCTCACTGGTACGTCCCCGCCAGAAATTGCCGCCGCCTATTACAATCCCTACCTGAATCCCGATATCCACGGACTGCTTTACCTGGCGCGCCACCTCCATCACCGTCGCCTCGTCAAACCCGGTCTTTTTCGGGCCAGCCAGAGCCTCTCCGCTTAGTTTCAAAAATACACGTCTTCTGTTCATGTATGCTTTCTCCTGTTGTGTTTCACTATGGGGATATCATATCACATCCGGGGGGTTTTGAAAAGGGTTATTCTTGATTCCGAAGGCATGTTAACGGATCTGTTCCCATGACAGCAGTTCCGGTTTTGCCCCTTTAAAAGCCCTTCCCTCTGGTTTTTCCACACACAATGCTGCCCGATATCCCGGATATGCGTACTCCGCAAACCCGTAATCCAGGAATTTGCCGCCGTATTCCACCTTCACCGGGGTACCTAGGTGGATGCAGAACTCGTTTAGCGGCATCCTGGTCCCTTTCCCTGTCACTTTCAGGAAACTCTCCTTCAAGGTCCAGAAACGAAAAAAAACCTCTGCCTGTTTTTCCTTCTCCAGACCCTCCAGCATTTTCACCTCATCTGCGGAAAAAAAGCGGTATGCAACCCGCATATCCGGCACTGCGGCCTGTTCTATGTCACAGCCTGCCTCCCGGTCGGCAAATACTGCCATTGCCAGGCTTCCGGAATGGGATAAATTAAAATGGAGTTCTGGAAAGTCCCTTAAATATGGTTTCCCGTCTGCTCCATATTCTATCGCCGCATCCCTCTCCCGGAGCCCATATTGCGAAAGCCCGAAATCCAGCAAAAGCCCCGCCCCCAAAGACAGCGCCTTGCCCTTGGCATACCGGAACCTGCCTATTTTTTGCTGGCGCTCTTGTGAAAGCCTTTCGCACAGACGGCAAAACTCATGCCCCTCTGCCATGGGTTCCTGCTGAAACCGGGCAACATCCAGCAGATATGCCCTTACCTTCACTTTTTGCCTGCCGTTACCTTTTTCCCGGCTGTCCCCTTATCTTCATCCAGGTTTCCCTGCCCCTGGCCCAGTATCTCTATCTGGCACATCTCCATGGTCTTAAGCGCTGCCCTGTGGCTTTCCTCCGTCACCCCGGCGCAGCATCCCGGATCCACCTTGATCACTGTACCCGGAAGCTTTGCGCGGAGCAGCAGTGCATTGCTTACCACACAGATATCCGTGCACAGCCCTGCCAGTTCTATCTCCATCTCCCCGGCCAGGCTGCGCTGATACAGCGCCTCTGCCAGTTCTTCGGAACCGAATGTGTATTTATCAAAAATCTTTGCCTCTGGCATGGCGGCGCTTACCCCGGAATCAATCTGCCATCCGTCACTTCCCTTGATACAATGGGGCACTGGCAGCTTTTTCCCCTCCAGGGTCTCCAGGTAATTCCCAAAATGGGTATCCCGGGTGGCGTAAACGTTCCCTGGCTTATATCCCTGGATCTTTTTGATGACCGACGGCACGATCTCCTGTGCCATCTTGCTTCCCAATGCTCCGTCTATAAAGTCTTTCTGCATATCGATTACAACTAAGTAGCGTTCCATTTTTCTGCTCCTTTTTTCAGTTTGCCTGCCCCCGCACCGATTTGCTTTTGTAATTGTCCCACCTTCGGCCGGACGCAAATCGGTGCAGGTATACTCCCGATAGAGATTATACCATAAAGTGGAATTTCATGGCAATGGGTTTTGGGAATGTAAAATGGCCGGTTGGGGAACCGGCCATTTTTAAGGAGAAGGTATTTCGTTTTTATGGGATGTAGCAAAAACTATATAATGTATTGGGGGTACGTGTAATATATTAGCATAGTATGCTCCAAAAGTGTTCACAAAGTTAACAAAAATTACTCTTGTTTTTTATGCAATATCACAGTATTTTTTATTGTTTTGCATTATATTACTAAAATTCTCTGATTCAAACGGGATTTTTGGCCAGAATTCCTTTTTCTTCCTTCTTTTCATACACATACTTAGCCCCGCAAAGGCAAACACTATTGTCTGTAAACAAGAATTCTCCACAAAAAGGAGGCACCGGCTATGAAAGATGTAACCGCCAGCCTGTTTGCCGGGGATGATACCCGCAAAACCCCAAGCGTCAGCCAGCTCACCCGTCTGAACCTTGTCCAGGGCCGCCTTGCCAGGCTCAAAAACAAACTGGATCTGTCCTGCCCGGTCCTGACCCTGGTGGCCACCAAAGATAACACCCTGGTACAGAAAGAAATCGGCAGCATCGAGATCACAGAGGAATTGATCGGTTTTTATAATGAGACCCATGTGATCCAGGTAAGCGTCCGCCCCCAGCAAAACGCAGTCATCCTCTATCTTGCCAGGAAATTAAATCCCAGGGGCGATTGAAGCTGCCTCCCGTATTCCGCCAGTTCTGCCAGTTCCGGATAAAAGTCACTTCCCATGCCCGGATCCAGCGTACAGATAACCCCCTGGCACCCGTCCATCAGCTGCTTTGCCCTTCTCACACTCTCCTCCCGCACCCGGCAAAATGCTCTTTCACTCACAATCTCTGATGCCAGCGCCCGGGCAACCGGATACTCCTGGTCATTCTCCCATAAAATCCCTGCCGCAAAAGGAATGCCCTGCCGCTGGAGGCGCCGGTAAAGGAAAATCCCGCTGCCTGCCCCTGAAAGAACAAATATCTGCGGCCTGCCCTTTGCCAGAGGAAGTTCCGGCGTCCCGGTCCGTTCCTCATAGCTTCCCGTGCTGATCTGATAAAGGCTGTTGATATACCCCGGGGTAAATACCTCCTCCGGAGGACCGAAACGGTCTACTTTATCTCCCCGGATGCAGGCAACCTTATCTGAGATCCGTTCTGCCAAGTCCAACTCATGCATCGATAATACCACGGACAGGTTCCTCTCCCTGGCCAGTTTCTGGAGGAGAGATAAAAATTCCAGCTTATGGCGGATATCCAGATAAGAAGTGGGTTCATCCAGCACAATCAGTTCCGGCTCCTGGCAAAGGGCACGTGCCAGCATCACCCTCTGCCTCTGCCCGTCGCTGATCCTGCCAAAGGCTTCTCCCGCCAGCCCATTTGCATGAACCAGTTCCATGGCCTCCCTCACCGCCATATGGTCTCTGCCTGACAGCTTCCCGAACCGCCCGGTATATGGATACCGGCCAGTCTCCACCACCTCCTGGCAGGTCATCCCTTCTGCCCGGATCCTCTCCGTCAGGACTACCGACAGCCTGGCGGCAAGTTCCCCTGCGGGCCACTTGCCAAGTTCTTTCCCGTCCAGGAAAACCAGGCCGCCAAGGGGCTCTAGCTGCCGGATTATGCTCCTCAGTATCGTCGTCTTCCCCGCCCCGTTGGGCCCGATCAATGTCAGTATCTCTCCCCGCCTTAAAGAGAGCCCAATATCCCGGATCAGCGGGGTTTTCTGATACCCCACTGCCAGCCCTTCCGTATGGAAATAGAAACCCTCCCCTGCAGCACCCATTAAATCTTCCCCCTCTTTTGGCCCAGCAGAATAAAGATCACCACCGGTGCGCCGAAAACCGCTGTCACCGTACTGATGCTCAGTTCAGCCGGCGCCAGCAATATCCTGGCCAGCAAATCACAAAACAGGCAAAATGCTGCCCCGCCCAAAAAACATGCCGGAATGAGAAGCAAGGGCCGGCTTGTCCCCAGCAGGCGTTTTATCAGATGGGGGACTGCAATCCCCACAAAGGATACCGGCCCCGCAAAAGCAGTCACACAGGCAGATAAGAGGCTGGAAAGCAGCACCAGCACCATCCTGAAGCCGGCCACATTCAGCCCCAGACTCCGGGCATATGCCTCCCCCAGCTGATAGGCAGCAATCTGTTTGGAAAGCAAAAAGACACACAGGGTTGCTGCCAGCACCACCACTGCCATCACGGCCACATCTTCCCAGCCAATGCCTGAGAAGCTGCCCTTTGACCAATTATGCAAATTCACAATATCCGCATCCTCTGCAAAGGCCACCAAAATATCCGTGGCCGCTGAACAGATATAGCCCACCATGACACCGCTGACAACCAGCATGGACATGGATTCCACAATCCGGGACATCAAAAGCACAAATGCCATGGACGCCATGGCCCCGATAAATGCGGCTCCGATCATCACGCCCCTTCCCGGCTGCAGCATCCTTCCCATAGAAATAACGAAAACCAACGCCACCAAAAGCTTCGCCCCCGAGGAAATCCCAAGGATAAACGGCCCTGCTATGGGATTATGGAAAAAAGTCTGCAAAAGATAACCGGACAATGCCAGCGCGCCTCCCAAAACCGCTGCCGCCAGCGCCCGCGGAAAACGGATTCCCAGGACGATATCCCGGAATACCCCTGTCTCCCTGCCCGCCAGCACGGACAATACTTTGGGAAGCGGGACAGCCACACTCCCGATGCCAAGATTTAACATCAGAAGCAGGGCGGCCGCCACTGCCAGCACCAGATAGGCAGCGGCTCCATTTTTCCTTTCCATCTTCCTCCCCCCTTCACTCTTCTGCCTTTTCCAGGCGGTAAAGGTAGGTAAGATTCTCCTCCCTGCCTGCCAGCATCTCATGGATGTCATGGGTGATGGTTCCCAAGGCCATGGAGGACTGGTACAGATCCTTTGTGGTACAGAAAACCTTCCCTTCCTCCACAGCCTTGCAGTTTCCCAAAAGCCGGTTTTTGTCCAGCAAATCTTCTATCGAAGCCAATTCCCCGTCCACGGCACTGTTATAAACCAAATAATCTGCATCCTTCGCTGCCGCATAAAATTCTTCCATCTGCAAAGTAATAGAGGATGCCCCCTTTTCTCCTTCCCCCAAATCCCGGAAAAGGTAAACGCCCCCGGCTGACTCGATCATTTTCGGCAGATAATCGGAAGGGAGACGGACATTGACTGACCCATTCTTGGTAACGTAAAAAAAGGCCACCTTTCTTTTTGTCCCTTCCTCCGGGCCGCTCTTTTTCCTTACCGCCTCAAAAACGGCCCGTTCCGCCTCAAAAGCCTGTTTTGCCGCCTCTTCCTCCCCTGCCAGCACCCCGTAAAGGCGCACCCACTCCATCCTTCCAAGGGGCTCTTTCTCATAGCTGGAATAATCCACCATCACAGGTATCCCAAAATTCTCCAGCTGTTCCTTCACCTGGGGAGTGTGGCTGACCATGGTATTTTCAATCGCCAGGCCGCATCCCTCTGCAAGAATCCTCTCATAATCCGGAGCCGCATACTTTCCTGCATAGAGAATTTCCCCCCGGGCCATCGCCTCACGGGCCTCCTGGATATGCCAGGCCTCCTGCTTAAGGCTGCTGAAACGGATCCGGTCCAGGGCGCCGATTGACACAAACATATCCATAGCAGCAGACGCTGCCAGATAGATATTATCCACAGGCCGCTGCAGGATTGCCACATCCCCCGGCATCCCCTCAGGGACCCCTTTTCCCTCCGGAACCAGCAAAAAACGCCCACAGCCATCAATGACAGCCATCTCATAGCCATCCTCATAGTAATCCACAGAAAATCCTTTTGCATAAGATAATTCCATGCTGTGGGAGTAAACCAGGGGGAGTTCCTCCCCCTGACTGCCTCCGCATGCTGCCAACTGCAGGAGCAAACCCAAAACCGCCAGAACCAATATTCTTCTCATCTTCATCATTTCAGCCTGTCCACAGCATCCTTTACATGCGCCACATAAATCTCCCGGATATCCTCCAGTTCCCCCAGCCCATGAATCCGGCAATCCACCTCATATCCTTCCGCTTCCAGGACGCTCTTCCAGGAATCCTCCTCCTCACCGGCCATATCATTGTTGGCATGGTCTCCCGCCACCAGCATTAAGGGGCAAAGAACCACCCTTTTATATTTACCGGCTTTTTTCAGGGCCCCAATGATATCCTCCAGCCTGGGCTCTGCCTCCACAGTCCCAACATAATAATTCCCATGGCCCCCATCTTCCAGGGTATCCTGCATCTTTCCATAAACCTGATTGGAATCTGCCTCCGTCCCGTGCCCCATAAACACAATGGCCGTCTCCCCATCATCATCTGCTGCTGTCGCCCCAACAATTGCTTCAGATACGGCCAAAAAGTCCTCATCCGAAGACAAAAGCGGTTCCCCTGTCACGATCTGCTCAAAATCCCCCTGATATTTTTCCCATTCATCCATAATATCCTGATATTCCAAGCCATTCATCAGATGGGTGGGCTGGATCACAAGCCTCTTCACCCCATCTGCCACCGCACGGTCCAGCGCCTGGGTCACATTGTCAATCTCCACCCCGTCCCGCTTGCGCAGCTTGTCAATAATCTTCTGTGCCGTAAATGCCCGCCTCACCTCATACCCGGGGAACTCATCCGCAATCGCCTTTTCCACCGCCCCAATCGTAATATCACGGCTGTCATTAAAGCTGGTTCCAAAACTCACTACCAGGATGGCTGTATCCGCCTCTTGTTTTCCTTCTTTTGCATCCTCACTTTGGGGCAATGCCGGCCCGGCGCCTCCGCAGCCCGCCAGGCAGAAAATCCCTGCCATCACCATTGCCAATAACGTCTTTCCCTGTCTCTTCATGTTGCATCCTCCTTGTGGTTTGATGGATTGCCGGAGTACACGGCCCCGGCTTTTGCCATACGCCTCCCGTCCATCCCCATCCAACAAGGCAAAAGCCAGATTCTCTATCCCCTCTGCGAGTGATAGCAGGCGGCAATGCAACACAAAAAGAAGGCCCATAAGGAACCTTCCCCTTCGTTGAACAAGCTTTCACAGGAAGCGCCAACATAACAGGCCAAGCAGGTTTCCTGGCTTACGGCTCAATGCCGCCCTGCACCTTCTCATGCTAACCGCACAATGGTATTTTGCAGGGCTGCTCCCCGTTTACAGTGACCGGATCGCCCGGGACTTTCACCCGGTTCTCTTTTACCCGGCTTCGTAAAGCCGGCACTTGACCCTCTATGAAGTTATGGTTTCTGCATTATTGTACGCCAGGCGGCATAAAATGTCAAGAATACCAATTTGAATAGGATAAAGTACGCCTTTGCGGGGGCATTGGGGGTGCCCCACCCCAATGCAAGCCCCTCACAAAAAAAGTCTGCCCCACTGCAAAAGCAGGGCAGACCTCCCAATCCTTATTCTTCTATCTGTACAGCCATGGCTTCGATATCCACATCCGCCACATCCGGGTTCTCTTCCCGTACCGGCTCCTGAGCATTCTGAAGGGCCTTGATGCTAAGGCTGATCTTGCGGTCCTCGCCGTTAAAGTCAACCACCCGGGCCTCGATCTCCTGTCCTATCTTCAGGGCATCTGCCGGTTTCTCCACGTGCTCCCGGGAAATCTGGGATACGTGCAGCAATGCATCCACCCCCGGCTCCAGTTCCACAAAAGCGCCGAAATCCGTCATCCTTGCCACACGGCCAGTTACAATGCTGCCTGCGGCATATTTTTCATCCGCATTCGCCCAGGGGTTCTGATCCGGGAACTTTAAGCTGAGGGCAATCTTCTCACCATTGATATCCTTAATCAGCACGGTTAAGGGATCGCCGGTCTTGAATACCTTCTTCGGGTTCTCCACGCGCCCCCAGGACATCTCGGAGATATGAAGCAGGCCATCGGCTCCGCCCAGATCGATAAAGGCGCCGAAATCGGTAACGTTCTTGACCGTGCCGTCCACCACATCACCTACCTGGATCCGCTCAAAAAGTTCCCTCTGCATCTCTGCCTTGCGGGCTGCCATCAGCTGCTTCCTGTCACCGATAATCCGTCTCCTGCGGGGATTGAACTCGGTAACCACAAACTCAATCTCCTGATCCGCGTACTTGCTTAAGTCCCTCTCATAGGTATCGGACACCAAGCTGGCCGGGATAAATACCCGGGTGCCTTCCACTTCCACACTCAAACCGCCATCCAATACCTGGGTCACTTTTGCGGTCAGTACTTCCTGGTTGTTAAACGCCTCTTCCAAACGCTTGTTGCCCTTGTCAATGGCAAGCCTCTTGTAAGAGAGCGCCACCTGGCCTTCACCGTCATTGACCTTTACTACCTTTGCCTCCATCTCATCACCCACATGGACCAGGTTCCTCAAGTCTGCATTGTTCTCATTAGTGTACTCGCTGCGGGGGATGATACCATCAGATTTGTAGCCTATATTCAAGACAATCTCATCATCTTTCACATCAATGACTTTACCAGTGACGATCTCTCCTGTACGTATTGTCTTTAAAGACTCCTCTAACATTTGTTCAAACTCGTTTAATTCTGGCATTTGCATGAACCTCCTCGATAATTTGTTTCGGGGTAGACGCCCCGGCTGTAATACCTACGTTGCGTACAGAATTCACACATTCAGGATTGAAATCGCCTACTGTCTGGATAAAGTAAGTGTTCTTACATTTCTTTTGGCATATCTCGTACAGTTTCTGGGAGTTGGAGCTCTTCTTGTCTCCAATGACAATCATTACATCCACCTCTGAAGCAATACGGCTGGCTTCCACTTGTCTTTCCTGAGTTGCACTGCAAATCGTATTTAAAACAAGTATATCATAACCCTTTTTCTCAAATTTTTCAACTAAATCTTGAAATTTATTGTAATTAAATGTCGTCTGTGCCACCACACACAGTGGTTCATCTGGCCTAAGAGCCAATTCCTCCAGTTCCCGGGCATCCCGGATTACCATTGCCTGGCCGCCGGACCAGCCGCAGATTCCCTGCACTTCCGGATGCTTCGGATCCCCGATAATAATGACCCGCCGCCCTGCCGCTTCCTGTTTTTGCACAATCTGATGGATCTTTTTGACAAAGGGGCATGTGGCGTCCACTATGGTGATCCCCCTGTTCTGCAAGATCTCATACACCTGGCGTCCGGCGCCATGGGAGCGGATGATGACAATCCCTTCCGTGAGTGCCGCCAGTTCCTCCTCCGTCTCCAGGACACGGACACCTTTCTTTTCCAGATCCTTCACTACCTCCCGGTTATGGATAATCGGCCCATAAGTGTACACTGGCTGTTCTGCCTTCCCTATCTGTTCATATACCTGTTCCACCGCCCGTTTCACACCAAAACAGAAACCGGCAGTCTTTGCCACTATTACCTCCATACGCGCTATCTGACCATAAGCCCTTTGCTCTTCGCCGTCCCAATGATCGCAGATACTACCTGATCGATCCCCATATCCGAGCTATCTATCAGGACAGCATCCTCCGCCTGCTTAAGGGGTGCAATGGGCCGGCTCATATCCTTCTGGTCCCTTTCTATTATATCTTGCTCAATTTCCTGCAAATTACACATCTCACCTTTTTCTTTCAGTTCTTTATAGCGGCGCATGGCACGGATCCGGGGGCTGGCCGTGAGAAAAACCTTTGCCTGTGCCCCCGGCAGCACGCAGGTCCCAATGTCCCGCCCGTCCATAATCACATTTGTTGTCTGTGCAAGGCTGCGCTGCAGGCCCAGAAGATGGGCCCGCACTGCAGGGTAGGCGCTGACTGCCGAAGCTGCCTTCCCCACCTCTTCCCTGCGGATCTTTTCGGATACATCTTCCCCGTTTAACAGCACCTTCTGGATCCCTTCCTCATAGCAAATGGTGATCTCTGCCTCCGGCACAGCCGCTGAAACCGCCTCCTCATCCTGTGGGCTGATCCCCCTGCGCAGGGTATAAAGTGCGATTGCCCGGTACATGGCTCCGGTATCCACATAAACAAACCCAAGCTGTCTGGCCACCAACCGGGCAATTGTACTCTTCCCTGCCCCGGCCGGGCCGTCCACCGCAATCGCAAACGCCTGATTCTGCATATTATCTCTGCTCCTTTTCCTTAGAATTCCCCCCGGATGCCGAAAGCCCTGCCAAATATCCGGTAGACCAGGCAATCTGCAGGTTATACCCGCCTGTCATTGCATCCAAATCCAATACTTCTCCCGCAAAATATAACCCCCTCAACAGCCTGGATTCCATGGTGGCAGGATTTATCTCCCTCACGGATATGCCTCCCTGGGTGATAATTGCCTCATTATAATCCCGCAGCCCGGTGACTGTCAGCTTAAAATCCCTGATCTGTTCCTGCAGCTGCCGCCGCTCTGCCCGCGTGACCTCATGGACCGGTTTCTCTGGCGAAATACCGCTTCTCTCCACCACCACCGGAATCAGCTTTGAGGGGAGCAGGTGAACCAGGGCATTCTTGAAGCGTTTCTTCTTCATCTCCTCAAAATCACGCAGGATACGCCCATCCAGCTGCTCCGGATCCAAAGCAGGTTTAAAATCTATAGATAATTCCAGTTCCCCTTTTTTCAGTTCATCCGCCACATGGCTGCTGGCGGAAAGGATCACCGGGCCGCTGACGCCGAAATGGGTAAACAGCATCTCCCCAAATGCTTCATACCTCACCTTCGTGCCTCTTTTCAGCCTCACCTGCACGTTCCGCAGGGAAAGCCCCTGCAGGGCCTGTACCACCTGCACTTCCTTCACCTTAAGGGGCACCAGCGCCGGATTTAACGGAGTGACAAAATGGCCGGCCTCCCTGGCAAAACGGTACCCGTCCCCTGTGGAGCCGGTGGAAGGGTAGGAAAGACCCCCGGCCGCCACAACCACGGCATCTGCCGGAACCCTCTCCCCGTTTTTTTTCAGGACAACGCCGGTTATCTGCCCCTGCTCCCATACTAAGGATCCCACCTCCTCAAAAAGGCGGACATCCACTCCCAGGTTTTTAAGGCATCCGGAAAGGGCCCGGATCACATCGGAGGATTTGTCCGACTCGGGGAAAACGCGGTTCCCCCGTTCCACCTTCACCGGGCAGCCCCATTCCTCCAAAAATGCCATCATATCCTGATTGGTAAATGTATAAAAGCTGCTATAAAGGAACCGGGGATTATGCACCACGGCAGCAATCATCTCTTCCACATCGCAGGCATTGGTCAGGTTGCACCGGCCTTTTCCGGTAATAAAAAGCTTTTTCCCCAGCTTTTCGTTCTTTTCATAAAGCCGCACCTGGCTCCCTCCCCGGGCAGCGGCGACGGCTGCCATCATGCCTGCTGCGCCGCCGCCGATAATCACCACTCTGCTCATTCTACCGTCATCCGTTCTTTTCCTTTTTTACCTGCCGGATTTTTTCCTCTAAGGCATCCACCACCGTCTGCAGCACCTTCACCCGGGCATAATATTTGCTGTTGCCTTCCACTACAATCCAGGGTGCATATGTGGTAGATGTGCGCACCAGCATCTCATTGACCGCAATCTCATACTGATCCCATTTTTCCCGGTTCCGCCAGTCCTCATCCGTGATCTTCCACTGCTTTTCCGGGATCTCCATACGTTCCTTAAAACGCCGTTCCTGCTCATCCTTGTCAATATGGAGCCAGAATTTCAGTACCACTGCACCCGCGTTGGCCATATGCGCTTCCATCTCGTTGATCTCCTGATAGGCCCGTTTCCAGTCATCCTCTGTGCAGAAGCCTTCAATCCGTTCCACCATGACCCGCCCATACCAGGTACGATCAAAAATCGCCACGTGGCCGGCCTTCGGTACTTTATTCCAGAAACGCCACAGATAGTGATGTTTCTTCTCAATATCATTGGGGGAAGCCGTGGGGCATACCTGGTATCCCCGGGGATCCATATGGCTGGTCAGGCGTTTGATTGCACCTCCCTTGCCTCCGGCATCCCAGCCCTCAAACCCCAGCACCACCGGGATCCGCAGGCGGTAGATATCGCTGTGGAGGATCTCCAGCCGCCTCTGCAGCTTGTCCAGCTTTTCCTTGTATTCTTCTTTTGTCAGGGACTTGGACAGATCCACACCCGACAGAACCCCATTCTGGTAACGGCTGCCTGCATCCAGGGAAATCCCGGCATTCACCTTTTTAATGGCCTTTTGCGCCGCCTTCTCCTCCATCGCCTTCTCCAGCCGTTCTGTCACCGTCTTCAATATTTTCATAGAGGCATAATTGCGGTCTGTAGCCTCAATAATCGTCCAGGGCGCGAATTCGGTATCCGTGCGCTCCAGCATCTCCTCATTGATCTGGAGATATTCTTCATATCCCCGGTTTTTCTCCCAGTCGCTTTCTGTGACATGCCAGCGAGTCTCCACCGACTTCTCCAGCTTCTTAAAACGTTTCCTCTGCTCCTCCTGGGAAATGTACAGGAACAGCTTAATGATTACCGCCCCGCCGTCACTGAGCTGTTTTTCAAAAGAACAGATGTCCCGGAATGCCTCCGGAAGTTCTTTTTTCTTTGTGGTCTTATCAAAGCGGTCCGTCAGCACTTTCCGGTACCAGCTGCGGTCATAGATGGCTATCCGCCCGTTTTCCGGGGTCAATGTCCAAAATTTCCACAAAAACGGCCGCAGGTTCTCCTCCTCCGTAGGCCGGTTGCTGGCATATACGTCAAATCCCCGGGGATCCAGGGCCTGGATCAGGCGGTTGATCTGGGTTCCTTTTCCGGCGGCGCCCATCCCTTCAAACAGGATCAGCACCGGGATCCCTGCCTCCTTCAGGCGGCGCTGCAGCTGCCCCAGCTTTGCCCCCTCTTCCTGCTGCACCTTCTTATAGATCTCTTTCTCCACGCTCCTTGACAAATCAATTTTTTCTAACATCCCTTTTTACCTCCAAATTTTCTTTTAGCGATCTATCTTAAGGTTGTTCCGTATCTGCGTCCGGTATGCGGCCAATTCTTCATATTGGTAAAAGAATCGGATACGCGCCCCCCATTCACCGTCCGCCTCCTCTGGATGGCCTGTCAGCACAAACCATAAAAAGCTTTCCTTCAAATCCGGCAGCGGCTCCAGGCTGTCCCCCGGCTTTACCCCCAGCATCACCCGCCCCGGCGAGTCCTCCCCCTCAGGAAACGCCTGGGCAAAAGCTGTATGGTAAGGCTCTGCCTGGCTTAAGGATTCCCCATAGAGAAGCAGGATCTGGCGCACGGTATCCGTCTCATTGCGCCACCTCCCGTCCTTCCAAAAGGCATCCTCCAAATCCAGCTTCCACACAAACGCTGGTTCCACGACCTCCTCAGGCGCCTCATCCCCCTCCGGCCAAACGGCCTCCAGCAATGTCTTGCTCCCTCCGATGCCGTCCGTATAGATATCCACACGTCCCAGCCGGATCCCATCCCCCGGCAGCAGCTGCCTGAGTTTAGCCAGAAGCACATTGGCCCTGGGATCTTGGGCCCCGGAGGTTTCCCCCAGCCTCCGCCCTAAACCAGACTGTAAAACCCCGCCGGAAGCCGGAAGCACTTCATAGCTGTCCAGCAATATTTCCCCCGGCTCAAACCGGTGCAGTTCCAGCTGATAGCCATCCCCCGAGGGGACAAAGGAAACTGACGTCCTGCTCACCGGATCCTGCCACAAATACTGCACCCCGTCGGGTCCCTCGTCCTGCTGCATGGGCTGGCCGTATACCTGAACAAGGCGTCCCAGCATCTCCTCAAAGCCCACCCCTGCGCCATCCCCGTCCACAGCAAGGCTGGTCAGCTTTCCTTCGGTATAATAGCAATTGGTCAGCAATGTCTGGTCTACCCCGAACCATTTTACCGGATACTGATATACCTGGATCGGCCTTCCCTCATTATCCTCATTCTCTGCAAACAGCTTTCCCTGCATCCCCAGGCGGTGCCCCGTCTGCACAGGATCCTCCCCAAAAGGAACCGGCATACCCGCCGCCTGCACCGTGGCTTCATCCCTCAGATTATTGTAATGCCGGGATTTGGCAATCATGGATGGGGTTTCCTCACTCATGATATCTGACAAGGCACGGCTCAGCACGTTCACCACCTGGCTCAAACGTTCTATATCCACCGTGTCCGGCCTGTCAAAACGGGATCCATTTTCATAGGTTTCCCTCTGCTGCCTCACGGACACTGCGGGGATCCGGCCATGGACAAACCGGCAGTGCCCGCCGGACTCCCTGCATTCATAAGGCCAGTCCTCCCGCAACAGTTCCCGGCCGGCATCCCGCAGGGAATCCCCCAGGAGGGTCTTCCTGCCGTCCTCGGTCCCCAGCACAATCCCGTTATCCAGGCTGCATGCCAAATCATCCAGCAAAACCGCCCCGATCACCCGCTGGCGTTCCTGCTCCGTAAGGGAATCCACATATTGCTGACAGCCGGCCTGCTCGTCCACATATCCGGAAAAGCTGATAAAGCGCAGCTGTGTATCGCTTGGCATCCTGGACAAAAGGCGGGCCGTCTCCAAAAGGATGGCAACTCCTGCCGCGCTCCCCCCCGCCCCCGGGCTGTCGGAAGAGGTATCGTGATGGGCCCCTACTATCAGGATGTCTGATGCCGGGTCGTCCGTCTGGCGCAGTGCCACCACATTGGTTCCTGTCACCTTATCCGCCCCGGCGGCTGTTTGGTATGTAAACCTCTGCAAAGACACATCATAGCCATAGTCTTGCAGAAGCTGCCGGATATAGCGGACAGCCTCCTGCTCTTCCCCGCTGCCCGCAGCACGGGGAGAGGCCGCCAGGATCTCAACCTCCTCCTGAAGGTAAAAGGGATTGCCCTCCTCTAAAACAGGAAGTTCCTCCTGCTCTGCCTGCTGCTTTTCATTCTCTCTTGGCAGGACCCTGGTGGATGGCCCGGCACAGCCGCCTGCCGCCATTGCCACTGCCAGGACAGTTCCCAGGAAGATTGTCCGTCTGGATTTGTGTGAAGGCTTCATCATATGCTCCTTTCGGCCGGACGCAAATCGGCACGGGTATAATCTCTGTCGAGATTATGACATGTCCTCCGGACATCTCACCCTCCGGGGGATGCACACGATTTGCTTCTGTAATTGTCCGCCCTTCGGCCGGACGCAAATCGGCACCGGTATAATCTCTGTCGAGATTATACCATACCTGCCTCCTTTTAGGAAGGGGGGTGGAAGATGTTTCACGGAATGATTTTCCTTTAGCCGCTCGTACAGGCCTTTTCGGCATCCTTGAGGGTTTTTACCTCCACCAGGATGATGTCGTCCCCAATCTGCTTCACATCGCAGAAGGGGATCACATACTCTTTTTCCCGCCCGAATATCCCGCACAGGCATCCTGGCCCCGGGATCACCAGATGGGTAATGCATCCTGTGCACTCGTCAAACTCCACGTCCCCCACAAACCCCAGGCGTTTGCAGTCACAGATATTGATCACTTCTTTTTTTTTAAATCATAGATACGCATAACCTCAGCCCTCCCCTCCCTGTATCCTATGCGCCATCCCGGAGGCAGTTTCCTCCCAAGTCAGGGAAAATAATGTTTTTCCTTCTTCCCTGAAGGCCATAAGGAGCCGGACAGAGAATCCTGGCAGGACTCTCTTATCCGGCTCCTTATGGCAATAAAGCAATTTTCAGACACGTTCTAGAACAGCGGGACTACTGCTCCATCATACTGAGACTCGATATAAGCCTTCACCTCATCGCTGGTAAGCGCCTCAATCAGGGCAACAATCTTCTCATTGTTCTCCTCGCCCTCCCTGACAGCGATTACATTGCCGTAGGTCGTGGCAGCGATAGACTCGGAATCCTCCACCGCCAATGCCTCAGACACCTTAAAGCCTGCATCAATCGCATAGTTTCCATTGATTACCGCAATATCCACATCCTCGATCACCCGGGGGATCTGGGCAGCCTCCACCTCGTACAGGCTTAAGTTCTTGGGGTTCTCCACAATATCATTCTTCGTAACCGTCAGATCCGCACCTTCCTTCAGCTTGATAAGCCCCTGGGCTTCCAAAAGCAGCAAGGCTCTTGCCTCATTGCTGGTATCGTTCGGAACTGCTACCGTAGCGCCATCCGCCAACTCCTCCAGGGAAGAGGCCTTTCCGGCATAGATCCCAAAGGGCTCATAGTGGATCGCAGCCGCTGACACCAGCTTAGTGCCGTTCTCGGCATTAAAGGACTCCAGATAGGGCAGGTGCTGGAAATAATTGGCATCCAGATCCCCGGCCTCCAGGGCCAGGTTAGGCTGGATATAATCCACGTATTCCAGGATCTTCAGTTCATAACCCTTCTGTGCCAGAACCTTATTGGCCTCCCGCAGGATCTCCGCATGGGGAGCCGGGCTTGCCCCCAGGACGATTTCCTCCAGGTTCCCTGCGGCTTCTGTCTCCTCTGATTCCTCCTCCGTTTTTTCCGTCTCCTTCTCTGTGGCCTCCTCACTGCCAGCCTCAGTGGCGGCCTCTGTTGTGTCAGGCGCTGCCGTGGTTTCTTTTTCATTTCCTCCACAAGCTGTCAATGCCGCTGCTGCAAACACTGCTGCCGCAAATACTCCTATTGATTTTTTCATAAAATAATTCCTCCTCATATTTTGATTGATTTATAAGGCATTTTGCCAACAGCCCTCAGGCTGCTAAATCCCCTATTGCCCTGCTGCCTTCCCAGGCTGTCACCGGATCCTCTTATCCCCTCTTTTAGAAAGCTGTGTCCCGATCTCCTGGATGATCTGCACCATCACCACAAGAAGGACCACCGCAATCCACATCAGGCCGGGCTCATAGCGGTAATACCCGTAATTGATTGCAACGGCCCCCAGGCCGCCGCCGCCGGTAAAGCCTGCCATGGCAGAATAGCTGAGGATGGTAGTCACCGCCAGCGCCGCCCCCAAAAGCAGGGATGGCCTTGATTCCGGCAGCAGAACCTTCCAGATAATCTGCCAGGTAGACGCCCCCATGGACTTTGCCGCCTCGATCACCCCTGCATCAATCTCCCGGAAGGAGGATTCCACCACCCGGGCAATGTAGGGCGCCGCGGCGATGGTCAGGGGGATCACTATCGCCGGTGAGCCTATCCTGGTGCCAATCACCATCTTGGAAAGGGGCAGCACAATAAACAAAAGGATCAAAAACGGAACGGACCGCAGCAGGTTAATCACCAGCCCCAGTATCTTCTGCAGCCAGGGAACCGGATAAATCCCGTCATTGTCCGTCACCACCAGCACAATCCCCAGGGGAAGCCCGATCACATAAGCAAACAGGGAAGAAAGAGCCACCATATAAAAGGTTTCCCAGATTGCTGTCTTCAACATAGAAACTGTCGCCGCATCAAACGTCATGCCTGCTCACCTCCTCATATGGCACATGAATGCTGTTCAGATAATTAACCACCCGGTTTGCATCCGCCTCATCCTCCGGCAGCTGGATGATCATCTGCCCCATAGCCGTCCCCTGGATATCCTTGGTTGCCGCATACATAATGTTCACCGGCACCTTGCAGGCCAATACCAGGTTGGATATGACCGGTTCTGTGGATTCCCTTCCGTCAAAAATGATCCGAAGCTGCCTGGAATCGCTGAACTTCACCTGGTTCACCGCATCCCCCAGGATCAGCTGGCGCCCGATCTTCGACTTTGGCTCCGAGAATATCTCCGACACGGTGCCTATCTCTGCAATATGGCTCTGGTCAATAATCGCCACCCTGTCACAGATGGCCTCTATCACTGCCATCTCATGGGTAATGACAATCACCGTCACCCCCATGGACTGGTTGATCTCTTTTAACAGGGCCAGGATAGACTTTGTGGTGTTGGGATCCAGGGCGCTGGTGGCCTCGTCACAGAGGATCACCTTGGGGTTGGTGGCCAATGCCCTGGCAATCGCCACCCTCTGCTTCTGCCCGCCGGACAGCTGCGCCGGATAAGCCCCTGCCCGGTCCGAAAGCCCTACCAGTTCCAAAAGTTCCATGGCCCGCTTCCTGCCTTCCTGCCTTGGCACCCCCGCAATTTCTAACGGAAAGCATACATTTTTCAGCACATTCCGCTGTGCCAGCAGATTAAACTGCTGAAAGATCATCCCCATGGAACGCCTGGCCATCCTTTTTTGCTTATCATTCTGAGCCGCCAGGTTCTCTCCCTCAAAAATCACCTGGCCAACAGACGGTGTCTCCAGCATGTTAATGCAGCGCACCAGGGTACTCTTCCCGGCTCCGGACAGGCCGATGATCCCAAAAATCTCCCCCCGGATAATATCCAGGTTGATATCATCCAGGGCCACCACCGGTCCATTGGCCGTCTTAAACTCCTTGCCCACATTCCGCAGGCTGATAATCGGTTCTTCCAATGCCATAACCATCCCTTTCCTCTCTTGTCCGTTTCCTTGAAATAAATAAGAATCTGATACAAAAAGACCGCAAACCTGCACAGGCTTGCGGTCTGATATCCGTTTCCAACTCCGGAACGATCCAATTCCCCTCACAATCCATGCAGTTATCTCTGGTTTTTCAAGCATACGAACATGCGGCACATGCACATCATCATGCCGCTCATCATAGCCATATCCATCTGCAGGTTTGTCCGGTTCCTCATCATGTTCCTCCATCCTTCCTATGGGCGTATTTTACGCCAACAAGGCATATTTGTCAAGTCTTTTTCTTGCATCAGTCAAAAGGCTCGGTCAAAAGGCGGCCGGCAATTTACCGGCGCCCAGGTATTCGATTATGGCCTGCATCGGCGGGGAGACCCATTTATCGTGGTGATAGAGCAGCTGCCGCCAGATCTCTATCCGGAAACCCTCCACGGGGAGGTAGCGGATCCTGCCGTTTTCCACTGCATCTTTCGTCACATAGTCCGGCAGGAAGGAGATCCCCATCCCCTGCGCCACCAGCTGGCAGATCAGGTCTGCATTGCCGGTCTCAAGGATTGGCCGGATTTCCAGGGATTGTACAGCCAGTTTCTCATCCATCAGCCTCCGGTAACTCATCCCCTTCTCGGTAAGCAAGAAGGGAAGGCCTGCCAGCTGCCTGGGGGAAAGGGGCTTTGTGCCCTCCATCTCCTCCGCAAAGTATCCGGCCCCTGCCACGAAATGTGCCGTCACCTTCTCCTCACTGGCAATCCGGTATGTCCGGTCGTAAATATGGTTGTCTAAGGTATAGACCAGATCCACCTCATTCTGATTCAGCAGGCGGAACATCTCCTCTGTGCTGGCTGAGATGATCTTCACCGTAATTTTCGGATGGCATCTCCTGAAATTCTTAAAATCATCCCTCAAAAGCCAGCTGCACAGAGAATCCGCCATGGCGATACGGACATGGCCGCTGATTTGTTCCTGTTCCTCGTGCAGCTGCTTCTCCAGTTCCTGGGTCAGGCGGCGCACCTGGTGGGCATAGGCAAGTACCTCCCGCCCTTTTGCCGTCAATGACACCGTATGGTTAATCCGCTCAAAAAGCGGAAGCCCCAGGCTCTTTTCCAGCTGACGGATCTGGAAGGACACGGTAGACTGGGAATATCCTGATTTTTCTGCTGCCTTGGTGAAACTGGAAAGTTCCGCCACCTGTATGAATGTCTCAAGGTTTTTGATATCCATGGCTATCGAATTTTTCAATTCTCCTTATTGAAATTATTAATTTTACAAATACTATACCATAGTATATAGTAATTGGTACAGCGAATATTAAGTAATTTGTCATAAAAACCAGAAAGGATTCCATTATGAAAACACATAAAACAACCTCTTCCTCCCAGCTGCCCCACCAAAACGGGGGATTCCAGAATTCACTGGGCTTTGTGCTGGCCTGTGTAGGCTCTGCAGTGGGGATGGGCAATATCTGGCTGTTTCCCTACCGCCTTGGCCAATATGGCGGTGCCGCTTTTTTGATCCCATATTTCTTCTTTGTGGCTTTGTTCGGCCTGGTAGGGCTCTCGGCTGAATTTGCCGTCGGCCGGCGGGCAGGGACCGGAACCCTGGGCTCCTATGAATATTGCTGGAACCGGATCGGCAAAGGGAAGATCGGTTATCTGCTGGGGTGGATCCCTCTGTTAGGTTCCCTGGGCATTGCCATCGGCTATTCCGTGATCCTTGGCTGGGTGCTGCGCGCCCTGGGAGCCAGCCTCACCGGCTCCCTGTTTTCCGTGGAGCCAGGCTCCTTTTTTGCTGAGATCTCATCGGCTTTCGGCAACATTCCCTGCCATGGTCTGATCGTACTCCTGGCCTGTGTGCTTTTGATGACCGGGGCTACTAAAGGGATCGAGAAGGTCAACAAAATCCTCATGCCTGCCTTCTTTGGCCTGTTTGTCATCCTTGCCCTGCGGGTGTTTTTTCTGGAGGGCTCCGGCGAAGGCTACCGCTTCCTGTTCATCCCTAAATGGGAATACCTTTTGCAGGCAGACACCTGGGTGATGGCCATGGGACAGGCATTCTTCTCCTTATCCATCACGGGTTCCGGAATGATCGTCTACGGTTCCTACTTAAAAAAGGAGGAGGATATCCCCAAGGCATCGGTTTACACAGCCTTGTTTGATACCCTGGCCGCCATGCTTGCCGGGTTAGCTATCATGCCTGCCGTGTTCGCCTTCGGCATTGAACCCGCCAGCGGGCCGCCCCTGATGTTTATCACCCTGCCCCAGGTCTTTGCCCAAATGCCTCTGGGCAGCCTTTTTGCCGTGTTTTTCTTCATCTCCGTGGCCTTTGCCGGTATAACCAGCCTTATTAATATGTTCGAGGCAGTGTGCGAATCCTGGCAGACCCGCTTTGGCATGTCCCATTCCCTTATGGCTGCTGTCTGCGGGGCTGTTGCCTTCGGTATCGGTGTATTTATTGAGGATGGCAACAAGGTGGGAGCCTGGATGGATTTTATCACTATCCTGGTGGTTCCCTTCGGAGCGCTCCTGGGAGCCTTCTCCATCTACTATATCCTTGGATGGAAGGAAATCGGGCAAGAGTTGTCCACCGGGCGCAGACAACCCCTGGGCACGTGGTTCTGTACCCTGGGAAAATACATCTATGTCCCCCTGGCAGTCTTTGTGTTTATCCTGGGGATCGCATATGGAGGGATCGGCTAATTGCCGGTCCCCATGGCTTCCTGGAAGATTGCTGCCAGTTCCTCCTGCCTCCCATATTCAAACCCGATCCTCCCCTCATAGGCAACCGAGTCACAGGAATCTGAGGCCACAAACATCTCAAGAGTCTCCCCGTCCTCCCGAACCAGCTTAAGGATCCCCTGATAAGGGCAGCCGCTGATTACCTCCGGCCCACGGATGGCATTTCCCATAATCCGGGACAGTTCTTTCAGTTTCTCCGGCTCCTCCACCTCCTGCACACATGCCTCAAACCGGAGTTTTCCCTCCTCCGATTCCTCCCGCCGCGGAAATTCCAGGGAGGCGCGCACCAGGGGCACATCAAACCATGTATCCGTAAAATCCCCGTAATCCCGGCCCACACACTCCAAAATCCTTCCTCTTACATACTTCCATGCTTCCGGATAATTCCCCAGTTCCATTTCTCCCCTTCCCTCTTCGGTTTCCTCCCAGGACAAAAGATATCCCTCCTGCCCCCTGCTCCCCAAAAGCTGGTACTCCCTGCCGTCCAGATGGAAGCCGGCCCCTGTGGTGCGGATGGAACTGTCCAGGGTACGCACATAATCCAGGGCATCCCCATACCTGCCAAAAACCTTCTCCTGCCTCCCGGAGCCCTCTTGCCTTAGCAGCTGCCTCAGCTGCCCGGCAGATTCCTCATCCAGGCCGATACAGCAAGGATATGGTTCCGACCAAAACCCAACCGTATCTTCATCCTGGTAGAGAAAATCCATGCACGCCTTCCCTTCCTCATGGAATGAAAGCCCCTTATGCTTTTTCATAAACCCAAGCTGTTTTCTCCCCCCTTCAGAAAATAACGCCAGGAAAGCCGGATCCTTCTCCTCAATATCCAGGAAACAAAGGACATCCAAAGATCCTGCTGACCGACCATCATCAGGAACGATAACCGACCATCCGGGCACCTGGTAAAGAACGGTTTCCTCATCATCTTCTTTGTCTTCCTTATGATAGCCGATCTGGCAGACCTCATCCACATCCCCAACCGACAGTTCGCCAAAATCGCCATACACCGGCGCATCCTCGCGCCGCACTGCCAGATAATATTCCCTGCCCTCCCCGCTGCTTCTCCCTGCCACCTCATAATGGCCAAGCAGCATCTTTTGCAGTTCCCTCTCTTTTCCCCCCACTGCTGGCCCAAAAGCCTGTCCTTCCAAGGCTCCCTCCACCAGGGCTGCATACTCACCGCAAAAATCCAGGGCCTCCCCCTTCACCATATCCCCATCCCGGAACCATGCACCACATCCGCTCTCCTCCTCCCCGCCTGCTGCCTCTGCCACCGCCAGCTTTCCTGTTTCCCTCTGTTCTGCCCTTTGCACCTTGTCCTTTCCGCTATCCTCCCCCCGGCCCGTCCCCACACATCCGGTTATGCCTGGCAGAACCGATAAAACCGCAACAGCCAACACTATCCAATCTTTACAATTCCTCATACCAATTCCTCCTCTGATGCAAAGAAAACCAGATGGCAGAAAGGCTCCCTGAAAAAGCCCTTCTGCCATCTGCTTCGTTGTCATCGGTCAACGCTGTACTAGCACTTCACCGTTATTTTCGCAATGCAGTACTAGCTGCATAAATCCACAATCACCTGGGCAAACATCTTCGCGCTTGTCACCAATTCCTCCACAACTGCAAATTCATCCGCACCGTGCATCCGGTTATCTGTCTCCGGCATGGAAGCCCCGAAAGCAACCCCGTTTTTCAGGTTATGCACATAGGTTCCTCCGCCGATGGAAAGACACTTTCCCTCTTTCCCCGTATACTCCTCATACACCCGCAGCAGCGTCTTCACAAACAGGGACTCCCCGTCCACCATATGAGGGGGGATCATGGAATCGTTATGCAGGGTCAGCCCCTTTGCCGCCATCTGTTCCTTAACTACTTTCAGCATATTTTCCTCATTGCCGCAGACGGGCACCCGGCTGTCAAACTGTCCCTCCAGCCCGGAGGCATCTACTGTCAGCATGGAAAAAGCCAGGGTCAAAAGTCCCGACACCTCATCCTCCATCGCCACTCCCAGGGACTTTCCGTTCACATCCCCGTGGGGCATCAGCTCCAGGGTCTTCTTCAGGCACTCCGTCTGGGCACATTTTGCCAAGGGCAGGCGGCACAAAAGATCCAGCAGTCCAGTGATCGCATTATTCCCCTCCTGGGGCTTGGCAGCATGGGCTCCGACCCCTACCGCCGTGATCTCACAAACCTCCCCATCCACCGCAAACCGGAACTCAATTCCCGTATCCGCCTGCACCATGGCAGCCGTCTCCTCCAGCAAGGCCGGCTCCAGGCCCTCCACAACCGCCTTCGCCTTGCCCGGCACCACATTCACTTTCGTCCCGGCTTCCAGCTTCACCAGCCTTGGCAATGCCTCAGATGCCTCAAAGGCAGCCGTAAAATGCCCTTCCAGCCGACCCTTCTCCACATTGACAACCGGATACTGGCCATCCGGGGAAAAGGTCATCGGCGCCTCCTGCTCAACGGCATAATAATGCCGGATATCCGAACTGCCGCACTCCTCATCCGTCCCCATGATCAGACGCACATTTTTCTTTAAGGGGATCCCCAATTCCTTCACCGCACGCATGGCATACAGGGCCGCCACTGCCGGCCCCTTGTCATCGGCAGTGCCCCGCCCATAAAGAAGTCCCCCCTTTTGCACCGGGCGGAAGGGCTCTGTCTCCTGCCATCCCTCACCGGCAGGCACCACATCCAGATGTGCCAGGATGTCTAACTGCCGGGGAAGGGTGCTGTCAAAATCCACGCATCCCACATAACCATCGTAATCCTGCACCTCAAAGCCATATCCCTCTGCCATATCCAGGGCTGCATCCAGGCATTCTGCCGCCCCCGGCCCAAATGGCATATCCTCCTCCGCCGGCATCCTCTCACTGTTGATCCGGCAAAGTTCGCAGATATCCTCCACCATCTCCTGGGTATGCTCCGCCATATACGCCTCAATCTTTTCTCTGTACATCCTTTGACTCCTCCTTATTTATTTTTTGTGCCCCTTAAGCTTTAAAAGGCTCCGGGAGCACATACTTTTATCGCTGCGGCCGCTGCCCCTGCCCTTCTTTCGGCCTATTCATTGCGGATGGCCGCCAGCGGGCTAAGCTTCATCGCCCTCATAGCCGGGAAAAATCCCGCCACCATCCCTACCAGTACCGCAAACCCCACTGCTGCCAGGGAAAGCAGCCAGGGAATCCGGGAGATATCCCCCGCCTGCCCCACCATCATCTCACCGATTGACTGGAAACGGTTCATGGCAAAGGATATGCCGTAGCTAAGCCCGATCCCCACAATCCCTCCCAACAGCCCGATGCATCCGGACTCGATCAGGAACATATTCCGGATCGCCCCCATGTCACATCCCAGCACCTTGATAACACCGATCTCCTTGGTGCGCTCATAGATGGACATCATCATGGTATTGGCAATGCCTATCGCCGCCACAAACAGGGAGATGGCCCCGATGCCTCCTAAGACGGCCTGGATCATCATGGACTGTTTCTGGGTCTGCTCCATCCACTCCGAACTGCTATAGGCCCGAAAGCCCATCTCCGTCATCTGTTCCTGTACAGCGGACACATGTTCCATGTCATCCACATTGACCACACAGGAACTATAAATAAAATAGGGATATGCCTTCCCTTTCTTGTTGGTAGGCTGCCCCGGAATGGGCTTTTTCCGGAAAATCCTCCTCAGCTGTTCTTTCAGGGGCTCCAGTTCCGCATATACGGAATAGGCATAATTCCCGCCTCTGGTAACCTCCCCTTCCACCACACCCGCAGTGGGAATCAGATACTTTTTCGGGGATTTGACGCTGCCGTCCCCCATGGACTGGTAATATTGGTCCATGTCAAAGATCACAAACATGGGCCGCCCCATGAAATCCACATCCGGCAGTTCCCCGGTCTCCCAGAAACCGCCTCCCCTGCCATTGCTGAACCACTGGATAACCGAATTCCCATAGATCAGCTTCAGTTCCTTTTCCCCCCGCTCTGGCAGGCTTCCCTCCGCCAGCGGGATCTGCTCCAAAAACTCCCTGGGCGCCCCTGTCAGCGTCGTGTTGGTGGAATATTTCCCCTGTATAAAGATGACTTCTGTTTCCAGCATGGGATACACGCTGTCCACATGCTCCATCTTCTCCATTTGCCGGATCATCTCATCGGTCAGATAATTTGGCTCTGAACCGTCTTCTGCCATCCCATAGTAATCCCCCCGCACTTCCACTGCCGTCAGGCTCCCGTAGGACTCAATCAGTTCCTGGTTCAGTTCCCGCAGCCCGATCCCCAATGACATCATGACCACAATGGACGCTGTACCGATAATGACGCCAAGCACCGTCAGGGCAGTCCTTAGTTTTCTCCTTCTCAGATTATTCAGGCTCATGGCAAGCAGATCTGCAAATCTCATTCTTCTTCATCCTCATCCGCATCCAGTTCCGCTTTTGCCTTGCGGTGTTTCACCAGCATCACCACAATCACGCTTGTTAACACCACGATCACTGCCAGCGCCGCGGGCAAAAGGTTTTGCTGATGCTTCTCTAGGAAGCCGGAGAGAAAGCCTGCCTTCTCCTCTGGCATCTCATCCTCCGGGTTCCAAACCTCCATGTCCTCCATCCCCGACATGTCCTCTGCCACAAACAGCATCAGTTCCTTCTCCTCCGTGAAAACGTCCCCGTTCTCGTCCTCATAGGAGATCGTCACCTTTACCTTGCCGTCATCCTCTGTCGGAGCCACACCCATGACCATGCAGTCCACATTCCCCGTCTCTCCCGGCTTAATATTGCCCACATATGATTCCACTGCCTGCACCGAATCCGCCTCAAAGGATGCCGTCACATTATAAAGCATGATCTTGCCTGTGTTGTTGATCCCAAACATCACGTTCGATTCGCTCCCCACCGTGATCGAGTCCGGCATCACCTCAAAGGTTCCCGTGCTGAGCCGGGCAACCTGGTGCACCGGAACCTCCACCACCAAATCCTCCTTGGCATTCTTATACTCGGGGCTGTCAAACGTAGTTTTCACCGTCAGCGCATAGGAACGCTGATCCACCCCCGGGCGCGATTTCAGCCGGTAGCGCAGTTCCGACGTCCCGCCCGGCGGCAATGAGTTGAGCGCCACTGATGAGGAGCCCGATTCCGTGGTAAACACCACACTGTCCGACACCTTTTCCGATTCTATGGAAAACAAAAGGTTTGAGGCCGTAATGCTGGTGGAGGCATTCTTGATCTTTATCACCAAATCAAACGAATCCCCGGCAATGATAGTCTCCGGGTCAGTCGTAAACGAATCGACGATGATCCTCGCCCGCGTGCGGTCATTCTCATTGAACTCACCGCGCTCATCCTCCTTATCCTTATTATGGATCCTCACATAAAAAGAGGTCTCAAAGGTCTTTAACTCCTCCCCGGTAGAACTGTCCGAATAAAAGATCTTCATGGCTATGGGATAATACCCGCTATAGGCATCCTCCCGTATGGCAAAGCTATAATTTAGCGGCACCGTCTCGTCCACGGCAATCTTCTCGAACATCCGGTCATAATTGACATCATTGATTTCAAAGGGGAACTTCTCCGTATCCGCATCAAGGGTAATGCTTGCCTTGACATTGTAGACATTGGCCGGGCTGTTGTTGCGCAGGTTTATGGCAAAGTTCATCACATTGGGATATGTCCCGTCCGGCGTGCTCTGCCCTTCGCCCAGGACAAAATCATAAGTCTTATTGGCATCGTCGTCTTCCTCATCCCCGCTTCCGGAAGAACGGGATATCCATACCCGGACATCCTCATAGGCGCACTGCCCCCACTCACCGTAGTCATCCTTCACCCCGATCTCAATCGGAACCGTATAATACCCATCCTGCAGATCCCGCCTGACCCGCCCGGATATGGAGACCGCCTTATCCTCCCCCGACTTGATCTTGCCCACTGTCTTCCAGCTCTCAAAAGTAGAATCCGTCACTTCAAAGGGGAAGGTATGCCCGTACTTTAAGTCGTCCTCATCCTCGTCCCCGATATCCACACCGTCATCGCTGAAACGAACCGCAAATTCCGCATCCTCCCCCGACTTGTTCTTCAGCCGGAAGGAAATCGTCATCTGCTTGCCGGTTTTCCCTGTGGGCACCTTCGTCGTCGTGATCCATTCATTGTAGGCATAAGCCTGCAAAATCCCCGTTACCGGCACCGCCCCGAGCCCCATCAGGGCTGCAAGGCACAATGTCAGCCAGCGTCTCCCAAAATCAGTTCTGTTCTGTCCCATCCTCATGGTGCTGCTCCTCTATCTTTAAAATCTTCCCGTCTACAATGTGGAACTGCCTGTCCGCATAGGTGGCCAGATGGTTATCATGGGTAACCATCACCAGTGTCTGGTCCTGCTCCCGCACGATCCGGCGCATCAGCGCAAGCACCTCCATGGTCGTCTTTGAATCCAGGTTCCCCGTAGGCTCATCAGCAAAAATAATCTTCGGCTTCACCACCAGCGCCCGGGCTATCCCCACCCTCTGCTGCTGCCCCCCGGACATCTCGTTGGCCATATGCTTCATCTGCTTCTCCAGGCCCACCAGCTTTAAATACTTCTTCGCCTTCTCATTGCGGATTTTTTTCGGTATTCCCCGAAAAGACAACGGCAGCGCCACATTCTCAATCGCATTCAACGTCTGCAGCAAATTATACGACTGAAAGATAAACCCCACATTCTCCCGCCGGAAGCCTACCAGCTGGTTCTCATTCATCTTCTCCATATGCTTTCCGGCAATGACAATCTCGCCCTTTGACGGCTTCTCCAGGCCTGCCAGCATATTAAGGAGGGTGGATTTCCCCGAACCGGACGGCCCTACGATCGCGCAGAACTCGCCCTTATACATAGTGAAATCCACACCGTTCAGTGCATAGACTTTATTTTTGCCCACTTTATAAATTTTATATAAATTCCTCACCCGGATGATCGGGATCCGCCCCTCTGCCAGGTTCCCATTCTCAAGCTGCATACTACCTCCAGGTTTTACTTTCTCACCTGTCCATTATACACTATTTTACTGCCGGATAAAGTTCTATTTTCTTAAATATTCATTACGGGCAAGATTTAAAAGAGCCGCGGCAGAGGGCGGGGCAGTCCGGCGGGGACAAGACAGGGAGGGCATACCCCCTTTCCCGAAGCGTCCCTTTTGCCACATCCGTCCCCAAAAACATGATTTTTAATAAAAAACCACTGGAAATTTCTCTAAAAATCCGCTATAATAGCCCTCGAACATCATAACAAATGCACCCAAAAGGAGATTCGCTATGAGACACATGTTAAACCCGTTGGATTTTTCTGTGGAAGAAATCGACCGGCTGCTGTCCCTTGCATCGGATATCGAACACAATCTTCCCAAGTATGCCCATGTATGTGACGGCAAAAAATTAGCGACATTATTTTATGAACCAAGTACCCGTACCCGGCTAAGCTTTGAATCGGCGATGTTAAGCTTAGGTGGCAGTGTACTTGGTTTTTCTTCGGCCAACTCCAGTTCTGCCGCCAAGGGGGAGAGCGTTTCGGATACCATCCGCACCATCTCCTGCTATGCGGATATCGCTGCCATGCGCCACCCCAAGGAGGGCTCTGCTTTAGTGGCATCGCAGATGTCCTCCATCCCGGTGATCAATGCCGGTGACGGCGGCCATCAGCACCCTACCCAGACCCTGACCGACTTAATGACCATACGCTCCCTGGCCGGGCGCCTGGGCAATATGACCATCGGCCTGTGCGGGGACTTAAAATTCGGGCGCACCGTGCACTCCCTTATCAATGCCATGGTCCGTTACCCGGATATCCGTTTTGTGCTGATTGCCCCCGACGAACTGCGGGTTCCCAGCTACATACGGGAAGACGTGCTGAAAGCCAACCATATCCGATTCAAGGAAGTGAACAACTTAGATGATGCCATGCCGGAACTGGACATCCTGTACATGACCCGCGTACAGAGGGAACGCTTCTTCAATGAGGAGGACTATATCCGCCTCAAGGACTGCTATATCCTGGACAAGAAAAAAATGAAGCTTGCCAAGGAAAATATGTACGTGCTGCATCCCCTCCCCCGGGTCAACGAGATCTCCACGGAGGTGGACAGCGACCCCAGGGCGGCCTACTTTAAGCAGGTGCAGTACGGCGTCTATGTGCGGATGGCACTGATTATGACATTACTGGAGGTGGAAAAGCCATGTTGAATATCAGCGGACTGAGTGAAGGAATCGTACTGGACCACATCGAAGCCGGAAAGAGCCTGGATATCTACTACCATCTGGGGTTAGACAAGCTGGAGTGCCAGGTGGCCATTATCAAAAACGCCCGCAGCAGCAAGATGGGGCGCAAGGATATCATCAAGATCGAGGGCGGGCTGGATAAGCTGGATCTGCAGATCCTGGGCTATATTGACCACAATATCACGGTCAACATCATCCAGGATAATAAAATCGTAGAGAAGAAACGGCTGAAACTGCCAAAGAGGATCACCAATGTGATCAAATGTAAAAATCCCCGGTGCATCACCTCCATCGAACAGGAGTTGCCGCATGTGTTTTACCTGGCCGATGAGCAGAAAGAACTTTACCGGTGTATGTATTGTGAGGAGAAATACGGGAAGTAAGCTGCCGCAGCCAAAAACCCGGCCGGCCGGAACAGAATGGACAGGCCGGCCGGATGTTCCTTGCTTTTTAGGAAAATAACAATCCCCCTAAAAAAGCCAGACACCCCGCAAAGCAATGTCTGACTTTCGTCATTTTTCTGTCCTATAGCTTCCACTCCCATTTATTCCTTGCTGCTTCTGCCGTTTTGCTGTCTCTTCTGTTCCTGAACCCTCTCCGAAATATATTCTTCCATCCTTGCCCTGGGGATCCCTAAGGGAATCTCCAGTTCCGAATACAGGTACTCCTGTGCCATACGGAGATACTTCTCATCCGTGGATGTGATCCTTTTGCCCTGGGCGCTCCGCGACCGCTTGCGCAGGTACAAAGTTTTGATAATCCGGATCCATTCCTTGCAGTCACAGGATTTCAAGCACTCTTTATACTGAGCCTCCCGCAGCTTCTCATTTGAAATCCAAAGTTCCTCGATCCCCAGAATCTCATCGATCAGGCGCAAGGCCTCCTCCTCATTCATCACACGCCGCATGGAGATTTTTTTATTGTCCACCGGCGTAAAAATCTTTCCGCCCTTCTGGTTGGAAGGAACCAAAACATAGAACAGGCGGTCTCCCGCGACGCCTCCCATTTCCATGGTTGTTATGTCTTCTACCTGGCACACACCCGAGGTTCCATATACGATATATTCTCCCTTTTCAAACATCCGGCACCTTTCCTTTCCTGCAAAACATGAATCTGACAACAAAGTTCCCATTCCATTTTATCAGAAAAGATACTGCCATTTCTAATGAATTTTTTCTGATTTTTTATTTTTGTTAACAATATCCCCTGGATATCCGGCAGATTTTATGCATATTTTCCATAGATCAGGCTTCCGCTCTCTGCCTGTCCTCCCCTTTCACTTCATTAAAAGATGCACCAGCCCTTGCGGGCTTTCCACAAGATAATCTGCCCCTGCGCCAACCAGTTCCTCCCTGGAGCCATATCCGTACAGCACGCCGACTACCTCCAGGCCGTTCTCCTTCGCCCCTTTTACATCCTGCTCCCGGTCGCCGACCATCACTGCCTGGGCTTTTTCTCTTATCCCGCAGGATTCCAGCACATAGCGGATCACATCCCCCTTCCTCACCCGGCTGTCGTCCAGGGTCGCGCCCCCAATATAAGCAAAATACCCTGACAGCCCAAAATGCTCCAGTACCCGTACCGCCGCTGTCCCCGGCTTGGACGTCGCCACAAGAAGCTGGCAGCCCTGCCTCTTTAAGCCGTCCAACATGCCCTCTATCCCCGGGTACACCCTGTTCTCAAAAATCCCCTGCCGGTCAAAATACTCCCGGTACACTGCCACGCCCTCCAGCGCTTTCTCCTCGCAAAACCCACAGTATTTCATCAGGCTCTCCTTCAAAGGAGGCCCCAGCCAGGGCTGCAGTTCCGACTGGTCTTTCACCGCAACCTGGTAATGCCTTAGCATATATTCAATTGAATTGACAATACCCTCCCGGGAATCCGTCAGTGTTCCGTCGAGGTCAAACAATACGTATTTCTTCTTCATCCGATCCCTTTCAATAGCCGTCTGCTTTTTCGGATAGCATTTCCTGCAAAAACCAATCACCTAAACTGCGGAGTACCTGGCTCCCGCACTATCTGCCAGCTGCCCATGCCGGCTTGTCCTCCACACCATCCGCCAGCTGCCCATGCCGGCTTGTCTCCTACGCCATCCGCCAAATGCCATACAGGCATGTGCCCTATTCATTGCCCGCGGAAATAAAGAGGAAGCCGGAAACTCCTAAGTTCCCGGCTCGCCGCCTCACAAAAGCCCTGCAAAAGCCTGGCAGCCTTTTGTTACACTCCTCTTCTACTTTCTCACTCAGCCCAGTTCATCTACTACCTTCTGGATTGCAGCCAGTGCATCATCCGGCAGCTTGTCATAGCCTTCCTTCGCCTCGGCAAAGTTCTTGATCTCATTCACACGGTCATTCATGCGGGCTCTCAGCTGGCCTACATACTCCGCATCATTCATATCCGGCACAAAACCTTCCCAATCCATAATCTCGATATCGGAGAACGGACCCCATTTGTGGAAGTCAGCTTTCCCCTCTACGATCGCTTCTAAGATACCCAGGGTATCGGCCGGTTTTACCTTCTTGCCCATGAAATCGCCGGTGTTGACGATGTAGCAGTCTACGTTCTTCTCCTCAACCAGCTTTTTGAACTTCTCGTAGTCATTCGCCAGAGGATAGGTACGGAACGGGTTTGCATAGGGAACCACAACCAGCTTGTTGGGATCTACGCCAGGAGCCAGGCGCTCTGCAGAAGAACGCTTGGTCGCTAAGGTTGCACCCATAACAGAAGCCAGGGAAGCACCTTTGAGTTTCACTACCGGCGGGATGGTCGGATCCTTCATGATCCAGAAGATCGCGTTCACCGGAGCATCAATCTTGTCTACCCGGTTCGGGGACCACAGCTTGGACTTGATGGCACGGCCGTTGCCGTTGCGGATGTCCTCGGTCACCAGCTGCAGCTTGCCCTCCTCGTCCAGGGTTGCGGAGCAGTTCTGTGCGGTCAGCAGGTACTTGTTGTCCTCACATCCGGTCGGATAGTCAGCAGTCTTATCAAAATAGGTCGGCTCCAGGGCGATAGATGCGCAGGTATCGGTATTGATAACAAAAGCATCATCGTGAAGAACCTTGATCTCGTACTTGCCGCCATGCTTTGCATGGGTCAGGGTGGACTTGCCGGAACCGGACAGGCCGTACACGGAAGCCACATACTTCTTGCCGTCAGCCAGCAGGTATTCCTTCTGTCCGCCGTGGCAGGAAGCATAGCCATTGCGGTTAGCAATCGCCCATGCCATGGTCAGGGTGCCCTTCTTATGCTCGCCGAAATATCTCATGCCCAGGATGCAGGCACAGTTGGTCTCGGTGTTAAAGTAGCACAGGGTCTTCTTCTGCGGGTCAGACAGGCAGTCTAAGGATACGTTGGGACGGTCGGAGCCTGTCCACTGCGGATCAGAGAAAATGTAAATATCTGCTTCCTTGCCATCGCCTACCGGCTTGGAATTCTTGTACATCTTCACATATTCGTCAGACATGTACTGGAAATTCAGCATCCAGTTGTACATGATGTTCTCTTCACCCTCCGGCAGCAGCAGATGAGCCTTCACCATGAACTCCGGATCCAGGCCTACAAACACCTCTGCATGGTACATGGTTTTCCAGCGGGACTCATACACAGCGTCCATGGCAACGATATCCAGGGCATTACAATCCACACCGGGTTCCCCGGCAATGCGGCGGGCAGTAGCATAACGGCCAGTGATCGCGCCATCATTGAACAGGAGCACTTTGGCATCCTTCTCCAGGCCAAACTCTTCTCCTCTGTAAACCGGCATATCAGTCACAATCGTCCCCGGAGAATTCTTCGCCAGTTCATATGCTTCCTTCAGGGTATTTACCTTCACTACATTGTTGCCGTAAAAAGCAGCTTCGATGATGGATCTGGTCTTGGAAAAGCCAGCCTTTCCTTTGCCGATCTCACTGATTGGATAATAAGCTTTTGTTGCCATTATACTTCCTCCTTAATCTAAACTTCGTAAATCGAAATTTGTTTTTATTATCTCACTTTGTGAATTAAAAGTCAATATGGGAAAAGGAAAAGCACAAGAAAATTTGAGAATCTCTTGTATCCCCCATGCCCCTATGGTATAATCGCTTTAACGTGTTAATCCATTATACAAATCAAGGACAGGGAGGTACGATGAATATGAAAAAAATATGGAAAACTGTAATTGCATCAGCTGTATGGGGAACCATCTTTTCCACAACAGCCTTTGCCGGGCAATGGGTAGGCGGCCAAAAAGGCTGGTGGTATGATAACGGCGACGGAACCTATCCGTCCAATACCTGGCAGTGGATCGACGGTAACGGCGACAGCATTTCGGAATGCTATTATTTTGATGCTTCCGGTTATTGTATGATGAACGGCACAACCCCGGACGGATACGAAGTGGACCAGAGCGGAGCATGGGTTCTCAATGGGGCAATCCAGACAAAAACAACCCCCATGTCCCAGGAAACCTCCGTTTCCGTAAACGACGACACCAAATGGAAGTTAATCCGCGTCGCTTCCCTGGTATATGATTCCTACAACCACTCATACCCCTTTAAGACCGCTGCTTTCCCCCTCAATACCCGTTTATCTGACCTGACATTATCACAAAAGGCATATGTTTTGTATGGATACCAATATAACTGCCAGGATTTCAGGTTTGTGGACTCGTTTGCATACGGATATGACTGCCATGTGATAAAAGATTATGACCTCAAAGCAGTCATCACGGAATTTTTCGGCTCAGCCTCCCAGGCAGACATCGATGCCCTGATAAGCAAAAGCTATATTTTGAAGCAATCAAACGGCAATTACTATTTTAACGCTGCCGGGGATTTCGGAGATGCCGGCTCATTTCACCTGGATGGCAGCCAGATGTCGTTTTCCATGGAAAACGGGCGGCTGAAGGCCACAGGCAATGTCGTCGAATATGGAAGCAGCACCAGTTCCTATCTTCCTGTCCGGAAATTTACGGCATATTATACCCCGTATGGCGGATTCAGCCTGGGCGGGTACCGCTTTGACCAGTTGGTGGTAGAATGACAAAAAAGTTTTTGCCGGATAATCTGCAACATAAGCCAGCCCTGAGGAATACAATGGCTATCCCGGGGACACGGTAAACGCAAGCTTTTGCTCATCCGCCATCGGTAGTGTTCAGCCCCCGAGAAAGGGAGGGAACCGGGGATGTTTGCCTGGGATGTTTGACTTTTGCAGGGGTTTAGACGCCTTTAAGTTTCTGCATTTTGCATTAAAACGAAAATATCCACTGTTTGAGCGCAGCGAGTTTGGATATTTTCGTTTTGCTTTTCGCAAAATCCAGAAACTTTAGGGCGCCTTTACCCCGAAACGGGAAAACATCCCAGGCAAGCTGCCCCGGCTCCCTCCCTTCCTCGGAGGCGTATCTCCCGGACTGCAAAAGCTTGCGTGTACCACACCCGGGACTGGCTCTTTTCTTCTTTAAAATTTCAATTCCCGGATGTTCTGCAGCGTTTCCCCGTAAGGCCTGCCTTTGCCAAACAATAAGGTTGTCCCCAACACAAACCCCTTTACCCCTTTGGGGGCATACTCCAGGATCTTGTCCGCCCCGCAGGCTCCGTCCCAATAAATCTCGAAATCCATGTCTTCTTTTAATGCCAGGAGTTTGGTGATCTTCTTCCCCACATAGGGCAGGTACATCTGCCCCGCATTTCCCGGGTTGACTGACATCACCAGCACCTTTTTCACAATCCGCAGCATCTCCATCACCGTCTCCACGGAGGTGCCGGGGTTGATGGCAATGCCGGGTACCATCTCTGCATTGATAATCTTCTGCAGGGTAGTGGAGGGGTGGTATTCTGCCTCCGGGTGGATGTATACCGTGTCCCCTTTGCGCAGGTTGCGCAAAAACAGGCTGATGCAGTTGTTGGGGTGCTCGATCATCAGGTGTACATCCAGGGGCTTCTCCGTAGCCCCTGCTATGTAGCGCATGTCGTTTAAGGACATGGCAAAATTGGGGACGTAGCGCCCGTCCATGATGTCAATGTGGAAGGAGTCGATGCCCCCGTCTGCTAGTTCCTTTACTTCTTTCTCCAGGTTGCCGTAGTTAGCGCACATCATGGAGGCGGTTAGTTCAAAATCCATGGTCTGTTCCTCTTTTCTGTTTTCTGTCTCCTTGATACCCTTAGCGGGCAAGGGTACTGCCGCCCCTGCCCGCTCCCTGCATGGCATCCCTCATCTGCCCCTTTTGCTCTCCCCTATAAATGCACTTCCTCTGCCTCTGCTCAGGCATCTATCCCCAGCGCCTCCGCAATCCTTTTGCAGTTCTGCCCGTCCCGGTACTTATGCATCTTCCCTAACAGTCCCCGGCGTTTCCCTGCCGTGGGATCCTCACCCTTTGCAACCTCCTCCACGAAAGCGCACAGGTCATCAAAACAGAATATTTCCGCCCCCGGCAGCCACTCCCGGATATCCTCAAACACGAACCCGCGGCTCCCCCCATACTCCCCCACGTCGTCCAGGGTGAAGCCGACCGGCCTGTCTAACAGCATGTAATCAACTGCCGCCGAGGAATAGTCACTGACCAATGCGTCCGCAATCCCCAGGATCTGGTTAATCTGGATATCATTGGCTTCCAGCGCCCCGTTGTCAAGCAAAGCAATGTTCGCGGCCTTTGCCAGGCAGATGCTTCCCGGATCCTGGAAGGGATGCAGCTTCAAAACGAGAGCCGTGTCCAGTTCGCGCAGCCGCCTGTCCAGTTCCCCCAGCTTTTCATAGGTATCAACTACCGGCAGCCCTGTCTGCCCCTTTGGCCCATGCTCACTCAGTTCCGGCAGGCTGGCATTTGCCGTGCGGAAGGTAGGCAGCCAGAAGATGTATTTGGACGCCTTGGGCATCCCAAGGCTGCCCCACTTGTCCCACGCCGGCAGAAAGAGCCAGTCCTGCTTCGCATACCCGGTCACTAACACCTGGTCTTCCCGCAGCCCGTAGATATCCTGATGGATCCGGGAATAAAGCCCGCTGATCACGGTTGTGTATTCATACCTCTTCTCGCACCGCACAAAGTTCACCCGGGTCTTAAAACCGCAGCCATGCCACAGCTGGACGCGGGTCTGGCCGGGGCGGCAGTTCCTGGCAAACCCATAGGCATCCGTAAAGAAGATATATTTGGCCAGGCACAGGGCACGGTAATATCTGTCTTGTTCCGCCTTGCTCCCTGACACTGACCAGCTAAAAGACAAAAACGTCACATTTTCCGTATCCTTGTAACGCGCAAACTCCCCCGGATTCTTCACCAGCCATACCAGCTCGTATTTTTTATTGAACCCCTCCTGGAGCATGTACTCAAAAAGCGCCCTGGCATTGTCGGAGAAATCCATGCCTTTTATATAGGAGGAAGCATGGGGGCCGCTGCGGAAGAGGATGATATTTTCCAGGCTGTGGTTCTTGTATTTCTCCCGGTAGGATTCCTCAATGGACGTCTCTTTGTTTGCAAAATAATAGGCTGTGCCAGAAAATCCCAGGATATGCCGGTTCGCTTCTATCTGTTCATAGGCCTCCCTGTAGTAATCGCTGGTTATGATCAGGGCTGCCCTTGGCCAATCAACCCGCCCTGTCTGCCCCAGGCTTTTAACAGGGACTGCCTTCCCTGCAAACAGGAATTTCCCCTGGTTTCTCCGGTTCTCATCAATGATCCCCGCCAGGTTCCCGGCCAGCCCCGGGAACTCGGCAAACAATTCCGATAAATATGCCTCTGATTTTTCATAGCAGTATATCTTTTTGTCTTTCAGCCTGGCAAGGTCTTGTTTTTCCAGTCTCTTTAATTTCATTTTATCCAACCGTTCACCTCTGCATATTTCCAGTATATCTCCTTCTGCTCAAACCACAGGATCTTATGCCCTGGTATGCCGATTCCTTCCAGCTGCCGTCTCACCTCTTGGGCTTTTCCCGGGTTTTTGATAGTGATAACCAAAACATCGTACCCTGTCTGCGGCAAGTCCTCCGGCGGGATTACCTCCATGGGACCCCCCTTAAATTTCTCCCAGCCAAAATCCGTGCAGCCTGCATACGTGAGGTCTCCCCTGCTTCCAAGCTGCCTTTTGTAGGCATGCCCCAATCCCCCTGCCCCATATAAGGCCACCTTCGACCCGTGGGGGATCCCATTAAGCCAGTAGGGATCAACCCAGAATAAATCCCTGTTCTCAAAGCCTAGGCGGGAATTGATGCCTTTGTACAACATTTCTGTGATGTATAATTCGGCCTGCAGCCTCATCGTTTTTGTAAAAAACGGATGCCCGTAAAGCGTAATTAAATACTGATAAACAGCATTCACTTTTAACAGATACCGGCAATCCGGCATATTAACCATGGATTCTCTATGGATGATATAATGGTAAAATGCTTTCCATTGTACATATACACGGCTACAGGACAGCAAAAACGATATTACGCAAAGCTTATCCTCTGACATCGATATTTCTTCCGGAATGCTTAACTGAACTGCCCTAAACTTTTCTGCCAAAAAGAGTTTACAGCATAGTGAACTGCGGATCCCCACATCCCGCGTTTCCACATTATAGATCGCTTTTTCCCTCAGTGAACCGATGGATTTTGCATCATACAGGCCTTCCGGCACACCGTCATAATGAACTGTAATATAATTCCCTTCAAAAAAATAACCGCTGCTCACCATATCTGCCTGGTTACTTTCTGCGCAGTTATACAGGGTTTCATACATTGTGGGGTCAATCCAGTCATCACTGTCCACATAGCCGATATACTTGCCTTTTGCTTCTCTTACTCCAGCTTTTCTTGCTGATACCAGGCCTCCGTTTGGTTTATGGATAATCCTGACCCTGCTATCTTTTACTGCATACCTTTCTAATATTTGGGGAGAATTATCTGTAGATCCGTCATTGACACAAATAATTTCTATGTCTTGAAAACTTTGAGAAAGAACACTATCCAAACATTTAGATAAATAGTTAACGGTATTGTAAACTGGAATAATAACAGATAGCTTTGGCATAATAGTCTCCTAAATAAAAATATTCCTTAAATAGCAGCAGAATTTTTCTTCATCCTTCCCATTACATACCTATAATTGTTAATTATTCTTTCTTTTTCTTCCCTCTTTTTCCCATCTAACCACGTGGCAGCATACTGATGAATTGAAAAAGAGTTTACTGTCAGCTGGCCATAGCCATATTGGTTTACTGGAGAGAAATATTCTGGTGATAAGGCAATGAACCCTTCCCTCAGCTGTGTCTTCCCATTTCTTTTTAATCCATGTCTTTCTAATATTTGTGTTTGGTATGTTGGGGACGCTGTCAAGTTTATACTTCCATCCGGAAGAATAAAACTCAACTGGTTGTAGCTATCCATCATTTCTCTCAATATTACATTATTTTTTACTGCACCAAACCCCAAACCAAAAGCTACATAATTGGAACTTTCAAAACCACAAAACAAATCGAATTGCAATAAGCTGTCCAATGGTTTCACTAATTCCACATCTGTATCAAGATATATGCCCCCATGTTGGTTTATAATATCCAGCCTTGCATAATCAGGGACAAACCCCCATTTCATCATCTTATATGCCTGATGCATATAAACATTTTTTGACACATCATAATTGCTTTCATCCCAACGTACAATTTCATAATCTGGACAATGTTCCTTCCAAGTTTCTATATTTTTACGGAATTTTTCCGGCAGTTTACTTTTCCCAAACCAGCAGTAATGAATTTTTTTAGGTATAATTGTTGGTTTTGTATCATCAAATTTGATTTCGTCAGACTCCTCTGTAAACAAATCTGGAATATAAAAAATCCGACCATTGCATATCTCTATTTCATCTAACTGAAAAATTATCTCATCGATATATTTCATACTCGTTATTAGCAAAAGGCACTCTTTAATTTCTTCCCCCATCTCGTTTACTGACAAAATTGGAATATTCTTTTCTATTGTTTCAATCATCCCACCATAGGTATTATTATCTACTACATATAAAACCCTGGACCATAAATCATATTTTTTGCACAATTCAAAAAATTTCTGTCCTGCACAAAAACAGATAATCATCCTTTCCTGTACCTGATTTAAAAATTCATCCATAGAATAATTTTCAAACTGAATCATATTGCCTTTCCCTTACCCAATCCCTAATATTAACCTATGATTACCTATTTTCTTCACCAGTTTACAACTTTTGAAATTTCCTAAAACCTGATAAAATGTAGTCTTCCAC
>CAJURT010000023.1:0-53086 GCA_910588875.1 uncultured Lachnospiraceae bacterium
CAGCCGCATATGTTGTATTTTAGCAGATGTCCATTTCCGCTAAAATACTGCGTTTTCTGGAAATGTTTACATCTACAGTTCACAACATATCACATCGTTAATGTGATGGTCATCTGTGATCACCGGAACGTTCCTCGGCATGCTCCGCTCCAGTTCATTAATAAACGCCGCATCCGTTTGACGGTTGTAAAAGACATTCCCTTCCTTATCCACCTCAGAAAAACCTTTTGTCGGCACAATAATCTTTGTGTTTCCCCTGCTGTCCTGCAGCCGTTCTGCAAAGACACGGGCAAGGTTCCTCACCTCCGCCTCGTCAGACCTTAATTTTAAAAGGGAAGTGTTGTTATGGTAATACATGAGATGGTCTTTTTCACGGCAGCCCTCAGCCTGTTTGGCCCTACTACATAAGCCCCTCCTGCAATCTCGTCAATCAGTTCTGTGGTTGTCACATCCAGCACGCCGCAGAAAAAATCTTCTTCTATCATTTTTTCCATGATTTTGCCGCCGGAGACCCCCCTTGCATGGAAGATCAATATCTCATAGCCATAATCCTCCAGCAGTTCCCGGCAGCGCTGCACACAGGGAGTTGTGACGCCAAAACATGTGATGGCAATACACTTTTTCTTGTTTTGGGTAAGCTTCGGCATTCTGGCCATGGCATTTATGATACGGGCTGCTTCCTTCAGGATATGGGTGCTCATAAAATTCAGGCTCTGGATATCCACCACAGAATTAATCAGCAGAATGTCCTGGCCCTGCACATAGGGAAGCGTGTTTCCGCTTGCCATAGTCCCCACCACCACCTTTGGGATCCCTATGGGCAGCTGCTGCATTGCCCCTGTGGCAATGGTAGTCCCTCCGCTTCCTCCCAGGGAGATCACCCCATCCATCTTCTTTTCTTTTAACAGCTTCTGGAGAATGACATTCAAACCCGTAACCATATATTTTGAAGCCTCCGAGCGGAGATTCGTGCCCAGCACCGTGGCAATGGGTACCCTGGCCGCGTCTGCCACCTGGGTTTGTGTGTAGGAAATAGGATAATTCCTGCTGCTGCGCCGCAAAGAAACATCAATAAGAAAGGCATGGTTGCCGCAAGCCTCGATCTGCTCCTTCAAATAGACTGCCTCTTCCCCCTTCGTATCCATCGTAGCGCAGATATATATGTTTTTCTTATCCATAATCATACCCTCTTGTGTTGCTGCTTTCTGCTCCGTTTCATTTTCCCATGAGTTAACTCCCACTCCTTATTTTTTGCTTTTTCATGCGTATGGAGTGCAGCAGGATAATGGCCGCCGCAAGGATAACCCCCGCAAAATCCAGGACGTAAACCGGTATCACACAGCAGGCCGCCGCTGCTACGGCGGCGATCCTTTCCGGCGCCGTAAGTTTATCCAGGAAAAACCCCTCGCAGGCAAGGATAAACGTGAACAGGAAAATAACAATCATCAGAACCGCCCAGGCCCATTCTCCTACCGTCCCCAAACCAAACAAAATAGATGGCCGGTAAAGGAACATAAAAGGCAGGACAAAACCAGCGATGGCCAGCCGCAGCGACGTAATGCATGTCTTCATAAAATCTGCTTTCGCCATGCCTGACGCCACCAGGCAGCCTATGGCCACAGGCGGGGTCAGGGCGCTCATCTCCCCGAAATAGAACACAAAGAAATGGGCAGCCAGCAGCGGGACCCCAAAGGAAGTCAAGGCAGGCGCCCCCAAAAGGGCACAGAGCACATAAGCCGGGGCGGCAGGCATTCCCATGCCAAAAATAACACAGCTGATAGCCACCATGATCCCCAAAAGGAAAAGGGAACTTCCGGCCGAAGCAACTACAAACTGGGAAATCTTAGACGGGAGCCCTGTGGCGGTAAGGATCTGAACCACAATCCCCGTTGCCCCCAGCACTATGGAAATCGCCGCACAGCTTTTGGCTCCGCCTGCAAATCCGCCAAGCAGTTTCCCGGCAAACAGCTGCAGAGAATCTTTGACCGGGCGGCCTTTCTTAAATTGCTTAAAAAGCCCAACCATCATCATTGCAATGATGGCATAGAATAGTGACATCTGGGAGGAAAGGTTCCTGGCCATAAGGATTACCAGCACAACAATCGGGATGATAAAGACCATAAACTCCGTTGCTGCACTGCGAAATTCCGGCAGGCTGTCATCAGTCACCCTTTCGTCCCCCAGCTTGATGGCCTTGATATATACAGAAAGCCCAATCCCGAGAAAATAAAGGACAGCCGGTGTGGCACCCAATATGACAATCTTAATGTAAGGCGTATTTGTCCAGCTGGCTATGATAAACGCCGCCGCATTCATTACCGGCGGGAGTATGGCTCCCCCGGTAGATGCGGACGCTTCTGCCGCTGCCGCAAATTCCGGCGGGTATCCCCGTTTTTTCATCAGGGGAATGGAGACGGTCCCGGTCATCGAAATGTTGGCGGCCACCTGGCCTGTCACAGAGCCGATAAGCCCGGAGGCAATCACCGCCACCTGGGCTCCTCCGGAACGTATCTTCCCGGAGGCAGACATTGCCACATTCATAATGCATTCAAGCGCCCCAAAGGCATCCAGCATCCCCCCAAACACCGAAAACAGAATGATGGTATTTGCAGTTATCTGGCCCATCATGCCGAAAACGCCGGTAAAATTCGTGGTGGAATAAGTGATCAGCCTCTTTACGGAAAGCCCTCCGTGATACAAAAAGCTTGGCAGTTTGGGGCCAAAATAACCATATAACAGAAAAAGCACCACAATCACCGGGATCACCTTCCCCCAGGCCATATAAGTAGCAATCAGGAAAAGGGCAAGGTAAACAGCCCCGGAAACAATCTGCCCTGTTGTGTAGTTGCCCATTGCCTGCAGATACTGGTCATGATGCGCATAGATATATATGGTATCAGCAAGCACGGCGGCTGCAAGAACCAAGCAGGCAGCATTTTTCAACAAATGCTTCCCTCCGGCTTCCCTGTCTGCGCCCGGCTTGATTTTATCTAAAAACAACAGGACAAAACACCCTAAATAATGGATCATAATATGCCGGTATGCGCTCGTCAGCATATATCTGGCATAGATGAAATGATAGATGCCCAAAATGGCAGCAATGACAGTGATGGCAAGCCCAATTACCTTTTGGGTGTCCCTCTTACTCCTTGGCATACTCTCCATCGGTACCTCCTGCTCCCTATTCCCCATAAACAGTAAATCTGTCATCCCATAGCCCGGCCTCCTTAAGGGCACGCGCCGCTCCCGGATGGAAGGGGACCGAGGGCACACAGACGCTGGTCACATAATCTTTAAATACTGCAAGATCCTGGGAGATATTGCCCAGTGCCTCAACATTATCCAGGCATGTCTTTACGAACTGATAAACCACCTCTTCCTCCACATCCGCACCGAATACACATACACCGGAATTACGCGCCGCAAACCTTTCCTCCCCTTCCGGAATAGAAGGGTCATTTTGGGAGGTCATCCCCTGGTATGCGATACCGTCATTCACCTCCCCGAGTTTTTTCGCCACTTCTTCCGAAACGGAAAGGATCACAATGTCCCGGGTGGTGCATAGTTCAATGATGCCGGATGCCGGCAGCCCGTTCGCCCATGAACCACAGGCGGCATCCACCCTGCCGTCCTTGAGGGCTTCCCAGGCGTCATTCCAGCCAAAATACTCGATATTCACCTTTCCTGTCAGTCCATAGCAGTCAAAAAGCACCTTCATAACCTCCGCTGATGCGGAACCCTGCTGCGGAAATGCCACTGTCCTGCCTTCCAGTTCCTCATAGGAATGAATTCCCTTGTCCTCTGTCGTGATCACCGGAAGCATCCAGGAAACAAAGCCAAAGCCCTGTGTCATGGCTTCCACCGGGACAGGTCCTGCAAAGGGCGCTTCCCCGTTGAGGGCCTGGATCAGGTTAATCGTTCCTGCATACCCGCCTTCCAATTCACCACTGTTAATCAGGTTAATGATCTCGACAGCCCCTGTAGTGACAACTGTGGATGTCTTTAACCCGGTATTCTGGTTCACAACCGCTGACATGGCTTCCAATGCTGTATTGGCCGTACCTCCTACTGCATCCGTGCCAAGCCTGAGAATATAACCGTCCACCTCGGCTGCCTTCTCTTGTTCCTGTGCAGGCTGTGCAGATTGTGCATCTGACTTTGCATCTTTTGCCACAGTTGTCGGGGGTTCCGTCTTTTCAGCTGATCCGCATGCAGTGGAAGACAAAACCACCGCCGCACCCAAAAGCATCGCAAGCATCTTTTTCATTATCCTGGCCCTCCTTATTATTTGCCCTTTCCCAGGCACATATTTATTGTACCTCCATTTTACACACCCCCATTCCACAGTTCAAGTTCTTTTTGCACTATGCATATATTTTCTCTCTTTTATCCGTTATTTTGCACATTATATTAAACATAATCACATGGTTTTTTCTGTTTTTATTGTTGTTTTACACATTTTTATTCTATATTTTTTGTGTATATTTTTTAAGCCTGTGAGCCTTAATCTTCCCTGCCGAAAACCGGTCCGGCCTTCACTGCATTTTATCCACAAAAAAGACGGCTCTTCCCGAACCGCCTTTTTGTTCTCTCTAATTCGTTTCTGACAGCTTATGGATAAACAGCCCGCTCCTCAGCTTTGGCTCAAACCACGTTGACTTCGGCGGCATCAAAAGCCCGGCATCTGCCACCGAGAACAGTTCCCCTATGGAGGTCGGATACATGGCAAAAGCCACGGCGCCCTGGCCGCCGTCCACCAGGCGTTCCAGTTCCCCTAACCCCCGGATGCCTCCCACAAACTGAATCCGCCCATCGGTCCGCGGATCCCCGATCCCCAGCACCGGGGCCAGCAAATTGTCCTGGAGCAAAGACACATCCAGCCCCTTCACCGGGTCGTCTGTCACATACTCCGGAAGCATCTTCAGCCCGTACCACTGCCCTGCCAGATACATTCCGATGTGATGGCGCTCCTTTGGCTGGCCGGCCTCTCCCAGGTTCCTCACCTCAAAACGCCCGGATACTTCTTTCAGGAATTCCTCCGCTGTCCTGCCGTTTAAGTCTTTCACCACCCGGTTGTATGGCATGATCAAAAGCTGGTCATCCGGAAACAGCACGGACAGGAAGTAATTAAACGGCTCTTCCCCCATATATCCCGGGTTTTCCGCCCTCCTTTTCAGCCCTACCTTAACCGCTGAAGCCGCCCTGTGATGCCCGTCTGCAATATAGATACCCTCCATCTGGCGGAAGCGTTCCCGGATCCGGCTTGTCCAGCTTTCCGGTGCCCCCTTCTCCCTGGCTGCCCCGGAGGCGGTTTCTGCCGTCCCGGTTTCCGCTGCCTTCCACACACGGTGCCGGATCCCGTCCTCTGCCGTAAAATCATACAATGCCTCCTGGCGGCACACTTCGGCCACGATCCGGTTCAGTTCCCCGTCCGAACGGTAAGCCAAAAAAATCGGCCCTGTGTGGGCATCTGTCACATCCACATGGCAGATCCGGTCCTGTTCCTTATCTTCACGTGTATTCTCATGTTTTTTAATCACCCCGTTGACATAGTCATCCACTGCGGCACAAGCCACAATTCCGGACTGGCTGCGCCCATCCATGGTCAGTTCATACACATAGTATCCTTCTGCCTCATCCGGGACCAGGATCCCCTCCCTCTGCCATTGCCCCAAAAGTTCCTTTGCCTTTTCATATACTCTTGGGTCATGTAAGTCTACCTCATCCGGAAATTGTGTCTCCGCCCTGTCCACTGCCAAAAATGACATCGGATTCTTTTCAACTTCCTTTTTCGCCTCCTGCCGGTTGTAAACGTCATAAGGAAGTGCCGCCACTTTTGACGCCACTTCCTTATTCGGACGGATACACCGGAATGGTCTTATCTCCGCCATATTGTTCTCCTTTTTTCCGGCCTTACCGGATCACCCGAACCCGCAGGATCCCATTAATTGCCGACAGCTTCTGAATGGTCTCTGCATCCGGCTGTTTATCCAGATCCATCAGCGTATACGCATACTTCTCCCGGCTCTTGTTGGTCATATCGGAAATATTGATCCCGGCAGATGCCATCATACCGGTGACCTGCCCAATCATGTTGGGCACATTCAGATGCATCACTGCCACACGGCTCTCCGTCTTGCACACGCCCATGTCACAGGCCGGATAGTTGACGGAATTGCGGATATTGCCGTTCTCCAGATAATCCATCATCTCCATCACTGCCATCTTGGCGCAGTTGTCCTCCGACTCCTCGGTAGAAGCTCCCAGATGGGGAATCGCAATCACATTCTTCATGTTCACTGCCTTGGGATTGGGGAAATCCGTCACATATTTCCGCACTTTCCCGGACTCCAGGGCCGCAGCCATATCCTCATCATTGACCAGCAGGTCTCTGGCAAAGTTCAGAACCACAACGCCGTCCTTCATCTTTCCTATAGTCTCTGCATTGATCATGCCTCTGGTCCCGTCCAGAAGGGGCACATGTATAGTGATAAAATCACATTCCTCATAAATCGTATCCACACTGGTAATATGCTTGACGTCCCGGGAAAGCATCCATGCCGCATTAACGGAAATATAGGGATCAAAGCCATAAACCTCCATGCCCAGAGATGCCGCCGCATTGGCCACCTCAGCCCCAATCGCGCCCAGTCCGATAACACCCAGCTTCTTTCCCTTGATCTCACCGCCGGCAAAAGCTTTCTTGCTCTTCTCCACGGTCTTGGAAATGTTGGCATCCTCTTTATTGTCCTGGCACCAGGCAATGCCGCCGATAATATCACGGCTTGCCAGCAGCAGCCCTGCCAGCACCAGTTCCTTCACGCCGTTGGCGTTGGCACCCGGGGTGTTGAACACCACGATACCGGCCTTGGCACAATCCTCCAGCGGGATATTGTTGACACCGGCGCCTGCCCTGGCAATCGCCTGCAGGGAACCGGAAAACTCCGTCTCATGCAGGGATGCGCTGCGGACCAGGATGCCCTCTGCCTCCTGGATATCCTCCGTCAGCTTGTAATCCTCCGTCAGGAAACCAAGGCCGTATTTTGAAATCGCGTTTAAACAATGAATGGTTTTCATGCCTGATGTGCCTCCTCAAATTTCTTCATAAACTCTACCAGCTTCTCCACGCCTTCCATCGGCATCGCATTGTAGATGCTGGCACGCATGCCGCCTACAGTCCGGTGGCCTTTCAGGTTCACAAAGCCTGCCGCAGTAGCCTCCTTGATAAACAGCGCATCCAAATCAGCATCCCCTGTGACAAACGGCACATTCATCAGGGACCGGTCTTCTTTCACTACTGTTCCCTTGAAAAGCTTACTCTCATCCAGGAAATCATAAAGGATCTTTGCCTTTTTCTCATTGTATTCCTTCATTGCAGCAAGGCCGCCCCTTGCCTTCAGCCATTTGAACACTTTCCCGCAGATGTAAATGCCATAAGCCGGGGGTGTGTTGTACAGAGACTTGGCGTCCGCATGGGTCTTATACTGGCACATGGTCGGCGTGCCCTCTAACACATCCTCCGTGATCAGATCCTCCCGGATAATCACAATCACTACGCCGGCCGGCCCGATATTTTTCTGCACGCCGCCATAAATCACCCCATATTTGGTCACATCTACCGGCTCCGAAAGAAAGCAGGAGGAGACATCTGCCACCAGGGTCTTTCCCTTGGTATTCGGCAGGGTCTTAAATTTGGTGCCGTAAATCGTATTGTTCTCACAAATGTACACATAGTCTGCGTCATCATCAATCGGCAGATCCGAGCAGTCCGGGATATAGCTGAAGGTCTTGTCGTCGCTGGATGCCACTGCCACTGCCTTGCCGTACTTCTGCGCTTCCTTAAATGCCTTCTTCGCCCACTGTCCGGTAATGATATAGTCTGCCACCTTATTCTTCATCAGGTTCTGCGGGATCATCGAGAACTGCAGGTGTGCACCGCCCTGCAAAAACAATACCTTGTAATTGTCCGGGATGTTCATCAGGTCACGCAGATCAGCCTCTGCCTCCTGGATGATCGTCTCAAAAGCCTTGGAACGGTGGCTCATCTCCATCACGGACATGCCGGTTCCCTTGTAGTCCAGCATCTCCTCTGCCGCTTCCCTTAAAACCTCCTCCGGCAGCACTGCCGGACCCGCCGAAAAGTTATAGACTCTTCCCATTGCTATTCTTCCTCCTTTTTGCCCATGTCTTTTGGGCATCCTCTTTGTCACCTTTATTTTATCTTCAGATCCGTATCGTCAAACGCATCCTGAATCGGTGCCCCCGGCGAAACCATCGGATATACTTTGTCATCGCAGTTGATCTGGCAGTCAATGACCACCGGCGCCCCCAGGGCCATGGCCTGCTCCAGCGCCGGCCGCAGTTCATCCCGGCTGCTTACCCGGAATGCCTTCGCCCCCATGGCCTCCGCCAGCTTCACAAAATCCACTGCATCATTTAATACCGTATGCGAATACCTCTTGCCATAGAACAGGGTCTGCCACTGGCGCACCATGCCCAGCACATGGTTGTTGATCACCACCTGGATTATCGGGATATTGTAGCGCACTGCCGTGGCAATCTCATTCATGTTCATGCGGAAGCAGCCATCCCCTGCAATATTGATCACCGTCTTCTCCGGCTGTCCCATATCCCTGCATCCCAGCTTCGCCCCCAAGGCTGCCCCCAGGCCATAGCCCATGGTACCCAGGCCGCCGGAGGTGAGGAAGGTTCTTGGCTTTTTGTACTTATAATACTGGGCCGCCCACATCTGATGCTGTCCCACCTCAGTGACAATCATGGCATCGCCCTTCGTCATATCGTAAATCGTCTCCACCACATAAGGCCCGGTCAGCACGCTCTTGTCATAGCGCAAGGGATACATATCCTTCATCCGTTCCACATGGTTCACCCACTCGTCATGGTTGACCGGATCCAGGCGTGCATTCAGCCTGCGCAGCACCACTCTTAAGTCACCGATAATGCTGGCGTGGGTACGGATATTCTTGTTGATCTCCGCAGGATCCACATCAATCTGCAGGATCTTTGCATTCTGCGCGAATTTGGCGGCATTGCCCGTCACCCGGTCGCTGAAACGGGCTCCCGCTACAATCAGCAGGTCACATTCCGTGATCCCGTAATTTGAAGTCTTGGTGCCATGCATCCCCACCATGCCCGTGTACATCTCATCTGTGCCGTCGAAAGCGCCTTTGCCCATCAGGGAATCTGCCACCGGCGCCTGGATGCGGTGGGCCAGGGTACGCAGTTCCTCCGAGGCATTGGCCAGCACCGCGCCGCCTCCCACAAAGATAAACGGCTTCTGGGCATTGCGGATCATTTCCAGGGCAGTCTCAATATCCTCATCCCGGATGGTATCCGTCTGCCTCTCCACCGGCTCCGGCCCTGCCGCCACATATTCGCACGTCTCCGCAGTTACATTCTTGGTGATGTCAATCAGCACCGGCCCCGGTCGGCCGCTCTGGGCGATGGCAAATGCCCGGCGGACCACATAGGCCAATCTCTTGATATCCTTAACGATAAAATTGTATTTGGTGATGGGCATGGTCACTCCCAGGATATCTATCTCCTGGAAGCTGTCCTTTCCCAGCAGGTTTACTCCGACATTGCAGGTAATCGCCACAACCGGGATCGAATCCATGTAGGCCGTGGCAATCCCGGTCACCAGGTTGGTTGCACCGGGGCCAGAAGTAGCCAGGCAGACTCCCACCTTGCCGGTAGCCCGCGCATAGCCGTCGGCTGCATGGGCTGCCCCCTGCTCATGGGAGGTCAGCACATGGGTAATCTCTCCCTGGTGTTTATAGAGGGCATCGTAAATGTTCAAAATCGCACCGCCCGGGTATCCGAAAACAGTCTTCACTCCCTGCTCCTTCAGACACTCAATCAGGATCTCGGAACCGTTTAAAACCACCGGCTCCGGGGATGATTGGGGGGAATTCGTTTGTGGGGTGTTCTTTTCTGACATCAGCTAAGCTCCTTTTCTATTTGGTAATGGGATTCTTTTCCGTTCTTTAATTGCCTTTCAGCACTGCACCCTTATCCGCACTGGTAACCTGATCCGCATAACGTTTCAGATACCCGGAAACCTCTTTCTTTTTAGGTACCCAGTTCTCCCTGCGCTTTGCCAGTTCCTCGTCGGATACCTTCATATTGATGGTGTTGGCATTGATATCAATGGCAATGATATCGCCCTCCTGCACCAGTCCGATAGGACCACCGGCCGCCGCTTCCGGGCACACATGGCCAATGGAGGCGCCGCGGGAAGCACCGCTGAAACGTCCGTCCGTGATCAGCGCCACAGATGCCCCCAGGCCCATTCCGGCAATGGCAGAGGTGGGGTTCAGCATCTCCCTCATGCCCGGGCCGCCCTTGGGTCCTTCGTAACGGATCACCACCACATCACCGGCCACAATCCGTCCGCCCTTGATGGCATCAATTGCTTCCTCCTCGCTGTCAAACACCCTCGCCGGCCCCTCATGCTGAAGCATCTCCGGCACAACTGCGGAACGCTTCACCACACAGGAATCTGGCGCTAAATTGCCCCGCAGCACAGCGATACCGCCAGTACTGGAATAAGGATTGCCGACTGTGCGGATCACCTCCGGGTTCCTGTTCTCACAGCCTTTGATATTCTCGCCTACCGTCTTGCCGGTGACAGTCATGCAATCCAGGTTCAGAAGCCCCAGCTTGCTGATCTCATTCATCACGGCATAGATGCCGCCTGCCTCATTGAGGTCTTCCATATAAGTGGGGCCTGCCGGTGCCAGATGGCACAGATTGGGGGTTTTCGCACTGATTTCATTGGCCAGGTCCACATTCAGTTCCACACCGGCCTCGTGGGCAATCGCCGGCAGATGCAGCATACTGTTGGTGCTGCAGCCCAGCGCCATATCCATAGTAAGCGCATTCCTGAAGGCCGCCTCGGTCATAATATCCCGGGGGCAGATATTCTTCTCCACCATCTCCATCACTGCCATGCCTGCATGCTTCGCCAGCCGGATCCTCTCGGAATAAACCGCAGGGATGGTGCCATTTCCTTTCAGCCCCATGCCCAGCACCTCGGTCAGGCAGTTCATGCTGTTGGCTGTATACATACCGGAGCAGGAACCACAGGTCGGGCATACCCGGTCCGCAAAATCCTCCACCTCTGCCTCCGTCATCGTCCCTGCCGTATATGCCCCCACCGCCTCAAACATGCTGGACAAACTCTTCTTCTGGCCATTGATACGCCCGGCCAGCATCGGGCCGCCGCTGACAAACACTGTGGGGATGTTCAGGCGGGCTGCTGCCATCAAAAGCCCCGGAACATTCTTGTCACAGTTCGGCACCATTACCAACCCGTCAAACTGGTGGGCCAGAGCCATGCATTCTGTGGAATCGGCAATCAGATCCCGGGTAACCAGGGAATACTTCATGCCGATATGCCCCATGGCAATCCCGTCGCAGACCGCAATCGCCGGGAACACAATCGGCGTACCTCCGGCCATCGCCACTCCCTGCTTCACGGCCTCCACAATCTTATCTAGGTTCATATGCCCCGGGACAATCTCATTATAGGAACTTACCACGCCGATCAGCGGGCGCCCCAACTCCTCATCCGTCAGTCCCAGCGCCCGAAACAGCGATCTCGCCGGTGCCTGCTGCATTCCTGACTTCGCATTATCACTTCTCATAATTGATTTTCCTCCTCTGCTTTTCTAAATCCGCTCCGCAATCAGATCCCCCATCCGGGCAGTATCCACCTTTTCGCAGCCCTCTGACATAATATCCGGCGTGCGGTACCCCTCAGTCAGTACCTTCTGCACTGCTGACTCAACCGCATCTGCCTCTTTGTCCAGGTCAAAGGAATACCGAAGCATCATTGCCGCCGATAGAATCGTGGCAATGGGATTGGCCAGTCCCTTTCCTGCGATATCCGGCGCTGAGCCGTGGCTCGGCTCATACATGCCGAACTTACTTTCATTTAAGCTGGCTGAGGAAAGCATCCCGATGGAACCGGTGATCATGCTCGCCTCATCCGACAGGATATCGCCAAACATATTCTCGGTGAGCACCACATCAAACTGCCCCGGATCCATCACCAACTGCATGGCGCAATTGTCCACCAACATATGCTCCAACTTCACCTCCGGGTAATCCTTGGCCACCTCTTCCACAACCTTACGCCATAACCGCGAAGAATCCAGCACATTTGCTTTGTCCACGCTGATTACCCGTTTTCTCCGCTTCATGGCGATGTCAAAAGCCTTTACGGCAATCCGGCGTATCTCATTTTCATTGTATGTAAGCGTATCCGTCGCCTGCAGTATTCCATCCACTTCCTCGGTATGGCGTTCCCCGAAATAAAGCCCGCCGGTCAGTTCCCTCATGATTACCATGTCGAACCCCTCGCCGATGATCTCCTTCTTCAGCGGGCAGGCCTCTGCCAGTTCCTTGTACAGATAAGCCGGCCGGATGTTGGCAAACAGGTTCAGCCCCTTGCGGATCGCCAGCAGCCCTGCCTCCGGCCGCAGATCCGGCGCCACGTCATACCAGCGGGAATTCCCCACATTGCCGCCGACGGCACCTAACAGAACCGCATCGCTTCTTCTTGCTGCCTCCAGCGCCTCCTCTGTCAGCGGAACCCCATACGCATCGATGGAGCAGCCACCCATCAGAACCTCCTGGTAATGGAAGGAATGCCCATATGTCTGTGCCACCTTATCCAATACCTTGCATGCCTCCCGCACAATCTCCGGCCCGATCCCATCGCCCGGAATGGTCACTATCCTACATTCCATTGCTCGTCTCCTCTTGCTTTTCTCAGCATTCCCTGCCGGGAAGCAGCCAGCTGACGCCCTCCCCGACATGTTTCCTTTCATATTATCGCATTTGCCTCTATTTTTCAACATTTGGATGGGAATTTATTTAGAAAATATATACGAGATTGGAATTATGTGTATAACCAGGGATTATTTTTCCATGCCTGCCCGTTCATTTTTCGTTTACAAATCATTCAAAAACCTTTTACACAAACAACATGGTTTCTTCACGTTTCCTGTCTATACTATGTCTTGTAAGCAACCATCAATGCCGTATATGTGATATGCTTATAAAATTTTTTTCATAATACTCGGGCTGATAGAAAATATCAGCTCTCCTCCCTTTTTAACCTCTTATAAACTGTAGTATGAAAAGCCCCTCTGAGCAGAGGGGCTTTTCATACTTGTGTTGTGCCGGGAAGCTTACGGCCCTGGCAGGATAATTATGGAAGCGCCGCCCAATTACCGGAGACAGATATACACCAGATATCCGGCATACATTCCCAGCATGGTCAGTCCCTCCGGACGGCTTAACCGTTCCCTGCTCCGGCACAGAAGCAAGGTTACCAGGCTGAATACCACCAGGCATACTGCGTCGATAACCGCATAGGCATTCACCGCAATGGGCTTCACTGCCGCGGATAAAGCCAGAACCATAAGGATATTAAAAATATTGGAGCCGATTACATTTCCCACAGCCAGGCCGTTCTCCCCCTTCCGGGAAGCCACCACTGAGGTTACCAGTTCCGGCAGGGAGGTTCCAAGGGCCACCACCGTCAGTCCCACCAGCGTCTGGCTCAGCCCGAAATTCAGGGCGATCTCGCTGGCGGAATCCACTACCAGATCACCGCCCCAGACAATGGCGGCCAGCCCGCCCACAATGTAAACCACGCAGCGGAGAGGCGGCAATGTTTTCACCTCTTCCTCTGCCTCCACCCGGTTAATCATCGCATCCCTCACGGTCAAAACCAAAAATGCCGCAAACAGGCCCAGAAGGAGGAATGCCTCTCCCCGGCTTAAGTACCTGTCGCCAAAAACCATGAAGAGCAAAATTATCCCGGCCAGGATCGAGGCGATAAAATCCCACCTCAGCCGCACTTTGACTGCATGGATGGCGCCGCAAGCCCCCAGGACTACCAACAGATTGAAAATATTAGAGCCAATCACATTTCCCACGGCAATCTCATTGTTCCCTGCCAGGGAGGCTGTGGTGCTCACTGCCAGTTCCGGCGCACTGGTTCCAAATGCCACGATTGTCAGTCCGATAATAATGCTTGGCACCCGCAGCATCCTTGCCACCGAAGAACTGGCTTCCACAAAAAAATCCGCTCCCTTAATCAAAAGAACAAAACCCAAAACCAGCATAACATATACCATAATCCTCATCTTTCTCTCCTCCTATCGTATTTCACAACGGTTTTATATCAGGCAGCAGACGCCGTTTCTTCTGACGGAACAAAAAAACGAGCCCTCTGCTGCATCAAAAGATGCAACAAAAGTCTCGCTTATTATATGCGTACCGGGCTGTCTTTACCCTGGCTTCCAGCTGTTTTCTGCCATAAGCCGGATCAGGAACCGCAAGCCGTGATGACGATATCGCATAACACCCGAAAGGATGCAAGCTACTCCCTCTTATTATCTTTAGTATATTCATTTCCCCGGCGCTTGTCAAGGGCAATTACCCCCGGGAAGCGAACTTTTCCCGACAGCCACATCACCGCCAGCAGGTTTGGATATGCCATCAGCCCATTCCACAAGTCAGAGACCAGCCATACCATCTCCAGGCGGGATACGCACCCTGCAAACACCGCCAGGAGGTAGCAGGCCAAATACAGTTCCCCCCACGGTTTTCCCTGCCCCCTTCCCAGCCGTTCCAGCAGGTACCCGAAGGATTGCCGCCCCAGGTAATACCAGGCAATAATTGTAGCAAAAGCAAATACCACCATAGCGCCGGATACCAGGATTTCCCCCAGTACCCCCAGACGGGCAGAAAAACAAAATGCCGTCAGGGCTGCCCCGTCCATTCCGGTTTGTCCTCCCCCCACGCACAGGATCACCATTGCTGTCAGCGTACATACCACAACCGTGTCAAAAAACACCTCAAACATTGCCCACATCCCCTGCTGTTCCGGTGTGGTGTTTTCTGCTGCCCCATGGAGCACCGCCAGGCTCCCCAGGCCGGCTTCATTAGAAAACACCCCCCGTGACAGGCCGTACCGCACACTGCGGCTTAAGAGAAAGCCGGATATCCCCCCTCCTGCCGACCGGAAACGGAACGCCTCCCGGAACACGGTTCCCAGGATTGCAGGCACCTGTTCCCAGCAGGACAGGATCACCACCAGGGAAAACATCACATAAATTCCCGCTGACACCGGCATCAGGCGCTCTGATACCCGGGAGATCCGCTGGATCCCGCCCAGGATCACCAGCCCCGTCAGCGCCGTGACTGCCACAGCGCTGACCGTCAGAGGAATTCCCGCCCCAAACTGCAGCGTCCCGCTGATAGAATTTGACTGCACCATGCTTCCCATTCCCAGGGAAGCCAAAACCGCAAGGAGGGCATACACCGTCCCGATTGCCGGGCACCCCAGCCCCCGGTCCATGTAGACCATAGGGCCGCACATCCACTCACCGTCCTGTCGGCGGTACCGGTATATCTGCCCCAGGCAGGTCTCTGCATAAGCAGTCATCATCCCGATTGTCGCAGATACCCACATCCAAAAGAGGGCCCCCGGGCCTCCCGCTGTCAGCGCCGTGGCAACCCCCACGATATTCCCGGTGCCGATGGTGGCAGCCAGGGCTGTGCAGGCCGACTGAAAACGGGTAATCCCCCCTTGCCCTGTTTGCCGCTTCCCTTCCCTCCCGCTGCCCCACAGGCTCCCTGCAGTCTCCTTCCACCAACACCGTATCCCAAAGAACTGAAAAAAACGGGACCGAACCGTAAACCAGGCCCCAACTCCCAGGAAGATCCCTAATGTCCATGGCCCCCACACCAAAAAATGCAGCATTTCCACCACAGCGCCCATTTTAAAACCACCAATTTCCTTTTCCTCCTATTCTATGTAACTAACCCTTTCCTATATGAAACAAGAAATTCCCCTCTCGCATTTTTCACCTACCTATGTTATGATAAAATTATCATAATTTAAAGAAAGAGGGCAATGCCATGCCAGGTTTTACCACCCACTACATTTTGGGCATGAAAGCTTTCAACGATCTGCCCAATAACCAGTTAAAATATATTATCGCCAAACACCGCTGGCTTTATCAGCTTGGCCTCCAGGGGCCGGATATCTTTTTTTACAATATCCCCATCCTCCGCCACAGGGATTACCGGAATGTGGGTTCCTATATGCACGAGCACCACATTCAGGATTTCTTTTCCTGCTATCTGCGCAACCTTGCTGAAATCCCCTCCCGGCAGCAGCGCATTGAGGGGCTTGCTTACTTTTGCGGCTATCTGTGCCATTATATCGGTGATTCCATCTGCCACCCATATGTATATGGGAGGATTCCCTATGATGCCAAGGCGCCCACTGCACAGGCCCATGGCATGCATGCCTCCCTGGAGAATGATATCGATGCCCTTCTTCTTTTAAAATACAAAAAGAAAAAGCCCTCCCAGTTCAACCAGGCGGCCACCATCTGCCTGAACGGCATGGAGATACAGTTCATCTCCCGTTTTCTTTCCCGCTGTATTAATGATGCTTACTACCCGATCACCTACCACAATAATTTCCAGGTGACCCCCAGGATGGTCCATCGCTCCATCCTGGCTATCCGTTTCGGCTGCCGCACCCTGGCAGACCCTTCCGGACGGAAGCGCAACGGCATCGCCTTTGTGGAAAACATTTTCTTGAAAAACCCCCTGGCCTCCACCAAGCTGGTGACCGACCAGGTTTCCAACCCCAGAGCCTGCTTAAACCTGGATCATGAGACCTGGTGCAATCCCTGGGACCGCCGGCTTGCCTCCAAGGCCTCCTTCCCGGACCTGTTCCAGCAATCCCTGTTAAAATGCTGCAATGTCTACGCAATCCTCAATGCCGCCATCGACCACGCCCAGGTCTCCCGGGAGCAGGACATTGCCCGGCTGCTGGACGAGTTGGGAAGCTATTCTTACCACAGCGGCCTGATGGTCACAGACTGATCCGGCCATCCCCACCGGGCTGTTACAAAAAAAACGGTATCTCACAGATACCGTTTCAATGTTGCCAGGACATGCCAGAGCGCCTTCCTCTGCGCCCGGTCCATCCGTTCTAAGTTTTCTATAATGGCCACAATATCCTCACTGGCGGCACTTTGCATTTTCAGGGCAGTTTCCACAGGGTTTTCCTCTTCTTCCTCCTCACAGTAGCCTAAAACACAGTCTGTGGACACATGGAAATATTTTGCCAGATTAATCAGTACATCTACCTGGATTTTGCTTCTGTCACGTTCCATCCGGCTAATCACCTGTTGGGAAAGCCCTATTTCCTCACCTAACACCTTCTGGGAAATATTTCTCTGCTTTCGCAACTGCCTGATATTACTTCTCATAATTGTTAGATCCCTCCGTCTGCTTCCATTTTAACAAAGTAAACGCAGAGATTAACTCATATATAAAGTATTTGCACTCACGAAATCCGTATTTCGGCAAACTTAGCGTTTTTTCTTACTTCCACGATATTATATCGTCCTGATTTTTCCTCCAGGTTGTATCCTGTTGTATCATATGCTGCCATGTGAGGAAATACCGGGATTAGCGGATTACCTGATCCCCGTCCTTTGTGCAATAGTGCCTCTGTACATTCAAATGCGTCATCCATCCTTTGGTCTCTGATGTACGGTACCGGCTGCCCACACTGTCCCACAGCCACTGGGGAGTAGGCCACAGGCAGATGCTGGGATTCACTGCTTTATAAAACGCCTCATCCACCCCGTTCTGGCCGTGATGGGCCATCTGGACAATATCCGATTTCAGCCCTTCCGCGCCCACTTCCGACAGAAGGCGCCTTCCGCCCTCCTCAGCCATGTCGCCAAGGAAAAGAACCGATTTCCCGTTTACCCAGATTTTGTATACAATGCCTGCATTATTCCCCTTATCCTGGGATGCCTCATACCGGTCATTCATCACCTGGATTGTCACATCGTCCACCTGGATCGTCTGCCCCCGGCTCACTGTATTTAACATGGTATCCGGCAAGCCGGAAAAGCTTCCGATGATCGCATGGGCCATGGTCTGCTCTGTAGGGTCGTTTGACGTATACCACTCCGGCGCTGCAAAAGAGTAGTAGATCCCGTCGATCTGAATCCCGGACTGCACCCCTGCCGCCTCATCCTGCAAAATCTTATAGAGAGCCCCCACATGGTCCCCATGGGGATGGGTAAGCAGCCATGCCGCCACATGGCTTCCTCTGGCCTGGATCTGGCTGCGCAGGTAATCCCCGTCCGCCCCCAATCCCCCATCTACCACTATCAGCTTCCCCTGGCTGGTCTGCAGGATCGCCGACAGCATCTGGCTGTCACTCTGGGAACGGAGCAGCGTCAGCGTTGCACCACCTAAGATCATATCCTGGGGGGAAACTTCCTTCTCCCCCTCCGTCACTATATTCCCATATATGGAGGGGCCTGTGCCGCCGCGGGAACTGCCCTGCCCGGCCACCACCATGCTGCTGCCTTTTCCCTGGTCTGCCTGCTTCGCCTGGGCTGCAGGGTTTCCCTGCCCTCCGGGATCTGCCTGGCTCCCCGGATTCCCCTGGCTTATGGGATTTGCCTGGACCGCCGTGCTTCCCTGACCATCGCCCGTCCCGTCAGGGGACTGCAGCCGCGCCACTTCGGTTGCCATATATTCCGTGAAAAAAAATCCGCTCTTCTTTATCGGAATCTCACCTGTGCCCTTGGCAAGGTCCGTTCCCTGCCCGGCCAGTTCTGCCCCATACCTGTCTGCCTTATCCGAATCTTCTCCCGGTGCATGCAGCACCGCTGCCACAAAAAGCCCGGTTACCAGCAATCCGCAAAACCAACGTCCCTGTCCTATCCGCCTCATTACCATCTGCCTCTCTCTCCTAAATTAATACAACCGTTATTTTACCAGAGACCAGAAATTTTGAATACCACTTTCATAGAATCGTCAGAAAATCGTCATATTTATTTTCCCTCTTGAAATTTCTGTCCATCTGTGCTATCATCTGTTCAATAGTTAATGATTTCCTATTTTTTTGAACAAACTCTTGGCAGGAGGATTACTGACATGAAAAACCAACCATCACCGCAGTCTCTTATCAAACAGCTGGATCTGTTCACCACCCTGATCCCCTTTGTCTGCATCGCCGCCCTCTGCGTCCTTTTTGTGCTGTTTCCAGAAGGCTCCTCCCAAATCCTGGAAAAAATCCGTTTTTTCCTGGGAGACCAAATGGGAAGCTACTACCTGCTGATCGGCCTGGGAATCTTCCTCTGCTCTTTATACCTCGCATTTTCCCGTTATGGCGCCATACGCCTGGGAGGAGAAAAACAGCCGCAATATTCCGGCTTCCGCTGGGGATCCATGATGTTTACTGCAGGCCTTGCCGCTGATATCCTGTTCTACTCCTGCTGTGAATGGCTGATCTATGCCTCCGATCCCCATGTGGCAGAAATGGGAGCGCTCCACGACTGGGCTGCCACCTATCCGTTATTCCACTGGGGCCCAATCCCCTGGGGCTTTTATCTGGTGCTGGCCGTGGCCTTTGGCTTTATGCTGCATGTGCGCAAACGCCATAAACAGAAATATTCTGAGGCCTGCAGGGCCCTGCTGGGCCGCCATGTGGACGGCTGGGCCGGACGGCTGATTGATCTGGTTGCCGTATTTGCGCTGCTGGCCGGCACTGCCACCACCTTCTCCCTGGCCACGCCCCTCCTGGCTATAGCGGTCAGCCGCCTGACCGGCATTGCCGCAACCACTACCCTGACCATTGTAATCCTGGCTGTGGTCTGCTGCATTTATACCTGCTCCGTATATTTTGGCATGAAGGGGATCCAGCGGTCAGCCGCCTGCTGCAGCTATCTGTTTTTCCTGCTGCTGGCCTACGTGTTTTTCTTTGGGGGGGAAAGCCGTTTTATTGTGGAAACGGGAATCACTTCCCTGGGGCTTCTTGCCCAGAATTTCATTACTCTTTCCACCTGGACAGACTCGCTCAGGGTCTCTTCCTTCCCCCAGGCCATGACGATCTTCTACTGGGCTTACTGGATGGTGTGGTGTGTGGCAGCACCATTTTTCATTGGAGCCATCAGCAAAGGGCGCACCATCCGGCAGACCATCCTGGGCGGATATTTCTGGGGGCTGGCAGGCACCTTCACCTCCTTTATCATCCTTGGGAACTATGGGCTGGGGATGCAGATGCACGGACGGCTGGATTCTTTGTCCGCCTACCAGGCTGGCAGCGGTTCCAACAATGCCCTTTACACCTCCATCATTTCCATCCTGGAACAGCTGCCCCTCTCCGGTTTTGTGATGGTTCTTCTGGTTGTGTGCATGATTACCTTTTACTCCACCTCCTTCGATTCCATCACCTTAGTTGCTGCCTCCTATTCCTATCAGGAACTTAAGCACGACGAGGATCCCGACCGGCGCCTCAAGCTGTTCTGGGCAATCTTCCTGATCCTGATGCCCATTGCCCTGATCTTCTCTGAGAAATCCATGGCAAACCTGCAGTCCGTATCCATTATCGCTGCATTTCCCGTGGGCATCATCATGATCCTGATTATTGTAAGCTTTTTTAAGGATGCCAACCTATATTTAAAGGAGGGGAAATAATCCCCTCCTGCTATTTCCTCTTCCCTTCCATGGTCTGGCGGATAATGCTCTCCATCATATCCATGGTCAGCTGGCCGCTGATATATCCAAAAATATTCCCGTCCCGGTCAATCATGAACGTAGTGGGGAAGGCACGGATCCCATAGCTGTAAAACAGTTCCCCCGATGTGTCCATCAAAACAGGATACGTATAACCGTTCTCCTCCAGGAAGGAACGGATTCCTTCTTCATCCTTCTCCTGACCCATCCCAGGCGCCGCCACCCCAAGGACAATCAGGGCTTCCTCTCCCTCCCTGCTATAATCCTCATAAAGCTTCTGGATATCAGGCATCTCCCCACGGCATGGGGGACACCATGTGGCCCAAAAATTCAAAAAGATTGTCTTTCCCTTATAATCCTCCAGCCGGTGGGTATTGCCATACTGATCCTGTAATTCAAAATCCACAGCCGGCGGGAGGCTGTTCCCTTCAGCCCGGGAAGCGTCCTCGTTTTCACTCCCGGCGCCTGAACTGCCACCCTCTCCTTCCTGCTTCCCTGCCCCTGAGGCATCTTCTCTTTCCTGTCCCTCCTCCAGGGCATCCCTGTCCTCCTGCTTTTTCCCATCCAGGGCATCCTCTGCTTCCTGTTCCGCTGCCGCCGGGGTTTCCCCGGAATTCTGCTGCCCCGCTGCCTGGGGCATTTGGGAAATGCCGGATAAATACCCTGTCACATCATTCATCTTCCCGGTGAACATCATAAATCCCATCAGTACCAGGAGCACACCTCCAAGCTTCACGGTATATTGCACGAAACTCCGGTATTTCCTGAAAACTTCCAGAAGGGATGTGGTAAAAAATCCCACTGCCAGAAACGGCAGCACAAATCCCAGGGTATATACCCCGATCAGCACAAATCCCATAGACCTTGTGGATGCCGATGCCGCCATCAGAAGCACCCCGGCCAAAGCCGGCCCCACACAGGGCGTCCAGGCAAAGCTGAAGGTAAACCCCATCAGCAGTGCCGTAACCGGCGACATTGCCAGTGCATCTGCCCGGAAGGGCAGCCTGTGTTCCTTCTCCAGCACCTGGGAGGAGCCAAAAAGCCCCAGCTGATATAGCCCGAAGGCCATAACCAGGATCCCTCCGATCCGGGCAAACATCATCTGCCCGGACAAAAACAGCTTCCCTGCCGCCGAAACACCAAGGCCTAAGACAAAGAAGGCAAAGCTGACCCCTGCCACAAAGCACAAGGTATGGACGGCAACCTTACTTTGTTGATAATGGATACGCCCATCCTCTCCCCTCACACCAGTCCCCCCGGACAGATACCCCATATAAAGAGGTAAAAGCGGCAGCACACAGGGTGAGAAAAAGCTTAACAGCCCCTGGAAAAACACTGTGATTGCCGGAACCCCTGTATCAAGTGAAAAGCCCATCCTATTCTATCCTCCCTACATTTACATCAATATCCATACTTCCGGAACGAAATCCCTCCAGATCCAGGGTCACGTAATCAAATCCCAGGGCTTTTAAATACCCGGTTATCCCCTCCCTCATTTCCGCCACCCCCATAATCTGTGCCAGATCCACCTCCAGGCGCACTACATTTCCGTGGAGGCGCAGCCGGATATTGCCTGCAATCCTTTCCCGCAGGTATTCCTCCCCTTTTGCAATCCGGTCCAGCACCTCATAATCAATCTCCTGCCCATATGGGATCCTCGTTGCCATACAGGGGGTGGAGGGCCTTGAGGCCACAGAAATGCCATAAAAAGCCGCCATCTTCTTCACCTCTTCCTTGGTGATATGAAGTTCGGCCAGGGGGCTGGCTATCCCCAATTCCTTCAGGGCACGGATCCCCGGCCGGTACACATGCATATCATCTTCATTTGTCCCGTCCACCACCGCCTGGATCCCCCTGGCTGCCGCAAATTCTTTCAAATTCCGGAACAGGTGGCGCTTGCACAGATAACACCGGTCCACAGGGTTGCTTCGGATCTCCTGCTGTTCCAATTCATCCACCCTGATAACCTGGTGGATCCCTCCCAGTTCCCCTGCCACCCGCCTGGCAATCTCCAGGTCGCAGGATGGATGGAGGCGGCTGTCAAATGTCACGGCATACACCTGGCCTTCGGCACATTTGGCCGCATCTGCCGCTGCCTTTAACAGCAATGCGGAATCCACGCCGCCGGAAAATGCCAGGCAGATACCCCCGGAGGATATCCGGGCAAAATATTGTTCCAGTTCTTCCAACTTTCTTTCTGTTTGGCCTCTGCCCATAGGGTTTTTCATCCTTTCAGGATTTCCTTACCGAATTGTGACACCGCCTGCTCCCTTACCGCACAATAAACACTCTGGAAATCCAGCCCGGTATCTTTACTGATTCTTCGGATACTTTCATATTCCGGGTAGCAAAAAACCGTATCCTTGTGACAGCACACCTTAACCTCTGCGGTGCCATATTTTGTCTCTACTGTTTTTGCTTCCCGTTCCAACACGGTTCTTTCCACCGGATACCGCCGGATCCCAATGGTAGTAGTCTGCGTAAGCAGGATATCCTCCAGCAATTCCCTCTCTGCCTCCCCGCAAAGCAGGGAAAGCTGGTAGGCCGGACGGTTTTTTTTCATAAATATGGGCGTGTACCAGACATCCTTGGCCCCTGCTTCCATCAGCAGTTCCATGGCAAAACCCAGCATCTCCCCGGTCCCGTCATCCACATTTGTCTCCAGGATCCATTTAGTATTTCTCTCTTCCGGATCCTCCTCTGCTTCCAGGAGCATTGCCCGCAGTACATTTGCCTGACGGAATGTCTTATTGCCTGCCCCCATGCCGATCCTTACCAACCGGCATTTAGCCGGAAGCCCCTCCCTGGTGCGCAGAGCCGCCGCAATCGCCGCACCGGTGGGTGTCACCATCTCCCCTACATTGTCCGTAAAGCGGATATCCAGCCCGCAGGCTGCCACAATATCGGCCGTAGCCGGAACCGGAACCGGAAGTATGCCGTGCTGGCAGCGGACGTGGCCATGGCCCTCCGAGAGAGGGGATACCGCCACCTCATCAATCCCCAGGTTATCCACGCAGACTGCCACGCCCACAATATCAATGATAGAGTCAACCGCACCTACTTCATGGAAGTGAACCTGCTCTATCGGCAGCCCATGTGCCTTTGACTCGGCTTCCGCCACGATACGAAACATCTTCTTCGCCAGTTCCCTCACATGCCCGCCGGCATCCAGGCGGTCAATTATCCCGTACACATCATATAGGTTCCTATGGACATGGTCATCTCCGTGGCTGTGGCCTTCCCCGTGGGCATGGCTGTGCCCATGTCCTTCCCCGTGGCTGTGGCCATGCTCATGGCTGTGGCCTTCCGTCTCCAAATGTACATCAAAGTCAAAGGCATCCAGCCCGCAAGTCTCCTTGCGCCCAAAATGCAGATGGTAGCCTTCCAGCCCCATGCTGTCCAGGGCTTTTTCCAGCACCCCCCGGTCTGCCCCCAGATCCAAAAGGGCTCCCACCGCCATGTCGCCGCTTATTCCGGAATTGCACTCCAGATAAAGTATCTTTTTCATTTCTTCACCGCCAGTCTGTTTATTTGTGTCGCTATATATCCGGCACCATATCCATTGTCAATATTTACTACCGCGATTCCGTTTGCACAGGAATTAATCATCGTCAGCAGCGCCGAAAGCCCCTGGAAGGATGCCCCGTATCCCACTGAAGTGGGAACTGCAATCACCGGGCATTCCACCAATCCTGCCACAACGGTTCCCAGGGCGCCCTCCATGCCTGCCACCGCCACAATACAATTGGCCCCTGCCAGCCGTTCCCGGTTGGAAAGCAGACGGTGGATCCCGGCTACCCCAACATCATATATACGGTCAACCTGGCTCCCAAAATATTCTGCGGTCTGTGCCGCCTCCTCCGCTACCGGGATATCTGCGGTTCCCCCGGTACAGACCACCACATTGCCCGCTCTTTCCTTCCCTTCCTTCTCGATCTTTAGAATCCGGGAAACCGGGTCATAGGTTGCCTGGGGGAGCTGTTCCTTCACCAGTTCATACTGTGCCATGCTGGCCCTCGTCCCCAGCACCTCCTGGTCCCGCTCATAAATCCGCCGGTAAATATCCACCAGATACCGGTCCGGCTTCCCCTGGCAAAATACAGTCTCCCCGAACCCGGTCCGCAGCTGCCGGTGGAAATCCAGTTTTGCATGCCCCAGATCTTCGTATGGCAGATTTTTCAGAATCTCCTCTGCCTCCAAAATCCCCAAGCGCCCGTCCTTCACCTGCAGCAGCAATTCTCCTACGTCCATCTATGTCCCTCCTTATCCCCAACTACTCCTCCGCCTTTTTCCCAAACTCAATCCCTTTCTTTTTCATTGCAAACAGCACCACCAGGCAGGCAATGCCAACTGCCAGGAGGATCCACAAAACCGGGGTCTTTTTCATCAGTACAAATTCCCCCTGAATCCCTGCCTCAAAAACCAGATATTCACCGTCTCTCTTTGCATCCACACATTCTGCCGTACCGTCCCTTATGATGGCCACACGGTCTGCATCCGGTGCCAACACATGGAACCTTACGGCTTCCGGCAATGCCAAATCCCTGCCAGCCTGGATTTCATAGGAAAAAGCCTTCCCCGGGCGATATCCGTGCGGGATAGACACGCCCAGCCTGGCCGCCTCTCCTGACTCCTGCACCGCCAGTTTGGTTTCCGGATAAAAGGCGGCTTCTGCCAGCAGTAAAGGTTTGGGGGCATCCGAATCTGCAATAGTTGTTGTCCAGGGATGGTAGAGCGCATGGATCTTATAGTTTTTACGGATATCCGACAGATCTGCCTCTTCCCACTGTTCAAAAAAGCCTTCCTTTTTCGGTACCGGCGGCATCTTCTCCTGGGGCAAGGACTCGCCATAGCGGCAGGTAACCTGTACCACCGCTTTCCCGTCCGCCAGGAATGTGACCGTCAAGCTCTCAAACTCTGCCGGAACCTCGTCCCTCTGCAGAAATTCTTCATACGTAATCCCCTCTGCTTCCCCAAGAAAGGTGACGCCGTCCACAGCGCCAAGGCCGTCATCCACATAAATATTGGCACTGGCCGTCCCCTCCTCATCACAGCTGCCGGCAATACTGCCCATCCATTCTCCGCTGGCCGTTACCACGTTTACCATCGCACAGTTATCCTGCAGATTTTTCGCAAGGCCGGCAATCCCTCCGGTATAGTCGTTTCCGGTGACCTCACACATGGCGTAGCTGCCCCGGATCATGGACTGGCTGCTGCCGGCAATCCCGCCGGCATAATTGCCGTCTACCGTGCCGATATCCCCATAATTCTGGTTGGCCGCCAGCAGGCCAATCTTGACCGTCCCGGCAATCCCGCCGGCATAATCCTGCTGTACCAGCACATCGCCATCATTGCGGCACCCTCTCACGGCGGCCTGGGCATAACGGTTCATATAAAGGGATTCCTCCCCGTAAGTTTCGATATCTACCTCCGGGTCGAGATCCAGTTCGACACCAACCGTCCCCACGACTCCGCCTGCCTGGAAATCCGAAGAGATGTACCCTTTGTTGGAGCAGCCCACAATCATGCCATTGCTCAAATCATCCGCCTTCTCTGAGACATCCTCAAACAAAGGTTCCTCATCCTCCACCTTCCCGCGCTCTGACTGCACCCGGTCCATCCCTTCTGATATAATGTCATGCATCCCTTCCAGCTGGCCGTCCAGCTGTTCCTTCTCCGCACGCAGCCGATCCTTTCCGGATTTCAGGTTATCAGACAAGAAATCCAGTTCATCGTAAAGCTGGTCCAGCTGCCCGGTCAGATCCTCATCCAGATCGTCCACATCATCCATCAGCTGATCCTTGTAATCCCGGGTCAGGTCAAGGAACTCTTTGGAGGCAACGCGCAGGGAATCCAAATCATCTTCAAAGTCCCGCACCCCGTCAACCACTCCCTCAACCCGTTTTTCCACCAGGATCTCCGTATCCTCCGCAATGTTCCCGGCACAGTCCTGCAATTCCTTCATCACTCCATACAGGTACTCCAGGCTGCCTAAAACCCCGTCCTCTTCATCCGGGATATAATCATCCGGTAAAAGATCTCCTCCTCCGGCATTCCCCAGCTGTTTTAAAAGTTCCCTGGCCTTTTGGATATTCCCCTGTACACGGCTTCCGGCCTGGTCTGCTGCCCGGCTTCCCATGTCCAGTTCCATGCCTGCCAGGATCTCATCCATCAGATCCAGCTGCTTTTTTGCCTTTCCGTCATAGTCTTCCCTTTTGGTTCTCCTGTCATCCTTCTTTCCTCTGGTAATATCCCGGATCGATTTCACAATCTCATCCACCCGGTCAAGGTTTCCGATAGATGCATCCGTAGTGCTGTGGATGCTTTCCGTCATGGCATCTGTAGTGTCCGAAATCTGGTCAATCTGCTCCCCTACACGGTCAAAGGTATCCTGGTTGTACTGGATCATCAGAAACGGCTCCATCTGTCCGGTAACCCCGCCTACATCCTTACGGCCTTTTATGTTCCCTGAATTCTCGCACAGAACCAGAATACCGCTCTGGCGGCCGGCAATCCCTCCGATATTATATCCGGTATGGTCATAGCCGACTGCACCGGAATTCTCACACTGCTGGATAATTCCGGAGGAAAGGCCCGCAATGCCCCCCACATCATTCACCTTTTCCACCACAATGGTGGTCATAAAGCTTTCTTTGTCCACGGAGATGCTGTTCTTGCTTCCGGAAGTCTCATCAATTCCCTCCGAGGCAGAATTGATCCCGCCTTCATTGGAAGAATCCTTGATTGTCCCCACATTCTCCCCGGCGATGCCCCCAACTCTCCGGTTGCCTGTCAGTTCCGCCTGGTTTAAGCAATTTTCAATCACGCCGGTCTCCTCATTTATACCGGCAATCCCTCCAAGGTTTTCCAATGCTTCCCCGGTTCCCAAAAATGTACAGTTGCGGATCGTCCCCCGGTTCGTACCGGCAATGCCTCCGATCTTTTTCCGGCTTCCCTCCGGCTTCAGTTCCCCGCTCACCTTTAAATTCTGCACAAGAGCCTCCTTCTCCAGGTAGCGGAAAAGCCCCAGGCCGGAACCTGCCTGGCGGATGGAAACCCCGCTTATCGTATGGCCATTTCCCTCAAAGGTGCCGCGAAATACCGGGATCGGGACAAATTCTTTTCCGCTAAGGTCAAGATCCGCCTCCAGCGTGACCGTTTTCCCCTCCGAGTAACTTTCCGAGACGCACAGCCTGGCCAGTTCCTCCCATTCCTCTGCTGTACGGATCACAATGGCTGGTTCTTCCGCCCTCACTCCAAATGGAAATGCGGGTACAGATGCAGCAAAAACTGCCGCTGCCATCAGCAGCGCTTCCACTCTTCTTGTCCTTTTCATCATCAGCACCCTCCTTCCTCACCGGCATTGCCGCTTTGGGCCCCGCACCCCTCTGCCTGTTTCACTGCACCACGGTTAAATTCTGTCCTGTCAATCACCTTGTCGAATACCAGCAAAATCTGGGGAAGCACGGTCATGACAAGTATGATAGAGACAAGCGTCCCCGCCCCCAGCGCTTTCCCCAGGGAAGCAATAATCGCATTCGATGTCAGCCTTCCCACTGCAAAACCGGCACAGGTAAGGATGGAACCTGAGGTGGCCACGGTGGGAAAGGCCTGGTTCAGCGCCTCCACCACCACCTGCTTCCGGTCAGCCGACTGCTTTCGCAGATCCATGTAACGGCTGGTAATCACAATCGCATAATCAATCGTGGCCCCCATCTGGATTGCGCTGACAATCAGGTAACTCAAGAAAAACATCGTCCCTCCCCTAAGCGTTGGTATAGAGAAGTTAATCCAGATGCTGCTCTGGATCGTGAGAACCAGCATAATGGGCAGCCCCGCTGACTGGAAGGTAAACAACAGGATAATTCCCACGAATAATGCAGTCAGCACACTGATTTTTACATTATCCGTGCGGAATGATTTGCTCAGGTCATAATCACTGGTGGAGTCCCCTACCACATACACCTCATCATAATAGGTACTGGCAATGTTCCGTATCTGGTCAATAACCGCAAAGGTCTCTTCCCCCTCGATTGGCCCTGTCATCGTAAACACAATACGGGAATAATTCTCCCCCTCCAGCTGCTCCCTGGCATCGCTGAGCGCATCGTGCAGGTCATCCACATCCTCAGACAAATCATCATCCAGGTCAATTGCCCCTTTTTCTTTCTGGTCATAAATAAAATCCACCATATCGATAATCGGGATCCGGTATTCATCCAGGTTCTTCATAAATGCGCCGTACTGTTCCCGGTCAATGGCATAAAACTGGTACAGAAGGCGCACAAGATCCAGGTCCACATCCGCCACCTCAGCAAATTCACGCGGGTTCAGTTCATTTACCAGGATGTACTTCCCGTCATCATCCACCTCAATATTGCTGAGACCAAGCACCGTGTCAACCCTCTCCACCTGCTCCAGGCCTTCGATGATCCTGGCTTCCTTCTGGTAATCCCCCTTCGGCACCACCAGCGCCATGGTATTCGTCACCTCAAAGGTCTTCTCAATCCTCACCTTGGAGGTCATAAACTCGTTCATCTTGTCTGCTTCGATAGAACTGTGGTCATACACATACTCGCACCGGTTGGACAAAATGCAGCCCCCTGCCATCACAACCACAAAAACCGGCAGCACCAGATACCTGGTCCGCACCACCAAACGCCCCCACCCCCGGATAGAAGGCACAAAACTGCGGTGCACCGTTTTCTCTATCCATTTGGACAGCATCACAATCATGGCCGGCATCAGGAAAAACACGGTAATCAGGCTGAAAACAATCGCTTTTGTCAAAACGCGTCCCAGATCCATGCCAATGCCAAACTGCATCAGCATCAATGCCACCATGCCTGACACGGTAGTCAGGCTGCTGGAGGAAATCTCCGGTATCGCCTTGCTGAGCGCCACCGTCACTGCCTCTATCGTCTCCTTTGTCTCATGCTCCTCCATAAACCGGTGGAACAGTATAATCGCATAGTCGATGGACAGCGCCAGCTGCAAAACGGCGGCCACCGCGTTCGTCACAAATGAAATCTCTCCAAACCAGAAATTGGTTCCTGTATTCAGCACAATCGCCACGATAAAGGTTATCATAAAGATGACGATCTCCATATAGGTTCCGGAAGTGAAGAGCAGCACTAACAGGATGATCGCCGCCGCCACCGCCAGGATCCCCTTCATATCCTGCTTTAAGGCGGCACTGTCATCTTTATCTACTGTCGTATAAAAATATGTCTGGTAACCCTTCAGATGGTCCCGCACATTGGCAATCGCCTTCTGCGACAGTTCCGTATCCTCCTCTTCCTCAAAGGTCAGTGTATACAGGGCACATGCATCCTTATAATAATCCGTAACCTCTTCACCGTCATACGTATCTTCTGCACTCTCCCAGTCAAAAAACTTCACCGAGGAAATCCCCCGGATCTCCTCCAAAGCCTTTGCTTCCTCCAATGCTTTCTCATATGTAATATTCGTGACCAGGATCTTTGCCGAGCCAAAGGTCGTAAACTGATCCTCCATGATATCCAGGCCCTGCCTGGTTTCCGTCGTGTCCGGCAAATAGTCGGTCAGTTCCGTATTTACCTTGGCCCGGCTCAAAGTTGTGAGGCAGTAAATGCACGCAATCGCAAACAACACCACAAATGCGTTGCGCTTGTTTACCACAAATGCCGCAAGCTGCATCATAAAATTATTGCGGTCAATCTTATGCTCCATATTGCTAATTTCTGCTCCTTTCCCTAAACTTCTATAAATAAAACACCAGAAAGGCAACTGCTTCCCTTGGGAATCCTGCTTGCCTTCCTGGTCTTTTTATTCTTTCCTTAAGTACATCCCCCAAGAGGTCCCATACCGGAACGCCCCTCTCAGTTCTCGTCATCCCCTACCAGTTCATCATATTCCTGGTCATCCAGCAATTCATCAAATGCATCTGCTACAATATCATATTCTTCATCGTCTTCAATATTCTCCAGGTTGGGGTTGCCCTCTGCATCCTCGGAATAGCGGTACAGATATACCTCCCCCTCCTCTGCCAACTCTCCCTCCATAGGGAGCAAAGCGATGTATTCCCGCTCCCCGGCGTCAAATATAGTTAACACCACACATTCTAACTGGCTTCCGTCATCCAGGGTCAGGGTAACAGTTACTTCCTCCTGGTCCATCTCTTCGTTTAGGTTCTTATTCTGATCCATGCCGTCGGTCTCCTTTGCCTTGGTTTCTCTTTGATATTTGGTATCCTTTTGCCATATTAACAACTTTACCAAAATATAAGCATAAAATCAAGGAATATTTGTGTTTAAAATTAGTTAATAATCAATATTCAATCCCCTTCCTTGCCGGAAGCCCCTTTTGGTATGGATGTTTTTCCATCCGTATCTCTGATACATAGTCTGCCATTTCCAGCAATTGCCGGGAGGGATTCCTGCCGGTCAGGACTATTTCAAGGTGGGCCGGAGGGTTTTTTAAGAAATTTATCACATCCTCTTCCCGTACCATACTGCTGCTGCATGCTGCCAGGATCTCATCCAGGATCAGAATATCGTATCCGCAGGATACCGCCTCATGGCAGGCCTCCTCAAATCTCTGCCGGTAATATTTTGCTGCTTCGGCTTTTTCCTCTACCCCCATCTGAAAGGTAAATCCAAATTCATGGTCACAAGGCGTCACCGTAATCCCGGGGATCCGGCGAAGTATGGATACCTCACCGGAATCTTCCGTTTTCAGGAACCGTACAATCAGTACCCTTTTTCCCCGGCCGGCCGCACGTACAGCCAGCCCCAGCGCCGCTGAAGTCTTGCCCTTTCCATTTCCGCAATAAATATGGATACACGCCAATTTCTGTCCCTCACGTTTCTGGTATTATTTATTTTATGTACTTCAATCCCCCAGATACTCATCCACAAACCGAGACCGTTCCTGTGCTTTCCCGTACCGCTCCTTGGCATAGCATACATGCAGCCGGTCTTTTGCCCGGGTCATGGCCACATAGAACATCCGCCGTTCCTCCTCTAAATCTGCCTCCAGCACTGCCTTATGGTGCGGCGTCACCCGCTCATTGGCGTCCAGGATATACACTACCGAAAACTCCAGCCCCTTGGAACTGTGCATGGTCATCAGGGACACGCAGTCCGTATCCTTTTCCCGCCTTTTTGCCTGCTCCTTCAGCTGCTCCCCGTACTCCTTCATGTGGGCAAACCACTCCTGCACGGAGGAAAAGCCGGATGCGCTCTCCTGCAGCTGGTCAGCCACCTCCAAAAGTTCCTCCGGCTTCATGCGCCGGTAATCCGCATACTCACGCAAATACTCATCATATCCCACTCCCTTGCGGATATAATTCACCGCTGCCACCGGCGCCATCCTGCCGATCATCCCCAGGTCATACTCCAGCTGCTCAATGCGTTCCACCATCCATCCCTTGTCCTGGTACCAGGCTTTCACTTTATTCCAGGAAACTTCCTGCCCTTCCAAGGCTTCCCGGTTCACGTAACGCTTAGGCCGGTTGATCACCCGCACCACATCGCTGCGCCTTGCCCGCCCCTCTTTTGCCAGTCCATCCGCCGCAATACGGATATAAGCGCATATATCCAGGGCAATCCAGTGTTCATATAAATTCGGCAGGGTGTCCTTCATCCGGAAGGGAATATTATACTCCATCAGCCGTTCCATCAAAAGCCTGGGTTCCAGGCTTGTCCGGTAAAGCACTGCCATATCCGACCACCGGTACCCCATACGCACGTAATCCTGCAGTTCCTCCACAATCCCCCTGGTTTCAGCCCGCGCATCCTCCCACACAGCAGTCACCACCGGCCGCCCTTTCCCACGGCTGGCACGGATTTCTTTCTGGTAACGGGCCTTATTGTGCCGGATCAGCCGCCCTGCCGCATCCACAATCTCAGCCGTGGAACGGTAATTGATTCCCAGGAGGGTTTGTTCTGCCTGGGGGTAATCCTTTGTAAAACCCAGCATAATCTCCGGCTTCGCCCCCCGGAAACGATAGATTGACTGATCGTCATCCCCCACGATAAACAAATTATCCTCCGGCGCCGCCAGCATCCGCACAATCTCATACTGCACGCGGTTGATATCCTGGAACTCATCCACCAGGATATACCGGTATTTCTGCTGCCAGGCCCCCAGGATATCTTTCCTCTGGGTAAATAACTCATAGCACATCACCAGCATATCGTCAAAGTCCAGCAAGCGCTGCCTTGCCAGCACATCCATATACCCCTGGTAAAAGTTCTTAAACAATTCCTCCGAACAATTCTTGGAATAATAATGGTCCAGGCTTATCATTTCCCCCTTGACTGCGCTGATCTCTGACAGGATCCCTCCGGCAAATTCCGCCTCATCTTCCACATCCACATGATAGCGCCCCATCAGTTCCCGGATAATCCGCATCCGCTGCTCCTCCCGGATAATATTGGATGCGTCGTACCGGTAAGCGTGCTTTAAAATGCTAAAGAAGACCGCATGGAATGTCCCGAAGCTGACGGGGAACCGCCGTCCCCCCACCAGGGACTGGAAACGCTGTTTCATCTCTTCTGCAGCCGCTTTCGTAAAAGTAATCACCAAAATGCTCCCCGGCTCCACCTGGTATTCCTCCACCAAATGCCGGATCCGGTGGGTAATCACGGTGGTCTTGCCGGATCCCGGCCCCGCCAGCACCAGCATCGGCCCGTCCTTATGGCGGATTGCCTGCAGCTGCGATTCATGGAATGCCATTTGCCTTCAGCCCTCCGTTCCTGGAAATACCTGCCAAAAACCAATCACCTTCTGTCCTCTGACAAAAACGCCCGTATATTAGCCAGAACCTTCTCACTCAGCAAAGAAAATGCCTGCCTTGTCCTTCCCACGGACGTCCCCATGCAAACCACATTCCCTCTCCCCAGCAATTTCCCGGAAGGATCTCCAGCCGCTGCTTCCGTGTCGCAGCAATACAAATTCTCCTCCGACTCCAGCCATGATGCCAGGGCATCCGTATCTGAGGCTGTCCCAATCGAGGTATTCATCAGGATCTTCTTATTCCCCAGGCACTGAAACTGCTCTTCATGGAGCAGGATCACATTTTTATTGAGGCAGGTAATCACTACCTGGCTTTTTGCCAGCAGTTCATTCAGGGGAAGGTACCCTATGCCTGCCCTCTCCTTTTCAGGCTTCCTGGTACGGCTATAATAGGACACCTTTGCCCCCATCATCAGCAGCGCATCTGCCACCATCCCTCCGGAAACCCCCAGGCCGACAATCCCCACCGGAAGTCCCGTCAGTTCCAGCGGTTCATCCGCCCACATTGGAAAATCAAACCCGTGAAGAATGCGGATCAGCTGATAAAGCACATACTCTACCACCCCTCTGTCGCCGTAATCCCGAATCCCCAGCACCTGGATCCCCCGTTCCCTGGCATAAGCAATATCCACATTCGCACTGGCCTCCGAGTACAGGCTGCAGCACATGCCGATATACCGGATATTGGGGCAGCGCTCCAGCACCGGGCGGCGAAGCTGTGAGGTATAACTCACTAACACCCCGTCCGCATCACCGATTCTCCTGGCCATTTCTTCCTCGTTTGCCGGTATATCCTCATAGAGCACCACTTCCCCGGCATACTGCTTCAATTCCTCCTGCGCGGAAGGAACCAGGCTTACCGGCTCCACCGCCACTAATTTCCCAAACATAATTTTACCCTCTTTCTTCTCTCTTTATCCTTCAGCTATCTGCTCCCAAAATCCCCCGAAATATCTGTATCTCCGATTGTACTAAAAAAAGGACGGAAAAACAAGAGAGAACTTCATCTGCCTGAAGCAGCATGGAGGGACAAAAATGCCGCAGGACGGCATCCCTTCCGGGATTTCTGCCATCCTGCGGCATTCCTTTTTATTTAAATCGCTGCCCCGTAGATCAGGTTGGGCAAGAACAATACCATCTTCGGGAAGAAGACGCAGAGCGCCACTGTTATCAGGATTGCGATAAACAGAGGAATCGAATACCGCGTCGTCTCTTCCACCGAACAGCCCATAATATTCGAGCAGGTGTAAAGAGCCACTCCCACCGGCGGGGTGGAGCACCCCATGGTAACAATCGTCATCATAATAATTCCGAAATGCACCGGGTCAATCCCATACTGGGTGATAATCGGGATCAGGATCGGGGTCACAATCAAGGTGATGACTGTGGTCTCCATGAACATGCCAAAGACCGTCAGCATGATCAGGATCAGCAGCAGCAGAATATACTTATTGCTTGTTAAGCTGACCAGCATCGTGGTAAGCGTCTTGGGAAGCTGGTCAAACACCACCCCATAGCTGAAGATTCCCGAAAATGCCAGGATCATGGTGATCACGGACAGATCCTTAACACTGTCAATCACACATTTCTTGAACTTCTCAAGAGTCAGTTCCTTGTAGATAAAGGCACCTACCACCAGCGCATAGAATACGGCAAAGGCCCCGGACTCTGAGGGTGTCATCACGCCGAAGCGAATCAGCACGATCAGAAGAATCGGGAACAGCAGTGCCCAGATACTCTCAATACACGCCTTCAAGATCACTCCCGGCGGTGACGGCTTATCGTGATCCGGCTTATATCCGTGATGGCGTGCAGACCAGGCTGTGGCAATCATCATCAGGATACACATGATAATGCCCGGAAGGAAACCGGCCACAAACAGGCGTCCAATGGATACCTCCCCCACTGTGCCATACAAGATCAGGCCCATGGACGGCGGGATCGTTGCCACAATCAGGCCGGACAGGCAGTTTACTGCTGCCGCCCACCCCGGTGCATAGCCGCGCTTTGTCATCTCCGGCCCAAGGATCCGGCACTCCATTGCCGCATCCGCCACTGCGGATCCGGACACACCGCCCATCAGGGTGGACAGCACAACCGATACCTGACCAATCGATCCGTACATATGGCCGGTCATTACATTGGCCAGCTTTACCAGGCGGGAGGTGATGCCTGTATTATTCATCAGGTTACCTGCAAAAATAAACAGCGGAATCGCCAGCATGGTAAAAGACTGGGTCGTTGACAGGGATTTCTGAACCAGGATCGTCCAGGGGATCTCCGGGCGCATCAGGAAAAAAGCAAATCCCGAGACCGCAATCGCAAATGCCACCGGCATTCCTAAAAACAGGAGTACCAGAAAGAATCCTATCGCACTTAACATTACTCAGCCCCCCATTCCTTTACAGGTTTTTTGAAATCCCCCACCGTTTTGCCGATTGCACTGAAAAACATCAGGAATGACCCCACCGGAACAGCCAGCGTACACCAGGCATAACTCATCTTCAATGTGTTAAAAGTCCTGTTCCAGCTCTGGGATACAAGAAGGAATCCGTACACAATCAAAATCAGCAAAAACAGCAGCATCAATGCATCAAAAATCAGCATCAGCACCTTTTGCACTGGCTTGGGAAACTTATTCACCAGCATATCGATCCGGATCAGGCCGCCGCCCTTGATAATGATGTCGGAACCGATAAATGTGAGCCACGCAAATGCCAGCAGAGACACATCCTGTGCCCAGTTCACCGGCATTCCGATGGTTCTGGCTACCGCAGACCAAAATACCAGGACGGCAATCATACATAACATAACACCGGCAAGGATCTCTTCAATCTTTAAAACGAAATCCGATATTTTCTTCATCTGAAAACTTCCTTTCCGTGCAACAATGCCCCTTAACGGCAGGCGCCCAGGTTGCCTGAGCGCCTGCCAGCGCATCGCATCAGTTTGTCTTACCAATCTCTTTGTACAGCTGCTCCCTCAGTTCCGCATAGCCCAGCTTCTCATAAACCGGATCTACCAAAGCCTTAAATGGAGCCACATCCGGCTCAACAATGGTCATGCCGGCCTCTACCATCTTCTTCTCCGCATCCTCCACCTCAGTCATCACGTCAGCGGCTGTTGTCTTGCCCATCTCCACAGAAGTCTCCACCAGCAAAGTCTGCAGGTCTTCCGGCAGGCTGTCAAACCACTTCTGGCCGCAGATCAGGCCCTGCATCAGCTGGAAATGATGGGTCTTGGACTGGTACTCACATACCTCATAAATCCTGGACGGATAAGTGGAAGTGTTCTGTGCCTCGCATCCCTCCAGGGCCTTGGACTGGATCCCGTTGTAAACCTCGCCCCAGGACATGGAAATCGGCGTGCCGCCCATAGCCTGGATAGTCTCCGTACATACCTCCTGGCCGATGGTGCGGATCCGCAGCCCCTTCAGGTCGTCCGGAGTGTTGATCGGCTTGTTGGTCATAAACTCACGGGGCCCGTCGTAGAAGGTAAAGGATAAGATCTTGATCCCGTGGTCACTGGAAAGGGTGTCACACCAGCCCTTAAAGGTATCGGTCTGTGTCACCTGATAACACTCATCATAATTATCGGCAAAATATCCCATCATCAAAATGGAAAAGTCCTTCACATACTGCCCCATACGGGATGCATCCGTATTCACCGCCACATTCACGCCCTGGATGGCCTGCTCAAGCACATCCTCGTCACTGCCCAGCTGGCCGGCCGGGAACACGGTTACCTTCAGCCTGCCGTTTGACTTCTCATTCAGCGTATCAGCCAGCTTCTGATAGTTTCTGGTAATCAGCGCCTGCTCGGTCTGAGAGGTGGAAATCTTCAGTTCATATACCTTATCCGTATCTGCCGCGGCTGCAGCTTCACCGCCCTCTGCTTTCTCCTCCTGTGCCGGAGCCGGGGCTGGCTGTGCGTTTCCCATGCCCGGCATGCCGCTGCATGCGCTCAGCGCAACCATCGCTGCCGTCAAAATACTTGCTGTCAATACTCTTCTTCTCATCTTCGTTCCCCTTTTCTTGGTAATAATGCTTAACGACATCTTATCGCTAAACGTTTACATCTTAACACATTTAATATAAACGATCACACAAAAGAAATCAAGCAATTTTTTATATTTATTTTATTTTTATTTTATTTTTCCTGTAACCCTCCCCTAAATTCACTTTGACATCAGCCGCCCAAACTGATAAAATATTACACAATACAAAGGGAAGGAGTATCCGGCCATGGTGACGATCAAGGATGTTGCAAAAAAATGCGGCTTTTCCGTGTGCACCGTATCCCGCGCCCTCTCCGGAAAAGGTTATCTGAAAGAGGAAACCCGGAAAAAGATCATGGAAGCCGTGGAGGAACTGAATTACCGCCCCAATACCCTGGCCGTCAACCTGAAAACAGGACGCCGCCAGACCCTGGCGCTGATCCTGCCCTCCCTGACCAATATTTTTTATACCAAATTAGAACAGTATATGGAGTCCTTCGCTTCTTTGAAAGGATACCTGCTCTACCTGTGCAATACCGAATATAGCCTGGAAAAAGAAAAGCAGGTGATTGATAACCTGGTGGGCATGGATATCGCCGGGGTTATTATCTTCACCACCAGCGGAGAGCACGGGCACATCAAAAAACTCTCCAAATTTGGGATCCCCTATGTTTACATGAACCGTTCCTTTGAGGATGACATGGAGCATTGCCTGCGGTTAAACAACAAAAAAGCCGCCTATGAGGCGGTTAACTATATGATACGTCTCGGGCACCAGAATATTGGCGGTATCTTTCAAAGCTTCGCCAACGGCACCCATCAGGAACGCTATGAAGGTATGATGGAAGCCCTTGACGCCCACGGGCTGTCCTGCCATCCGGGCCATCTGCTTTTTGATGTCAATCCGGAGGACATGGGTTCCACTCCAAACCAGATTCTCGGCCTGCTCCAGCAGCCGGACCGCCCGGAGGCCATCTTCGCCTGTAACGATATGATGGCCTTCAACCTGTACCGGGCTGCCTACATCCTGGGGCTGCGCATCCCGGACCATCTGTCCATATTTGGCTTTGATGACTGCATCATGGCCAATTTTGTGACGCCTCCGCTGTCCACCGTCTCCGTCCCCGCAAAACAGATGTCCTCCCTGGCCGTGGATTTCATCCACCACCACATTCAGACCGGAACCACCAAGGAACTCCCCCTGCTAAACGCCTCCCTGGTAATCCGCAACTCAGTAAAAAACCTGGCCATGTCATAAAACCTTACCTCAGCCCGGCTGCCGAGGACCGTCTGGCAGTCCTGGCAGCCAACATAGCCTCTATAGTATCCTTATGCCGCCACCCCGTACACCAGGTTCGGCAACAGCAAAACCAGATCCGGGAAGAAAATGCAGATTGCCAGGGTGGCAAAAATCGCGATATAAAGCGGGATTGCATACCGGGTCGTCTCTTCCACCGAGCAGTTCATAATGTTTGAACACGTGTAAAGGGCCACTCCCACCGGCGGGGTCGAACACCCCATGGTCACCACCGTCATCATAATAATGCCAAAATGTACCGGGTCTATCCCATACTGGCTGATAACCGGGATCAGGATCGGTGTCACGATCAGCGTGATCACCGTAGTCTCCATAAACATGCCAAAAACCGTCAGCATGATAATAATCAGGAAGATAAGCACAAACTTATTGCTGGTAAAGCCAATCAGCATGTTGGCCAGGGTCTTGGGCAGCTGGTCAAACACCACGCCATAGCTGAAAATCCCTGAAAACGCCAGGATCATGGTAATCACCGACAGATCCTTCACACTGTCAATAATACATTTCTTAAAACTTTCCAGCGTCAGTTCCTTGTAGATAAATGCCCCCACAATCAACGCATAAAATACGGCAAAAGCCCCCGACTCTGATGGGGTCATCACGCCGAACCGGATCAGGACTATCAGCAGAACCGGAAACAGCAATGCCCATATGCTCTCCACACAGCATTTTACGATCTCGCCCAAAGAGGAGGGTTTTTCATGGTCCGGCTTATAGCCCAGATGGCGCGCTGACCAGGATGTGGCCAGCATCATAAAAATGCACATGATAATCCCTGGGAGAAAACCCGCGACAAACAGCCTTCCGATGGACACTTCCCCCACCGTCCCATACAGGATCAGCCCCATAGACGGCGGAATGGTTGCCACAATCAGGCCTGTAAGGCAGTTCACCGCCGCAGCCCAGCCTGGCGCATATCCTCTCTTTGTCATCTCCGGCCCAAGGATACGGCATTCCATCGCTGCGTCCGCCACTGCTGAACCGGACACCCCGCCCATCAAGGTGGAAAGCACCACAGATACTTGGCCGATTGACCCATACATATGGCCGGTCAGCACATTTGCCAGCTTTATCAGCCGGGTGGTAATCCCTGTATTGTTCATCAGGTTCCCGGCAAAGATAAACAGCGGGATGGCCAGCATGGTAAAGGACTGGGTCGTGGACAGGGATTTCTGCACCAGAATCGTCCAGGGGATCTCCGGGCGCATCAGGAAAAACGCGAACCCTGACACTGCAATGGCAAACGCAACCGGCATACCCAAAAACAAAAGGATCAGGAAAAAGCCAATAGCACTTAACATTTAAATTTCCCCCCATTCCTTAACCGGAGTCCGGATATCCTTAACCAGCTTCCCGGTAATCGTGAAAAACATCAGCAGCGCACCGATAGGCACAGCCATGGTACACCATGCATAACTCAGTTTCAGGGTATTGAAGGTACGGTTCCAACTCTGGGATACCAGCAAAAACCCATACACAATCAAAATCAGCAAAAACAGGACCATCAGCACGTCAAAAACCACTGCCAATGCCTTCTGCACTGCTGCCGGAAGCTTGTTGGACAGCATATCGATCCGAATCAGGCTGCCGGCCCTGGCAATAATATCTGAACCGATAAAGGTCAGCCAGCCAAAAGCCAGAAGGGACACATCCTGCGCCCAGTTCACCGGCATTCCTACCGTCCGTGCAACCGCTGACAAAAAAACCAGTACGGAAATCAGAACCAGCATCCCTCCGGCAAGGATTTCTTCTGCTCTCAAAATCATGTCTGAGATCTTTTTCATACTCTCACCTCATTCCCAAAATTCTTTTATCAGTTGCTCTTCCCGATTTCCTTATACAGCTTTTCCCTGAGTTCCGAATACCCCAGCTTCTCATATACCGGATCTACCGCAGCCTTGAAGGGTTCCAAATCTGGCTCATTGATCTCCAGACCGGCTTCAACCATTTTCTTCTCTGCTTCCTCCACCTCGCTCATGACATCCGCAGCCGTCTCCTTTCCGATCTCGTTGGCAGTGTCTTCCAAAAGCTTCTGCAGATCCTCTGGCAAACTCTCAAACCAGCCCTGGCCGCAGACCAGACCCTGCATCAGCTGAAAATGCCCTGTCTTGGACTGGTACTTGCAGACTTCATAGATCCGGGAAGGATAGCTTGAAGTGTTCTGTACCTCACACCCCTCCAACGCCTTAGACTGGATCCCATTATATACCTCACCCCAGGACATGGAAATTGGAGTCGCCCCCATGGCCTGAATCGTCTCCGTGCATACCTCCTGGCCAATGGTCCGGATCCGCAGCCCCTTCAGATCTTCCGGGGACTGGATCGGCTTATTCGTCATAAACTGGCGGGGGCCGTCATAAAAAGCAAAGGAAAGGATCTTGATCCCATGATCCTTTGACAGGGAATCACACCATCCCTTAAAGGTATCCGTCTGAGTCACCTTAAAACACTCCTCATAATCATCAGCGAAATATCCCATCATCAAAATGGAGAAATCCTTTACATACTGCCCCATACGGGATGCATCCGTATTCACCGCCACATTTGCCCCCTGGATCGCCTGTTCCAGCACATCCTCATCACTTCCCAGCTGCCCTGCCGGGAACACCGTCACCTTCAGCCTGCCGCCCGACCTGGCATTCAGTTCATCCGCCAGCTTCTGATAATTTCTGGTAATTAAAGACTGCTCTGTCTGGGAAGTGGAGATTTTCAGTTCATACACCTTCCCATCATCCCCCGATGCCACCTCCTCTTTCACCTCCGGAGCCGTCTGCTGCACGTTCCCCATGCCCGGCATGCCGCTGCACCCGCAAAGCATTGCCATAGCCCCTGCCAAAATACCTGCTAAAACCTGCCGCCTCTTCATACTTTTCCTCCTTCTGCAATTTAAGCGCTCTCGCGCTCTCTCTTTTGCCTGCTTTTGCAGACAATCTCCTGGCAATTTTCCCGCCATACGCAAAATATAAACGTTTACATATAAAACGTCAACCCACCCTGGCAGGTCTTAGCAATTCCTTATCGCTTTACAAACACCATCTTAACACTGTTCCCCGGCCTTCTTAACACCCCGTTTATATCTCCTCTCCTGCAGGCACAGCACAGCACCGCTAACCCGGTCCCACTATAAGCAGTCCTGGCCATAAAAATTGCCTGCCTGGAGTTCCCTATCTCTCCATATCCTTCCCCGGATAAACCAACGCCAATTCCAACTCTCCCTCCGGGACAATCCGGCATGTCTCCACCGCCGCCGCAATCACAAAGCTGTCCCCCTGCCTCAGCCGGATCCCGCCGTCCTTTCTTCTGTCCCGGCCGGAGGATTCCCTTTCTTCCCCGCCATCCGGCTTCCCGGCACTCTCTATCCGGCAGCTTCCACTGCACACTACCCCCAGGGTAAATTTCCCGTTATGAGACACCACAGCCTCATCCCAAACCTTCAACGCCTCCACAAAAAAGCAGGGCGTCAGCTTCTCCCCTACCAGACGCCTGCGTTCATATGCGTCGGTTTTCTCTAACACCTGGGGCGTGATCCTGCATTTCCTGATAATATCCTCCTTTGAGTACTCCGTATAATCGAACACGTCCAGGCAGAAATCCAGCCCTCTTCCCATATACCGCGCTTCCTCCGGCACTACGACGCCCTCCCGCTCAAATTCACAGCGTACCACCAGATCCGAAGGTTCCATAATCTCCAGCATCGTAATTCCCTCGCCGATTGCATGGGGCATGCCTCCCGGTATGTACCAAACCTCCCCCTGCCTAACAGGGATCTTCTCAAAACAGGCATCCATCCTGCCCAGATCCTGAGCCTCCACAATCTGCTTCCATTCACTGCGGGCCGGCGCATGCTGGAATCCCAGGCGTATATAAGGATCAATCCCTTCCCGCACATTCAAAATATAATAACATTCCAGCTTTCCATAGGGCTTCCCCATAACCTCATTGGCAAACCGGGTGGAAGGATGTACCTGGACATGCAAACGCATGGCGGAATCCAATATCTTCAGAAGAAAACTCAACTGCCAGGTGCCATCCTTGTGAATGCTGTCCCCCAGATAAAACCTCTGGTTCTCATTTACCAAATCCCGCAGGCAGAACATGCCCTCCTCTGTCTCCACCATTGCCAGGCCTTCATTTTCTATCGGTTCCATCCCCAGGTTTACTGCTTCCACCATCGAGCCGATCCACTCCTCCGGACGGTCATTGTCCCGGCACACCGTCTCCCCGTGGAGCCGGTCAATCCCGGCCCCTCCCAGATAATTGCGGCGGACGCGGTTTCTTGGCAGCTTCATTAATCCTTCCTTCATGTTCATTCTCCTTTTCTCCTTCACCAAATAATTTCAACGCATCTCCCGGACCTGCCGGATCAGTTCCAAAAACTGTGCCCCATATTTCTGATACACAGGCTCTACGGCAGCGCTCCACGCCTCCGGATCCTCCAACTCCAAAATCTCCACCCCAGCCTCCTTTAGCGCCTGATATGCCTGCCTGTCCGCCCGTTCGATCTCTTCCCGGTTGTACTCCTGGGTCAGGCGGGCCGCCTCTAAAATCACCTGTTGTTCCTCCTCTGTCAGCGAATCCCAGGTGATCTCACTGATCAGGATCACTCCTGGCGCATAGGTATGGCTGTCTTTAACATAGTAGGGTGCCACCTCGTAAAATTTATTATAAAAGTAGCTGACCGGAGGATTCTCCGCACCGTCCACACTGCCTGACTGAAGGGCTGTATATAGTTCTACATATGCAATGGGAACCGCCTTTGCCCCCAGGGCTGCCACCGTATCCTCCATGAGACCGGACAGCTGCATCCTGATTTTCAGATCCTTCATATCCTCAATCCGCGTAACCGGCCGCTCCCTGGTGAAAAAATTGCGGGCTCCCTCATCCAGATAGGCGATCCCCTTCATCCCTTTTGCGCTCACCTCAATGTCATCCAGGATTTCCTGCCCCAGCCCGCTCTCACACACTTTCCAAAAATGTTCTCTGTCCCGGAAAATGTAAGGCAGCGCCAGCGCTGAAATCATCGGGTTCCCACACTCTGCCAGGGAAGCGCTGTTTCCCCGGTACAGGTCTAAGGACCCCATCTGCATGGCCCGGTAGCACTGTTGGTCATCCCCCATCTGGCCGGAGGGATATATCTCAACCACAATCCGCCCTTCACTGAGCCGTTCCACCTCATCTGCAAAGAACTTTGCGGAATCCGTCATAATATGCCCCTCCGGATTGACCTCCCCGTAGCAAAGCACCAAATCCGGCTCCGTTTTCCTGTTATCCCTTTTCGCCACCCCGGACGCACTGCATCCTGCCAGGCATCCGCTCAACACCAAAGCCAGCCCTCCAAGGCAAAGAAGCTGAGGCAAAACCCCTGCCCGGCCTCTCCTCTGCGGCAGCATTTTTTCATCCCTTCTCATTGTTTCCAAACCTCAATCTCAGAAAAGTATTCCATATGGTACTTCAGGTTATCACCGTTAAAATTCAATTCACCCAGTTTTTCAAACAATGCAGATGCCTGGGATGTCTTAACCCTGACTCCTGGATTTTGGTTCATCCCCCGGAGGATTGTCATAAGGCTGCGCCCGAAATTCAGTTTCACCGACACGTCCTGGTACACCAAACACTGTTCCAGTTCTTCCACCAGCTTCATCATGTTTTCATAGCCATTTTCCCGTTCCTGCCGCACCAGGCTCCGGCTAATCTCCTCCTCCAGGCCGCATATCCGGCGCATCCCTTCTGTCATCTCCAAAAAGGCCGCCCTGGTCTCTCCTGCCGAATACTCGCTGATATAGGAAGCCGCCTCCTCATAAGCGCCGGCAAGCGCCTCCACGCTGCTGCAGGTACCGCTAACCCCGCACGCCACCGGAACCTGGCTCTCCCCTGCCAGATAATCCCTTGCCCGGCGGATGCAGCCCGTCAGTTCTGTAAATGCATCCTCCTGTGCCGCATACAGGCAGATTGCCATCTGGTCCATCCAGATACTATTGATTGCCTTTACCTCTGCCATATGAAAATAATTCTTAAGCACCTCCTGGGAGAACGTCCCCATGGAAACCAACGCCGGGCTGGAAATCAGCACCACCTTCATCCAGCCCTCGCCGATCCCCCACAGGGCAAGCTGCTTTTTCAGTTCTTCCACTGGTTTCCGCCTAAAAAACAGACTCCAAAGCAGATCCTTTTCCAAATCCCGGTAAAAATCAAAAACCACTTTTTGATCTCCGGGATTCGAATACGACAAAAGGGCCAGCGAATCTTCCCGTTCCCGAGCCCTTGCAATCACTTTGTCCAGCGTTTCCTGCAATTCCGAATCCAGATACGGCTTTAGCAGATAATCCGTAACCCCCAGTTTCAATGCCTGCTTTGCATAGGAAAAATCACTGTAGGCAGAAATGACGATTATCTGGATATCCGGATATCTCTTGCGGATCTCCTCCGCCGCATCCAGCCCGTCCATCCGTGGCATTTTGATGTCCAGCAGCACAATATGGGGCTTGCACCGCTCTAAGTTCTCCATCAAATCCGCCCCGTCCACCGCCTTATAGACAATCTCCAAAAGGCTCGGGTAGCTTTCCTTAATGATTTTTTCCAAATATTCCCGTTCATATTGTTCATCATCCGCCAATATCAGCCGCAGCATATTTTTATCCTCCTGTTTCCCCTGATCCTTCAGGCAATCCACCGGGTTACCGCCAAAGGCGCCTATTCCCCTCTCGCCTCTTCTGCCTTATAAAGCTTCAGCGTGATCCTTGTAATCCCGTCCTCCCGCTCAATCCTGAGCACGTCCTCCTTCCGGTAAAAAAAACTCAGACGTTCCTTCACATTATTCAGCCCAATTGAGGTCCGCACCTTATCCCCTGGCCGTGTTTTATCCTGGCTGCCCTTCTTTTCCTCTTCGGACGGGAAGCCTACTCCGTTGTCTGCCACCACCACTTCCATATGATCCGGCTTTTCTGTAATCAAAATATCCACCTTTCCCCCGCTGACCCGGTCCTTTAGCCCATGCTGGATACTGTTTTCCACCAAAGGCTGGATCGTAAGGGGCGGTATCATAAATGTATCGTCCAGAAATGATTTCCTCACATCCAGGCAGAAGCGGATCCTGCCCTTTAAATGCAGCTTCTGTATATACAGATATGCCTGTAAAAGTTCGATCTCTTCATCCAGGGGAATCGCGGTTGTCTTGATCTCAATGCTGCTGCGGAGTATCTGCGAGATGGATTTTACCAGCTGGATAGCGATGTCCCGTTCCCCCATCTGGACGCTGCGGATCACCAGGCTCAGGGTATTAAACAAGAAATGGGGATTCATCTGCATCTGCAGTTCCCGGATCTTTGCCTCCGCCAAGCGTTCCTTCATCTGATAGGTCTCATTTAATTCTGTGATCATATTACAGATCGTATGCTTCATCTGGTCAAAAGTGCCGGAAACCTGGTTTAGTTCTTCAAAAGCCGTCTCTTCAATATCCTGCACCCCGAAATTTTTGTTGGTAATCTCCCTGGCGGCAAAGGTGAGGCGGCTGATAGATTTCAGCATATCACGGCTCATACGGTAGTTCACGGATAAGGTAAACAGGCAGCCGGCAATCAGAACCAGGTTCATAAAAAGGTTCACCATATTCATCTGCCGGCTATAGTCTTCAAAAGCCTTGTTCAGATACTCCAGATACTGGCTCATCAGCTGGTTTAAGCACCGCTCTATTTCCAGATCCACCTCATCCAGGACGCCCATGTCCCCCGGGCTGTACAAGCTGTCCGGCTGGATATAAGAATATGCCAGTTCCTGGTGATGCTTTACCACCTGGCACACAATCCGATGCATCATTTTGCATTGCCGGTCATGCTTCATCTTTTCCGCAAGTTCCGAAAGGCGGGCATTTAAGCGCCTGCAGTTTTCAGAATATTTTTCAAGAGCCATGGACTCATGGCTCTTGCAGTATAGCTTAAAGCTGATCTTGCGGTCATTATTCATCACGGAAAGTTCATTCACCTGCCGGTAATCCTGCAATAACCCATTGTACCTGCTGGACGAACCAGCATTTACCAGGATATTGGCCGTAATAAACACGCAGGTAAATATAATCAGCACAAAATAGCTGCGGTGTATCTCACCCCGAATTGATTTCATCTCTATTCCCTCTCAGCCGTCCAGCAAAACCACACAAAGTTCCTTCCCGTTTTGCTGAAGGGTGATAAACTTTGTCGTGTAGTATACCACAAACAGCCGATAAAAGGAACCCCCGCATCCATGATCGGCGGTTATCCCTCCCACCCCTTACCCACATCAACCCAGGATGTATGGCCAGAATATTTCTCCAGTTCTTCCATGGTCAGTTCAATGGCACTGTTGCTGCTTCCGCAGGCAGGGAAAACCGTCTCAAACCGCTTCAGGGACTGGTCCAGGTACACCTTCGCCCCTTCGCGGACGGAAAAAGGGCATACCCCGCCTACTGCATGTCCAACCAATGCCTCCACCTCATCAGAGGTCAGCATTTTCGCCTTTGTGCCGAACATTGCCTTGAATTTGCCATTATCAACCTTGGCATCCCCTGCCATGACAATCAGCACTGCATGGCCGTTCACAAGAAAAGAAAGTGTTTTTGCGATGCGGCAGGGCTCACAATGGAGCGCCAGCGCCGCCAGTTCCACGGTGGCGCTGGACTCATGGAATTCCTGGATTCTCTCCTCCATACCATATTTCCGGAAATATTCTCTCACCTTATCAATCGCCATAACCCAAGCCTCCTCCTTTTCTCACGCCCGCTCCCAGAGCAGAAGATTGTCGTCAAATATACTGTTAACCCGCCCTGTGTCCTTCAGCCAGGTCAAATAGGACCGCACTGTGCTCCCCACAAGGACATATTGCTCAAAATTCATCTCCAGGCCATAGCTGGCAAACAGCCTCTGCAAAATAAATTCGAAGGGAAGGGGTGCCTGGCAGATTTCTTCAATCCTCTCCGCTATCTCCCATACTTTGTCAATATTGTACTGTGCCAATGTTCCGATCTCCTCGGACACTGCCGCATGGGCCGGGACAAACATCTTTGCCTGAAGGTTTTTCACCTTCTCCAAGGTATCCAGATAAGCAGCCACATCGTAAACAAAACCAATCTGGTATTTATCCAAAGTTTCTTTGCTGGACAAACAATCTGCCAGATAGACCACATCATCCGGAGTCCGAAAGCCAACCATATCAAAAAAGTGCCCTGGCAGAGGAATAAGTTCAAAGCCTTTTGGCAGGCATTCCTTGTCCAGATAGCAGGCATCGCTCTCCTGCGCCATAAGGAACTTATGCCGCAAATCCCTGCCAGGGTATCCGCCATATAAAAACGCTGGTTCCAGAACCGGATGCCGCGTAAAAGCGCAATCTATCCCTGGTGCATAAATTTTGCAGCCGGTCTGCCCCTGCAGGTACTTATTTCCGCCAATATGGTCTGCATTGGAATGGGTGTTATAGATTGCCGACAGATGCCAGCCCATTTCTGTCAAAAGCCTCTTGACCCTCCGCCCGGCTTCCTTATCATTCCCGCTGTCAATCAGGCATACCTCCTCACCCTCCAGCCTCACAAGCCCGATCTTGGCCGGGCTTTGAATATAATAACTTTTCCCCGAAATCTGTATCAGTTCATACATAGCGCTCTCCTTTGCTGCCGCTTGCCGGCCTGGCAGCTGGCAGCAGCATCTCACCAATTTTCAGATTTAGTATAGCATATTTTCCCAAAAAAGAAAGCCCTACACCACCCCAATCACTACCTGCAGCCCCTCAAGGACCATTCCTCTTTCATCCAGAACCGGCTCCCCGCCGTTGCTCAGCAGCAGCCGGAAGCTGCCTTTGTCCACCCCGTCAATCCGAATCAGCCTCTCCTCCTGCCCAAAGTTCCCGGCAACCAGGATTCTCTGTCCCTCCCCCTGGCGGAAATAGGCCATAATCCCGGATTCTTCCTCCAGCACCGGCTCCGTCTTCCCATACACAACGGTATCCCGGTACTCAGGATCTTTGCGAAGCCCGATCAGCTTCTGGTAAAAGGCAAACAGGCTGTCCGGGTCATTTCTCTGCTGCTCCAGATTGATCTCCCGGTAATTCTCATTCAGCCCCAGCCAGGGCTTTCCCGTAGTGAAGCCTCCGTTCTCCTCCCCGCTCCACTGGAAGGGTGTCCGGGCATTGTCCCGGGAATACCGGCTGACCACCTCCATGGCCTCTGCCGGGGATAGCCCTGCTTCCAGGCATACCTGATACTCGTCCCGGCTGCTGATATCATCCACCTCATCGATGGAAGCAAAGCATCTGTTCTCCATCCCCAGTTCCTGGCCCTGGTAGATGAAGGGCAGCCCTTTGAGCATAAAATACAGCGCGGCCAGAAGCTTTTTCCCTTTGCTGTTCCTGGCCTCCTTTGGCAGATAATGGCTGACTCCCCGGGGCTCATCATGATTCTCAATGATATTGGAATAGAACCCTGTTCCCTCCATCTCCCTCTGGCTCTCAAAGCAGCATCGCTTATAATCATCCGGCGTGGGAATCCTGGCTGCATACCACCCGTCCACGGATTTCCCCTCCACGGTCTGGCGGAAATCAAAAATAGAGGAAAAATACCCCTCCTCCCCGACGAAATCCCCCAGTTCCCCGTCCTTGGCATTAAATACCTCACCTACGGAAAAGGCCTCATGGGGACGGAAAGTCCGATCCCGCATTTCCCGGAGGAAATCCCCGATCCCGGATGTATCTGCCAGTACCGTTCCCATATCGCAGAGTCCGTCCTCCCGGTCCGGAGGATAATCCTTAAACATCTGAGGCTTTTTGATATTGATGATGGCGTCAATCCGAAAGCCTGCCAGCCCCTTGTCCAGCCACCAGTTGATCATCTCATAGATCCGCTCCCGAACCACCGGATTCTCCCAGTTCAGATCCGGCTGTTTTTTGTGGAACACATGGAGATAATACCAGTCGCTCCCCGGCATCTGCTCCCACACCGGGCCCCCGAAATACGACCGCCAGTTGCAGGGCAGTTTCCCTTCCTTCTTTTTCTCCAAATAAAAATACTTTCCGTACTCTCCCTCGGGATCTTCACAAGCCTTTTTAAACCACTCATGCTCGTCCGAACAGTGATTGACCACCAAGTCCATCACCACCCCGATCTCCCGCTTTTTCGCCTTCTCAAGCAACTCATCCATGTCCTCCATGGTTCCGAACACCGGGTCGATCTGATAATAATCCGCAATATCATATCCCTGATCCGCACAGGGGGACAGATAAACCGGGGAAATCCAGACCATGTCAACCCCCAGTTCCTTAAGATAGTCCAGTTTAGCCGTAATCCCCGGGATATCGCCGATCCCGTCCCCGTTGGAATCATAAAAGCTTTTGGGATAAATCTGATACGCTGTCTTTCCATGCCACCACTCTTTTTTCATCATTCTCTTTTCCTCCTTATAAACACAGCATATTCCCTGTCCGGGAAACAGCAAAAAAGCATTGCTCTGGTCTACAACAATGCTTTCCTGCCTTGCGGCAGCTGTCTTTTCACGACAGCCGCTTCTTCGCGCCGCTTGCTTTTTCACCGCAGCCGTATCTTCGCGCCACTAAGCAAGCCTCCCATACCGCCTCGCCATATCATAAAGCTTCTTTTTCAGTTCCTCTGTCAATTCCTCTCCCGTAAGCCGCCACTTCCAGTTAATCCCCACCGTAGACGGCTTATTCATCCGGCACTCATTTCCGTATCCCAGATAATCCTGCATGGGAATAATACAGATCCTGGCCGAACTGCGCATAATCAAGCTGATAAACGCCCAGTTCAGTTCCTTTTTCGGAGTCCGGCTGTCACACAGATATTCCCGGGCCATCTCCTGTTCTTCCGTGGAGATACTGTCAAACCAGCCCCGGATGGTCTCATTGTCATGGGTCCCTGTATAGGCCACGCAATTCTCCTCGTAATTATGCGGCAGATAATCATTGGCACAGCCCGAATCCCGGGAGTCAAAAGCAAACTCCAGCACCTTCATCCCCGGAAATCCGCTGCTTCTCACCAATTCACGAACCGAATCCGTCACATACCCCAGATCCTCCGCAATCACCTCCCGGCGGCCCAAAGCCTCCTCCACCCGGGCAAACAGAGCCATCCCCGGCCCCTTTTCCCAGTGTCCGTCCACCGCGGTCGTCGCTTCATAGGGAATGGAATAATACTCGTCAAAGCCCCGGAAATGGTCAATCCGCACCACATCATACAACCGGAAGCAGTACTCCAGCCGGGAAATCCACCACTCATACCCCGTGTCCCAGTGATAATCCCACCGGTACAGAGGATTGCCCCACAACTGTCCGATAGCAGAAAATCCGTCCGGCGGGCAGCCGGCCACTGCCAGGGGCACATTATTCTCATCCAGCTGGAACAACTCCGGGTGCGCCCATGTATCCGCGCTGTCCATAGCCACATAGATCGGAATGTCCCCGATCAGACGGATTCCCCTGTCATTGGCATAGTTTTTGAGTTTCATCCACTGCATATAAAAGGTATACTGCAGATACTGCTGGAATTCGACATCAAAATACAACTCTCTGCGGTAATAATCCATGGCATTTGGCCACCGCAGACGGATGTCCTCGGCCCACTCGGTCCAGGGCGCCCCGTCAAACCGGTCCTTCACTGCCATAAACAACGCATAATCCCCCAGCCACCAGCCATTGTCCGCCACAAACCGCTGATAATCCTGATTCTCACTGATTTTACTGCGCTCATAAGCCTTTCTCAGAAGCGGATAGCGGGCCTGATACATTTTCTCATAATCCACACTCCCCGGCTTATCCCCAAAATCCGCTGCCTCACACTCCGCCTCCGTCAGTACCCCCTCCTCCACCAGCGCCTCCAGGCTGATGAAATACGGATTCCCGGCAAAGGTGGAAAAAGACTGATACGGCGAATCTCCATAGCTGGTAGGGCCCAGCGGCAGAATCTGCCAATAGGTCTGCCCCGCCTCCTTCAGCCAGTCCACAAAATCATAAGCGCTTTTCGAAAAACATCCAATCCCGTACTTCGACGGCAGACTGGTAATCGACAGCAACACTCCTCCGGCTCTGTTCATATTTTAAAATCTCCCCTGTTCTCTGATAAAGTCAATAATCTCGCGGCATTCTCCGGACTCTCTCTAACCGGTCACCGTAACAGTTCAGATAACACTTGAACCATTACCGGTCACCACCATCACGCCATAATGATCCGATACCACCGGATAATTCTCCCCGTTGCAGATCACGCAGGAACTGAGAATGGGAACCCTCTCACTGCACCAGATATAATCCATCCTCATGCCTTCCTGACAGGCACTTCCGTCGTCGGAAGAATCTTCCTTTTCCGTTTTCGGGCTCTTCGGGACCTTTGTGTCTGACAGCCGCTCCCTCCAGCCGTCAATCACCTTGCCCACCGTAACCCCGCAGTCCCTTTCCCGGGCCAGGCAAAAGGTATCTTCCCATCCGCTTTCCCTCACCAGATCATACCCCTGCCCGTAAATGCTGTCAAGGCTGTTAAAATCCCCCATCAGCCAGACTGGCTGTCCCGCATTGCCGGCTTCTTTGTTTCCGGATTCCCCGTCCCCTTCACCTGTCATTGCCTGAATATGCTTCTGCAGTCTATCCCATTGCTTAGCAAACGGCTCTTCCTCATCATCCCACCAGCCCATGTGCACAGTATAGAACCATCCGGCCTCTGTCTTTATCCCCAGAATCCGGCGCGTCTTCCAGTTCCCATAATCCGCACATCCGCTGATACGGAACGAATCCACCTCCAGAATCGGATAATGGCTGAAAACAGCCAGACCCTCATCATACTTTCCATACCCCAGCTTTGCCCCGACCCAGGTCCAGAAATACTCCGCCCCTTTCTCCCGCAAAAGCCCGGAAAGCCTGGCCGCATGATTGTCCCGCCGGACCTCTCCCTCAAAATCCCGGCACCGGACATACCCGGACAATTCCGGCGGCTTCACCCGCTCTGCCGCCGCTGACTGATTCACCTCCTGCAGAGCCACAATATCCGGCTTCTCCGCCAGCACCACATCCGCAAACCGATGCAGCTTCTCCTCATAATCCGGCTCCTCCAGACTATGAGTGTTCAATGTGATCAGTTTCATAACCTCACCCTCCTCATGAGGGCGCATCTGAAGGCATTCTTTCCTCCCTCAGCTGCGGCGCCCTCGACTTGGCTCCTCAACTTTGCAGTGCATGTCAGAATGTGAATACCATCCCTTATGCATGCAAGCTTCCCGCAACTTTGCAGTGCATCTTCTTGTTTTCCTAATTGCGGAAAACAAGAAGCCGGGCTTATCGCCCTATGGCTGGATGTGAACACAATCCCTGTTGCATGCAAGCTTCCCGCAACTTTGCAGTGCATCTTCTTGTTTTCCTAATTGCGG
>CAJURT010000023.1:53186-57816 GCA_910588875.1 uncultured Lachnospiraceae bacterium
AAAACAAGAAGCCGGGCTTATCGCCCTATGTCAGGATGTGAACACCATCCCTTATGCATGCAAGCATGCAACAGGATGGTGTTCACATCCTGACGCACTGCTCATTATCATAAGATATCATTGATATCCGATTTCAGTACATCGGCTTTTGGCCCGTACACGGCCTGAATTCCATTATCCTTTTTTAGAAGCCCCAGAGCGCCCTCTGCCTTCCACGCAGGCAGTTCCGCCACCTTCGAAGCGTCCTTCACCGTCACCCTCAGACGTGTCATACAGGCATCCACCAGGGTAATATTCTCCCTGCCGCCCAGCAGTGCAATAATCCGCTCCGCCTGGCTGTCGCCGCCCTTACCAGAACCTGAACTGCTGCCGCCGGCTGACGCTCCTCCGTCCTCATCCGCATTTTCATCCGTATAATTTCCCAGACGTCCCGGCGTCGCAAAATGCAGCTTGTCAATCATCACATAAGCCACCACATAACCAATGGCAAAGAACACCAACACACAGATCACAAAATTAATCAGATCCCCTGCCAGCCCTGCCTTCATGGACATGGGCACCCGGGTAATAAACTCCAGATTGCCAAAGGAATGAAGCCTTAAATGCAGGATTCCCGCCATGGCAAAAGCACATCCCTGCAGAACCGCATACACCGCGTACAATGGCAGTGCGCAGAACATAAACATGAACTCCAGCGGCTCCGTCACACCCGTCAGAAACACTGCCAGCACGGTGGAAACAAACATTGAACGGTAAGACTTCTTCTTATCTGCATCCACCCTGCGGTACATAGCCAGAGCAATTCCCAGCAAAAGCCCGGTAGCGCCGATCATCTGCCCCACCTTAAACCGGGCAGGCGTCACCGTTGTCATCAGATTGGTATAAGCCGCCATATCCCCGGCGTCCTTAAAGTTAATCAGATCCGTCACCCACGCCAGCCACAGCGGGTCCTGTCCAAACACCTGAGAACCGGCGTTGATTCCCGTCTGAATCGTATACGTGCCGCCGAAAGAAGTATAATTCATGGGAATCGTCAGCATATGATGCAGGCCAAAGGGCAAAAGCAGACGCTCCAAAGTACCATAGATAAACGGCGCAAACACCGGCGAGGTGGAAGAAGAATTGGCAATCCACACGCCAAAGGCATTGATTCCTGTCTGCACCACCGGCCAGACCACTGCCAGCACCAGAGAGATGATCACAGACCAGACAATCACCACCATGGGTACAAACCGCTTCCCGTTGAAAAATGCCAGGGCATCCGGCAATTTCCGGAAATTATAATACTTATTATATATCATGCCACCGGTAAACCCGGCGATAATTCCCACAAACACACCCATATTCAGCGCAGGCGCCCCCAGCACGGAAGTGAAATATCCGTTTACCAGAATCTCCTGCCCGAACAGCGTATGCGTCACAGCCTCCGGATCATTCAGCATAGCCGCCGTCACTCCGAAAATCGCACCCGTGATACAGTTAATCAGGATAAAGGCAATCACAGCCGCAAATGCTCCCCCGGCACGCTCCTTTGCCCAGGAGCCGCCGATGGCCACGGCAAACAGAATATGCAGGTTATTGATCACAGCCCAGCCGATATTTTCCATGGTGCTGCCGATCATGGCGATCATATGCACATCCACCCCGGCCATCTGCACCAGCTTGCCAAGGCTGATCATCAGACCTGCCGCCGGCATAACCGCGATAACCACCATCAACACCTTGCCCAGCTTCTGCAAAAAGTCAAAATTAATGGCCAGCTTCTTTTCCGGCTTCTGACCGGCTGCTTTGTCCGAAGCATTTCCCCCGGCTTCCTTACCCGAACCGCCGCTGCCAGAGCCATTTCCCCCGGCACCGCTTCCTGCCCCGGCGCTGCCTGCCGGAACACTGCCCCGGGTTCCGGAACCTGCCCCGGCGCTGCCTGAACCAGCGTTGCCTCCTGCCGCTCCCACACCGCTGCCAACAGATGCTCCGGCCGCCTCGCTGCCATCCGCCTCCAGCGTCACCAGCACATCCTTCCCGGCTGTCACCGGGCCCTCCTGCCCCTTCAGCCTCTTTCCCTCCATGCCGCCGCATACCAGCACCGGCGTGATGGGATTGATCTGTCTCTCCGCCAGAAATGCCAGATCCACCTCTGCCACCAGGTCCCCGGCCTGTATCCGCTGGCCTGCCTTCACATGAACCTGAAAGCACTCTCCCTTAAGTGCCACCGTCTCCAGTCCCACATGAACCAGAAGTTCCACTCCCTCATCTGTGCGGAAGCCAAAAGCATGAAGGGTATCTGCCACAGAGGCCACCTCCCCGGTCACCGGGCTTACAATCCTTCCGTCCTCCGGAATCACTGCCATGCCATCGCCAATAATTTTCTGGGAAAATACCGGATCCGGAACCTGTTCCAATGCAACCGCTTTCCCAGTCACTGGTGATAGTATAACCAGTTCATTACTGCTGTTTTTCCTGTCACTCATCGCTTTTCCTCCTCATTTTGTTCACAACTATTTGCATTTATCACGCAATCGCTTGCATTAAATATATCTCGTTTGCACAGAGTTTGCAACTATGTTTTTCCCATCTTTTCTCATTTCTCCATTTTCAACAAGCTAAAGCTTTCAATTTTGTGCATATTGACGGCATTCCCCAACATCTTTCCGCCTGTTCTTTCACAGAAATCCCTCCACAGCCAGAGATATATGTTCCAAACGAGAGTCAAATCCCCCACAAACTGCGACACACCGCTGCCAGAAAGCAATTTTCAAACACACTCTAATGCGTGCTTTACGAAATTGACTTTTTAAGAAATATCGGATATATTATAGTAAAACACACAATCGTTGATAAAATTACGTGCGGTTTAGTAGAGGTGAGACAATGCTTGATGAAAAATCAACAAACGCGGTTAAGAAGATTTTTTCCAAACACGATAATATCATGACAACTGCCCAACTGGATTCCTATAGAATCTACTATGCGGATATTCAACAATTACTAAACCAAGGTTTCATTGAAAAAATCAAACGGGGCTATTATCATTGGACAGAAACCTATGGCGAGCAGGAAGTTAAAATTATCAACCGTCTTTTCCCCGATGCGGTGCTTTGTATGGAAACTGCCCTCTTTTACTATCAGTACAGCGACCGCAATCCTGCCGAGTGGAATATTACGATTGATAAAAATGTCTCCAGAAGCCGTACAAATATTGACTATCCCTTTGTAAAGGCATATCGGGTTGAGCCTGTTTTAGTACCTCTTGGCGAAACAAAAGGCAGCATTAATTTTGTGGATGTCCGTATCTATGACCGTGACCGTACTATTTGCGATGTACTGCGGAATATGAACAAAATGGATAAAGAGATTTTTAATAAGGCAATACAAGGATATGTAAAAGACCCGAAAAAAAATATACCGAATCTGATGGAGTATGCAAAAGTATTGCGTATGCAAAAGCGTGTAAAAGAATTGATTGGAGTGTGGTTGTGATGGCTGATGTGGCAGCATCTGTTTTGGCAAAGCTTAAGAATAAGGCGAAGGCGGCTGGTATCAGTTATCAGCAATGCCTACAGCTTTTTATGCAGGAGGAATTTCTGCGGAAACTCTCAAAATCCGGATATGAGGATACGCTTATTCTCAAGGGAGGATTGTTTATTTATACCCTCACAAATTTTGAAAGCCGGGCAACGATTGATGTGGATTTTCTGCTTCGCAGCGTTCCCCATTCGTTAGATGAAGTAAAAGCCCTTATCCTAAAAATTCTTGCTACGCCTACGGGGAATGATTATATCGAGATGACAGCGAAAGGGTTCGAGGAAATCTCACCGCAAAGGAAATATCACGGCATCAGCACACAGATTATCGGAAAGATAAAAAATGTCCGGGTTCCCTTTAATGTGGATATTGGTGTGGGCGATGTGATTGTTCCTTGTGCCGAACAGCGGACTATCCATACGCAACTCCCCGATTTCGAATCTCCTGTCATTATGACTTATTCTCTTGAAAGTACTATTGCGGAGAAGTTTGACGCTATCCTACAACGGTTTGAACTGACAGGCAGAATGAAGGACTTTTTCGATATTTACTATCTGGCAAGGACTTTTGACTTTGACGGAGGAAAACTGCAGACAGCAATATCCAAAACATTAAAACGGCGAGGGACGCCCTATAAAAAGGACAGTTTCAAGCGTATTCTCGCACTTGCCGAGGATGCGGATATGCAGAAGCGGTGGAAATTCTTCTTGAAAACCATAAAAAATGATACGCTTGAGTTTTCGGCGGTCATTGAGGAAATACAGACTTTCCTTGAGCCTGTGTTTGAAGCAATAGTGAGTGAGGAAAGCTGGCAAAAGAGTTGGAAATGCAAAATACATAATTATAAATAAAAAATTTTGAGGTTTTCTAATGAAGAATTATTTGGTTAATTTTATGCAGTGGTTTCAATCGTTGCCTGAAGATATTCCAGGGAAATCGATACGATTTATGTAAAAAACTATGGGGTTAAGCAGGGTGAGATTTTTCAAAGAGAGCAAGGAGGGAATCGAGATTATGTGCCGGACTATGGAAGATATGAGAAATCGGACATTAAAAGAGGGAATGAAAGAGGTTGCGCTCCGTATGTTGGCGGCTGGCAAATATGCTT
>CAJURT010000024.1 GCA_910588875.1 uncultured Lachnospiraceae bacterium
CGCTCCCGCTGGTCAATGGGATCATTCAGTTCCGAATAGGCATTGCACATCTCCCTTGCATAGATAAACAGTTCAAACCGCTCCACCAGTTCCGGTTTATCCGGCTTTCTCTTGGTCAGGGGAGATACCTCCACCGGATGATCCATAATGAAGGTAGGCTGAATCAAATGCTCCTCCACAAACTCCTCAAAGAACAGATTAATGATATCACCGCGGACATGACGGGTCTCATAGTGAACCCCCTTCTCGTCCGCCAGCTTCTTCGCTTCCTCTGTAGTCTTAATCTCCTCAAAATCAATCCCTGTGTACTTCTTAATGGCATCAATCATGGTCAGACGCTCAAAGGGCTTTCCAAGGTCAATCTCCACCTCAGCATAGGGAATAAGGGTGGTCCCGCATACCTCCTGGGCTACATGGCGGAACATGTTCTCCGTCAGATCCATCATGCCGTAATAATCCGTGTAAGCCTGGTAAAGCTCCATCAGGGTAAACTCCGGATTATGTCTGGTATCCAGCCCCTCATTGCGGAACACACGGCCAATCTCGTAGACCCGCTCCATACCGCCTACAATCAGCCTTTTCAGGTACAACTCCAGGGAGATCCTCAGCTTCACGTCTTCATCCAATGCATTGTAATGAGTCTCAAAGGGTCTGGCTGCCGCCCCTCCGGCATTGCTCACCAGCATAGGGGTTTCCACCTCGAGAAAGCCCTGGGCATCCAGATAACGCCGGATACTGCTGATGATTCTGGAACGCATGACAAAGGTCTTCCTCACATCCTCATTCATGATCAGGTCTGTGTACCGCTGGCGGTAACGCATATCCGTATTGGTCAGGCCATGATACTTCTCCGGAAGAATCTGCAGACTCTTGGACAAGAGTGTCATGGACTTTGCGTGAATGGAGATCTCTCCCATCTTCGTGGTAAACACAATGCCTTCCACGCCGACGATATCACCGATGTCCAGCTTCTTGAAGGCCTTATAGGCTTCCTCACCCAGATCGTCCCGCGCCACATAGCACTGAATGTTGCCTTTCAGATCCTGAATATTGCAGAAAGATGCCTTGCCCATCACACGCTTGGACATCATCCGCCCGGCAACGGAAACTTCCTTGCCCTCCCACTGTGCATAATCCTCTTTCACATCCGTACTGTGAACGGTTACATCATATTTTGTAATCTGGAACGGATCCTTTCCTGCTGCCTGAAGTTCTGCAAGCTTCTCCCGGCGCACCTTTAACAACTGATTTAAATCCGGTTCCTGGCTATGCTTCTTCTGCTGATTCTGCTGTTCTGCCATCCTCTGCTCCTCTTTTTCGTGGAATAATAATCATATGCAACCGTTCCTATTCCTTTCGGACGGTTACAGCTATCTGCCTATGACACCCTCTGAATTTCCAGCACTTTATACTGGATCACCCCGGCCTGTGTTTCCACATCCACTACATCCCCCACACTTTTACCAAGCAATGCCTGGCCAACCGGTGATTCATTTGAAATCTTGTTCTGCAGGCTGTTCGCTTCCGTGGAGCCAACAATCCGGAACTCCATTTCCTCATCAAAATCCGCATCATAAACCTTAACTTTACAGCCAATGCTGATCTTGTTGATATCTATCTCATCCTCGTCAATCACTTCCGCGTTCTTTAAAAGCTTTTCCAGTTTCTCAATCCGAAGTTCAATGTCCCGCTGTTCATCCTTTGCAGCATCATACTCCGCATTTTCAGACAAGTCCCCCTGCTCTCTTGCTTCCTTAATCTTTTGTGCTATTTCCCGTCTGCGATTCACTTTCAAATCCTGAAGTTCATCTTCATACTGCTTCAGGCCAGCATAGGTTAAAATATTTTTCTTTTCCGCCATGCCACTCATTTCCTTCCTTTTTTACTACTCTGCACCAAACCGCTCCTTCTCATCCGGCTCTCTGGCAGTCGCCAATTCCGTGCCAGCACGGCTTTGGCTCGTTGCATTCCATGTATTATATCCTAAAGAACCAGGCTTGTCAAGAATCGTTGGGAGCCAATATTTCCACCAATATTTCCACACAATCTGCGGGGCGTACAAGCATCCCGGCAGACAGGCCGATACCCCAAACCCCGTTTTTTTCCTTGTCCTGGAAAACGGGTTCCGGGACAGGTTTTAGTCCTTAACGCCTCCTGGTAAGCTGTGGCAGCAGAGCCTCCAGGCCTGCAATGGTTTCCACATAGTTACATTCCCTGCGCACAGACGCAGAGTGTGGGAGCCCCGCCGTATACCAGGCAATATGTTTGCGCATCTCCTTCATCCCCAGAAGTTCCCCCTTCTGTTCCACCTGCATCCTGGCATGCCGCAGAACCATCCGGCAAATCTCTTCTGCATTTGGCTCCGGCAGTAACTCCCCGGTATCCAGATAATGTTTAATCCGCCCAAACAGCCAGGGATTCCCCTGTGCCCCCCGTGCAATCATCAGCCCGTCACACCCTGTCTCCTCTATCATCCTCCCGGCATCCTCTGGCGAAAAAATATCCCCATTTCCAATCACCGGAATTTTCACCGCCTCTTTCACCTTACGGATGATATCCCAGTCTGCATGTCCCGAATAAAATTGCTGCCGGGTTCTTCCATGAACCGCCACTGCCGCCACACCGCAGCCCTCCGCAATCCTGGCAATCTCCACGGCATTCACATGCCCCTCATCGAATCCTTTCCGAAACTTCACCGTCACCGGCTTTTTTACCTTTTTCACCAATGCAGACAGGATTCTCTCTACCCGTGCCGGATCCTTCATTAATGCGGAACCCTCCCCATTATTCACCACCTTCGGAACCGGGCATCCCATATTAAAATCAATGATATCGCAGGGTCCCTCCGCAACCCGCGCCGCCATCTCACTTACTGTCTCTGGATCCGAGCCAAATAGCTGTACGGCAATCGGATGCTCCTCCTGATTGATCTGCAGAAGTTCCAGGGTATTCCGGTTATTATAATAAATTGCCTTTGCGCTGACCATCTCCGTGCATAACAGGCCGCATCCCTGTTCCCGGCAAAGCTTCCGGAAAGGCTGGTCTGTCACCCCCGCCATTGGCGCTAACAGCAGATTGTTTTCCGGTTCCACATCTCCTATCCGCAGTTTCATCTTTCCCTCCCCTCGCCTGCAAAGCTTTCTCCCGGGTTTTTGAACAGAAACAGAGTCTTATAATATAATTCAAGCCCTTCCAGCAATTCCCTTTGCTGCTCCCTATATTGCTTGATCTTTAAGTCTGCCCCTATTTCATCATAATAACCGTCGTACTCTGACGTTGTATGTTTGAATTCCAGTTTTCCGCCCTCATCGAATTCCATTGTCAGTATCCCTCCGCATTCTTCTGTGAACCATACACATAAGATCTGCAGTTCCTTTTGGACAGCTTCCGGCAGATTGGAAAATGTTTCATTAAAATAATATTTCCGTTCATAGCCATTAGAACCACAAAGTACCATCTTTTCCCCTTTCCTCCTTAGGCCACAGCCTGCCGCGCAGCAGGCTTCCCTGCCGCAGCCGGCCGCTTCAGGGCCCATTCTCTTTGCAAGGGCACGCAATCATCAAACATGCCCGGATGAAACTAAAAAGCCCGGCAGACCTATCACCCATGGCTGCCGGGCATCCTTTATCATGCCTGTTTACTTTTCCAACCTATTCCTGTTTACCGAACCAGGAGTTTGCAGATTTCGAACTGGTCTTCCGGGATATCCTTCTTCATCTGGAGTGCTTCCTGGATATCAAAATCCACATACTCACCATTCTTATAGGCCACCACACGGTTGCTCTTGCCCTCGGCCAGCAGCATCGCTGCTTTCGCTCCCATAATAGACGCATATACCCTGTCCTTACAAGTCGGTGTCCCGCCCCGCTGCATATGGCCCAAGATCGTCGCCCGCGTCTCCACGCCAGTCGCTGCCTCAATCCTCCTGGCCATTGAAGTGGAATGACCGATCCCTTCGGCATTAATAATAATATTATGCTTCTTTCCCTGCTTACGGTTTGCAATAATACGGTTGATCAACACCTGCTCATTGCCGTCATAACGTTCCGGGAGCAGCACATCCTCTGCACCGTTGGCAAAACCGCACCACAATGCAATGTAACCCGCGTTCCGCCCCATAACCTCAATAATACTGCACCGTTCATGTGAGGTGGAGGTATCCCGCACCCGGTCTATCGCTTCCATGGCCGTATTCACCGCAGTATCAAACCCGATGGTATAATCACTGCAGGCCACATCCAGGTCAATGGTCCCTGGCACCCCAATTGTATTAATCCCCAGAGCAGCCAGCTTGCCAGCGCCCCTGAAGGAGCCATCACCACCGATTACCACTACACCGTCAATCCCATGCTTGCGGCAAATCTCCGCCCCCAGCTGCTGCCCTTCCAGCGTAGTGAACTCCATGCAGCGGGCCGTATAGAGGATCGTCCCGCCACGGTAGATAATGTTGGAAACGCTTGAACTCTTCAGATCAACAATCTCCTCCTGCAGAAGCCCTGCATATCCACGCATGATCCCCTTCACATTCAGCCCCAGGTTCAGAGCGGTCCGGACCACTGCACGAATAGCTGCATTCATGCCCGGTGCATCTCCACCGCTTGTGAGAACGCCTATTGTCTTAACCTCTTTTGCCATAACCTGCTCCTCCTATTTGTCCCACGCCCAACGGCGTTGATCTACATATACTGAATTGTTTTTATTTTAAATCATTTCTCCTATCTTTTCAATCCCTTTTCCACAAGTTTGACATTATTTTCACCAAGCAATGGGTATAACCTCTCCAGAATTGTCTTATTTGCACATACTCTCCAGTTTGCGGGCAAAATCTTCTTTGCCCGTTCCTTTTTTAAGAAAATCCCAACCGTGTCCTGCCCTTCCTCCATTTTCAGGATATCAAAAACCTGCTGCTGTTTTTCATCATATTCCGCCTTGTCGGCAAACTGCAGCCACAACTCCCTCGGGAGGGATTCAAAAGGAATCACCTGCTCTAGGATCAGCTTTCCCACAGCGTCATCCCCCATAGAAACCCGTCCCCGCACAAACACCTTGGAATCCTCCACCAGCTGGCTGCGCCCCCGCTCATAGTCCCTGGGGAATACCAGAACCTCCACGGTTCCCACCAAATCCTCAATCGTCACAAAGGCCATCATTTTTCCTGTCTTTGTGGTTTTTGCCATCTTGCTGATGATCATTCCGCCGATTATCACATGTTCCCCATCGGCAAGCACCGCCCTGCCCCCCTCTTCTTCCGCAGAAAAATCTGTGGTACGGGCAGTGATGCTGTTCTTCCACACCTCCATATATTCCTCCAGGGGGTGCCCGCTGACATACACTCCCAGGATTTCCTTTTCAAAAGCCAGCAGTTCCTCCTTTGGAAATTCCTCCACCTCCGGCATCCGGATCTGATACTGCTTCTTTTCCTCCTCACCGGCAAAATCAAACAGGCTCATCTGTCCTTCCAGGGAATTCTTCTTTTCCTTATTCTTCTGTTCCAAAAGTTCCGGGGCAATCATTGTCTTCTGCCGGCGGTTGCCTGGAAGGCTGTCCAATGCACCCGACTTAATAAAATTCTCCAATGTACGTTTATTGAGTTCTTTTCCCCCCATCCGTTCCACAAAATCATCCAGGGAGGTGTAAAATCCCCCGCTTTCCCGCTCCTTGACTATCGCGTCCACCATTGTGCGCCCCACACTCTTAATCGCGGAAAGCCCATAACGGATCCCCTCTCCTGCAACGGAAAAACCGCTCTCCCCCTCATTGATATCCGGCGGCTGGATCCCAATCCCCATCTGGCGGCAACTCAGGATATACTCTGCCACCTTTGTATTATTGTCCATTACCGAGGTCATCAGGGCCGCCATAAATTCTTTCGGGTAATAATATTTCAAATATGCCGTCTGGACTGCCACCACTGCATAGCATGCTGCATGGGACTTATTAAATGCATATTTGGCAAAATCAATCATCTCATCATAGATATGGTTTGCTGTCTTCTCATCAATCCCATTGGCAATGCAGCCGGCAACCCCCTCCTCCGGATTCCCGTAAACAAAGTTCTGTCTCTCTTTCTCCATCACTGCAGTCTTTTTCTTGGACATGGCACGGCGCACCAGGTCACTGCGCCCCATGGTATATCCCGCCAAATCCCGCACAATCTGCATCACCTGTTCCTGATAGACAATACACCCATAGGTCGGGCTTAAGATAGGTTCCAGCTGCGGGCAGTCATAAACTGCCTGTGCCTTGTCATTCTTCCCTTTCAGGTAGCGTGGGATAAAATCCATCGGCCCCGGGCGGTACAATGCCACCCCGGCTATGATATCCTCCAGATTCTCCGGTTTCAACTCCTTCATGAAGTTCTTCATGCCGGAACTTTCCAGCTGGAACACCCCGTCGCATTTCCCTGTCCCAATCGATGCCAGCACGGCTTTGTCATTATAATCGATCTTCCCCATATCCAGGCGGATGCCGTGGTTTTTTTCCACCTGCCTCACAGCATTCTGGATCACGGTCAGGGTCCGGAGCCCCAGGAAATCCATTTTCAAAAGCCCCAGTTCCTCCAGAGTGGTCATGGTAAACTGTGTGGTGATCGTGCCGTCCTGCGCACGGGACAAAGGGACAAACTCGTCCATTGCCCGCTGGCCGATTACCACCCCGGCTGCATGCATGGATGTGTGGCGTGGCAGCCCCTCCAGGCGCTTTGCCATATCAATTAAGTATTTAACCTCCTGATCCTGCTGGTATGCTTCCCGCAAATCCGGGCTCTGCCGAAGAGCCTTGTCAAGGGTCATGCCCAAATCCCCGGGTATCATTTTTGCTATGGCATCGCAGCGGGCATACGGCATATCGAGCACCCGCCCCACATCCCGCACCACACCCTTAGCAGCCAATGTACCAAAGGTAACAATCTGCACCACCTGGTCCTTTCCATATTTCTCCACCACATAATCAATGACCTCCTGGCGCCGTTCAAAACAAAAATCAATATCAATATCCGGCATGGATACTCTCTCCGGATTCAAAAAACGTTCAAACAGTAAATGATAGCGAACCGGATCGATATCCGTGATCTCCAGGAAGTAAGCCACAATACTGCCTGCCGCAGAACCCCTCCCCGGGCCAACCATAATATCATGGGAACGCGCAAAATGGATAAAATCCCACACGATCAGAAAATAGTCCACATATCCCATATTGCGGATTACATCCAGTTCATATGTGAGGCGTTCCCTCAATGTCCCGTCATCCTGGGGATAACGCTTTGCCATGCCGTCCTCGCACAGCTTGTTCAGGTAACTCCAGGAATCATAGCCTTCCGGCACATCATAATGCGGCAGTTTGGTTACCCCGAATTCTATTTCCACGTTGCACCGCTCAGCAATCTTATGGGTATTGTCAATTGCCTCCTGGGCATAGGAAAACAATTCCCGCATCTCCTGCTCCGACTTGCAGTAATACTGTCCCCCCTCATAGCGCATCCTGTTTTCATCCGCAACTTTTTTGCCGGTCTGGATGCATAAAAGGATATCGTGGGCCGCCGCATCCTGGGCGAAGGTATAATGGATATCATTGGTGGCAACCAGGCCAATCCCCAATTCCTGACTCATACGCATCAGCCCCTGGTCAACCGTCCGCTGCATTGGGATCCCATGGTCTTGCAGTTCCAGGAAAAAATTCCCTTTTCCGAAGATCTCCTGGTAATGCAGGGCAGACTTCTTCGCCTCCTCATACATCCCCCGCGCCAGGTTCCGCTGTACCTCCCCGGCCAGGCAGGCGCTAAGCGCAATGATCCCCTCATGATAGGTCTCCAGCACCTCATAATCCACCCTTGGTTTATAATAAAAACCGTCAATAAAACCCTTCGACACAATCTTCATCAGGTTATGGTACCCCTGGTTATTCTCCGCCAGTAAAACCAGATGGTAATACCGGTCCTCCCCGCTGCCGGTCTCCCGGTCAAAACGCGAGCCGGGCGCCACATAAACCTCACAGCCAATGATTGGCTTAATCCCCGCTTCCCTTGCTGCCCGGTAAAAATCAATCACGCCGTACATCACCCCATGGTCCGTTACTGCCATGCTGTCCATGCCCAAATCCTTCGCGCACTGCACCAATTCTTTTATTTTACAAGAACCGTCCAGCAAGCTATATTCTGTATGGACGTGCAGATGTGTAAATGCCATCGCTGCCTCTTCTCCTTTCCCTTCCTGATGCCGTCAGGCTTGCTCCGTTTATAGGCTTACCACGCTTTCCCCGGCAACCCCCTGCCCAAATTCAAAATTCTATTCTATGTTACCGGCAATCCCCACTGCCGTCAAGCATTTTCGCCGCCATTCCCTTGTCCTGGCCATTTCGGCACTGCCAGGGCCGCAATACTGCAATATAAAAACATCTCCTCTTTGATAAGAACCTCCTCATCCGGAATTCCTATCAAAAAGGAGATCATTCCCCCTACTGCCGATATTCTGCCAGCTTTCTATCTCACTTAACTGTCTCGAGGACCTTTCTCACTTCCTCCTTCTCCTGTTCCGTCAGTTCTCCCTCACCAATGTATGCAGCTATCAAAGCCTTAAAAGAATTGTTGTAACAAACCTCTACCAGTTCCTTCGTCCACCTGTGGATGTGCTCATCCCTGGTGCATAAGGCATGGTACTCATTATATGGATTAACTACACTCCGCTCTGCCTGGATCATCCCCATCTTCTGGAGGCCGTTCAGAAAAGTGTTCAGAGTCTGTACCTTCCACTCCTTCTTCCAGTCCCTCCTGGCAATCTCCATAATCTCCCGGAATGTCATCGGCCTGTTCTCTGACCAAAAAAGTTCCATAATCAGCAATTCTGTGTTAGTCAATCCATAATTATTCTTCATAGGCCATTTCCTCTTCCATACGGATTCTCATCTTTGCAGTGAGATACAAGCAGACTCAATATTAACTTTAGTTTTAGGTAATTATATCATGGGAAAATAGATGTAGCAAGGAATTTCTGCCGAAAATCAGCATGCCTTCCCATGCCCGGAACCCCTCTTTTCCTTACCCTACAACCTCCAACTCCTTAGAATCCCGGTTCAGGCTCACCGCCCCGTCCTTCGTCACCAGCATCAGATCCTCGATCCGCACGCCCAGTTCCCCCGGCAGATAGATCCCCGGCTCGCAGGAAAAGATCATCCCTTCCTCCACCACATCCGTATTCACCGCCGACACATCTCCCGCATCATGGACCTCAATCCCGATGCAATGCCCCAGCCGGTGGGTGAAATAGGGGCCATACCCCGCCTCAGTGATAATGTCCCGGGCCACCTTATCGATATCGCAGAACCGCATTCCCGGCTTCATCACTGCCTGGGCCGCCAGATTGGCCTTCTTTACGATCTCATAGACCTCCCGGCCTTTGTCACTGGCACTCTTGTAGAAAAAGGTCCTTGTCATGTCCGAACAGTAGCCATTCTTCTTGCAGCCCACATCAAAGAGCACACAGTCCCCCTCTTTTAAAACTGTGCCGTCTGGCTTGTGATGCCCGACCGCCGCATTCGCCCCAAAGCTGACCAGCGGCCCGAAGGAGGGGCCCTCGGTTCCCAGTTCCTTATAGATGGCATTCATCCCTGCCGCAATCTCCAGTTCCGTCACGCCTTCCTTAATCAGCCCCCGGAACCTGGCCATAGCCGCGTCATTCAGCTGGGATGCCAGGATCATCTTCTCCTTCTCCTCCTCATCCTTGATCCGGCGGGCCTTATCCACGCACTCCGAGGCATTCTGATAACCGCTGCCCGCCCCCAGTTCCATCAGTTCCAGCAAAAACTTCGCTGCCATCTTCTTGTCGATCCCCAGCACCTTATCATGATCCGTATACCCGGAAATGATCTCACACCCGGGATCCGTGTCCGAGAACCAGACCTTCTCAATCCCGATATCCCCCTCAACGGTAAACAGCTTATTCACAAACAGCTTGTGGTTCCCCTTCTTATTTAAATAAAGAGCCAGCAGCCGCTCATTGGGCAGAATCCATCTCCCCGTCAGATAATACACGGAAGGCGGGTCACTGATCAGCATCTGCTCCAGCCCCTTCTCCTCCATATTTTTCAGCACCCTCGCCACTCTCTCCTCAAACATCTCCGTCCTCCTTCTTTTCTTTCCGCATTCTTTAAAGGTTCCGGTTCCGGCGCATCATTCTCTTATCCGATGGTATAGAACACCGGAGCCCCAGGTCCTAAGGGCAGGTTCAGGATCATCCACAGCGCCAGCATGGCAGCCCAGCTTACCAGGAAGGCCATGGAATAGGGCAGCATGGAAGAAACCAGGGTTCCCCAGCCCGTATCCTTATCGTACTTCTTCATCACGGTCAATATGTAAGGAATCCAGGCAATGACCGGCGCGATGATATTGGTGGTGCTGTCACCGATCCGGTAGGCCACCTGGGTCAGCTCCGGGGACAGGCCCATTTTCATAAACATGGGCACAAATACCGGTGCAAAGATGGCATACTTGGCGGAAGCCGAGGCCATGAACAGGTTGACAAATCCGGCCACCAGGATAAAGCACATCATCAGTCCCACGGAATTAATATTCAGGCTCTGCAAAAATTCCGCACCCTTAAAGGACAGAATCCGCCCGATATTGGTTTTTCCAAAATAATTGGTGAACTGGGCAGCCACAAATGCCATGGCAATAAACCCGGAAATGGAGGCAATGGACTTGTTGAAGGAGGCCACCACATCCTTGTCACTCTTAAAGCTGCCGCAAAGCTTGCCGTACACAAAGGATGGAATAAAGAACAACAGCGTAAACAAAGGAATGATGGCATTCATCAGGGTGGATCCCTCAATCAGGCTTCCCGTCTCCGGATTCCTCATAAAGGAGCCCTTGGGGATACAGCAGATCACATAAATTGCCGCAATCGCCACAAATACCCAGTTGGCCACCCGCAGCGCCTTCTCTTCCTTATCCGTCAGTTCATTGGAAACCTCCACCAGGGTGCCGTCCCCGTTCTCCTTGTACGGCCCCAGCCTGGGGATAACCACCAGTTCCGTAATCAGGGTTCCCACCACGGTAATCAAGATCGTGGAAGCAATCATAAAAAACCAGTTAGACAGAGGAGTCACATTGTAGGCCGGATCCAGGGTCTGGGCAGCTGCCGTGGAAAAGCCGGACAGAGTGGCGTCTGCGGAACCGATCAGCAGGTTTGCGGAAAACCCGCCGGACACCCCGGCAAAGCCTGCCGCCACACCGGCCAGAGGATGCTTCTTATAAGCCTTAAAGATCATGGCCGCCAGGGGGATGAATACCACATACCCTGCATTTTCCGCCACATTGGTCATAACGCCGATAAACACCACCATAGGAGTCACCAGCTGTGCCGGAGTGATCTTCACCACCTTGTGAATCAGTCCGTTCAGCCAGCCGGAACTCTCCGCCACACCGATACCCAGCATGATCACCACCGTAAATCCCAGAGGCGCATAATTGGTAAAGTTGGTCACGGCCGAGGTCAGCATATACTGCAATCCCGAGATACTGAACAGGCTCACCACACTCACCGTGGTTTCCTCCACCGTGCCGCTGCCGGAATTGTACATCTCACCGGTGGCACTCCACCCCATAGCGGCGCCGATTCCGGAAAGCACTACCACAAACACTGCCAGATAAAAGAAAATCGTAAGCGGGGTCGGCAGTTTGTTTCCCGCCACCTCAATCATGTCGAGGAAGCGCAGAATAAAGGAACGCTTTGTTGTCTGAGTCTTGTCTTTCATACTTCAAGTTCTCCTTTTTGTGTTTATATTTCAGGTAATTACTGCAATTACCTGTCCTGCGTTTTTACTCCTTTTTACTACTTCGCCGTATTGGAGGCAATCAGAGCCGCATCCCACACCCCGGAAAACGGCGGCGAGTAGCACAGATCCATGAATCCCATCTCATCCACCGTCAGCCCTGCGTAGATGGCGATGGCATAATAGTTGGCACGAGGCACCACAATTCCCTGCCCCCAGGTCTCCGCCCCTAACACCACCCGGGTTTTGGCATCATAGATCAGCTTGATATTCAGCTTCTCTTTCCCATAGTAGTTGGCATAGCTGTTGCCGGTAATAGTATTCACCTTAAAATCCAGCCCCGCAGCCAAAGCATCCTTCTCCGACAGCCCTACCTTGGCCGCATCCATTCCAAACAGACGCAAAGCCGAACTGCCGATCAGCTTAAAGGGCTTGGGGGTTGCACCGCCTAAGATGTCCCCGATAATCCGCCCCTGCTTGTTGGCATTGGTTCCCAGAGGCGCATACTGGTACTGGCCTGTGATTGCCGAGTGCATAATGCTGCAGTCCCCTGCCGCGTACACGTCCTTAACGCTGGTCTCCATCCGCTCATTGACGCAGATCGCACCGTTTTTCGCCTTTTCCACATTCCTGATAAAATCCGTACAGGGCGCAATCCCGGCGCTGTTGATCAAAAAGTCCACGGGAATCTCTTCCGTCTGCACCTGGCCGTCCGCACCCTTACACTCCAACCGGGCTGCGGTGATGGTTCCGTTTTCCGCCACCAGTTCCTTCACCAGGGTTCCTGTCCGCACCGCCACCCCGTTTTTCGTAAGTTCCGCCTCCAAAGCTTCACTGACCTCCGTGTCAAAGGCAGGCAGAATATGGGGGGCCAGTTCCACTATGGTCACGCTCTTCCCGTAATGGCGGCAGGCCTCCGACACCTCCAGACCGATAAAGCCGGCGCCCACAATCACCACATTCTCTGTCTTTTCTTCCAGAAGCGCTTTCTTCACCCGGGTTCCGTCCGCCACGTTCCGAATCTCATACAGATTCCCATACTCCTTGTCAAAGGGCGGGAAATGCCGCACCCCGGCGCCGCTGCCCACTACCAGCTTGTCATAGCTGTCCGTAAATACCTCGCCGCTCTTTAGATTCTTCACGGTCACCGTCTTTGCCTCTGTGTCCACGTCTGTCACCTCATGCCAGGTCTTCACGGGAATCCCGCTCTTTGCAAATTCCTCCGCCGTCCGGGCAATCAGTTCGCTTCCCTGGCGGATGTGGTCCGAGATATAAAAGGGAATCCCGCAGGCGCCGTAGGAGACCTCCTCCCCCTTCTCATACACCACGATCTCTGCCTGGTCTTTCAAAAGCCGTTTCATCTTGGAGGCTGCCGACATCCCTGCCGCCACGCCGCCGATAATCACAACCTTCACTTTCTCACCTTCCTTTCCACAAATATGGCATTTGCCATACAGCCGGTCACATTGATCAATGTCCTGGGCACATCCCCGATGGGGTCAATGGCAATCATTGCCCCCAGACCCGGCACTGCCTCTGTCAGGCCGGCACCCAGAACCGCCGCAAACTCCGCCATGGTGGCTGTACCCGGAAGATCCGTGATTCCATAGGACATCAGGACAATCACTGCCACCAGCAAAATCACCATCCCCGGCGTCATCACCACACCGGACAATCCGGCGGCAAACACTGCCGCCATGGCCGGAAACAGTGCCCCGCAGCCCTGCATCCCGGAAGAGATGGCATAGGCTGACACCAGATCCGTCACCTCCCGGTTCAGCCCCAGCCCTTCTGCCAGAGCCTTCTGGGCCTCCGGCAGGCACGCGGAACCGGAACGGGTCTTTAAGGCCTTCACCATCGCTTCCTTCCCTGCCCGGAAAAAGGAAGCCGGCCCCACACCGGAAATGCCTGCTAAAAGCAGCTGCACCAGCAGCATCAGGGCCGCGCCCAGGCAGAGCACCAACAGCATCTTCACCAGCATGAGAAGCACCATCACCCCGTACCGGACGGTAAGGGAGGCCATAATCGCCGCAGCCCCCATGGGCTTGTAGGCAATGATCGTCTTGCACACGCTGGTTCCCACGGAAAAAGCCCCCTCGGTAAGGTCAAACACCGGCTTCACCGTATCCATGTATTTTCCTGACATCCTCCGGGCTGCGATTCCCACATAAATGCCAAACACAAAGATCCCGATCACATTGGCGGCCAGCAAATCCCAGCCTATTCCCGCCGGAATCACATCGGCAATCAATTCCACCATACCCTCGCCGTTTTCCACGCTCCAGGAAAATACCTCTGCTTTCTCACCTGGCATCACCCCGACCTGAAATGCCAGTCCCAGGCAGGCGGCAATCAAGGCACTGACTGCCATCATCCCGGTATTGACACGTTTTTTCCAGCGAGTCAGGGGAGAGACCTGCTTCTCTGCCGGCGTGTGAAGCACCAGCCGGACAGAAGCCAAAAACACCATAGGCAGAATCAGGCACACAAACAGGGACAAATACCCCCGTGCCACCAGCCCGAACCAGGCATTGAAGCTCTCCAGGACCGGTTCCCGGTCTGTCTGGCTATAGGCCCAGGCCGCCAGCCCGAATAATGTCCCGGCCCCGCTCCCCATCAGCACCCGCATGGCAAAGCTGAATTTCTTCTTCGGCAGTCGGGAAAGCCCCACAAGCATGGCAAAAAACAAGGCCACGCCCACCAAGCATTCCCCATGCCCTTCGGCTATATTCAAAAGTCTGAGAATATCGTTTCCACTCATCCCTGTCTTACTCCTCCTTCTGCATAATCAAGCGTGCCCTGGCAAGAATGAATTGATCACACGCTCCTGATTTAACAATCCGTCATAATCTGGATAATCTCCTTATCCGTCTCCCTCATGCCTTCCTTGCCCAGGCGTCCCACGTTGCGGATGGTATTCTCCACACCCTTGGAGATAATCCCGTCCCCGCCCCGGAACTGCTGTCCGTTGATGTACATCTGATATCCCAGAATCCCCGCATCCACCGCAGCCGCAATCTTCCCGGCACAGGAGGGCTTTGCCCCGTCACAGATGATTCCCGAAACAATAGCCAGGGCATTGACCAGGGTGTGGGCAATGGCGGCATAATCCCCGCCCAAAAGACAGGCGATCCCGCACCCGGCGCCGCATCCCGCGCTGACCGCGCCGCAGTAGGCTGACAGGCGTCCGATTCCCGTTTTCTGGTGAATGGTCACCAGATTGGAAAGCACCAGGGCCCGGTACAGTTCCTCCTCCGATACCTTCAGTTCCTTTGCATACTCGATCACCGGCAGGGAAGCCGTCATCCCCTGGTTTCCGCTTCCGGAATTGATGATCACCGGCATTTCACAGCCGCTCATCCTGGCATCCGACCCGGCTGCTGCAACCGCCCTTGCCCGCACCCGGATATCATCCCCGTAGGCCTTTATAAGCACGCTTCCGATATTGGCGCCCCAGTCATGCTCCAGCCCTTCCCTGGAGATGGCGCTGTTGTACTCGATCTGGCGACCGATCAGTTCCCTTACATCCTCCAGCTCCACGGTCTTGGCAAAATCATAAATATCCTTCACATTCAAAAGGCTCCGGTCTGCCATCTGCGCCTCCTCTGTGGCCATGACTCCCATCTCGTACAGCTTTTCCCCATCCTTCTCAATCAATACAATATTCGTGTGATAATTGGCAATCCGCACTTTGGCATAGGAGCCATCCCCGTACAAGGTCACGATCATATCCAGGAGTTCATCTGTCTCCAGGGCCTTCACCTGAATCTGGGTTTTCTCCATATACTCCTTGATCTGAACCTTCTGCTCCTGGGTCACCCCGGCAATCACCTCCAGGACACGTCCCGCATCTCCTGCCACCACACCTGCTGCCGCAGCAGCCTCGATGCCCTTGAGGCCTCCGGTATTGGGCACAATCACACTCTTCACATTTTTCACAATGTTACCGCTGGCCTCCACCACACAGCGCTCCGGCAGAATCCCCAGCACTTCCCTGGCCTTAGCCGCACAATAAGCCAGTGCAATGGGCTCCGTACACCCCATGGCCGGAACCAGTTCTTCCTTCAGAATCTGCACATACGTCTGATACTGAATGCCTGTACGTTCCATACCCTGTCCTCCTATGAAATTCATATTTAGTTTATGGGAAATTTATTGAATATTTATAAATAGAATATAGTACTTTGAGACCGGTTTGTCAATCATTATAATAAAATTTTTTTACAATAATAAAAAATTCTGTCACCATTTACTGCCAATGTCAGGAAGTTAAGCATTTCTTGAGAGGTACGCCAGGGAAAAATCTCTTTGCGGAAAAAATATTGCTTTCTGACTATGATTCCACTATAATAAAAGAAGAACTATGGGTCAGAAGGGCGTATTTCGTACAATCAAGAAAACAGAAGACTTAAATGAAAGAAGCGAAACTCACGATCAGAGACAGCGTGTTCTCGGATCTGTTCAGGGACAAAAAGTATCTTCTTAAACTTTACCAGACCCTGCACCCGGAGGACATGGAAACAACAGAGGATGACCTTGTAGATGTGACGATACAGAACGTCCTGACGAATGACCTTTATAATGACCTGGGTTTCCGCAACAAGGACCGCATCGTGATCCTTGCGGAAGCGCAGTCAACCTAGTGTCTTGACCGCATTATATCTGGCGAAACTCCTTGTCTATTTGCCCACCTGCTGCGTTGGATTTTCTAGCCGTAGCCACCGCTACGCCGTCGAAAATCCGCCTTGCAGATGAACAAATATCCTGCAGAGTTTCGCCAGATATAATGCGGTCAAGGCACTTGAGCGTCAACATCGTTGTACGGGCGTTTTTGTACCTGGCACAGACTTGGAATGATTACATTGAGACAACTAATCAGAACCGTTATGGAAGCAGAAAACTGAGCCTGCCAAGGCCGGAGATGTATGTTATATTTTCCGGAAACCGTCAGGAGAAACCGGAATACTTAAGCCTGACGGATGAATTCTTTGGCGGGGAAAAAGGCTTCCTGGACATCAGAGTAAAGATGCTCTATGGGGATGGGAAAAATGACATCATCAGCCAATATGTAAATTTCACCAAAATATACCAGGAGCAGTCAGGACTCTATGGCAGGACTAAGGAAGCTGTTCAGGAGACAATCCGTATTTGTAAGGACAGAGACGTGTTAAAAGAGTATCTCTTAAGCCATGAGAAGGAGGTTGTGAGCATCATGATGGCATTATTTGATCAGGAAAAAGCAGTGGAACAGTTTGGTTATGAAAAAATGCAGGAAGGCCGCAAGGAAGGCCGCAAGGAAGGCCGCGAGGAAGGCCGGATCAGACAAGCAAAGAAAACAGCGGTTAACATGCTAAAGGATGGAGAATCTTTGGATAAAATAGCAAGGTTTCTGGAAGTTCCGATTAATATGATTCAGTCCTGGGCAAAAGGGTGTGATGATCTATGATGGCATTATTTGATCAGGAAAAAGCAGTGGAACAGTTTGGTTATGAGAAAATGCAGGAAGGCCGGGAGATAGGCCACAAGGAAGGCCTCGAAGAAGGCCGGATTAGACAGGCAAAGAAAACGGCGGTTAACACGCTGAAGGATGGGGAATCTATGGATAAGATAACAAGGCTTCCGGAAGTTCCGGCTGATACAATCCGCACATGGGTCAAAAAATCGGATGTGCTAGTACAACCCGGGCGCCTGATTCCTGATACTGCGGTTCCATCCCATTCTTCCCCGGCTATTCTCTCATCCAAACTTCGCTGAGGCCCTCACAAAATCAGAAAATTCTATGTTCTTTTCTGACGTTCTCCTGTTACCGTGGCCTGTCCTGCCGGCCCCTTATCCAAGGTAAAACCTGCCCGGCCAGATTCCCGCCCCTCACAGCTTCCTCTGGATCTTCGCCAGATACCGGTACACGCTGGCCTCCGAGCAGTAGAGATACTCCGCCACCTGGCTCACCGCCCCCTTGATCTGGAACAGCCCCGCCTGGTTCAGCCCCTCCACGATCTGAATCCGGTCCTCCTGAGTCAGCCGCTCCCGCACAATGGCGTCGCTGGATCCCACCACCTGCACCACTGCCTTGCTCATCATATCCCCGGCCACATCCGCGGAAAAATTCTCCACCGGCCCCTCACAGACCACCCCCTCCGTGTCCAGGCCATGCATCAGCCCCATCCCGCTCAGGGCACGGATACTGTTCATCACCTGCTCATAGGGACCCATATCGATATTGATACAAAGCTGCCCGATCAATTCCCCCTCCTCCCGGATAAAAAAGGTGGAAGAACGCAGATTCTTATTGGGCGCTGCCTTGCCCACATAGTTCACCACATAATCCTTCTCCTTCCACTCCTCATTCGCCAGGACAGACAAGGTAAAGTCCGTGATCGGCGCCCCAATCGTCCGCCCGCTGACATGGCCGTTGGCAATGGCAATGATATCATGGTTCGGCTTCCTGCAGTCCCGAAGCACCACCTCCCCGTGCTCCCCCAGAACCTGTCCCAGAAAATCCACCAGCTTCTTATAATAATCCAGAGTATCCAAAATCCTTCTCCCCTTCTGTTTCTTCTTCCAAGGCGTACCCCCGAAAAGGCCGGCCCAAATAGTATAAACCCAGGCAGCAATCTCCGGTCGCTACAAAATATTATAGCAGAAGCCGCCGGTTTGCACAACTACTCAAAATACACCACCCCCGCATAAATCCGCTCCCTCACATACTCATCCAAATCCAGAAACGCCTGTCCGCCCCAGGTGGACACCGCCAGCTTCACCTTCCCCTTCCCTGTCCCGTCCTCCCTTCTCACCCCGGTAACTGTCACCCAGTGCAGGGAAATATCCTGGCAGCAGCTTCCCCTGCCGGGAAGCAAAACCTCCACCTGCCTCTGTCTGTGGGTTCCCACCAACATTGCCAGCGGCCGGTCTCTCTCAAGCCCCTCCAAAACATACCGCAGCACATTCCCCCGGCTAAAGGCCCAGTCCCGCCACACCGCCCGCAGCTGTACTCCCCGCTCCCTGGCAAACCGCTCCATGCCCCCTGCCAGGCGGCTGACCGGCCAGATTCCCAGAGGGAATTTTCCCACATGAAAAGGCCTCACATACCCATACAAGTCCCCCATATGTGCCAGAAAACTGTCCTTTTCATAATCAGGGTAAGCATAAAGCCCTCCATAGGCCTCCGGGTTGCTTTCCGCCAGATAAGCCGCAATATTCGCCAAAGCCACTGTGCCGCAGGCCCCCTGCCTGGCCACATGGCTTTGTCCCTCACGCCCCTCCCAAGAAAACCAGGCCTGGTCTCCCCCGTAATGCAGCCCGTCTTTTCCCCGGATCTCCACGAACCTTTCCGCCCTGTGCAGGTACACACCGTTCCCCCTGTCAGGCAAACCACAGATCCTCCTTGGTGGTGGAAATGGCATCCGCCCCGGCGGCAAAGGCAGCCATAATATCCTTCTTATCCGAAATCAGCCCCCCGGCAATGATCGGGATGTCCGTGTATCCCCGGATCTCCTTTAATACCTTGGGAATAATCCCCGGCATCACCTCCACCAGATCCGGGTGAAAGGTATCAATCTGCTTTTTCATGGTATTCACTGCCATGGAATCAATCATGAAGGTTCGCTGCACCCCATAGAGCCCCAGTTCCAGAGCCCGCTTCACCAAAAGGGGCTTTGTGCTGATAATTCCGTCCGCACTGGTGGTCTGCTTGATAAAATCCACCGCCACCTCCTTAGCGCTCAGCCCTGCCGTCAAATCCACATGGACAATGGCCACCTTCCCATGTTCCTGAATCTGCCGGACAATCCCCCCGATATTGCAGACATTCCCATACAGGACAAACACCACCTGGCACTCCGACTCAAAGCAACGCTGCAGCCCCTTGTCATCCTTCACTGCCGCAATCACCGGCGATGTCTCCAACAACTCAATTGCTTTCATATTGGCAATCTCCCTTCCCGCTTCGGTAAATCCTTTCCTTTTTATTATAAGGGCATCCGTCCAAAAACTCAAGAATCGGCACAGTCAAAACGTCCGACGTCTTGCACTGTGCCAATCCTTTTCCCTCTTCATTTCATTTTCTTCTATTTCCCGTAACAGTCATACCTGATTTTGCATCCGATCAACATCCGGCGCTTCCTTTTGTCTGAACTGCCACTATGTCCCGGCAAACCACCTGCCCCCTTGGTCCTTTGCCGGCTCTATACCTGTAAATACCTTCTTCCCATCCGTATCCGTTTACCGGTTCATCACTTCAGCGCTGCCGGCAAAGATGTTCTTCCAATAAGCCAGGCCAACGGCCATTACCTGCCAAAGGAGTATTTGGCAAAGAATTACACAGCAGCCACGTTTTTGGTGGCAATCACCGGAATCCCGGTCCCTGCACAGTTCTCAATCACCACATCCCCGATAGCCACAGGCGCATTGACCGTAGTCTTGCGGATCTCCTCCATGATCTCAAAGATCTTGCCCTTGGGAATATCCTCCTTGGTCTTGACCGATACCATCTCCAGTTCTCCGTTCTTCACATGTACGCTGGAGGTCACAATCCTGGTGGGGCTTAATACCTCCTTGCGGGCATAGTCGTCACCCCTCTTGCAGGTATTTCCGCTTACCTCCACGTTCTCCCCGTCTATACGGACAGTCAATGGGCATCCCAACGGGCACCCGATACAGATCAGTTCTCTCGTCTCCATATTATTCCACCTCCGTACAAATCACGATATTCTTCAAATCCGGATACTCCCCAAAGCTGTCCTTTTTCAGGATTACCTGCTCCATCTCTCCGGGAGCCAGAACCTTTTTCTTCTTCTTGGAGATCTGGACACCGTCATAGTACACGCTGATATAGCGGTCCTTATACACATCGGCCACCCGGAAACGGACCGTCACCTTCTCCTGCATGTTGTTAATATCCAGGGTCTGAGGCACGGTATAGCGAACGCCGTTCTCCGCCTTCAGTTCAACCACGTGGGTATTTCCCTTTTCTTCCCCGCTCTTTACATACTCCGCCGCATTGGTTCCCGCCAGGGTAGCCTCCTCAGACACATAGTCCACCAGATCATGGACATGAAGCACATTGCCGCAGGCGAACACGCCCTCCGCGCTGGTCTCCAACTGGTCATTAACCTCCGGGCCAGAGGTAATCCGGCTCATGTCAATACCGATGCTGCGGCTCAGTTCATTTTCCGGAATCAGGCCCACAGACAGCAGCAGGGTGTCACAGCTGTAATGCTCCTCGGTTCCCGGAATCGGCTTCCTATCCGGCCCCACCTGTGCGATGGTAATGCCGGTCACCCGCTCCTTGCCCTCAATATTCACCACCGTGTGGCTCAGCTTCAGCGGAATGCCGTAGTCATCCAGACACTGGACAATATTTCTCTTCAGACCTCCGGAATAAGGCATCAACTCCGCCACTACCTTTACCTTGGCTCCCTCTAAGGTCATTCTTCTGGCCATGATCAGGCCGATATCGCCGGAACCTAAGATCACAACCTCCCGGCCCACGCTGAATCCCTCAATGTTCATCAGACGCTGCGCCGTACCGGCGGAATAAATGCCTGCCGGACGGTATCCGGGAATGTTCAGGGCTCCTCTGGGACGCTCCCGGCATCCCATGGCCAGGATGATCGCCTTGGCCTGGATGGTGGTCAGGCCGTCCTCCTTGTTGATGACCGTGACCTCCTTATCCTTGTTGATGTCAATCACCATGGTGTTCAGCTTATAAGGAATCTTCTCCGCCTCCGCCATCTCAATATAGCGCGCCGCATACTCCGGCCCGGTCAGTTCCTCCTTGAAGGTATGAAGGCCAAAGCCATTGTGAATACACTGATTTAAGATTCCGCCCAGACAGCCGTCACGCTCCAGAATCAGAATATCCTGAATGCCTGCCTTTCTCGCAGCCACTGCTGCCGCAAGCCCCGCAGGGCCCCCGCCGATAATTACGATATCATGCTTTGCCATCTCGCTGCCCTCCTATTTCTGACCGGTCAACATATTGGAACCGGGTGCATTTTTACAAATATCTTCCATCTCCATGCCGCGCTCCCTTGCCAGAATCTCCATGGTTCTGGGGGTGCAGAAGCCTGCCTGGCAGCGTCCCATTCCCTGACGTACCCGGCGCTTGATGCCGTCTAAGGACACAGCCCCTAAGGTACGGTTGATGGCATCCACAATCTCGCCCTCGCTGACGCCCTCGCAGCGGCAGATGATGGTTCCGTACTCCGGACGCTCCTTGATGAGAGCCGCCCGCTCCTCCTTGCTCAGCTTCTCAGGCCGCACAAAGCCCTTGCGCTTTCCGTTCCACTCTGCCTTCTTTTTCGCCCCTGCTTTCTCTGCCACCTTCTTGGCCAGATAAACGCCGATGGCCGGTGCGCTGGTCAGTCCGGGAGACTCGATGCCTGCCGCGTCAAAGAAGCCTGGTGCATCCTCCGCCTCACCCACAATGAAATCATCCCCGTCCTCATGGGCACGCAGGCCGGAGAAGGAGGTGATCACCTGACGGAAGGGCACGTTCTTCACGCTGACGCTTCCCTTTTCCATGATCTCCGCCAGTTCCTCCGCGGTGGTGGCTGTGGCTTCCTTGTCCTCAATATTCTTGGCTGTAGGCCCGGTAAGAAGATTGCCGTGAATGGTAGGAGTCACCAGGATACCTTTTCCTAACTTGCCCGGCAGCTGGAAGATGGTGTGCCTCACATGATTGCCTGCTTCCTTGTCCAGGAGGCAGTAGTCACCCTTCCGGGGAGTGATGTGCATCTTCCTCCCGCTGACCATGTTGTGAATCTCGTCTGCATAGACACCGGCAGCGTTGATCACGTAAGTGGTATGTACCACGCCGTCTGCCGTCTCCAGGTCATAGCCCTTCTCCGTCTTAACAACCTTTTTCACCTCTTCGTTGAAGATAAACTCCACTCCATTGTCGCAGGCATTCTCCGCCAGGGCAATGGTCAGGCCAAAGGGACATACAATGCCGCCGGTAGGGGCATAGAGGGCAGCCACCACGGCATCGCTGACATTGGGTTCCATGGCTCTCGCTTCATCCCCGGTAATGATCTTCAGATCCGGCACCCCGTTCTTCACACCCTTGTCATACAATTCCTGCAATGCCGGTCTGTCCTCCTCGGCAAAGCACAGGATCAGGGAACCATTCCTGTCAAATTCAAAATCCAGATCTTCAGCCAGCTCCCCCATCATGCGGTTGCCCTCCACATTGAATCGAGCCTTCACCGAGCCGGGAACCGCGTCATGTCCGGCATGGACAATGGCACTGTTGGCCTTGGATGTGCCGGAGCAGACATCCTCCTCCCGCTCAATCAGCGCCGCGTGCATCTCATAGCGGGAAAGCTCTCTCGCTATCGCACAGCCGGTCACACCGCCGCCGATAATCACCGCATCGAAATTCCATTCCTTCATGTCTCTTCCTCCATATACATTTTTGCGCCTCTGCAGCTATGCCCGGGCACAGCCGCACCTACCAGTCAGGTAACGGCCCGGATCCCCGGGCCGTGTTTTGTACAGCACTGCCCATATCGAAGCAACGCCATACCAGCCAGTTACTTCCCCCTTCAAGCCTTATAACCGCCGTTTCCCGTTGATTATAAAAAAAGAGCAAGGAGAAATAAACGGTCTGTCCGCTTCCTTCACCTTACTCTGTCATCTCAAAGGTTTTTTAACTGTTCTAATGCTACCACAGTTCTACAGGAATTGTCAAGACAATTTTACTATTTTTTTGTTAACTTTTTAACCGCATTGTCACTATTCACTAATGGTGATGACACCCGGCATCTCAGCCAGATGGGAGAATAAGGTAGCCTTGTCAAAGCCCGGAGGATAGACCACCTCAAACTCCAGCTTGACCTCTTCCTTTTTATTCTTATGGATCTTAACCGATGCCACATCCACCCGGGAATCATCCAGATATTTCCGCATATTTTTGACTGCATCCTTTTCCTGGACAAGGGTCATGCGAATCATTCCCGCAGAAGCCACCTTGGCCAGATACGAAATCCGGTGGGTGATAATCTGCATCACAATCAACAGCAAAGCCGAGGCAATCCCGATCACATAAAGCCCGGCGCCCACCGTCAGGCCGACACTGGCCGTTGCCCACATCCCGGCAGCCGTTGTCAGCCCGTTGACCAGATTATTTCTTACAAAAATAATCCCTGCCCCCAGAAAGCCCACGCCGCTGATTACCTGCGCCGCCACCCGGGCCGCATCATGATCCGGCATATCCATAAACCCGTACTTGGAGACCACCATGGCCAAGGCTGACCCCAGCGCCACAATCGCATGTGTCCGGGTACCGGCAGACTTATTGCGGTTCTTCCGCTCATTACCGATCAGCCATCCCAGAATACAGGCCAGGCCCACCCGAAAAATCAATTCCGCCTCACTCAGCAAAAACATGGGATCCGTCATCCCCCGGATTGCCATCCCAAGTGAATCAACTGTCATATGTATGTCCTCCTGCTCATTTACAATTTACCATCCTCACAACAATTCCGGTAACTCCCGAACCGTCACCGGCCATTCTCACCTCCGGCTCTCTCAAACCGCTTCCTGCTATCGGTCCTTTGCTCCCTCAAACCGCCGCTCCTACTCCTCCTCAGACCAGCAGAGGGCGCATCTCACCGCACGCTTCCAACCCTTCACCAGCTTCTGGCGGCGTTCCTCCTCCATGGCGCTCACAAAGGAGCGGGAAACCTGCCAGTTTTTACGGATCTCCTCCTTGCTTCTCCAGTAGCCAACCGCCAGCCCTGCCAGATAAGCCGCACCCAGGGCGGTGGTCTCAATGCACTCCGGACGGACGATCTCCGCATTCAGGATATCCGACTGGAACTGCATCAGGAAATTGTTGGCACAGGCGCCCCCGTCCACCTTCAGCTGCTTTAAGGGAATCCCGGAATCCTGCTGCATAGCCTCGATCAGGTCCGATACCTGGTATGCCATGGACTCCACGGTTGCCCGGATAAAATGCTCCTTGTTGGTGCCCCGGGTCACTCCCACAATGGTACCCCGGGCATACTGATCCCAGTAAGGCGCTCCCAACCCGGCAAAGGCAGGCACCACATAGACCCCTCCGGTATCCTCCACTGACGTACAATACTCCTCCGTCTGCCCGGCAGTACGCACCATACGCATCTCATCCCGCAGCCACTGCACCGCAGCCCCTGCCACAAACACGCTGCCCTCCAGGGCATACTGGCTCTCCTCCTGGCTGCTGGCCGCAATGGTCGTCAGCAGGCCGTGATGGGACTTCACTGCCGCATTTCCCGTATTCATCAGCAGGAAGCAGCCGGTGCCGTAGGTATTCTTCATCTCCCCGGCATCAAAGCAGCACTGGCCGAACAGCGCCGCCTGCTGGTCTCCTGCTGCCCCGGCAATGGGAATCTTGCCTCCCATCACATCCGAGGAGGTGTAGCCATAGACACAGCTGGAAGGCTTCACATCCGGCAGCATGCATTTGGGAATCCGGAAATACTCCAAAATCTCCTCATCCCAGCATTTTTTGTGGATGTCAAACAGCATGGTCCTGGCCGCATTGGTATAATCCGTCACATGGATGCACCCCTTGGTCAGGTTCCAGATCAGCCATGTGTCCACGGTCCCGAACAACAAATCTCCCCGCTCTGCCCGTTCCCTGGCTCCCTCCACATGATCCAGGATCCACTCAATCTTACTCCCGGAAAAATAGGCATCCGGAATCAGCCCGGTGCGGTCAACGATCTTCTCCTCCAGCCCGTCCTCCTTCAGCTTCTCAATGCGGTTTGCCGTCCGGCGGCACTGCCACACAATCGCATTGTACACCGGCTCCCCGGTATCCCGGTCCCAGACAATCGTGGTCTCTCTCTGGTTCGTGATACCGATGGCCGCGATGTCGCTGTAATGGGCGCCGATCTTCCCCATAGCCTCCATGGTCACTGAGAGCTGGGAAGACCAGATCTCCATGGGATTGTGCTCCACCCAGCCCGGCTGCGGATAAATCTGCGTGAATTCCTTCTGAGCCACGCTGCAGATGGTTCCCTGCTCATCGAACAGGATACACCGGGAACTGGTGGTTCCCTGATCCAGCGCAATTACATACTTACCCATATCCTTCTCCTCCTGTCACGCCTTGGCAATGACTATCCCATTCCCGCATTCCATCCACAGGCAAAATCCCCGGATAAATGATTGTTAAACTTTTGCCAAATGGTATAGAAAAAGCAGGGATGAACGGTCGCCCGCATTCATCTACCTGCTCTGTCATCTCTAAGGCGTTATGTTATTTGATATGTCTAATAGTAACATAAAATCCTGAATCGTGTCAAGCATAAATGTGAATATTATTCATAAACCTTCCCGAAGTTTCGGGAATTTGTTACAATTCCGGCCCCATCTCATTTCATCTCACAGCTGCTATGTTTAAAGTACCAAGGAAGGGGCTGAATATACGCGGGCTGCCAGTTCATTATCCAACATATAGAGCGCCCTCGGGTCAGAACCGAACAAGTCAAACTTCTTAATCAGCCCTTCCGCATTGGTCTCCTCCTCACCCTGTTCCTTTACAAACCAATCAAGGAACTGCATCGTGCGGAAATCCTTCCCTTCATTTGCCGCATCATAGATGGCATGGATCAGGCTGGTTACATACTGCTCATGTTCATAGCCTGCCTTCAGGGGCTCGGAAAAAGAAGCAAACTCCTTGCCTGGCTTATCAATCGCGTCCAAGGTCACTTTACAGCCATTATTCTGCAGATACTGCATAAACAGCATGGCATGGTCCCTCTCCTCTTGCGCCTGAACCTTATACCAGTTTGCAAAGCCATCCAATCCCTGGTCAGCATAGTAATTGGAAAAATCCAGGTACAGATACGCAGAGTAAAATTCCTTGTTAACCTGCACATTCAACAGTTCCTTTACTTTTGTGTCTAACATATCTCATCCTCCTTGAATGTAAAAATGTACTTTAATCATTTGTCAGGTCACCGTCTCCGCTCACAGGGATCGCATCCCCCAGATATGTCGGCTTTGGCTGCAATATGCAGTAAAGGATGTCCTTGTTTCTGGCAAGGATCTCCCTTGCATCCCTGATCCTTTGCCCTCCATAACGGATCTTTTTGGCCGGGATCCCCCATAATTCCAGTCCCAGGCAATTCCCGTCATACAACGCACGGTACAGATGGTATTCCTGGGTTACCACAATAGCCTTTTCTACCTGGAATATATCCCTGGCCCGGTACATACTCTCATAAGTTGAGAATCCGGCATGGTCCATAAAGATATCCTGGGACGGCACCCCCTTGTCCATGGCATACCGTTTCATCCGGTTCACTTCATCATACTGCACCCTTCCATGGTCACCGCTCATCAGAATCTTCGGGGCCGCACCGGAGAAGTAAAGGTCTATCCCCATATCCAGGCGGTCCTTCAGCATCTGGGTGGGTTCCCCGTCCGGGCGCAGCCCGCAACCCAGAATCAGGATACAATCCACCGAAGGCAGGGATTCATCCCCACTGTCAATTATTCTTTTTATGCTGCTTTTTTTCACGAAGTAATTGCCTGCCAGCAAACACCCTGTCCCGGCTACCGCCAAAATCAGGCAGCACCGGAACAGGATGCGGATTCCTTTTAATATTTTCTTCCTTATCCTGTTATCAGCCATTCTCATCCTGCGCTTCTTTTCCGTGGACAAATTTCTCCAGCAGCCTGGATACCTCCTGGACATCAATCGGCTTTGCCACATGTGCGTTCATCCCACAATCCAGACAACGCTTGATATCCTCTGAAAATGCATCTGCAGTCATGGCAATGATGGGAATGTCTGCGTCTGCCCGATCCAGCTTCCGGATGCCCCATGCCGCCTCATACCCCGTCATCACCGGCATACGCAGATCCATCAGGACGGCATCATAATAACCCACCGGAGATGCCTGGAACATCTCAACACAGATTTGCCCGTTTTCTGCCCGGTCCAGATCCATGCCGAGTTCTGACAGAAGTTCCTCCGCAATCTCCCAGTTCAGGTCATTATCCTCCGCCAGCAAAATTTTCATGTCTGTAAAATGATCTGCCTTCTCCGGCTCTTTTCCCTTGTTCTCCATATTCCCCGCATACGGCTTAAGCCCATAATACAGGGTGGATTTAAACAGCGGCTTGGAAATGAAGCCAGTCACCCCGGCCCCCTTTGCCCGCTCCTCAATCTCGCTCCAGTCATAGGCAGAAATCAACAGGATCGGAACCTGGTCGCCCATATACCTGCGGATCCTTTTTGCAGTCTCTATCCCGTCAATCCCCGGAAGCTTCCAGTCCAGCAAAATCACTTGATAGTCCTGATGCCTCTCATGATTTCTCTGTATCAACTCAATGGCATTCTCCCCGTCCAGCGTCCATTCCGCATCAATACCGATGGTTTTTAAGGATGCCACCGTGCTCTCACAAAGCTGCTGGTCATCATCCACCACCAGCATCCTCCACTGGGGCAGAACCATATCTGCTTCCTGGATCTCCGCCTTCTCCATGTCAAGCGTCACATGGAACTCACTTCCCTTGCCCAGTTCACTGTCCACCTGAATGACTCCCCCCATGGCATCCACAATATATTTGGTGATCGTCATCCCCAGCCCGGTTCCCTCCGTCTTGCGCACCCGGGCGCTGTCTTCCCTGGTAAAGGAATCAAAAATCTTCTCCCTGAATTCCGGCGTCATGCCAATCCCGCTGTCCTTCACCCGCAGATGGATCCGTACCTGGCCTTCTCCTTTCGGAGATTCCTCCTCATACAAAGCCACCCGGATGCTCCCCCCGTCAGGCGTAAACTTAATCGCATTGGATAACAGATTCAGAAGTATCTGATTAAAGCGCACACTGTCGCAGCACACATTCTCCGTCCGGATATCATGGATAGAAACGTCAAACTTCTGCTGCTTTGCTTTTACCTGGGGTTGCACAATACTCACAATACTGTCCATGACTTCCCGCAAAGATACCTGGTCCACATTGAGCGTCATCTTCCCGCTCTCAATCTTAGACATGTCCAGCACATCGTTAATCAGGCCAAGCAAATGTTTACTGGATAAGGCAATCTTTTTTAGGCAGTTCTGGACCTGCTTGGGGTTGTCCATATTGGCGGTGGCTATGGCCGTCATCCCCACAATCGCATTCATTGGCGTCCTGATGTCATGGCTCATATTGGACAAAAACTCACTCTTTGCCTTATTGGCATAAACAGCCTCCTGCCGCGCCTCCTCCAGCTGGCGGATCTGCTGTCTGGTAAGATGATAATACTTGACAAACACTGCCAAAAGGGCAACCAGGATAACGGCACATCCGGCCAGCCCCATAATCTCCCATTGGACCCCCAGCCGGTTCACCACCTGGTCCAGCTGCCCATATGGCATGACTGTCACCAGGAACCACTCGGAATACGGAAGCTTTGTACAGTACAGATGGCGGCGTTCCTGCGACTGCTGAACCACTACAGAATAATCTTTATTCTCGTCCATGGCAGCAACCAGTTCCTCGATGACCTTCTCCGCCTTTTCCGGCTCTTCCATAAAAAGCGCCCGGATACGTTCAAAATAATTATCCCGGAAAGCGTCCGAACTCCGGATGACAAAGGTGCCGTCACGCCGGATAATATGGGAGTACACCAACGACTCTTCCCCTTCCAGGGAAAGCATATTGCTGATGTAGTCCACCGGGAGCCCGGCCACAATCGCCGTGCTCTCTCTGCCGTTTTCCATCGGGCAGGTTGTGGAAACTCCAAGAAGCACCACATTCTCCCCCCTGGAATCCAACCCTACCGCCACTTTTTTTCCATGGTTATTCAACGAATTAAGGAAGGGCTCCGGATCTGCCACCTCCAGCGGCTCACCGTATAGCATCTCAAACTCCCCGTCTTCGGAATAAAATGCCAGATACTCAAATCCCCTTGCCCGGGCATTGTATACCAACTCTTCCCTCAGTTCCCTGCCATCCGTATATTTCCCGGATTCAATCAGCCTTTCCATATCTTCCACATGGGACAGGCGCATTTCTATGGTGGTCGCGAAATGTAAAACAATCCTTTCATTCATGCCGGACATATAGATATTCCCCACCTCACTGATGGTCCCGGCGCTTTTGCTGTTCATATAAAATGCAAGGAACGAAAAAATACCAACGCAAAGAATCGACACGAGAATAAGGCTGGTTTGCAAAAATCGTATGGTTTTATTCTTCATCAAACCTCTCCTTAGAAACACATTCCCTCTTATGCCGGATTCTCCGCCTGTAATTCCTCAATGGCAGCAATTGTCTGCTTATAATCCTCCGACACCTGTTGAACCAGGCCATCTGTCTCTGCCCCATACCCGGAACGCAGGTTATCTGTCAGGCGGTGGCTGGACTCATACAGCTTCGTAAAACTCAAATTCTGGCAGACTCCTTTGATCGTGTGGGCTGCCCGGAATGCCTCCTCATAATTTTTCGCTGCCATAGAAGCCTCTAACAGTTCATAGCTTTTATCATTCAGGAATTTTAAAACAAACTTTTGTACCATCTTCTCACTGCGCAGGCGCCCGATCACGCCCTCATAATCCCCTTCTAAAGCCGTATAGCATTCTTTCAATGTCATATTCTTCCTCTTTCCCCTGTCAATTAACAGGTTTTTCTTCACTGCCGTCAATCGGTGAGATCACTGACAGCATTTCCTGCATTGAGTCATCATAAAAACGGTACTGTCCTCTTCCCGAACGTTTTGCCGCGTAAAGAGCCTGGTCCGCAGCATGGAACAAGGTATCATAATCTGTCCCCACAACATCGGTACGGACTACCCCCATGCTGACAGAAATCTGGAAATCCTCATAAGTCCCTTCGAGGGAAGAGAAGATCCGCTGGACCACCGCCTCTGCTTCCTCCTTATATTCCAAAAAGATAAGGAATTCATCTCCGCCGACCCTTGCCGCAATATCCCCGCCCCGGGTGCTCCGGCGCAGCTGTTCTGCCATATGGATCAGCACCTTATCCCCAAACATATGTCCGTAATTATCATTGGCCGATTTAAAATGATCCAAATCAAAAATCGCCAAGGCAAACACACCGGCCTGCCGGTCCTCCATCCTCTCCTTAATCCGTTCCCTGGCATAATTGTGGTTGAACAGCCCGGTCAGGGAATCATGGGAAGCCATCTGCACAAGGGCATCAATCCGTGTACGCTCGTCATGGATATCTGTGGTTTTCCCAATAGCCCCCATATAGCGCGGCGGCTCGTCCGCAGACCACATGGCACGCCCGATTGTCCGCATCCACCGCTTCTCACCATGGATATAAATCTCATGGTCATATTTCACCTGGGGATGTTCTGGAGTTGTGCTCCGTAATTCGTTGGAAAGGGCCCGCAACGTCCCGCTCCCCATCATCACCTGGATCTCAGGATTATTGTGGGGATCCATTAAAATCTCATCCAGGCCAAGCTTCTTTGCCCCATAGGGGGACAATTTCACCATGGAAGGCGCCACCGTATACTCAAACTGGATCTCCTCAGACATATCTGCAAAAAAGCTATACTTCATCCTCTCATGCTCCAGAAGCTGCAATGTACGCTCAGACGCAGACAAATCCTCATGGCGGAGCAATTCCTCAGCCACATTCTGCATCTGCCTCCGGCTCGCCCGGGCATCGCTGTCCCCCCGAAGTTCTTCCACCAGGATGCTCTCCACTTCTTTCAGGCATTCCATCAGAATCGGGTTAAATGTCCCACATTGGCCGTCTAAAATCATCTTAACCGCCACCTCGTGGGAAAACGCCTTTTTGTATACCCGCTCGCTGGTCAGGGCATCGTAAACGTCCGCCAAAGCCACCACCTGGGCCGAAATGGGAATCTCATCCCCCTTAAGGCCATCCGGATAACCACGGCCGTCATAGCGCTCATGATGCCAGCGGCATATCTCATAAGCCTTCTTAATCAGCGGTTCCTGCTGATGCATCGGCAATGCCTTCAGCATCTCCGCACCGATCAAGGTATGCTTCTTCATCTCCGCAAATTCTTCGTCAGTCAGGCGCCCTGGTTTATTAAGGATCTCGCCCGGAATGGAAATCTTCCCAATATCATGCAGCGCCGAAGCAGTGCATATCAGGGAAATCTCCGTCCTTGGAAGCTGGTAAAGGCCGTTCTTATGCCCCAAATGCTTCAGCAGAATCTCCGTCAGAGTGCGGATATGCAGCACATGCAGCCCGCTCTCTCCATTTCTGAATTCCACAATATGGCTTAGGATATCTACCATCAGCCCGCTTTGCTGCTCCTTCTCATAGATCTGGTCCGCCACCAGGTCAATAAGCCTCTTCTGTTTTGCATAAAGCAGGATCGTATTTACTACCCGCCGGTGGAGAATCAATGCGTCAAAAGGCCGGCTGATAAACTCCGTAACTCCCAATTCATAAGCCCGCTCCACATGGACAGACGCATTCTCTGCCGAGATAACGATAACCGGGATATCCTCAATCCAGCGATGCTTATTCATCACTGTCAGAACCCCAAAGCCATCCATCTCCGGCATCACAATATCAAGCAGCAAAAGAGAAATCGAATTCCCATATTTCTGAAGTATGGAAACCGCCTCAACACCATTCTCCGCCTCAATAATTTCATACTCATCTCCCAGCATATCTGTCAGGATCGACCGGTTCATCTCGGAATCATCCGCAATCAGGATTGTCTGCCGGGGGCTGTCCTTACCGTTAATATATCTCATCTCCATTCCCTAAAAACAAAAAATTATAGTCCTTTGCTACGTTTTTTAGTATAGCATATTTCATGCATTGGGGCAAGTCGTTTTCCCAGCCGGGAGGTAGGGGTGGGGAGGGGAATGTCCGCCGGTAAGAAACAGGAGGGCGGGCGCCTGACGCCCACCCTCCTGCTTCTTACCAGCCACGTTACCACGCCCGCCAAAAAAAGGGAAGGCAGCTTCTTATAAAAAGCCACCTTCCCGCCAGGGTTCCGGGTTATAAAATCACTTTGGACGGACACTTCGCCGCACATTTACCACAGTTGGTACACTTGCTGTAATCGATCACCGCCACATTGTTATCCATATGGATGGCATCGAATTCACACTGCTTGGTGCAAAGCGTACAGGCAATACAGCCGTTGTCGCATTTTGCTTTGACATCCTTGCCCTTATCATGGGAAGAACACTGTACCAGATGCTCGGCAGAGTAGGGCACCAACTCGATCAGGTGATTCGGACAGGCGGCTACGCACTTGCCGCAGGCCACGCACTTCTCCTTGTCAACCACTGCCACTCCGTCCACAACATGGATGGCGTCAAAGGCACAGGCCTTCACGCAGGAACCATAACCCATACAGCCATAGGTACAGGCCTTCTCCCCGCCTCCGGGGACGACCGCCACCTTGGCGCAGTCGTCGATTCCAAAATAATTGTACTGGACCCGGGCCTTGTCGCAGGTGCCTTTACACTTTACAAAAGCAACCTTTTTCTCCGTTCCGCCGCTCTCCACTCCCATGATGGCCGCGATCTTATCCGCCACTGCGGGACCGCCCACCGGGCAGGCATTGACAGCAGCCGTACCGGCGGCAATGGCAGCCGCCAGGCCGTCACAGCCCGGGAAGCCGCAGCCGCCGCAGTTGTTGCCGGGAAGCTCTGCACGGACCAGAATCTCTTTTTCATCCACTTCTACTTTAAACTGCTCACTGGCAATCCCCAGCAGCACACCGATAACGATACCGATGGCGCCGATGATGACTGCCGCTAAAAGCAAACCTGTCATATTCATCTTTTTAAGCCACCCCCTATTTAATCAGGCCGGAAAAGCCCATGAATGCGATTGCCATCAGACCGGAGGTGATCAGTACAATCGGAGACCCCTGGAAGTTGAAGGGGATATCGTTGTCTTCAATGCTTTCACGGATGCTTGCCAACAGTACAATCGCCACCGTAAAGCCCACTGCCGTACCAAAACCGTTCGCCACGCTGAAAATAAAATTGTACTCCTTCTGCACATTGGTCAGGGCGGAACCCAGCACCGCGCAGTTGGTGGTGATCAGAGGCAGGAACACGCCCAGGGCCTGATACAGGGAAGGGACATTCTTCTTTAAGAACATCTCCACGAACTGCACCAGAGCGGCAATCACCAGGATAAAGGCAATGGTCTGCAGATATGTGACATTAAAAGGCACCAGGACGAAGGTATAGATCAGGTTCGTCACAATCGATGCCAGCACAATCACGAAGATAACCGCTCCGCCCATGCCGAGAGAAGTGTCTACCTTCTTGGATACGCCTAAGAACGGGCACAGGCCCTGGAACTGGCTCAGGATAATGTTATTCACCAGGGCGGCGCCTACAATTACTAAAATCAACTCTTTCATCTATCGCGCCCTCCTTATTCTTTGTCCGCTGCCTGAGCGTTCTGCCCGGCCGCTTTTTCCGCTGCTGCCTTCTCTGCGGCCGCCTTCTTTGCTGCCGCCGCCTTCTCGGCTGCTGCCTTCTTTGCCGCTGCCGCCTCTGCCTCTGCCTTCTCCCTCACTGCCTCTAGGGCCGCGTGGTTGGACATACAGGAAGCGCCGCTGCAGCTTGCACAGTTGCCGCCGCAGGCCAGGCCGGATGAAGGCGCAGAGCCGTTGGTTGCAGACGGAGCCTTAAACTTGTTCTGCAAAGCAGTCAGACCGGCCAGCACAAAGAATGCACCCGGAGCAAGGCCAAAGATGGTGATCCGGAAATCCTCCGGAATGAACGCCATGCCAAACACCGCGCCGGCTCCCAGAATCTCACGGACAATGGCGATACAGGTAAGGCCTACGGTAAATCCCAGCCCCATGCCGATTCCGTCAAAGGCAGACTCCAGCGGGCCGTTCTTGGCCGCATAAGCCTCCGCACGGCCCAGGATGATACAGTTCACCACGATCAGGGGGATGAAAATACCCAGGGAACTGTACAGGCTGGGGACAAATGCCTGCAAAAGCAGCTGGACAATGGTAACCAGTGATGCCACGATAACAATATAAGCCGGAATTCTCACCCGGTCCGGGATGATCTTCCGCAAGGCGGAAATGATCAGGTTGGAAAACACCAGAACCGCCGTGGTGGACAACCCCATGCCCACGCCGTTGACTGCCGTGGTGGTAACTGCCAGGGTGGGGCACATGCCCAGCATCAGCACGAAGGTCGGGTTCTCCTTGATAATGCCGTTATAAATACGTTCCATACATTTATTCATGATTTCCCACCTCCTACTGCGACAGGCAGTTCTTTGCAAAGTAAACTGCCGTATTTACCGCGCCGGTCACTGCATTGGAAGTGATCGTCGCACCGCTGATGGCATTGATCTCATTTTCCCCGGACGCACCGTTCTTGGTCACGGCGAATGCATCCACATTCTTGGCTGCATACTGGTTCTTCCAGTCTGTGTCAGCATTCATACCCAGCCCTGCTGTCTCAGCCAGGGTAAGAAATGCAATACCGTTGACCGTGCCGTCTGCCAGCACGCCCACCGAAACCGTGATCGCGCCGCCGTAGCCGTCCTTGGAGGTGGTGGTAACCACATATCCCATGGGAGTTCCGGAACCGTCCAGGGCAATGGCCGCCTCATCCACGGTTACATTGCCATATCCCAGGCCGCTGACTTCACTGTTGGCCCCGGCAATCACCTCTGTCATGTCATCCGATTCAAAGGAAACCGCATCCGGCAGAACGGTCCGGTAAGCCGCCTCCTTGGCTGCCAGGTTCGCCGCAGCAATGGGCTCCTTCGTCGCCTCATAGACTCCGCCCAGGCATGCCCCTGCCACCAGGGTGATGGCAAACAGGATCAGGGCGTCCTTCATAAATCCACCTTTACTCATGATTTCTTGCCCTCCTTTCCAAATGCCGTGGGAAGGGTAAACCTTTCAATCAGCGGAACCAGCAGGTTGCTGATGATGATCGCATAGGAAACACCCTCTGCAGAGCCGCCGAAGATACGGAACAGCCCGGTCAGGATACCCAAAAGAACACCGAACACGATCTGCCCCTTGGGAGTGATGGGGCTGGTCACATAATCCGTAGCCATAAAGAAAGCGCCGAATACCAGGCCGCCGCCGCAGATATGGGCCAGCACATAGTTCATATCCTGCTTCCCGAAAATAAACGCAAACACAGCCACCGTCAGAATATATGTAACCGGGATCCGCAGGGAAATCACCTTCTTCACTGCCAGATAGATCCCGCCGATGAGCAAGGCAACCACAGATACCTCACCGATGGTTCCCGGAATCTTACCGATGAACATGGCCATGACATCCACTGCCTCCCCGGACTTTAACTGTGCCAGAGGAGTCGCTCCGCTCCATCCGTCCATGGCAAAATCCGACATCTTCCCGGCAAAGGAGATCAGCAGGAAACATCTTCCGGCCAAAGCCGGGTTCATGAAGTTCTGCCCGATGCCGCCATAAAGCTGCTTTACCACAATAATGGCAAAGACACCGCCCAGGACCGGAATCCACAACGGGATATTCGCCGGCATATTCAGCGCCAGGATCATCCCCGTCACCACTGCACTCATGTCAGAGACCGTCAGAGGCAGCTTCATCATCTTCTGAAACACATACTCACTCAGCACGCAGGCAGCCACCGTAACGATCAGAACCAGCAGCGCATGGAATCCAAACTGGAACACACCAAACGCAGCAGCCGGCAGCATGGCGATACACACATCTGCCATAATGCTCTGGGTAGTCTCTTTGCTCCGAACGTGCGGGGATGCCGATACGTTTAATAATTTACTCATCTCTTCTCCCCTCCTACGCTTTCTTTCTCCGGTTGGCTGCAACCGTTTTTCTCATCTCTTTGAAGGCCTGGGTCAGGGGACGCTTGGCCGGGCAGATAAATGCACAGCTGCCGCACTCCACACACTCCATGCCGTTCAGCTTCTCAAATCTCTCGCAGTCCCCCTTTAATGCCGCCTTCATCATCATCACCGGGACAATGTGGCTGGGACATACGCTGACGCACTTGCCGCAGCGGATACAAGGGGTGGGCTCATTGGCCGCCACCTCGTCCTTTGTCATGCAAAGCAGCGCCGAGTTGGTCTTTGTCACCGGAATATCCAGGCCAAACAAGGCCATCCCCATCATGGGGCCGCCGGCAATCAGCTTCTCCGGCTCACTCTTAAAGCCCCCTGCCGCCTCCACCAGTTCCTGGAAATTCGTGCCGATCTTCACATTATAGTTCTGGGGATTGGCAATGGCATCCCCGGTCACGGTCACAATCCGTCGCATCAGGGGCGTTGTCTTGCAGACTGCCATGTAAATGGCGATCACCGTGTCCACATTGTCCACAATACAGCCCGCATCTGCAGGAAGCATGGAAGAATTCACCTTCCGCCCGGTAATGGCATTGATCAGGGAACGCTCACCCCCCTGAGGATACTTGGTCATCAACTCGCACACCTCAATCCGCGGCTCGTCTTTCACCATCTCCTGAAGCTTCTTAATCGCTTCCGGCTTGTTGTTCTCAATGCCGATCACGCCCTTGGCCTTCTCAAACAGCTGCAGCATCACCTTCAGCCCGCCGATCAGCTTCTCCGGCTCCTCCAACATCATCCGGTAGTCGCTGGTCAGGTAAGGCTCACACTCTGCGGCATTCACCAAAACATACTCGATTGCGTTCTCATCCTTGGGAGTCAGTTTCACATGCGTCGGAAATCCTGCGCCGCCCAGTCCCACGATACCCGCTTCCTTCACGATATCACGGATCTCCTGTTTGGAAAGCTTTGCGGGATCCCGGTCTGCCCCCATACCCTCCACGCTCTGATATTCCCCGTCATTCTCCACAACAACGGAATTCACCATCGCACCGCTTGCCACGCGCCTCGGTTCCACTGCCTTGACGGTGCCGGATACGGAGCAGATGACATTCGCAGAAATGAATCCACTCGCTTCACCGATCTTCTGGCCTGCCAGCACCTTGTCGCCCTTTTTCACCAGCGGAGTCGCCGGCGCGCCGATATGCTGGGACATGGGATATACCATATCGCCCTTCGGCATCAGGATCTGTGTGGGCTTGTTCTCGGACAGTTCTTTCCCCTCATAAGGATGAACGCCGCCTTTAAATGTAGCCAATCCCATCTACTTTTACCCTCTTTCTATACATTTTCTTTCTCTTTTTGACAAAAAATATCACTTGTCATCTTGTACAGTATAACATAATTAAGGAAGGCTTACAATTGGAAATTTTTCTTTGTATACAGTATTATGTTTGGAAGAATTCACAAAAAACCCAGATATTCCCTGGTTTTTGCCAGGGTTTCTTGTCTATTTATTAACAAAACCTCACATCGAAAACACCACCTTGTTTTTGCAAAAAAACAGTCGTCAGGGAATCGATTGCGAAGAAGCATGATCTGTCGGGAATTCTATAGGTTTCAACTATTATATGCAAGAGAAAGAGAAATTTAGATTGTGAATTTTTTAGCCGATTTTGTCGCGCCTGGCCAGGCATCCGTTATTTATTCTTTTTACTTATCATCACCCATAAGTTTTACTGAATTATCATGGCATGGTTTCAGATTTTCCCTCAAAGTCTGCCTCTCGAATCACGGTAAACGCAAGCTTTCGACCATCAGTACCTTCTCTATTGCTCAAATTCTGAAAAATCCACCTCCAGACCTTCCAGAACCCCCAATCTGACCTTTTCTTCAAATCCATATGTCGTTTTGGTCCTGCCAGCGAAATCATATACATGAATCGTATCCCTTTTTATATCCAGAATCCAATATTCCTTCACACCCGCATCCTGATACTTATTCAGCTTCAAAAGGTAATCCCTGCTCTGTGTGCTGGGAGACACAATCTCCGCCACAAAATCCGGGGCGCCATAGCAGCCCTTTTCTTTCATCTTTCCCGGGTCACATACCAGTATAATATCCGGCTCCAGATACGTCTTGTTATCCCGGTTCAGGTACACGGCCAGGGGAGCCGGATACACTTTACAGTTCCCTCTGTTTTCTCTGATATGATTCCAGATAACACCATATAAAAAACCTAAAAGTCCCTGATGCGTTGTTGTCGGCGTCGCCATGTAGAACAACTGGCCATCAATTAACTCTACCCGTTCCCCCTCAGGCAAAGCCTCTATATATTCTGTTGTATAGATTTTTTCTTGTTCTAATGCCATATTTTTTTTAATTACCTCTTCCTCTCCTCTAAATATGGGCATAAAGACACCTCCTCTGACCGATATCCCTATTAAGCTAACAATTCAGATAACCCTTAAACTGTTACCTAATTTAAGAACAGTCTGATTCATTAGTTGTTTCTAAATAGTATACTTTACATCAGTACAGATGTCTAACCCTTTTTCCATAAAGTTGTCTGTTCAGCTGTTTACTCATTGGCTCCATACTTTCTGACATTGGTGTGTGAACCAATGTCAGTAAGTTAAGGGTTCGCGAAGCACAGCCAAGGAAACGGGGAGAGAAGCCATCGGAAATGGTTTGCGAATTTTGACTTTGCAGAGATTTAGAAGTCCTTAAATTTCTGAGTTTTGCGTTGAAACGAAAATTCACACTGTCTGAGCGCAGCGAGTTTGTGAATTTTCGTTTCGTTTTTAGCAAAAATCGGAAATTTTAGGAATTCTTGATCTCGAAACCGGAAAAAGCAGCAAACCATTTCCGATGGTTTCTCTCCCCGTTTCCTTAGCGTACCCTTTGGAACAACCTAACTTACTGGCATTGGGTGTGAACAATAACGTTTATTCCCTCATGAGCATCACCTCAACTCTCTGCCTGTTTTCCCTCTTGAATATGCAATGACACATTGCCTGAAATACCGAAATCCCCTGAAAATCACAGGAAAGAACCTCCTGTGGGAAATTATGTTTTTAGTATAGCTGCTAAAACCCTCTCCCGTCAAGAAAAATCATCGCAAAAATTTTTTATTTCTTGCAATAAAAACACTGCTATCTGCATTAACCTATTGAACGGATGATGAAAAGAGTCGATTTCCGCAGGAAGACAAGGCAAAAATAAAAAACAAATCAAGTAAACGAAATTCCTTGATGCATTACATTCCATCACACACCGCCAAGTTTTCCCGCCGGGAGGAGGCCATTTTCAAAAAAACCTTAAAAATTAGGGTTGCAACCAAAAGAGCCGCCGCGTGCCAGACACGAGACGGCTCTTTTCCCTTTTATTTCCGCAGAACGTAAGTTTTACTCATTCCTCTGTGATCTCATCCTTTCGCATCTCCCGCTTTATCCTGGCAAATTCGTTGAGATCGTTCTGCATGATGGCTAACGCCACCACATTGCTGGCCAGCAGCAAAATCACCAGATAGATGCCCTGCCGCCGGGGGAGGGCAATCCCATATTCTGCCGCCCCATCTGCCAGCCTTTTCCCCCTTGTGTAAAACCAATACCACTCATAAAAAGGCACGAACAGGTAACAGACCATCTCCATGCCGCAGGAAGAATTCCCGTCTGCCAGGTAGCGCACCCGTTTCATAAGCGAATACATCCAGAACCAACGGTAGATCCCCAGGGTGACCACGGAAAGCAGTATGCTTTTCACGATGCTTTTCGGCTCCAGCAATTCAGGTGTGACATACCAGCGTTTTCCCGTTCCCCGGCAGGGGATTCTCTCCCCCACCCACACATAGGAACCCTCCGGATCATCACTCAATGCCAGCCCCATGATTCCATACGCAATGTACAAAGCCGACACGCCAGCCACCGAACTTAAAGAAAAGGTCTGATGCGTCCCTGACGCCATACCCGACAGCAGCCCAAAAAGACGGCGGAGGGTGAAAAGAACCGGATATCCAAAGGCGGTCAGCAGCAGCCATATCTTTTGTTTCAGCCTTCCCGAAAGGAGGAGGACAAAAAACAATAATAAGAGCACAAGAGATGCCAGCCTCAGGAGGTTCCCGGACACCCATCCCGGATAATACCACAGCCCTTCTGCCATCACTGCCAGTATCCATATCAAACGGCTCATAATGGCAAATACCAGGGGCACTGCCAGAAGTTCCGGCGCCTTCTTCGCAAAGGCAATTCCCAGTGCGCCCAGAAGGACCGGAAGCAACAGATCACTGATTTGTCCCTGCAAAAGCAATATGTTCCCATAAAACCTCAGAGGGAAACTCCAGTAAAACCCCCACTCCGGAATGCCTCCTCCCAGCATAATGTACAAGCCAAAAAACTGAGTCGCAAACATCACTGCCGCGCAGATCACAATCCCTCTGACGCATCCGGATTTCTCCGGAATCCGGAAACCTCTCCTCTCCATCCCCATGTCAATCCTCCCTATTTTCCAAAAAGCTTTCCCTTTTTATGCTTCTCACCGGTCTCCGGCTTCTCCCCCCGCATCACGGCGTCAAAGTTCCGCAAGGCCTCCTTCTGGGCCTCATTCAGCCGCTCCGGCACCTGTACCACCAGGGTCACATAATGATCTCCCCGGATTCCCCGTGCCCTCAGAGACGGTACGCCCTTCCCCTTCAGACGCACACGGGTATCGGTCTGGGTTCCGGCCTTCACCTCATACTCCACCTCCCCATCCACGGTCTTGATGCGAATCGGCCCGCCCAGAGCCGCCGTGGCAAAGGAAATCGGCACCGTGGAATAAATGCTGGTATCCTGGCGCTTGAATACCGGATGCTGGGACACCACGGCCTCCACCAGAAGGTCGCCTCTCTCACCGCCGTTGACTCCCGGCTCACCGCCGCCTGCACAACGCACGCTCTGTCCGTTATCAATGCCGCCGGGAATGGTAACCTTGAATTTCTTCTTCCTGGTCACATAGCCGGTTCCATAGCAATCCGGGCACTTCTCCCGAATCACTTTCCCCTTGCCCCCGCACTCCGGACAGGTCTGAACATTCTGTACCTGGCCGAAGAAAGACTGCTGGGTGTACATGATCTTGCCCTTTCCGTTACACTTGGGGCAGGTCTCCGGGGAGGTGCCTGGCTTCGCCCCGGTGCCGTGGCACTTGCCACACTCCTCCTTAAAATTAATCTCAATCTCCTTCTCACAGCCAAAGACCGCCTCCTCAAAGGTAATGCGGATGGCTGTCCTCACATTCGCTCCCCGCATGGGGCCGTTGTACTGGCTGCCGCGGCTCCTGCCGCCCCCGAAAATATCGCCAAATATATCACCGAAAATATCACCCATATCCCCGGAAAAATCAAAGCCTCCGAAGCCGCCGCCCCCGGCTGCCCCGTCAAAGGCTGCATGGCCAAACTGGTCATACTGGCGGCGCTTGTCAGGGTCGCTCAGCACACTGTAGGCCTCTGACGCCTCCTTAAACTTCCTTTCCGCCTCCGCGTCCCCCGGATTGCTGTCCGGGTGATACTTCTTGGCCAGGGCACGGTATGCCTTTTTCAGAGCCGCCTCGTCCGCGTTCTTGGGAACGCCCAGGACCTCATAATAGTCTCTCTTGCTCTCTGCCATGGTCTCCTCCATCTGGTGCACCCTCTGCACACCCTACATTTATACACCGAAACGGCTGTCGCAATTCCGGAAGATCCCTCCTGACGGGACCCTCCTCGACTGCGCCAGCCCTTTCTCACTATCCTTTTGCCATTGCCTGCGGTGAAATAATCACCCCGTCATCTGCCGCCATGGCCGTCCTTTCCCTCCGCTTCCCAAAAAGCAGTTCCCGGCAGGCACCAGAAGCCGACAGGCATTTCTGTCCTTATACCTCTTTAAAATCTCCGTCGATTACGTCATCACCCGCAGGGCCGGAAGCGCTCCCTGCACTGCCCATATCCGGGCCTGCTCCCTGTGCTCCGGCGCCGGAAGCCTGAGCCGACTCATACATCTTGGCAAACAATGCCTGAGCGCTGTTCATCAGCTTCTCCTTGCCGGCCTTGATGTCTTCCACCTGGGCATCCGTCATCTGGTCAATGGGAGCCCGGTTGATGGCTTCCTTCAGCGCATTCAGTTCTGCCTCCACGGCCGCCTTATCATTGGCATCCAGCTTGTCGCCCACCTCTTCCAGCGCCTTCTCGGTCTGGAATACCATGGCATCCGCATCATTCCTGGCATCAATGCCCTCTTTCTTCTTCTTATCCTGAGCCTCGAACTCAGCTGCCTCTCTCACGGCCTTCTCAATGTCGGAATCCGACATGTTGGAACCGGAAGTAATGGTGATATGCTGCTCTCTGCCGGTCCCGATATCCTTGGCCGACACATTCACAATGCCGTTGGCATCAATATCAAAGGTAACCTCGATCTGGGGAACGCCTCTTCTTGCCGGCGGAATCCCGTCCAGACGGAACTGGCCGAGTGTCTTGTTGTCCCGGGCAAACTCACGCTCACCCTGCACCACATGGATATCCACAGCTGTCTGGTTGTCAGCCGCAGTGGAGAAGATCTGGCTCTTCTTGGCCGGAATGGTAGTATTCCTCTCAATCAGCCTGGTGGCAATTCCTCCCTGGGTCTCAATGGACAGGGAAAGAGGAGTTACATCCAAAAGCAGGATATCTCCGGCTCCCGCATCTCCTGCCAGCTTACCGCCCTGAATCGCCGCACCGATGGCCACACACTCATCCGGATTCAGAGACTTGCTCGGCTCCTTGCCGGTCATCTGCTTCACCTTATCCTGGGCAGCAATCATACGGGTGGAACCGCCTACCAGCAGAACCTTCCCCAACTCAGAGGTAGTCACGCCGCCGTCTCTCAATGCGTTCTGCACCGGAACTCCGGTCCGCTCAACCAGATCATGGGTCAGCTCGTCAAACTTCGCCCGGCTGAGGTTCATATCCAGATGCTTGGGTCCCTCTGCATTGGCAGTGATAAACGGCAGGTTGATGTTGGTGGTGGTGGCAGTGGACAATTCCTTCTTCGCCTTCTCCGCCGCCTCCTTGAGTCTCTGCATGGCCATCTTGTCACCGGACAGATCCACACCCTCTGCCTTCTTAAATTCATCTACCAGCCAGCTGCTGATACGGTTATCAAAATCATCGCCTCCCAGGCGGGTATCGCCGTTGGTGGAAAGCACTTCGATCACGCCGTCACCGATCTCGATCAGGGACACATCAAAGGTGCCGCCCCCCAGGTCGTAGACCATGATCTTCTGCTCTTTTTCATTGTCCAGGCCGTAAGCCAAAGCCGCGGCTGTGGGTTCGTTGATGATACGCTTCACATCCAGACCGGCAATCTTGCCGGCATCCTTGGTTGCCTGACGCTGGGCATCATTGAAATATGCGGGTACGGTAATCACGGCCTCGCTGACCTTCTCACCCAGGTAAGCCTCGGCATCCGCCTTCAGCTTCTGCAGGATCATAGCCGAAATCTCCTGGGGCGTATAACTCTTGCCGTCAATGCTCACCTTATAGTCGCTGCCCATATGGCGCTTAATGGATGCGATGGTGCGGTCCGCGTTGGTCACTGCCTGACGCTTGGCCGGCTCTCCTACCAGACGCTCTCCGGTCTTGGTAAATGCCACTACCGACGGGGTCGTCCGGGAACCCTCCTGGTTCGGGATAACCACCGGCTTGCCGCCTTCCATAACAGCCACACAGCTGTTGGTGGTGCCTAAATCAATACCAATAATCTTGCTCATAGCTTTTTCCTCCTGAAATATATACAAATTAGTTGTGAATCCCTTGTCTGTTAATATACCGCAACAGTTCAAGGGTTATCTGAACTGTTACAATATATCCGCGGCCTCAATGAACGGCGCTGCGGTATCAGTTTGCCACCTGCACCATACTGTGCCTCACTACGGTTCCGCGGTACTTGTAGCCCTTCTGAAGTTCCTGGGAAATCTCATTCTCCCCATAAGCCTCATCCTCAATATGCATCACTGCATTGTGCACATCCGGGTTGAACTGCTGCCCCACTGCCTCGATCACCTCCACCCCGGCATCCTCCAGAGTCTTTAAAAACTGCTTGTAGATCATCTCCACGCCTTCGGCAAAGGAACCACCCTTCTCCTCCTCCGGCACGGCTGCCAATGCCCTCTCAAAATTGTCCAGCACAGGCAGAATCTTCTCGATCATATCCCGGGCGCCCACCTCATACATGGCGGACTTTTCCTTTTCCGTCCTCTTGCGGAAGTTGTCGAACTCCGCCATCTGGCGCATCAGGCGGTCCTGCATCTCCTCAATCTGGGTGTCCTTAGGATCCTTTTTGTCTGCCTTCTTCTGCCCGGAGTCCCTGCCTCCTTCTCCCTGCCCCGGGATTTCGCCATCCGGGACGGTTTCATTTTCCGCTGCCGGGTTCTTTGGATCTGTCCCTTCCGGTTTGTCAGCAGTGTTCTCCTTCCCACCCTCCTCAGCAAAATCCGGAGCCATCTCCTGGCTGCCCGGAACCTCACTTTTTTCCGTATCCCTATCTTTACCCATATCTGTCATCCTTCCTCAATGTTTGTATCCTGTTTAAATGTGGCATCCAATTGCCTCATCAAATGCCTCAGGGTGCCAAGTACCTTCTCATAATCCATCCTCTTGGGGCCGATAATCCCAATCGTCCCCCGTATCCCCTCTCCCAGTTCGTAGTTTGCCGTCACCACACTGCAGTCCTTCATGGTCTGGAGCGGTGTCTCCTCTCCGATATATACCTGGATGCCATTGTCCTCCTCTGTGCGGTTCACATCGGTAATCAGTTCCTGCAGCATCTCCTTTTTCTCCAGGGTACTGATCAGCTGGCTGGCCTTTTCCCCATCACTCAGTTCCGGATACTTAAATATATTCGTGGCGCCGCTGGTATAAATCTGCAGGTCTTCCTCCTCCGACTGGATCACAGCCGCCACCTCCCCAAGCACTAAGTCTACCACCTGGCTATGGGCACCGGCCTGCTCCTTCAAACGGCTGATAACGCCGAGATTAATCTCCTCAATGGTGAGGCCGTTCAGGCTGCTGTTCAGCATAATATTCAGGTTCAGGAGTTCATCCTGGCTGATCTCTTCCTGCACATAGACAACCTTATTCCGGATAAGGTTCCCTTCCACCACGGTAACCACCAAAAGCTTATGGGGATCCATCTGGGAAAGCTGGATAAATTTAAGCTTGTTGTGATGGTACTGGGGGCCGCTGATCATGGCAGCATAGTTGGTATTATTCGCCAGAAGCTGAGCCAGCTTTTTCAAGATCAGTTCCACCCGGTCAACACGCTTGATCATCAGCGCCTTGACCTCCGTCACCTCCTGCTCCTTTTCCTGCATGATCTGGTCTACATAAAAACGGTATCCCTTGTCAGAGGGGATCCGCCCTGCCGAAGTATGGGGCTGGATAATATAGCCCATCTCCTCCAGGTCTGACATCTCATTGCGGATCGTCGCGGAACTCAGCTGCAAATCCGTATACTTGGAAATCGTGCGGGATCCCACCGGCTCCCCGGTCTCCAGATATGTCTTAATTATGGCTTTTAAAATCGTGACCTTCCGATCATCCAATTCCATGGCGGCCTCCGTTTCTCTGCTTGTTAGCACTCGTCACTAAGGAGTGCTAACACTCTGTGAATAATATACTTTACTGTATTGGTTTTGTCAAGAGGTTTTCTAGAAAAACTTGTGAAAATAGATGGGCAGAAGCAGGATGGGGGTATGCAGCCAATAGGAACGCCTGGCCGGGAGAGCCCCAAGGGCGGGCAAGATCCGGCCGCGGTATCCGGGTAAGCTGTGTCTGAAACAAAAAGGCGGCAGCCGCGGTGAGAATCCGTACACAGCCGTGTCTTCGCACGCTGCTACGGCAACCCATCCGTACAACTGCCGCCTTTTCCCTAAAATACAAGCAAAAACAAAGGCAGGGTTAGGGCTACAGGATATCCTACAGGATTCCTTGTATGAATAATGCAAGGATCATCAGCGGCAGGATATACTTGAGATAGCCGCAGATCCATGCAGGTACCTGAAGGCCATGGCCTTCATTGGCCTCCCTGCGGTAGTTTTCCATCCCCCAGCCGAATTCCCAGGTGCTGAACAGCAGATAAACCAGGGATCCCAGCGGGAGAAGAAGATTGCTGACAATGAAATCCTCCAGGTCAAGCACCGAACTCCCTGCCCCCATGGGTTCAAAGGAACTCAGTACATTGTAGCCTAGGGCACAGGGAAGGGACAGGAGGATAAGCGCCACCAGATTAATGGTAGCAGCCCGTTTCCTCTCTATGTTGAAGAGTTCCATACTACAGGCTATGATATTTTCAAATACGGCAATTACCGTGGAAAATGCCGCAAAGGACATAAAGAGGAAGAACAGGCTCCCCCATACCCGGCCTCCGGCCATGGACACGAATACATTCGGCAGGGTGATAAAAATCAGGCTGGGGCCGCTGTCCGGGTTCACTCCAAAGGCAAAACAGGCCGGGAAAATGATCAGCCCTGCGGTGATTGCCACAAAGGTGTCCAACACCGCCACATTGACAGCCTCTCCCAAAAGCGTATTTTCCTTCTCCAGATAGCTGCCGAAGATCGCCATCGCCCCAATCCCCAGGCTCAGCGTGAAAAAGGACTGGTTCATGGCTGCCACAATCACATTGCCGACACCAACCTCTGCCATCTTCCCAAAATCGGGCTTAAGGTAAAAGGCCAGCCCATCCATGCCGCCCTCCAGGGTCAACCCCCGGACAGCCATCACGATCATCAGGGAAAGCAGGCCGATCATCATCACTTTGGTAATCCGCTCCACCCCTTTTTGCAGCCCCATAGAACAGATAAGGATCCCCACAACCACCACAGCCATCATCCAGAACACATTGATGCCGGGCGACGCCAGCATCTCCCCAAAGACACCGGCCACCTCCTCCGACGGCATTTTCGAAAACCTGCCTATAAAGAAACTGTAAAAATAGTAGACCATCCACCCGGCTACCGTTGTGTAAAACATCATCAGCATATAATTGCCGGCCATGGCCACATAGCCGTGCAGATGCCATTTGCTCCCGGGTTTCTCCAATGCCTGGTATGCCTTGACCGGGCTTTTCCTGCTTGCACGCCCGACGGCAAACTCCATGGACAGCACCGGCACCCCCATAATTGCCAAAAACAAAAGGTAAAACAGCACGAATACCCCGCCGCCGTTCTGTCCCACTACATAGGGGAACCTCCACACATTGCCAATCCCAATCGCACATCCGGCAGACAACAGCAGAAATCCCATCCGGGAACGAAATGTCTCTCTCTGGTTCATTGGATTCTTCCTCTCTTTTCACTTCTTACGCCATCCGGACAATCGCTTCCGTGATCAGCTTTTTAAATCTGGGCGCCACCTGGTCCGCCGTTTCCTTCACCTCGGAATGGCTCAGCGGCTGCTCCGCCATCCCGCATCCCAGATTGGAAATGCAGGAAATGCCGCAGATCCTCATCTTCATATGGTTTGCGGCCACCGCTTCACATGCGGTGCTCATCCCTACCGCATCGGCCCCCAATATTCGGCACATCTTCACCTCGTGAGGGGATTCAAAATTCGGCCCTGTCAGCTGCAGATAGGTCCCCTCCTGAAGGGCAATCCCCAGGTCACGGGAGACTTCCCGCAGCAGCTGGCACAGTTCCGGGTCATAGATATGGCTCATATCCGGGAACCGCTCCCCCAGTTCCTCTATGTTCGGCCCGATAAGGGGCGACGGCACAAAATCAGATATCTGGTCTGTAATCATCATAAAATCCCCTGGATGGAAGTTGTAGTTCACCCCGCCGGCAGCATTGGTCAAAAACAGGATCTCCGCCCCCATCATCTTCATAAGCCGGATCGGCAGCACTACATCCTCCATGGAATATCCCTCATAATAGTGGACGCGCCCCTGCATAATCACCACCGGCACATCCTCCACATACCCAAATACAAACCGCCCTTTGTGCCCGCTGACGGTGGAGACCGGAAAGCCATTGATCTCATGGTAATCCAGCGTGGATACTATCCGGATCCCATCCGCATAATCTCCCAGCCCGGAACCCAGCACTAACGCCACCTTTGGCCGGACGCTGACCTTGTCCTGGATGCTTCCATAACAATTTTTCAAACGCTCATAGGCTGCTGTCATCTTTTCCTCCTTCTTGTCCAGTTCCCCTGGACATAATAGTATTCCCATTATAGCCGATATTGCCCCTATTTTCCATAAGAATTTTCAGCAGGGATCCTTCCGGTGCCCGCGGATTGCCTCCTCCAAAACCAAAAACAGCCTTTCCAAATCAAGGGGCTTTGCCAAATGTCCGTCCATGCCGCAGTCCAGCGCCGCCTGCCGGTCTTCCTCAAAGGCATTGGCTGTCATGGCAATGATTGGGACTGCCGCCAGTTTCGGGTCAGCCAGGGAACGTATCGCCCGTGTGGCTTTATATCCGTCCATAACCGGCATCTGGATATCCATCAGGACCACATCATAATATCCTGGCTCTGACCCCCGGAGTTTCTCCACCACAATAGATCCGTCCCCGGCCTCCTCCACCTCAAACCCGGCCTCTGTCAGCACCTCAATGGCAATCTCCCGGTTCAGTTCATTATCCTCTGCCAGCAAAACCCTCCTGCCTGTAAAATCAAAATCCCTGTCTGAAGCCTCCTCCTGCCGGGCAGGGCAGACGGCTCCCTCCTGCTTCTCCTGCAGCCGGAACTGGATTCTGATGATAAATTCCGAGCCCTGCCCCGGCGCTGTCACCACCTCTATGGTTCCGTTCATCTTGTCTATGATGCTCTTTGTGATGGACATCCCCAGCCCGGTTCCCTGAATGCCGCTGACCGTAGATGTCCTCTCCCGCTCAAACGGGTTAAATACCTTAGTGGCAAATTCCGGCGCCATGCCAATGCCGTTGTCCTTCACCCTTATGACATAGGCCCCGTAACCGGCGGGTGCTGTCCCTGTCTGTTCGATAACCACGGATATCTCCCCGCCCTCCGGGGTAAATTTGATGGCATTGCCCAAAAGGTTAAGCATCACCTGGTTCATCCGCAGCTTATCACAGTATACATTCTCGTCAGTTAGTGCCGTAGTATCCATGGAAAGCTTCTGGTGTTTTCCCTGAACCTGGCCATGAATAATGCTGTTTAAATCCCTGAGCATCCCTGAAAGGTTACACGCTGTCTCTTCCAAATGGATCTTCCCGCTCTCAATCCGGCTCATCTCCAGCACGTCATTAATTAATGCCAGCAGATGGTTCCCGGAGGCCAGGATCTTTGCCAGGTAATCCTTGATTTTTTCCGTATCCTCCACGTTCTTAAGCGCCAGGTTCGTAAACCCAATAATCGCATTCATCGGCGTGCGGATGTCATGGGACATGTTCGACAGAAATACGCTTTTTGCCTTGCTGCTCTCCTCCGCCTTCATCTTCTCAAACCACAGGAGGTCATTTCTCCTATGCATAAAGACAAAAACAGCAAACAGCGCCAGCAAAACCAGCAGAATCAGAAAAAGCTGAAAAATGCTGTTCCTGGTCAGGGTCGTCCTGATCACATCCACATTTCCGCTGATCAGATCATAATGGAGAGTTGTGGTAATCAGCCAGTCCGTCCCCTCAATCGGCATATAATACGTATAATGGACCATATTCTGCAGCCCATATACTGCCATGCCCGCCCGCCGGGCATTCACATCCTCCTTCCACTGTTTTAGGGAAGTCCCTTCCTGGAAACGCGCCTTCCCTTCCAAGGCAGAAAAAAGATTGGTGTTCTCCTCAATGTGCTCATGAGGGGTGCGGACCACATAACCGCCGTCCGTTGTAATAATATTGCAGAAGGAATGGCCTTCTTTACTGCTCAGGGACAGACTCTCCGCAACATTCCCTGCATCGATCCCTACCGCCGCAGCAACCAGCCTGCTTCCCCCAAGGGGCCAGTTTTCCACCGGGACAGTAATCAGCACCAGGTTTCTGCTGCCCACATCCTGCCCAAAAGATATGTAGGGCTTCGTAAAATCCCCATCCAGGAAGGAAAACAAGGAATTGCCCGGGAAGGAAGAATCCTTTGTATAAACGGTTCCCTGCTCATCCACCATCGCAAAAAAGTCAAAACCATTGCTCAGCTGCATCTGCCCAATGAAATTCTGTAACATTTCCTTATCCGCCAGGTCGGATTTTCTGAGCGCATGGGCTGTCACAAAAAGCTGCTGGATCTTGCTCTCCAGGGTACTGGTAAACTGATTCGCCTTATGGGTGGTCAGTTCTTCCAAATACAGCTTACTGACATCATAAACCGCTCCCTCCGTGGTTTTCTGTGAACTTTTCAACAACCACCAGGTGGAAAAAAACACCACAATGAACAATACCACAATCGCAATCCAAATCCCGATGCTTTCTTTCACATATATGGCTCTCTTATTTTTTCCGGTTTCCCTTTTCATCACTCACTGCCGCCTCCTGCACCATGATCCCGTTCCCATTCATGCCTGTGCAGCCTCTGCCTTCTGCTTTTTTACCCGCCAGCTGCGATAGCAGAAAATGAAGTATCCGGACTTGGTATTAAACAACAGGCTGCAGGGATATCCCTTCATGAAATTTTTCCGGAAGTTTTCACGGGTCAATAAATTCTCCTTTTCAAACTCATGCTCTGTTTCAACCCGGAATAGCTTGCTGAGATTCTGGAAAAGCTGCCCAAAAACCTGCAATACCATTTCCTCGGTTATATCCTCCTTTTGGACGGCCTGCTTCCCCGTCAGCAGGCTGGCCCCCCGCAAAAGCAGCGGTTCCTCCGCCCCTAAGAGGAATTGTATCCGCAGCCCGCTTTCCGTATCGTAATAGCGGTAGCAGTAATAGCCCTCCCCTATATTTTGGCCCTTATAATTCGCACTGGCCAGTTTAGCCTCCACCTGAAACACTTCCAGCATAGTCCGGTTGACCGTTTTGGATATAAGCGGTATCTGCGCAGAAATATCATAATTCTTCCGGGTTCCGGCCTTCCCCACAATTGCCTGGTCTTCCTTCATAATATGCTCTGCCACCCAGTTGCTCACGATTCCGGCAAAGCGCTGAACCGCTGCTTTCGAATAGTTGGACAGTTCCAGATCCTTCTTGAGGGAAACCAGCGTCTTATCCCGGAAATTGTCATGAAGCCGCTTGTGCTGCGCATATCCATTATATCGGATAGAGCGCATGTATGCTTCCTCCTCTGAAAAATGGGTCATGGAATAAGTTTCCAGGTACTTAATCCCCTCTTTGTACGTATGCTGGCTGTTTTTCTCTTCCGGGGATATCTCCGTCAGCTTTCTGAAGATTTTGAAAAGCTTTGCATGGGCTTTGTCCACGATCTCTACACCAATATTAAACTTTTCATCCCACTCTATGGTTTCCATAAAAACTCCCGCCTCCTGATAACTGTTATTAATCCTACTATATTATAAAGTCCATTTTCCTTTTTGTCTACCTTGGTTGCGCAAAACCTTGTCTCGCCTTATTTATTTTGATAACATTATCGCAAAGGGACAAGGCACAAAAAGCCAAAAACGGCTTTTTGCGCCCTGTCCCTCTACTGTCTGCCAACACTCTTACTTCAAATACTTTTTTAGTTTTTGGGCAACCGCCTCAACATCAATCGGTTTTGCCAAATGGTCATTCATGCCGCACTCTAAACACTTTTGGATATCCTCGGAGAATGCATCCGCAGTCATTGCAATAATGGGAATATCTGCATCCCCCCGTTCCAGCCCCCGGATAGCCCTGGTGGCCTCATAGCCGTCCATCACAGGCATTCTCACGTCCATCAGAATCGCATCATAATACCCAACAGGGGATTCCCCGAATTTTTCAACACAGACTTGCCCGTTTTCCACCCAGTCCATTTCCATTTCAAGGACAGCAAGAAGTTCCCTTGCAACTTCCCAGTTAAGTTCATTATCCTCCGCCAGTAAAATATGCTTACCCCGAAGCGTCAGGTCAGCCGCTTTTTCTGCATCACCCTCTTCTTTGGCATCAATCTCTCCTTCCGGTGCTTTTGCCAAGTCAAAAACAACGTGGAACTCGCTGCCCTTACCTTGCTCGCTGCAGACAGAAATGGTGCCCCCCATCGCATCTACAATATATTTGGTAATTGCCATCCCCAGCCCGGAACCCTCTGTCTTCTGTACCCGGGTGTTGTCCTCCCTGCTGAAAGATTCAAATATTTCCTTTTGGTACTCCTTTGACATGCCAATGCCTGTATCACTCACCAGGAAATGGGTGCGGACACAGGAGTCATCCTCAGGCAATGCCTCCTGATACACAGACACCTGGACAGAGCCTTTCTCCGGCGTAAATTTAACGGCATTCCCCAACAAGTTAATCAACACCTGATTCAGCCGCACACTGTCACAGTATACATTTTCCGCAAGGATCTCATAGGCAACCGCATTAAACTGCTGATTTTTTGCCTTAACCTGGGGCTGTACAATATTTACAATACTGTCCATCACATCCCTCAGGGATACCGGCTCCACATTCAGAATCATTTTACCGCTTTCAATTTTGGACATATCCAATACATCGTTAATCAGGCCCAGCAGATGTTTGCTGGATAATGCTATTTTACGGAGGCATTCCTGTACCTGCTCCTGATTGCAGGGATTGGCCATTGCGATTGATGTCATACCGATTATGGCATTCATGGGTGTGCGTATGTCGTGGCTCATTCTGGACAGAAATTCCTGCTTTGCCGCATTCGCATTTTCCGCCTCTTTACGCGCCTTTTCCGCTGCCTTGCGCGCCTCATCCATTTCCGTATTCATATGCTTTAATTCGGATACCTGGCTTTGGAACACTCTTAAATACTGAAAAAATATGTACAGGAGCATGGCAATGACCGCAAAGGAAGCGGCATAGACAAGGACAAGCCAGTGGCGGCCCATATCCGAAATTGCATGGTCCAGTCCGTCAAAAGGCAGGACGGTCACCAGATTCCACTCGCAGTAAGGAAGGCTGGTGCAGTACAGATGGCGCCGTGATTCACCGCTCTTTAGAATAACGGAATAATCCTCCTTTGCATTCATCGCTGCCGTCATCTGCCCAATATAATAATCCACCTCCTTATTCTGGCCGTCAAAAATGCAATAAAGCCTGTCAAAATAATTTTCATCTTTGCCCCCCTGGTCCCGGATAACATAACTGCCGTCTTTGCGGATAACATACGAATAGATCAGAGGATTATCTGTGTCAAGGAAAAGGACTTCCCCCATATATTTTGAAGAAAGGCCTGCGATAAGGGCAATACTGGTGCTTCCGTCAGACATGGGGTATTCACAGGGGACGCCAAATAAAATCACGTCATCCCCGCTGCTGTCCCTGGCAGATGATACTTTGCGCTCCCCCTTTTCCAGGCTTCCCAAAAACGGCTCCGGGTTATTTGGCTCCACAGGATCCCCATAAACCATTTCAATTTTTCCATCAGGCGAACACAGGGCAGCACATAGGAAATGCCTTGCTCTCGCCCCATATTCGATTTCTTCTTTCGAGCCGTAACCCGGTTCCTTTTCATCTGCTGCAATGCGTGCTATCGATTCCACCATAGTCAGACGGAGCGCAATAATCGTTTCAAAATGCAAAGATACCTGCTCATTCATTCCGGACATATAAGTAGTGCCTATATCCTCAATCGTATTTGTACTCATTTTGTTTATGGAAATCCCCAAAAACAAAAAAATGAAAATATTTAAGCAGATAATCACTGCTGTGCTGATCTTTAATGAACGCGGCAAAGCCATGCTCTTCATACTTTTTTCATCTCCATTTCTTTTGCTTTCTTCCCAGCACATGGCAAAAGGGCACATTCTGTACCCTTTACATATTTTGCAGTATTTGCGCTATCCGGGCGCAAATCAGCGCCTCAGCCGGCTCATGGCCCTGAACATTTTTTTGATATCCACAGGCTTTGCCAAATGCTCATTCATTCCGGCTGCCTTTGCCATTGCAATATCCTCTTCAAATGCGTTCGCTGACAATGCGATAATAGGCACAGACTTTGCGTCCGGGCGGTCCAGGCCGCGTATCACACGGGTTGCTTCATATCCGCTCATGACCGGCATCATCAAATCCATGAGCACACAGTCAAACGTTCCCGGACCGGATGCCACAAAAGCATCCACAGCGGCTTTCCCATCATTCGCGGTTACCACCTTTGCGCCTGCCTCCTTGAGCATAAACTCCACAATTTCACAGTTGATCTCATTATCCTCCACCAAAAGGACATGCATCCCGGCAATATTCCCCCCTGCATCCTGCTCCCCGTCTGCAGGCTGTGTTCCCCCCGCCTCATCCACTTTCATGGGCAGGGTAATCACAAACACGCTTCCCTTACCAATCTGGCTGTCTACCTCAATGGTTCCCTTCATCTGGTCTACCAGTTTTTTTACCGTGGACATGCCAAGCCCAACACCGTTATAATAGGTTCTTGCGTCTTGATGTTCCTGGGTAAAGGGCTCAAAGATATGCTTTATAAAGTCCTCTCCAATACCAATCCCCGTGTCTTCTATCACAAACCGGTAGTTTGCGGTCCCCTCCTGGCAGGAGATTTCCTTCACCCGGACAAACACAAAACCATGGGGCTTGTTATATTTGATGGCATTGTCGATGATATTGATCAGGATCTTTTTTATATGCAGGAGGTTTCCCACCAGCCTGCCATGATTGAGGCCAACTTCCTCCAGCACCAGCCGGATCCCCTCTGCTTCTGCCTCAGCATGCAAAATTTCGATGCAGCTTTCCAATACATCATGAAGGTCAAAGGGTTCCTCCACCACCACTGGCCTTCCGCTCTCCAGTTTACTGATCTGAAGGACATCATTGACCAGGGACAGCAGATGCTCTGTTGAGACACGGATTTTCTTCCGGCACTCCCTCTGCCTCTCCAGGTCATCCTCACTTTTCTCTATAATGGCCAGCATTCCTAATATCCCATTGATCGGAGTACGGAGATCATGGGACATATGGGAAAGGAATTCACTCTTTGCCGAATTTGCCTGCCTGACCTTCTCCAGCAGTTCCATAATGGCCTGCTCCTGTTTCTCCCTCGTCATCATGGTTTCTGTGATATCCTGGTGGTAGCCATTCAGGCTGGCACCAGGTTTTTTAAATGTTCTGTCCGGCACCCCTCCGCAGCGGACATAAATTTTCCCAAGTTTTGGATGGTTCCATGGATAAATCACCTCAGAACGCCCGGATTCCAATATCTCCCGTACTGATTCCTGCACCATTTCCACATAGTCTGGTTCAATATTCCGGAACCAGTGCTGATAGCATTCCTCCGGCCTGATCTCATCCGGCACTCCCAAAAGGATCCGCATGGTCCGGTCTGTATACATCCTGGGCGGACATCCCTCCTCCAGTTCAATCGTCCAGATACCGGTTCTGGCTCCCTCCAGAATATCCTCCAAACTCTGCCTTGCCTCCAGCTTGTACTTTTCTTCCTGTTCCACCACAGCATTGACGTCCCGCAGGGCAAAAATTGCACAGTGTTCTCCCGCTGTCCTCTCTGTGGCAGAAAAATGGATCTCCAGGTATTTCAGCCCATAGGGACTGTCATTCACCTGGTACCGGACATAGAACTTTTTCTTCTCCCGAAATTCTGCAAGTACATAGTCTTTTTTTGTTATAGCCCGGAGCCGTTCCTGATCCCGCGAAACCACATACCGGGAAATATAACGTTCCATGGCGATCTGATAACCGTCCGCAAAATTAGCGGCCCAATCCATGCACAGCTGTTTGCTGTCCCTGTATACCTCACATTCCCCCGTGTCAAAATTCACCTGATAGATACCCAGGTAGTCCACACTGAGGGCATGGAGGACATCATAACTCCGCTTTTGAAGTTCACGGACCAAATTACGCCGTTTCAAGGAGGATACGATAAAATATGCCGCCGTCTGGAGCATGTTCGATGCATATTCCAGGGATTTCACCGGCGGATTGTCCACGCCATAAAAACCAATGGCCTCTTTTCCATCATAAAGGGGAACCACCACAAGGGAATGGATGCCCTGACGCTTCAGGTTGTCATATTGAAGCGGTTCCGTTTCCCGGATCTCTTCCAGGCTTTCTATCTCGATATGCTTCCCGACACTGAAATTCCGGTACCAGCTTGCACATACCTCAGGGGGAACATTCTGAAGATTCTCCTTTTCCGGTTCCACCCCGTCAGCCACCCACTCATAGGTGTTGTCGTCACAGCCGGACTCATTCTGCTCAAATATATAGGTCCGTTCCCCTTTCAGCGCTTTTCCCAGATACTCCAGCAGCACCTGAAGCGACTGGTCCGGGGTTTCCTCAAGCAGGGCGACGCGGAGGCTCTCGTTGATGACAGCCTCCATATTCCGGACACTTTGTACGCCACTGTTCAGTTCTTGGCCCTCATTGGCCAAAGTTTCATTGGCTCCCTGTTCAAAATGCCTCCCCGAATATCCCATACGCCTGCCCTCCATATAGTAGTTCCGCCTTATTCTTGCAGTCTTACCAAAAAAACCAGAAAAGTCCTTGTCATAATACCATACACCCCCAACTACGTCAATATAGACGGAAACTTTTGTATAGCACCTGAAATGAAATCTTAAATTCCACCTTCTCAAACTACAGTAGCATTTACCTCT
>CAJURT010000025.1 GCA_910588875.1 uncultured Lachnospiraceae bacterium
CTATTTTTCCGGCAGCGGGACAAATGCGATGGCGGCGCTTTTGCAGAGTTTTGCCCTGACGGATGAACAGATTAAGGAACTGGAGGAAATCCTGGAGAAAAGCAGGGAGCAGAGGACAGAATCCACGGATAAAGAGGGTGGGACCCATGCCTGACTGGTCAAGGATTGGCAGACTCCTGGATTTTTGTGCGGCATATTACACTACTCAGCTTGTGCGGTGTGCGGCCTTTTCCTTTTTGCTGCTCGCACTGGTGCTGCTGGCCCGGAAGATGCTTTTTTCAAGACAGACATTCCTAAGGGGGCTGTTATGGTTATCCTTCCTGCTCATCCCGTTTCTTGGAAAGCTGAAGCTGTTTTATGAGAATAAGGCTGTGGTGGGAATAACAGGGAGGATAACATATGGAACCATGACCTGCCTGTGGGCTGACCGTATTTATATGGCGGGCATTTTTATAGCCGCTGTCTGTATGTTTGGAAAACGGCTGTGTCTCCAGAAGTCGGTTGCCGGGATGGAAAAGGTTTCTCTGGATAATAGGCAGGTCAGAATTACAGACATGAATGTGACGCCGTTTACAGTTGGACTTCTGAAACCAAAGATTGTCATTCCTAAAGTGGTATGGAAGAGTTACAGCCAGGACGAACTAAAATTTGTTGTACAGCATGAACAGACGCATATCCGGTTAGGTCATTTGTGGTTTGGGCTTGCATGGGATATTCTGCGGTGCCTTTTGTGGGTGAATCCGTTACTGACAATTTTCCAAAAACAGTTCCGGGCGGACCTGGAGGATATCTGCGACAGGGTGTGCATACAAAGCAGCGGGAGGACGGCGCATGAATATGGTCTGGTGCTGCTGAAAACTCTGAAATTACTGCGTTCCGGAATGGGGGGTACGCCGCCTGCCATTACCTATGTGGGAGAAAGGGAATTTACAGACATGAAAAGGCGGATGGGTGAGATTGCCGGTTTCCGTCCCTATCGAAAAAGGATATGGATGTGCATGACAGTTGCAGCCGTTCTGGTGATTGCGGTGTTGCTTCTGGCAGTACATACCTGTTCCTATGCCCGGTGCAATGAAAGCAGGGATATTATGGTTGGGAATTATGACGGCGAACCTGAAATTGTTTCCTGTGATTTTGGGGAACTGACCCGGATGATTTCGTATGATGACAGGTATGTCTATGTTGAGCGGGAAGCTTTTGAGGCTTTTTTAGAGGAAAACAATGCAGACGGGGAAATATGGATTATTTTTGGAGGGTTTTATAAACTTCCGGGTCTGGCCGGTGCAGCGGAAACCTGTATTTATGAAAGCGGTTCAGAAGACCGGATAGTACAGATCCCCTATGAAAGCATCATGGATGACTGGTATATGGAACTGCTTAAAATATTATAGGCACAGTATGGAAACGAAATGGAATTCAATAAATTTTATCAAGGAGGACGAAATTATGGCAATGGAGATTAGCGGGAATCTTCCTGACTATGCAGTCAGGAGGCAGAATTACGGAAGCTATGCGGCACAGGGCATGGCAGGCAACAAGAAAACAGAAAGAACACAGGAAACGGCAGAAAGCAGTAAATCCGAGAATACGGCAGAGTATGCAAATAGATTAAAAAAACTTGTTCCAAGTGTAGATTTTAAGGTTGGCAATGTCTGCTCATCAGCCAAAAGCGGCAAGTCACTGACCGTTAATCCCCAACTTTTGAAAAAGATGCAGAAGGATCCCGAAACAGAGAAAGAGATGAAAGACATGATAAAAGGCGTTGAGTCTATGTCTAAATTGGCAGAAAGCTTAACGAAAGCCAGTGGCTGGACCATAGTGTACCAACACAGTTATATTGACGAGAATGGGAAATATCATTGCAGAATGCAAACCAGAAACGATGGTATGCTAAAGTTGAGCGACAAGCTTCGGGCGAAAAGACGGGAAAATTCTGAAAAGCTGATCGAAAAGTCGAAAAAAAAGGCGGCGGAGAGGAAAGAAAAATCAAAAGAAATTTTTGAAGAAAACTTAAATGAAAAGATGGCTGCATCCAAAGACGGAATAATTTATCTGAATGACACAGATATACGGACCGGTATGGAAGCTGCTCAGGAAGAAGATGCGGGCAAAACCGCTGTGAAAGACCAGGCGCAGGTTGGTGTAAATCTGGATTTGAAAATATAAGGAGTATAGCTTCAGCCATGGCGCGGATAACAGAAAAGCGGTCACTACATTTTCTTAAGGTCAGCGCGGTGAACGCGCAGACCATTTCTGGCCGCCTCCCACCTCTTTTCCAAGGCGTACCTTCGGGAACCTCACCCCACCCCGTGAACAGTAACAAAGCTTACGTTTACCGTGTGCTCTTAGAGAGGAATACTTGACGATTTAACAATTATGTAATATAATAACAACTATCTTGTAACAACTAAGAGAGTTCCGGCCTCTGACCATGGCTGTCACAGCAATATCAGGTGTTCCAATTTTTGCCGTAAGCAAGGGAACTCGAACCGGCAAAACAGTAATGAAAATCCACATACCAGGAGGTGTCACAAACGAAATGAAAAAGAATTTGAGGAAACAATGGTTATTAGCAATCCTATCTTTTATTACCATGCTTGCCGCGGTATTTCCTTCGTCTGGGGCGCCTGCCAGGGGAAAGATTACAGGGGTGGATTCTGCGTCCATATCCGGCTGGGCCTGGAACCCGGAGGACACCAATGATGTACAGCAGGTAGAACTCCACATATTCCGTTCAGGGAAGTCGGAACCCATCAAATATCTCCACGTAACGGCGGACCAGTACAGAGAAGATCTGGCGGCTGACTTAAAGGACGGCTGGCACGGTTTTTCGGTAAAGATTGACTGGTCAGAGTTTGAGGGCAGTGACTTTAAGATAAAGGCATATACCGTAAAGGATGACAAGTACTATACCTTAGGCGAGACGGTAAGCTATAGCAAGGGCTCTTCCAAGGCCGCCCAGAACGCTGCCAGGGATACGGGCAAAAGCACAACAAAGGACGCGGCAAACACAGCAGCAAAGGCTTCCGGGAGTTCTTCTTCCGAAGCCTCCCAGACAGCCTCCGCAGGCTCCGAGGCCGGTCAGTCCCTGGGGATCTTTTCCATCAGCGGCTACTGCAACTGTGAGAAATGCAGCGGCGGCCACAAAGTCACCTACTCCGGCAAGGTTCCTCAGGCAGGCCACACGATTGCCGCGGACTTAAGCGTTCTGCCCTTAGGCAGCAGAGTGCGGATCGGCAGTACGGTTTATACGGTGGAGGACAAAGGTTCTGCCATTCAGGGACATAAGATTGATATCTACTATGATACCCATGATAAAGCCATTGCCCATGGAAGGACAAGCCAGGAGGTATTCCTGCTCCGCTGAATATTCGGGCCTGGCGGGAGACAGGGTGAACCCGATTCCCGCCAGGCTTTCGTTTTTCCGAAGGTATCGATCTTCTATCAGCAATATTCACAAATTCCCCCTCATTTTTTTGTGAATCAAGTGAATGGAAACTTCACATCAAGTGTGATATAGTAAATTTGCTTGTTGAGAATACGTATTCTAAGGTGCAGCACATGATTACAATGACAGAGATTGCAAGATTAACCAAGGTTTCCCAGCCAACGGTTTCCCGGGTGCTGAATGGGAATATGAATGTGGCTCCGGATATCCGTGAACGTGTTCTGGCCTGTGCCAGGGAACACAATTACCAGCCCAATATTCTGGCAAAGGGCCTGCAGGGCAGCAAGACCCATCTGTTAGGAGTGCTGCTGACGGACATTTCCAACGGATTTTTTGCAGATGTGGCAAAGGCAATCGAGACGGAAGCCAGGAAGCAAGGCTACAGCATCATTCTTTTTAACAGCAATTACAACACAGACAGCGAGCGGGAATATCTGGATGTTATGTGCAGGTACCGGGTTGACGGGATCCTGGCGGTCCCTATCCGGGAAACCAGCGAGGCATGGCAGGAATATGCCAAAGAACTGGAGGTGCCCGCGGTAGCCGTGACGCGACAGGCCAGGGGGCTGGATTCTGTGTATGTAGACCACGCGGAAGCGGGAAAGATGGTGGCCGGGTATTTGATTCAGCAGGGATACCGGCAGTTCCTCTTTATCGGTAAGGACTATGACCGCAAATATGTGGGCTTTCGCCAGGCATTATCGGAATGGGGGCAGGCAGAAGCTGTCACCAACATGGTATACCAGGATGATGCACAGATGAAGCGGGAACTGAGGGCTTATCTTCCCCGCCGGAAGCTGCGGCTGGGAGTCTTTGCGGGAAATGATATTTATGCCCTGCGGATTCTTAGTTTTCTGCGGGAATTGCAGTTTGCTGTTCCCGCAGAAGCGGGAGTGATCGGTTTTGACGACACAATGATGGCCCGGTACCTGAATCCTGGCCTGAGCAGCGTTTCCCAGCCCATTGGACATATGGCGCAAAAAGCAGTCTCCCGCCTGGTGTACCGCATGGAAAATCCAGGGGAGCACCCCCTCTGGGACTGTCCCCTTCATGGACAGATTGTCCCGAGGCAAAGTTCCTAAAAGAGAGCCAGGAAACAAGGTTCTTTTTTTAGAAGCCGTGTGAATACGTATTCTCACCGAAAGAGTCTCTGTTGATTTTCCTGGGCAATGGTCCTAAGCGCCAGTGGCGCTTGTTCTGGACGGACCAGAGTGAAGACTTCAGTGCCGCGCTTATTTTTTCAGGGCATGGCATTCACGTTTGCCCGTTTGTGAATACGTATTCAAAATCTTATGTGCATTACCCCGGATCGGGGATAAAATAATTTATCAGAGAGGAAAAAATTATGGATTATGCAAAAACAGCACAGCAAATTTATGAAAAGGTGGGGAAAAAGGAAAACCTTATCTCCGCGGCCCATTGTGCCACGCGCCTGCGTCTGGTGCTGGCAGACAACGCCAAGTGTGATGCCAAGGCTGTGGAGGACATTGAAGGCGTAAAGGGGGTGTTCAGCGCCTCCGGCCAGCTGCAGATTATTCTGGGAACCGGGGTGGTGAATAAGGTCTATGAGGAATTTATTGCCGTTTCCGGCCTTACCGCCGCGTCAAAGGAAGAGGTGAAGGCGGCAGCCGCCGCCAAACAGAATCTGTTCAAGCGGGCAATCAAAACCCTGGGTGATGTTTTTGTCCCCATTATCCCGGCGATTGTGGCCAGCGGCTTTCTCATGGGAATCATGGAGGCTCTCAACTTTATGGTCAACAACGGGTTTCTGGATATCAATACCTCCGGCTCTATCTATGTTTTTGCCAACCTGTTTGCCAATACGGCCTACACCTTTCTGCCTATTTTGATTGCGTTCAGCGCGGCCAGGGCTTTTGGCGGGAATCCCTTTCTGGGTGCAGTCATCGGTATGATTATGATTCATCCCAACCTGCAAAATGCATGGACAGTGGCAACAGAAGGGGTGCTCCGGACCCAAACCGTATGGTTCGGGCTTTACCATGTGGATATGGTGGGTTACCAGGGGCATGTCATCCCGGTGATTATTGCCGTGTGGGTCCTCTGCTTTATCGAAAAGCGTTTGCACAAGGTGGTTCCTGCCATGCTGGATCTTTTCGTAACACCACTGGTAAGTGTGTTTGCTGCCGGTTATCTGACACTCTCGATCATCGGGCCGATATTCGTTGCTGTGGAAAATGGGATTATCAACGGGATTCTGACCCTGCTTACCCTGCCCCTGGGCCTGGGAAGCATGGTGATGGGCGGCCTTTATTCCCTGACCGTGGTGGGCGGCATCCATCATATGTACACGGTAATTGATGTGGGGCAGATCGCCCAGTACGGCTTTACCTACTGGCTGCCCCTGGCTTCTGCCGCCAACCTTGCCCAGGGCGCCGCAACCCTGGCGGTTGCACTGAAAACCAAAAACACCAAAATCAAATCCGTGGCCCTTCCCTCTTCCCTGTCCTGCTTTATGGGAATCACAGAGCCTGCCATTTTCGGCGTGAACCTGCGCTATTTTAAGCCCTTTGTCTGCGGAGCCCTGGGCGGTGCGGCAGGCGCCATGTATGCCTCCCTGGTGGGCTTGGGAGCCAGCGGTACAGGGGTAACCGGAATCTTTGGCCTGTTGCTGTGCCTTCATGATTCCCTGAATTACATCATCATGATGGCTGTTTCTGTGGGAGTGGCCTTTGCCCTTACCTGGTTCTTCGGTTTTAAGGATGAAGAAGCTGCCGGGGAGAAGAATCCTGAGCCCCAGACAACTCAGAGTGGGACCGAAACAGCCGGCTCCCGGCCCCAGGCAACCCAGAGCGAGACCGAAACAACCGGTTCCCGGCCCCAGGCAATCCAGAGCGAGACCGAAACAGCCGGCTCCCGGCCCCAGACAATCCAGTGCCAGCCCGGTACGGTCTACGCCCCTGTGTCCGGCACCGTAATTTGCTCGGAACAAATCCCGGATCCCACCTTTGCCGCAGGGGTATTGGGACGGGGCATCGGAATCAATCCCACGGAAGGGGTGGTGGTAGCGCCCTTTGACGGGGAAATATCCTTTGTTACCGATACCAGGCACGCGGTAGGCGTGGTCTCTGCCGACGGTATGGAACTGCTGATTCATGTGGGGGTGGATACCGTAGCCATGGCAGGGGAGGGCTTTGCATGCTTTGTCCAGATGGGGCAGAAGGTGAAGGCAGGAGACCGGCTCCTCACCTTTGACCGGGAAAAAATCAAACAGGCAGGACACCCGGACTGCGTTGCCGTGCTCCTTTCCAACTCTGCGAATTATCCGGATTTATCCGTTCAGGAGGGCCCTTGCCATGCCCTGGACAAAGTAATCCAGGTCTGATAAAATAAAATCTGCATGCTGGAAAACGAGAGAGGAGAGGTGGTTGTTTATGAAAATATTATATATGGGAACAGCGGCAGCTGAGGGCTGGCCGGGACTGTTCTGCTCCTGCCCGGTCTGCACCCATGCCCGGAAGGCGGGGGGACGGAATCTGCGCACCCGGACACAGGCTCTTTTGGACAATAGCCTGCTGATTGACTTTCCGCCGGATACCTATGCCCACGCATTGCAATACGGGCTGAACCTTGCCGCAGTCCATACCTTGCTGGTCACCCACAGCCATATGGACCACTGGTTTCCCACGGACCTGATTCACCGGCATGAGCATTTCGGCCACGGCGCAAAGGGGGTATTGGAGGTGTATGGCAATGAGGCAGTGAGAAAAGCCTTTGATGAACATATCCTGATTGACCGTTTCAAGCCCCATCCCATTGACGATACCGTCCATTTCCACGTGACCCACGGAGGCGATCTTATCCGCTCCAACGGCTGGGAGATCACAGCAGTTCCTGCTGACCATGATAAGCGGGAGGAATGTCTGGTCTATCTCTGTAAAAAGGAGGGGAAAACCGTTTTTTACGGCCACGACACAGGCCGCAACCTGTCCCGGGAGGCCTGGGAACTGATAGAAAAAGAAAGCTTTGACCTGGTAAGCTTAGACGCAACCATGGGAACCAAATCCGTCAGGGAGTACCACATGGGGCTACCGGATGCGGAAGATATGTTTGAGAAGCTGGCCGATATGGGATGCATCAGCGGCCGGACGGTAAAAGTAGTCAACCATTTCAGCCATAACGGGGAAATGACCTACGACCAGCTGGCTCTTTGGGGCCAGGAGCGGGGCATATTGGCCGCTTATGACGGGATGGAAGTGGAGTTTTGACGGAAAGCGATTGGAGGCAATAGATGGCAAACAAGGTCTGTGCCCCAATGGGTTTCGATTGCGTAACGGGAATTATTAGCAGATGTCTGCATAAAATTTCGGAGGAAAGTCCTATTGACTTTCCTCTTTTCGCTTGTTGAAATAAAAGGACAAGATTTCTGCTGCGGCATAGGTTATCCAAACTCTTTCCGGAAAAGAGAACCGGCGCACACCGTTCCGGCATGGTTTTTCTATCCTTTTTCGCTGGATTCCATATATTCGGACAGCCCCTCGATGTACTGTTCCCAGAGGGCAGGGAGTTCTGTTTGAAGTTCCGGCAGTTTTGCAGAAGATAAAAATACATTCCGGTTAAAAGCGGGTATAAGATGATAATAGAAAAACAAGGCATTTTATGGTATACTGTCAAAGAAAGCCAAAGGCTGCAGCAAGAAGGGCAGATACAAAAGCAGAAACGGCTTTTACGGAGGCGGCACAGAAATTCAGGAAACATCCGATCCTTCTCAATGGGCCATGTGTTCCCCTGCCTGTTGAGGATAAGGAAAGGATGGGACGGATAACAGAAAAAAGGAGAGACCATAAATGAAACAGGAAGAGAGAAAAAAGCGGCTTGCCATAGCAGGCTGTGGTTTTTTGGGAAATATCCTTATGGATGCATGGAAGAAGGGACTCTTGCCGGAGTACGAGATCGCAGGGGTTTTAGGGCGGGATGAGGAGCGGGCGGCCTTTATGGCGGCAAAGGCCGGCTGTCCGGTTTGCAGAAATATTCAGGAACTTTTGGAACAAAAACCGGATTATGTGGCGGAGATGGCTTCCGTGCAGTTGGTGAAGGAAATCGCGGAGCCGGTCCTTTGCCATGGGGCCGATCTGGTGGTGCTGTCTGTGGGAGCCTTTGCCGATGAGGCATTTTATGAAAAGATCAGCCGGACAGCCAGAGAAGAGGGAACCCGTGTACATATTGCCTCCGGCGCCATCGGCGGTTTTGACGTGCTGCGGACGGTTTCCCTTATGGGGCAGGTCAAAACCCGGATGGTGACACATAAAGGGCCGGAGTCCTTAAAAAACACTCCGGTTTTCAGGGACAGCCTGATGGATGCAAGGGAAGAGGAGGAGGTCTTTGCCGGGAATACCAAAGAAGCCATCAAGCTTTTGCCCACCAAGGTCAACGTATCCGTAGCTGCCTCCCTGGCCACTGCGGGGACAGAAAAAACAAGGTTTTCCATTGTCAGTGTTCCTGGCATGACAGGGGATGACCACAGAATAACGGCAGAGGTGGAAGGGGTGAAGGCCGTGGTGGACATTTATTCCGACACCAGCGCCATTGCTGCCTGGAGCGTGGTGGCGCTGCTCAGGAACCTGGTCTCCCCCATTATGTTTTAGGAGGCAGCTGGCCGGTTAAATCTCTGCAAAGTCAAAATCTGCAGACCATTTAAACAGGCTCTGGCTTTTCTCAGTTACAGGTTTGGTAAAGCTATGCTGCCCCCAGGATATTGGAGGGCGGAAGAAGGAGAAAGGGGAGGGAAAGATATGTGGCTACTGTTTGCAGTTCTGTCTTCTGTGTTTGCGGCCCTCACATCGATTCTGGCAAAAGCAGGCATGGAGGGAATCAATTCCCACCTGGCCACGGCAATCCGCACCGTTGTGGTTTTGGCTATGGCCTGGCTGATGGTATTTCTCACCAATGCCCACAAAGGAATCCATGAGATAAACGGCAAAGGCTGGGTGTTTCTCATCCTGTCCGGACTGGCCACAGGGGCTTCATGGCTCTGCTATTACAGGGCACTGCAGCTGGGGGAGGTATCCAAGGTGGTGCCGATTGACAAAATGAGCGTGGTTCTGACATTGATCCTTGCTTTTGTGCTGCTCCATGAGGACTTCACAGCCAAGTCCGCCGCAGGATGTCTGCTGATCGGGGCAGGGACACTGATTATGGTTTTGTAAGGTAGACAAAATCAGAAATTATTATTATAATAATGGTCAACAGATATAGCAGCAGAAAGGGGAGCAAAAACAGTGGGAAAAATCTTGTGGAATGAGAAGTTTAATATCGGGGTTGAGGTGGTGGATAAGGCCCATGCCAGACTGTTCCGGATGGTGGGAAAGCTGATGGATCTGGCAGAGTATGAGCCAGACAGCCAGAATGCTTGTAAGGAAAGCATTAAATTTCTGGAAGATTACACCATGACACATTTTTCCGAAGAGGAAGCCTACATGCGTTCTGTCCACTACAAGGGATATGAAAAGCACAAGAAGCTTCATGATGAATTCAGGGATAACACCCTGGTCTCTCTGAAAAGATATTTAAAGACTTCCGACTATTCTCCCATGGCAGTACAGCGGTTTTTGAATGTTTTGGTTGGCTGGCTGACCGGCCACATCATGGTGGAGGACCAGGCCATTACGGGGAATGTGTCTGCCAGCAGTGTGTATGAGGAGACCACGGATACGCCGGTGGTGGCCGATGCGGTCAACCAGGCAATGAAGGATGTATTCCGGCTGGAAGCGGAGTTAGTCAGTGCAGAGTATAACGGCAGAAGCATCCGGAACGGATACTATTACCGCCTGTGCTATGACAGGGATGACGGGGGAAAGGTACAGCTTCTGATGGGGCTGGAGGAGCAGCTGGCCCGCCGGGGAGTGGGGATGATGCTGGGGCTGGCCGCCATGCAGAAGCCGGAGATGGTGAGGGAAGCTTCCTTGCAGATTCTGGAGCGGTTTATCCATCATTTTGGTAAGCTGTTTAAGTCCGATACCGAATACCAGCTGAGCAAGGAAGAATTGCTGACCAAAGATGAATTCCGGGAGGATTTCATGACCCGGTATCCCACCAGTTTGCTGTTTGAGACAAGGCTGGGGCATTTTATCTTCTGTGCGCGCCGGTGGGAGATTAAAAAGAGGAAGGGTTTTTAATTCTTGCCAAGCCGGGCATTCCCTGACATACCAAAGTTATCCTTCTGCTTTTGCAGTACGCCCCTTCCTTATTTCCATGTGCAGAAAGCAAAATTCCACGTTCCCGTTTTCATGGATTTTCGCGGGCAATTGGCCAAGTGCCGTGCTTGCACGAGCATTTGGCCACTGCCGCGAGGGGGGCTATGCGCCGGTGGCGCATGACCGGCAGCGACCGACATCAGACACCTGTTCGGATTCTTCGGCAATCTCTTTTTCCAGCACAGCCGACAACTGGCGGATTCCTTCCTGCTCCATTTCATACTGTGCCGATAATTTCTGGAAACGCATTTCGCTTAATTTCTCCAGGACGGAATCCTCAGCCAAGGGAGGTCATGTTATGCCAAATTTAGTAAAGTTCATTCAACTTACAGAGGAAGACAAAGCCACCTTGGAGGGTATCCTCCGCCAAAGTACGGTAGAAGCAAGGATGGAGACAACGCTGCGCAGGATACTGGCAAATGCAAAGTTTAGAACTGGGAACTTTTCTGTTTTCGATATTCCCGTGGAGATAATCCTGTTTTGTCCTTGAAACACTTGCCAAAGTGACTGATTTGCTGGAATCCCACATAATTGGCAATACATTCAATCGTATCATCCGTGGATTTAAGCAAGGCTGCTGCTTGCAATAAGCGATATTCAATCAGGTACTTATATGGAGTTGTCCCCATGCTTTGCTTAAAGCAGCGCAAACATTCTGATTTACTGACATTAGCACTTTCCGCCAAATCTGCTAAAGACAAATCTTCACTATAATGCTGTTCAATATGCTTTAAGAATGTCTGCATCCGAATTTCGGTAGCGCTTTTCTTTCTCTCCATTGGCATAGAGATGTTCTTGCAGATAAGGAGCCATATTTCTGAAAGCAGCAGCAAAACCTCATAAACATAAAATTCTGTCTTTTCTTTTTCCAATTTGTCCAGTTTTTGCAGCGCTGACAAAACACTCTCGTTCCAGCCGGTTCCCGGTTCAAAATGGAAGAATGGCATCTGCTCTTTTCCCGCGATATTGTCAACAAATGCCCTCGCAGGCCCGCCCATATAAAATCCGAGAAAGTAATCAGGGAAAATAAAGCTGTTGTATTGGCAGTCCTCTATTTGCTGAATTTGATGGACAACATTTTTGTTGATGAATACAGCCTCACCAGCGGCAGTTATAGCGGAATCGCCCAGCGTTATCAATTTGATTTTTCCGCGCTTCACATATATAAACTGCAAATCCTCGTGCCAGTGCATTACATGAAAACCGGGGTTTCTCGGATAGCTATGCTCGTTTATAACATCCAGCACCAAATACGGAAAATCAGTATTTGCGTTGAGATTGATTGAATTGATATATCCGTCCTTTTCCATGTTCATATCGTATCAGCCGCCTTGTTTGCGATATTTTGATAGTATCTGGTGATTTTTTATGGGACAATCTAAACAAATCTGTGATATATTATACAAGCAGAGAGTACCCAAGTCAAGAACGGGGGGATATTGTGAATTTTAGATATGGGAATATAGAAACAGAATATCTCAAATCAAAAGATCCGCGCTTGGCGGAAGTCATTGAAAAGGCCGTTGCAAATGAGTTTGATCTTGACGCGGTATCCCAAATGCCGGACGAGGATGCGATCAAAGCCTTATCTTCACTCAAAGGCATTGGCGTATGGACTGCTGAAATGATTTTGCTGTTCTGTCTGCAAAGGCCGAACATTTTCAGTTACGGCGACCTCGCCATTCTTCGCGGGATACGAATGGTGTACCACCACAGGAAGATCGACCAAAAGCTGTTTGAGAAGTACCGCCGCCGGTTCAGTCCGTATTGCAGCGTTGCAAGCCTGTATTTTTGGGCGGTTGCGGGCGGAGCCGTCCCAGGTATGAAAGATTACGCGCCCAAGAAAAAGAAAGGCTAAAACTGATATGAACAGATTACAAAGCACATTTAAGGCTGAGACAAAGTATCAATCATTTTTCCTCTCAATGGTCGTTTTTGGCATAGCATACGGATTGTATAAAGGCGTGATTGACAACTATTTAGCGGAAATTGTTACCATGACGGAATTTGACAAAGGTGTGTCAGAATTTTTCCGGGAATTGCCGGGGCTGATGTTTGTTTTTATTCTTGCGGCGCTTTACACGCTGTCCGCCGAGAAAATCTATAAAATCGGTTCCGTCATTATGCTGCTGGGAATGTGTATGCACGCGGCTGTTCCAGCCACGAGAATTTTTGTTACCGTGTCCATTCTGATCTATTCTTTAGGGGAACATATGCAGTTGGGGATGCGAAATACACTCTCCCTGGAGTATGCCAGAGAGGGGCATGGCGGCGAGGCGTTAGGCTTGCAAAATTCGGTTTATCAAATTGGAACTCTCGCAGGCTATGCAGTGATTATCGTGGTGTTCTTCTGTTTCAGCAGCGCACCCGGACTGTTCCGCTCCGTTTTCTGGCTGACCGCAGCTATGATCGCGCTGGGGCTGTTCTCGTCGCTGCATATGACCGGACACAGCGAAACAGACAAAACGAAAAGCCGGTTTTATTTTCGGAAAAAGTATAGCAAATATTATATGCTTGAGGTGTTTTACGGCGCAAGAAAGCAGATATTTTTCACATTCGGCCCTTACGTTCTTGTCCTGTTTTACGGCGCTAACGCTATGGTCATCAGCGTTTTATTCGCTGTATCGTCCATCTGCTGCTTTTTTGCATCCCCGGTTGTTGGGAAAATCATTGACCGCCTCGGATACAAAGTGGTGATGGTTGCCGACACATTGATTTTAGTCGTTGTGTGCTTTCTCTATGGCTTTGCCCATCACATTTTTCCAATGCCGGTTGCGTTTCTTGTCTGCTGCGTCAACTACATATTGGACTCCATCATATCATTGGCGTCTATGGCCTCAAATGTATATGTCCAGGCCCTTTCTGATGATGCCAACGAAGTTCGGGCAACGCTTTCAACCGGGCTGTCCGTCAATCACCTGATAACCGTACTGATTGCTTTGTTCGGAGGCTGGATATGGAAGGTACTGGGCATTGAAACCTTGTTTGTTTTATCTGCGATTTTGGGCCTCTGCAATAGCGCCTATGCCGCAACGATCAGGACAGCGCCCGCTGGAAAGGAGGTGTGACCGTGACCAAAGAAGAAAAAATCCTTGAAAAAAACATCATATTCTTTGACACAATGGACGAGGCGGTCCAAAGCGGCTACCGCCCTTGTAAACGGTGTAAACCATGTACAGAAAGGAAAGGTGAATAACTATGGGAAACATTGTTGTATTATTTGAAGTGACACCCACCAAAGAGGGGATGGAGAGATACCTTGAGTTGGCAGCAATGCTCAAGCCTCTGCTCGCCGGTTTTGAGGGCTTCATTCGTGCGGAACGGTTTTCCAGCTTAAACGAGGATGGAAAATTGCTCTCTATGAATGTATGGAAAGACGAGGCCGCCGTGGAGCGGTGGCGGAATATGGTCGAACACCGTATGTGCCAGCAGGAGGGGCGGGAAAAGCTGTTTAAGAGTTATTCCATCACCGTCTGTTCTGCCATCCGGTCATACAGTAGCGTTGACAGAGTATATGCGCCTGATGATTCCAACAAGGCGCTGTTGAGGTGAGCCTATGCAATACACAACTACCTATCAATCCCCGTTGGGGGAGATTTTGCTGGCCTGTGATGAAATCGGCTTGACCGGCTTGTGGTTCAAAGGACAGAAATATTTTGCCCTCTATCTGGACAAGGAGCATGAAGAAAAGGAAACTCCGCTGTTTGAAATTGCAAAGCAATGGCTGGACATTTATTTTTCGGGCAAAGAGCCTGATTTTACGGTGCCGCTGCACTTCACAGGCACAGACTTTCAAAACGCGGTATGGGAAATTCTTTACACCATTCCATATGGGCAGCTTATGACCTATGGGGAGATTGCAAAACGGCTTGCTGCCCAAAAGGGGCTGGAGCGTATGTCCGCCCAGGCCGTGGGCGGTGCGGTGGGACATAATGAAATTTCGATTATTGTTCCCTGTCATCGAGTGGTCGGCGTGGGCGGCAGTCTGACTGGCTATGCGGGCGGCATTGATAAAAAGAAGTCGCTGCTTACCCTTGAGGGGGTGGATATGAGCAAGCTGTTTGTTCCGGCGAAAGGAACGGCACTTTGAGAGCACGGTTTTTAGATGATTGTCTGATTTACGAAATTTTATCTGTTGTAGAAGAAATCCCCAAGGGGCGCGTTGCTACATATGGACAGTTCGCCCGCCTGGGAAATGGAGTACACTCAGCCAGTAGACCGGGCCATACATGAACTGGGAAAACGAATAGAACCAAATCCGGCCCGGCTACGCTATATAAAGACTGTTTACCGTGTAGGTTACCGTTTCACAGCATATCGTTCTGAGATTGAAAAAACAGTTGACAAACCGCAGAGAAATGGTAATATGTACTATATACACTCGTATTTACAAAGTTGGAATTATACAAATCACAAAAACAGGAGGTTCTCATGAAGAGTAAGCTGAATATTGGGTTTCTGACAACCTGTTCCGGAAGATGGCCCAGGGAACTGCCGGTAAAGAGGGAAGCTGAGTATGGGGCGTGGCTGGAAGAGGAGTTTTCCCAGGCAAAGGTGGTAAGGGCAGAGCAGGTGGTGTGGGATAAAGAGTCCCTGGAGGCTGCGGCAGAAAGGTTCCGGCAAGCCGGTGCAGATGTGATTGTCATGGTGTACGGGGCTTTTACCGGTGATGATGTGGCGGCTTTTCTGGCAGAGATGGTGGGGGTGCCTCTTATCCTGTGGGCGCCCTATGAGGTGCCGTTTGAGAAAAACACCCGGCTCTATGCCAATGCCCTCTGTGCCATGACCATGAACGCAGCAGCCCTGCACCGTCTGGGGGCAACTTACCACACGGTTTACGGAGGGCTGGAGGATAAGCGTGCGCTTGACAAGGTACGGCAGCTGATTCTTGCCTATCATGCCAGAAAGGCTATGAGCCACACCAATCTGGGGCTTTTGGGATACCGCCCCACCGCCTTTTACAACTGTGCCTTTGATGAGGCCCTCATCCGCAGAACCTTTGGGGTGAAGATTGAGGAGACGGATTTAAAGGTGGTGTTTGACCGGATGGCGGAGATTCCGAAGGAGGCCTGCCAGGAGGAGATGGCAAGGGTGGAAAAAACCTTTGACGTGGAACTGCCGGAGGGCCATCTGGAAAACCATGCCCGGCTCTATCTGGCTTTAAAAGAGGTGATGAAGCAGCAAGGCTATGATTTCGGGGTGATCAAATGCTGGCCGGAGATGGGAAACCTCCATACCACGCCCTGCGCGGTGCTGGGACGGCTGGCGGACGAGGGGGTGCATATCGGCTGCGAGGGAGATGTGGACGCAGAACTGGCGCAGATTGCCCAGAACTATCTGACAGGCCTGCCTACCTTTATCACCGATATGATTCATATCGATGAGGAGGCGAATACCATGGCCTTCTGGCATTGCGGCAACGCGGCTCCTTCCCTGGCGAATCCGGAATATGAATTGTGGATGCGCAACCATCCCCTGGCCGGTCAGGGCAGTGCCTTCTGGGGCGCCTTAAAGCCGGGGGCAGTGACCATTGCCCGGTTCTGCAACCTGGGAGGAAAATATAAGCTGTTTTTGATGAAGGGGGAAGCCCTGAACCAGGATCGGTATACCCGGGGAATCATGGCCAATGTGAAGGTGGAATGTCCTGTGAGGCAGGTGATTGAACAGATCATAAAGGAAGGAGTTCCCCATCATTACAGCCTGGTGTGGGCGGATGTGGCGGAGGAGATGAAACAGCTGTGCCAGCTGCTGGGGGTTGAGGTGATCGAGCCATAACAGTTCAAGTGTTATCGGAACGGTTACAGTGAGCCGTATAAATTTGCATAAAACATATTGACAAAATCATTTTTGTGTTGTAGACTATAAACAGTACATACGAGTGTACATTTCAAGTAGGAGAATGACCAGGATGGGCGAGACCAGAGAGCGGGTCACCAGGGCGGATGTGGCGAAGCTGGCAGGAGTCAGCGAGACCATTGTGTCTTACGTGATCAATAACAACCGTTATGTGGCGAAGGAAAAGCGGCAGAGGGTGGAGGAAGCAGTCCGGCTCTTGAATTACCGGCCCAACAATGTGGCACGTGCCCTGAAGGGGAAGCGGAGCAACCAGATCATATTCATTGCAGACCATATTACGAACGAGTATTTCAGCAGTATTGTCAGTGAGATGGACAGATATGCCTATGATGCAGGATACCTGATCTCCCTGTGTTCCAACCGGAACACTCCGGAGTTCATCTCCCAGGTGATCAGCCGCCAGTTTGACGGGATTATCGTCAGTTCGGCCAGCTTCCCCACCGAGTATGTGGAGCAGTTCAGCCAGGCAGGGATTCCGGTGGTGGTATTCCGGAGGTGGAGGCACCAGAGGGCAGTGGAGCGGGTGGCTTATCTGGGGACGGGGCTGTATACCGGCGCCAGGGAGGCGGTGAGGCATCTCATTGCCAGGGGCTGTAAGAATGTGGTTTACGTAGACCGCATCAGTGCCAAGGGGCATGTAAGCCCGCCGGATGACATGCGGTTTAGCGGTTTTGTGGATGAGATGGAGGCCAACGGATTTTCCGTAGGGCCGGAGAGTGTGGTCTGTGGATGCCGCAGCCAGGAGGAACTGACAGAGGAGGTGAAGAGGCGCCTTCGGACGGGTTCCCGGGTGGACGGGATTTTTGGAAGGAACGATATGCTGGCCTGCATTGCCATGACGGCGGCAGGGCAGATCGGCATCCAGGTGCCGGAACAGCTTCGGGTTATCGGCTTTGACGATTCCAGCATCAGCCGCCTGATTACGCCCGGACTCTCCACGGTGGGGATGAAGAAGGAGAAGATTGCCAAGGCCGCCATTGATATGCTGACACAGATGATAGCCGGCAGCCAGCCGGAGAACCAGGATTTTGAGACAGTATTGATTGAGAGGGAGAGCACCGCAGTGCCCGCCGGGTTTTGATGGCGGGTAAGGCCATAAGGCAGCCAAAGGACATAGCAGAACAGACAAAGATGATGGGCACAGCTTCCAGTGGATGTTTGAAGCTTCATTTTCAGACACACTCCGGTGCTCATTCCCTTTTCCAGGTTATACACACGAGTGTACAACGAACCGGGAACCCTACACATGTGTAGGGCCGGAACAAAAAAGCAAAACCACAGGGATTTTCCAAGCCGAAGCGGCAAGACGAGGAATCTCTGGGAAAATAAAAAAGAGAGGAAGGTATTAGAATGAAAAAGCAGACATTGGCACTGGTAATGGCAGCAATTATGGGGCTTACGACAGCATGCTCCGGAGGCGGCGGGCAGACCCAGGGAACCACAGGGGCACCGGCCCAGGCAGCGGAGCCGGCAAAGGAGGCGGAGAGTGAGACCAAGGCGCCGGCAGATGCAGAGATCACGGAGCCGGTTACCATCAAGTTTGCCAACTACGCAGTCCTGGAGGCAGGGTATGATGTGTACTGGAACCAGCTTCTGGAGGAATTCGCGGCAGAGAACCCCAACATTACGGTAGAACTGGTGACCGCCCCCTATGGCGAGATCGTGAATACGGTCATCAATATGGCAGGCGGCGGGGATATGGTAGACCTGATGTACGGGGAACTGGACTGGATTCCCACCATGGTGGAAGCAGGGATGGCAGCGCCGGCGGCGGATGTGCTGAGCAGTGAACTGATGGCGGATATTTACCCCAGCATTCTGGAGGCCTGTTCCATTGACGGCGTGGCCTATGGGGTTCCCATGTATGTATCTCCGTTTTTGCTGTACTACAACAAGGATTTGTTTGAGAAGGCCGAACTGGATCCGGAGGCTCCGCCGACCACCTATGAGGAGATGTTAGAGATGGCTCCCAAGCTGGCAGCCCTGACCACAGAGGACGGGAATAAGGTCTATGCTTTTGGATTGACCACAGCTTCCGTACCTGTATCCGGCGCATGCCTGACCTCCTCCATCCATAATTTCGGCGGGACCGTGCTGGATGCAGAAGGCAACCTGGCCATTGACCAGGGCTTTAGGGATGCCGTGGCCATGTGGAAGACTCTCCATGAAAGCGGATACAATCCGGAGAACAGCAAGCTGAAAGACTTGAGGAACCTTTTTGCACTGGGACAGCTGGCGATGTACTACGACCAGTCCTGGGGCTTCAACGGAGTGAAATCCATCAACCCGGATGCCGCCGACTTTATTGCTTCCGCAGCTCCCCTGGCAGGCGGCAGCGGCAGCGGGGAGTCCGTGCTCCAGGCAGGAACCCTGATGGTGATGAACAATGACGATGCCAGAAAGGCAGCGACTGCCAAGCTGGTGGACTTTATCCTTTCCGAGGATAAGATTTCCGAGTATTTTGAGACCGTAACCCCTGCCTATCCCTCCAGGCAGTCCATGGAAGAACTGCAGGTGGTGAAGGATTCCGCACTCCTGGCAGGAGCAGCCGGCTCCGTGGGCAAGGTGAAACCGGTTACCTTCATTCCCACCCTGTCGGATCTGAACCTGGAACTGTGTACCCTGGCTCAGGCAGTTACCTTAAGCGGCAAGGATGTGGACACGGCAATCGCGGAATTCGAGGCATCGGCAGCCAACGTGATTCAGTAGGCAAGAAGCCGCTGCGGGCATCGGCGGCCAATGGGATTCAGCAGGCAAGAAAAAAAGGAGTAAAAGGCCGGAGCGTGCCGGAAAATTCCCCTGCCCCCTGGGGCAAGGCATTTGCAGAAGCACGCTCCGGCAATGGGAAAGGATGGCTGGTGTACTATGGGAAAGCATGCACAGGTAAGGGTCCCCATGACTGCCAGGGAACGGAATGACCGGATTTTTGCGGGGGCATTGCTGCTCCCGTCGGTTCTGATAACGGTTATTTTTATTCTGGTTCCGGTGGCGGATTCGGTGATCAAAAGCTTTTTGGATTTTAAAGTGAAGAATATTATTTCCGGTACGCCGGGAAGCTGGAATCATTTCGGGAATTATATCAAGCTGTTCAGCAGCGGCAGGCTGGGAATGGCAGTGGCCCATACCCTGGTTTTTGTGGCAGCGGTGGTGATTGCCCAGTTTATCCTGGGAATGATTCTGGCGCTGATTCTGAATTCGGATATTCGTTTTACCCGGTTCGTCCGCAGTATCATGATGGCGCCCTGGGTGGTGCCGACGATTATTTCCGGCCTGATCTGGATGTGGATGTATCAGCCCCAGTACGGCCTTTTGAAGTACCTGGTAGGGATTTTCAGCGGCGGGAAAATGACGGATTTTGCCATCCTCAATGACCCTAACACAGCCCTTCTGGGAATCACCATTGCCGCCCTCTGGAAACAGATTCCCCTGACCACCCTGCTTCTGGTGTCTGGCTTGACCAATGTATCCGCGGATCTTCTGGAGGCGGCCACCATTGACGGGGCAAACGGGGTGAAACGGTTTGTCTATATCACAATTCCCAGTATTATGAGTGTGATCAAGATCACCGTGTCCATGGCCATTATCGAGAATTTCAAGCAGTTCCCGCTGTTCTGGACCATGACCGGCGGAGGCCCGGACAATGCCACCACCACCCTGGCGATCTTAAGCTACCGGGAGGCATTTGTCTCCAACAATTTGGGAAGCGGCGCAGCAGTGACAACGGTGTGGATGCTCTTAATGATCGTGGTGGTATTTGTGTACAACCGTGTCTTTAAAGACGTGGAAATGAATTAGGAGGCGGCTATGGGAGCAAAAGGAAAAAAGAAGATTTGGACCATGGTGGAATACCTGATCCTGGCAGTGATCCTGCTGTTTTTACTGTTTCCCCTCTACTGGGTGCTGATGACCTCCTTTAAGACCAATATGGAAGCCTACCGGTTTCCGCCCACCATGGTTCCGGAGGCGCCGAATGTGAACAGCTATATTTCCCTGTTTACGGAGGATAACTTTTTCTTTATCTATTACAAAAATAATTTTATTGTATCCGGAATTACGGCAGCAGTTACGCTGGTTCTGGCTGTGATGTCCGGCTATGCCCTGTCCCGTTTCAAGATTCGGTGGAACCGGTGGATTGTGGCGGCGTTTCTGTCGGCGCAGATGTTCCCCATTGTCAGCCGGATGATCTCCCTGTATGACCTTTTGGGTAAGATTCATCTGATCAATACCCGGGCAGGACTGATTCTGGCTCTGACGGCAGCCATGCTGCCCTTTACCATTACCTTGATGGCCAGCTTTTTTGACGGGATTCCCCGGGAACTGGAGGAGGCGGCCATTGTGGACGGGGCGGGACGGATCCAGACCCTGTTTCAGATCGTGATGCCTCTGGTGAAATCCGGTATGGTGGCAGTGGGAATCTATGCCTTTCTGATGACCTGGGACGACTATCTCCACGCAGTCACCCTGATTCAGAATGACAGCCTGCGGACATTATCAGCAGGCGTGGCCCTGCGTTACTTGGGGGAACTGTCCTATGACTGGTCAAAGGTTAACACGATCTCAGTAGTGGGCATCCTGCCGATCATGTTTTTGTTCTTCTTCTTCCAGAAGTACATGGTCAAAGGCCTGGTGGCAGGAGCGGTGAAAGGATAGCAGCCTGAAGAGCCGGCGCGGCATCAAAAGGGCTGAAAAATAAGGGGGATAATATGCTGACAACAAGTAAAAAAATGCTCATGGATGGGGCGGCAAAAGGCTACGCAGTGCCGGCCATCAACACCCAGGGCGGAAATTATGACATTATCTGGGCCATCTGCAAGGCAGCAGAGGATCTGAAATCCCCGGTAATGTTGGCGCATTATGTGAACACAGGGGCCTATTCCGGCCACGACTGGTTTGTGAATGTATGTAAATGGTGTGCAGACCGGGTGTCCGTGCCGGTGGCGATCCACTTAGATCATGGGGACGGCTTTGCTATCTGCATGGAGGCGCTGAAGCTGGGCTTCACCTCCCTGATGATTGACGGCTCCACAAAGCCCATTGAGGAAAATGCCCGGATGACCAATGAGGTTTTAAAGGTGGCAAAATGCTTTGGCGTGCCGGTGGAGGCAGAGGTGGGAGAACTTCTGCGCCTGGACAATATGGGCACGGCGATGGAGAACAAGAACATTGTGGATCCGGAAGAGGTGAGGCATTTCCTGAAGCTTTGCCAGCCGGACTCCCTGGCCATCGGCATCGGCAATGCCCACGGCTACTACAAGGGGGAGCCGGACATCCACCTGGAGATTCTTGAGGCTGTGCGGAAATTCACGGATATTCCCCTGGTGCTTCACGGATGTACGGGGATGAAGGAGGAGATCATCCGGGATGCCATCCGCATGGGAGTGGCAAAGATCAATTTCGGCACGGAGATCCGTTATAAATATGTGGAGCATTATGAGGAAGGCTTAAAAACCTTAGAGCACCAGGGCCATTCCTGGAAGCTGTCCCAGTATGCAAATGAACGGCTCCAGGAGGATGTGCGCAAGATTATCCTTTTGGCCGGGGCAGAGGGAAAAGCGGTCTGAGCAGAAGGAGAACCATGGGAAAGCTGGCATCATAGAAGAACTACGGATTTCATGAAAATCAGGCCCCATGAAAACAGAAACGAAGAACAAAAAGGAGACAGAAATGAAAAACAGTGAACTGACTTATCGGGAGATGTACGGGCAGCCGGCCTCCTTTCAGGCAATCAATGACTCTCTGGAGAGCATTTTCCAGGTGCTGGATCAGGTGTTTGCGGAAGAATACGAGGAGTTGATCTTTACCGGCTGCGGGACTTCCCTGTATCTGGCACAGGCATCGGCACACGCATTTGCCACCTGCACGAAAATCCCGGCCAAGGGTATGTGCTGCTCCGAGTTATATTATTTTCCCGAGACCTATGTGGGAAAGGGCAAGAAGGTGCTGGTGCTGCCCATTACCAGGAAAAGCTACACCACGGAGGTGCGGATGGCCATCGATAAGGTGAGACATTTTTCCGGGGTAAAGACCTTAGCCATCACCTGCGATCCGGACAGTGAGAAATACAATGATTATGTCCTTCTGTCACCCGAGACGGCAGAGGACAGCGTAATCATGACACGTTCCTTTACCAGCATGGTGTACCTGGCTGTGGTGCTGGCATTTTACGCCGGGGGTAAGCAGGAGAAGATCGGGGCCATGAGCAATTACAGGCAGGAGTCAGAGGAATTTTTAAAGGCAACGGATCAGCTGGCAAAGCAGATTGTTGCCGAACATCCGGAATTGAATCTTTACATTACGCTGGGACAGGGAATCAATTACGGAATTGCCAATGAGTGCATGAACAAGATGAAGGAAATGAGCCTCAGCAATTCGGAAGCCTACTACACCCTGGAGTACCGCCACGGCCCCATGAGCCTGGTGGACGATAAGACGATGATTATCCTTCTGGGCAATGAGGATACCACAGAGGGGGATGATAAGCTTCTGGCAGAGATGAAGGGCTATGGCGCAACCGTCCTGGCCGTGGGCCCCCAGGCAGCATCCCGCTATGGGGCGGCGGATTATACGCTGAATCTGGACTATGGCTATGACAGCCTGCAAAATGCCGCCATGATCGGGTTTATCGGCCAGATGATGGGGTATTACCTGGCGGAGCACAAGGGGCTCAATGCGGATACGCCCAGGCATTTGTCTCAGGCGATTGTGATAAAATGACAGGTTTGTGCCGTATAGGCAAAAACGTAAGAATAATGTTATAATTGTCGGAAAATGTTCAGCATTTTCTAAGGTATCATTAAAGTCTTTAGAATATTTTTGTGGTATACTGATATCATCAAAAATAGAAGGGACGGTGATACCGTGAAGCTTATGAGAATTTTACGATCTGTCATTTTACTTGCCATGTGTGTGATGCTGCTGACCGGTTTCACCGTGGCCAGCCAGGGCTATGAGAGATACCAGGAAGCGGTGGGGGCCACAAGCCTTGAGGATAAAGTGGATTCCATCCGGGCGAAAGAAGGGTACACCAAGCTGGAGGAACTCCCCCAGGTATACCTGGATGCAGTGGTGTCGGTGGAGGATCATCGGTTCTACCAGCATTTCGGACTGGATCCCATCGCCATCGGCAGGGCAATCCTGCATGATATCCAGGCAAGGCGCTATGTGGAAGGCGGAAGCACCATCACACAGCAGCTGGCGAAAAACTTATATTTTACCCAGGAGAAGGAACTGACCAGGAAAGTGGCAGAGGTATTTGTAGCCCTGGAACTGGAAGAGAAGTATAGTAAGGAAGAGATCCTGGAACTTTATGTAAACAGCATCTATTTCGGAGACGGCTACTACACGGCAGGCGATGCCAGCCGCGGCTACTTTGGCAAGGAACCGGCAGAGATGAGTCAGTACGAGAGCACCCTGCTGGCGGGCATCCCCAATGCACCCAGCCGCTATGCGCCGACCAAGAGCCAGGAACTGGCAGAGAAACGCCAAATGCAGGTGTTAAGGCGGATGAAGGCATGCGGATACTTTTCCGAGGAGGAGGCAGAGACCGTAGCAGCACAGATGGTAGCGCTCCAATGAGTACTGGAGTAGTGTTCATCTAGGAAGGACAGAACAGATGGCAGCCCAACAAAAAAAGAAAATTTTAATAGCGCATGGCTGGATGCATTCAGCCATGCGCTATCGGCAATTCAAGGAGGACCTGGAACAGCATTGTCCCTGCCGCATAAAACTCTACGAATTTCCCGGGTTCGGGGATACCCCCGCCAGGTACAAAAAGAATATCCTTGATCATTATGAGGCAGATATGAGGCAATACCTGGCAGGCCATGATTTTGACGGAATCATAGCCCACTCCATGGGCGCAAACATAGCGCTCAAAGCCGCCCTGGGGACCACGAACCTCCTTCTGTTAAGCCCGGTATATAACGGCCTGGCATACCTAAAGCCCCTCACCGTTTTTTACCCCTTTGCGCCGTCTCTTATCCGTGTGCTCCAAAGTCCCTTTACCGGCTGCCGTTACCTGATCCGGCTGTGTTCCCTCCCCACGGTCAACCATTTTGCCGCCATGGACCGGCAGCTGATAGAAGATGTAAGAAAAGCGGATCCCCAAACCGCTGCCCGGGTTTTATCGGAACTCATTTACGACCACAAAAGAGTTCAGCCCACCCCAGGCCGCAGCCGGGTCTCCCTTTTATTAGGCCAAAAGGACCGTGTGATCCCTCCTAAGTCGGTTGCCATGTTAAAAAATGACCTGGGAGGCTGCCCGGCAGCGGTCCTTTCAGGAACCGGGCACACCCCGGTACTGGAAAATTACAAAGAATTACGGGAAACCGTTACCGATTGGATTATCAGCCTCCCCTCTCCCAAAACAAAAAATCCTTGACTTTTCTCCCGGAAGTGGCTAGAATGTACTATAAGCTTCAAAGAAAGAGACAAAGGCAAAGATCATGCATAGTGTACTGGCCGCCGGATAACCGGACAGTGTACTAGTAGCGGATTATTTTCCGTCAGAGAAGAAGGGCCACCGGCTGAAAGCCCTTTCCGGTTCAGATAATTTCGCGAAATTCCCATGGGAGCCGCATGGCAGAAACCGCCGTATCGGATAAGGGCGGGAGTAGGCGGTGCCGGGTTGCGCACGTTACGCGTGAACGAGTGCCTGCAGGGGATGTGTGTCCTGTGCAGGAATCAGGGTGGTACCACGGTGATAAGACCGTCCCTTTGTGATCCGGGAGGATGACGAAGGGACGGTTTTTGTACGTTTCCGGATAAGAGGCGGAAGCTATTTGGGGAAGTGGTTCCGAAGAATAAACAGAGAGGAAGGAAAGCCATGAAAGAAAAGTTAGAACAGATTAAGGCGGAGGCACTCAGGCAGATTGAAGCCTCAGACGCGCTGGAGAGGCTGAATGATATCCGGGTGGCATATCTCGGGAAGAAAGGCCAGCTGACCAGTGTTTTAAAAAGCATGAAGGATGTGGCGCCAGAGGACCGCCCTAAGGTGGGCCAGATGGTGAACGATGCCCGGGCATTGATTGAACTTAAGCTGGAGGAGACGAAGGCGGCGCTGGCCAGGAAGGCCAGGGAGGAACAGCTGAAGCGGGAGGTTATCGATGTGACTTTACCGGCAGCGAAAGCGAATGTAGGCCACAGCCACCCGAATATGGTGGCGCTTAAGGAAGTGGAACGGATCTTTGTGGGGATGGGATATGAGGTGGTGGAAGGCCCGGAGGTGGAGTACCAGGATTATAATTTCACTAAGCTGAACATTCCGCCGAACCATCCGGCGCGTGACGAGCAGGATACCTTCTTCATCAATCCGGAGATTTGCCTCCGTTCACAGACCTCCCCGGTACAGGCACGTACCATGGAAGAGGGAAAACTGCCGATCCGGATGATTGCCCCGGGGCGGGTGTTCCGTTCCGACGAGGTGGATGCAACCCATTCCCCGTCCTTCCATCAGGTAGAGGGGCTGGTGATTGACAAGCATATCACTTTTGCCGACTTGAAGGGGACCCTGGCAGAGTTTGCGAGGGAGATGTTCGGGGAGGAGACGAAGGTGAAATTCCGCCCCCATCATTTCCCTTTCACGGAGCCAAGCGCCGAGGTGGATGTCAGCTGCTTTAAGTGCGGGGGCAAGGGATGCCGGTTCTGTAAAGGTTCCGGATGGATTGAGATCTTAGGCTGCGGGATGGTTCACCCCCATGTGCTGGAAATGTGCGGCATTGACCCGGAAGAGTATACGGGGTTTGCATTTGGCGTGGGGTTGGAGAGGATTGCGCTTCTTAAGTACGAAATTGATGACATGAGGCTGCTCTACGAGAATGATATCCGGTTTTTGAAGCAATTTTAAGCGCCGGGAGGGAAAACAGCTTTTACACTCAAGGAAGAATAAGAATAAACAAGGAGAATGATACATGAATACCGCATTATCATGGATTAAAGCATATGTCCCGGATCTTGAGGTTACGGCGCAGGAGTATACCGATGCCATGACTCTGTCCGGAAGTAAGGTAGAGGGCTATCAGTGCCTGGATAAAAATTTGGAGAAGATTGTGGTGGGCCAGATCACAAAAATTGAGCGCCACCCGGATGCCGACAAGCTGATTATCTGCCAGGTGGATATCGGCACCGGCCAGATACAGATCGTCACCGGCGCCCCTAACGTAAAGGAGGGGGACAAGGTGCCGGTTGTGCTCGACGGCGGCAAGGTAGCCGGAGGCCATGACGGGGGACCGCTGCCGGAGGATGGGATCCGGATTAAGAAGGGAAAGCTGCGGGGAATCGAATCGGATGGCATGATGTGCTCGATTGAGGAACTGGGCTCCTCACGGGAAATGTACCCGGACGCTCCGGAACTGGGGATCTATATCCTGCCTGAGGATACGCCGGTAGGTGCAGACGCCATCCAGGTACTGGGGCTGCACGATGTGGTTTTTGAGTATGAGATTACGTCCAACCGTGTGGACTGCTATAGCGTGGTTGGTTTGGCCCGGGAAGCTGCCGCTACCTTCCGCAAAGAATTCCGTCCTCCGGTGGTCACCGGGACTGGCAACAGCGAGGACATCCATGATTATCTGACCGTGGAGGTGGAGGATGCCGACCTGTGCCCGCGCTACTGTGCCCGCATGGTAAAAAATATCAGGCTGGCGCCCTCCCCGGAATGGATGCAGCGCAGGCTGGCTGCCAGCGGCATCCGCCCCATCAATAACCTGGTAGACATTACCAACTACGTGATGGAAGAGTATGGCCAGCCTATGCATGCCTACGATTATGACCTGATCGGCGGCCATAAGATTGTGGTGAAATGCGCAAAAGATGGGGATGAGTTCCAGACCCTGGACGGGCAGGTACGCAAGCTGGACAGCACGGTGCTGATGATCAACGACGGGGAGAAGGAGGTAGGCATCGCTGGCATCATGGGGGGTGAGAATTCCAAGATCACGGATGATGTGAAGACCATGGTATTTGAGGCGGCATGCTTTGACGGTACCAATATCCGTTTATCCTCCAAAAAGGTGGGGCTTAGGACCGATGCCTCCGGCAAGTTTGAAAAAGGCCTGGATCCCAACAACGCAGAGGCAGCGATTAACCGGGCCTGCCAGCTGGTGGAAGAACTGGGGGCAGGGGAGGTTATAGGCGGCATCCTGGATATTTACCCGAAGAAACGGCAGCCGGTCCGGATCAAATTTGATGCGGACAAGATCAACAGCCTTTTGGGGACAGAGATTGCTGCGTCGGATATGAAACAGTATTTCCGGATGCTGGAACTGGGATTTGACGAGGAGACACAGGAGGTGATTGCTCCGACCTTCCGTCAGGATTTGAACTGCCTGGCAGATATCGCGGAAGAAGTGGCCAGATTTTTCGGGTATGACAATATTCCCACCACCTTGCCTTCCGGGGAGGCAACCACTGGCAAGCTTTCCTATAAGCTGCGGATTGAGGAGATTGCCCGTGAGGTGGCAGAGTTCTCCGGCTTTAGCCAAAGCATGACCTATTCCTTTGAAAGTCCCAAGGTGTTTGATAAGCTTTTGATGTCCCGGGAGGATCCGCTGCGCCAGGTGGTGACGATATTAAATCCTCTGGGGGAGGATTTCAGCATCATGCGTACCTCACCGCTGAACGGCTTGCTGACATCGCTGTCCACCAATTATAATAGAAGAAACAAGAATGTGAAACTCTATGAGTTGGCAAATATCTACCTGCCGAAGGCATTGCCGCTGAGCGAACTGCCGGATGAGAGGATGCAATTTACCCTTGGCATGTACGGCGAGGGGGATTTCTATACCATGAAGGGTGTGGTGGAGGAATTGTTTGACAAGCTGGGGATGGTGAAAAAGGTTCATTATGATCCCAAATGTGCCCGCCCATACCTGCATCCGGGAAGGAAGGCTGACATTGTATATGAAAACCAGGTTGTGGGATATCTGGGTGAGATCCATCCGGAGGTGGCGGATAATTACAGGATCGGGGAGCGTACCTATGTGGCGGTGCTGGATATGCCGTCTGTGATCCCCTTCGCTGATTTTGACAGGAAGTATACGGGGATTGCAAAATACCCGGCAGTGGCCAGGGATATCAGCATGGTAGTGCCCAAGGAGATTTTGGTGGGGCAGATTGAGGATGTCCTGGCCCAGCGGGGGGGCAAGATGCTGGAAAGCTATACGCTGTTTGACATCTATGAGGGTTCCCAGATCCTGGCAGGATTTAAGTCCGTGGCCTATTCCATTACCTTCCGTGCCAAGGACCATACCCTGACGGACGACGAGGTTAATGCCACAATGAAGAAGATCCTCAATGGGCTGAAAGGCCTGGGGATCGAACTGCGGGCATGATTGAAGACTGAGGAAAAGCCCCGCATCGATGAATGGCTGATAGGTCAAGCCAGAACATAGATGGGGGGCTTTTTAGCTGTCAGCAATATCTTAACTTCACCCTGATATGAAATAATACGGTAAGTTAAGGGAAGGAAAAACACTTCATGAACTGACATTGAATATGAATAAGAACCAACAAAATCAGCCATCCTTATTTCAGATAGGAAATGATGAAAAGAAGGAGGCTGCTTTTTATGTACGGAGAGTTTGAGGTTGCAGGAGTGTGCGCCAGGGAAATCCTGGATTCCAGGGGAAACCCTACTTTGGAGGTGGAGGTCCGCTTAGAGGGAGGGGCTGTGGGACGGGCGGCAGTGCCTTCCGGCGCATCCACGGGAAGCCATGAGGCAGTGGAACTGCGGGACGGCGGTTCCCGGTACCATGGAAAGGGCGTTTTAAAGGCAGTGGAGTCGGTAAACACGGTGCTGGCGGAGGTGCTGATGTTTGAGGACGCCTTTTACCAGGCCCGGATCGACCGGCTTTTGCGGGAGGCGGACGGCACAAAAAACAAGTCCCGGCTGGGAGCCAATGCGGTGCTTGGGGCATCTTTGGCAGTGGCCCGGGCCTGTGCAGCCCAGCAGAGAATCCCTCTTTACCGGTATTTGGGCGGGGTCAATGCCAGAACTCTACCGGTGCCTATGATGAATGTGCTTAACGGCGGAGTCCACGCGGACAACACGGTGGATCTCCAGGAATTTATGATTATGCCGGTGGGGGCAGGCTCCTTCTCCCAGGGACTTATGATGTGCGCGGAGGTGTATCAGACCCTGAAAGGCCTTTTAAAGGAGAACGGGTATAGCACGGCGGTGGGGGATGAGGGAGGATTTGCCCCGGATCTGAAGAATTCAGAGGAGGTGCTTTCCTACCTGGTGGAGTCTGTGAAAAAAAGCGGCTATGAGCCGGGGTTGGATTTTAAGATTGCCATTGACGCAGCTGCCAGCGAACTCTATGATGAGGCCAGCGGGCGGTATGTGTTCCCGGGGGAAGGCAAGATGGCCGGCAGCAGGGTGGAGCGGACGTCAGAGGAGATGGTGGATTATTTTGCTAAATTGACAGAACGTTTCCCTATTTGTTCTATCGAGGACGGCCTTCATGAGGAGGACTGGAAAGGGTGGAAGCTTTTGACAAAAATCTTGGGAGACCGGGTACAGCTGGTGGGAGACGATCTTTTTGTCACGAACACAAAGCGGCTTAAAAAAGGAATTGAGGAGGGGGCTGCCAACTCTATCCTGGTGAAGGTGAATCAGATCGGCACCCTGACGGAGAGCCTGGAGGCCATTGAGATGGCAGGGAATGCCGGTTACACGGCGGTGATTTCCCACCGTTCCGGGGAGACGGAGGACACCTTTATTGCGGATCTGGCAGTGGCCGTCAACAGCGGGCAGATCAAGACCGGAGCCCCCTGCCGTTCGGAGCGGGTGGCCAAGTACAATCAGCTTCTGCGGATTGAGGAGCAGATAAAGGGAATGGGGTGATTGAAAAGGGCGGAGGTTGCCAGGGAGAACAGCAGGGCGGCAGAGTCTCCGGAAGCCCAGGGATTTGCCTGGGGTGTGGTTTCGGGATGTAAGGGGTTCTAAAACTTCCGGGTTTTGCTAAGGGCGAAACAAAAATGCATAAACTCGCTTCGCTCAGACAGTATGCATTTTTGTTTCAACGCAAAACCCGAAAGATTAAGAACCCCTAACATCCCTGCAAATACACCCCAGGCAAATCCCTGGGACTTCCGGAGACTCTGCCGCCCTGCCCGTTCTCCCTGGCTGGCGTGCTGGAAAATGTTATAGAAAGTTGAAAAGAGGCTGGCTTTGTGGTATATTGGTAACTGGCTGTTTATCTAAATAGACGGAGTTGGTGTGGGGATCAAGGGCGGGAGAAGCGTAATATAGATTTTGTGTTAACAGGAAGGGTGCAACTATGAGTGAAAATATAGCAGCTGTCAGCTTGTTTTCAGGGGCTGGAGGCCTTGATATTGCATGTTTTATGGCAGGAATTCCGGTAATATCGAGTACAGACTTTGATGCGGATTGTATTGAAACTCTTAAAGCAAACGAAGACATTTTCGGAAAGACAAAAATCCTTGAGGGTGATCTTCACCATATTGACAGTAGTGTTTTTTCCGGCATTGTGAAGCAAAACAAGCCGGAGAAATTTATTGTTATCGGCGGGGCGCCGTGCCAGCCCTTTTCCAAGGCAGGATATTGGGTTGGAAACGACACAAGGAAGGGGATTCATGACCCAAGGGCTACCCTGGTCAATGAATACTTAAGGGTGGTTACAGATATCCGGCCAGACGGTTTTCTGTTTGAAAATGTTGAGAGTTTGATGCACCCGACAAACAAGGTGATTGTGGACCGGTTTATTGAGATTATTACAGAAGCCGGATATAGTTATCAGACCGTTAGGGCGAATGCATTGGAATACGGGGTTCCGCAGAGAAGGAAAAGGCTGTTTATTATAGGGACCAAAGGGACATTCAAAAGAGATGAGCCTGTAAAAACCCATTGTGCCCCGGAAAAATGCAAAGAAACAGGGCTTAAGCCATATGAAACGGCAGGAAAAGCAATAGCCGGATATGAAGGTGATGAATTTTTTGAAGAATATGAGGTCACCAAAGGCGGTACATATTATGAGGACCTGTGTCAGGTTCCGCCAGGACAAAACTATAAAGCATTAACCGCATGGGCAGGGTATCCAAATCCTAAATTTGTTGCGGATAAAAGATTTTGGAATTTTTTGCTCAAACTGTCTCCCAATGAACCCTCATGGACGGTCTGTGCACAGCCCGGCCCATGGGTAGGGCCGTTTCATTGGGATAACAGAAGGTTAAGGGTGCCGGAACTGGCTGCGATCCAAACCTTTCCCAAGGGATATAAATTCTGCGGAACAAGGCGCTCAATACAAAAGCAGATTGGCAATGCGGTTCCCTGCCTGATGGGAAAAGCGATGATTGAATACTTGAAGGAGAGTTTAGAATAATGCCAAACGTATTAAGCATTTTTTCCGGCGGCGGCGGAATAGACTGTGGGTTTAAAGAGGCAGGCTTTGATATATGCTTTTCCACGGACTTTTGGAAGCCTGCCTGTGACACCCTGGAAAAAAACAAAGTGGGGAAATTGGTGGTCTGTGACGATATCAGGAACATTGATTATGATAAATCTCTTGCTGAGATCGGTATGAAAAAATCGGATATAGATGTGCTCGTGGGGGGGCCTCCATGCCCTGCCTATTCAAAATCAAGATTTTACAGGACGGAGAAGAAAAGGGCGCTGGAGGATGAAAATTCCTTTACATTATACGAGTATTTCAGGGCTTTGGATGAAATAAGGCCTAAGGTGTTCTTTTTTGAGAATGTATTCGGTTTTGTATACAAACCTCATCAGGCGGCGTTTGACCTTCTTAAAGAACGGGTTGATAAGTATGGATACGAGATCACCTATAAGGTCGTAAATACAGCGAATTATGGCGTTCCTCAGATGAGGGAACGCTTTATCTGTGTTGGGATTAAACGTGGGGAGGGGGAACCCTTTGCCTTTCCCGAGGAAACCCATTACGATCCTGAAAAGGTTCCGGAAGAAAAGCGAGGAAAAAAGGCTCCTTGGGTGACATGCGGCGATGTGATCGGTGATTTGGACTATGATTTGCCGGAAGATGCCGAAATGCAGGCCGGGTCAAAGCATAAAGACTTGTTAAAACTGGTTCCGCCCGGCGACAATTATCTTTATTTCACCGCAGAAAGGGGATATCCTAATCCGATATTTAAGTGGAGGTCACGGTATTGGTCCTTTCTGCTGAAGCTGTCCCCCAACAGGCCCTCATGGACCATACAGGCAAGCTTCTCAAATAATATGGGGCCGTTTCATTGGAAGAACAGGTTCCTCAGGATAAACGAGATTAAAAGATTACAGACATTTGATGACAATTACGAACTGTGCGGGGACTTCCGTGATCAGTGGAGACAGATTGGCAATGCAGTTCCCGTGAAGATGGTAAGCATAGTGGCGGATGCGATTATGGAACAATATTTCAAGGAGTGATTACCGGACATACCGACACAGCAGCCGGGGAGGGGGAAGTGGTGCCTGGCGCATATTCCAATTCCAATAACCTTCATTCCAATAACCTCGGAAAAAACGCTTGTCATTTCCCCCAATCTATGCTAAACTGATCTTGTTTGACTATTAGGAGGTGCATGGATATGCTGAAAGTGATTTTGTCGGTGATTTTCGCGCTTATTTGCCTGGCGTTAATTGTGATTATCTTACTTCAGGAGGGGAAGTCTGCAGGCCTTGGCTCCATCAGCGGTATGGCTGACAGCTATTGGGGCAAGAATAAGGGGCGTTCCATGGAGGGAACCCTGGAAAAGTTTACGAAGGCAGCTGCAGTTTTGTTCATGGTACTGGCTCTGGTTCTGAATATGCTTTGAGGTATAGGCGGCAAGGGCAAAGGGAAGTTGGTTTTCCTGTTACGGTAAGATGAGGCACTCTTGATGAAAGGGTGCTTTTTCTGTTTCCTGCAACAGGGCGGAAGATGAGAGAGGTGACATTATGGAGAATTTGATGAAGGAAAGGAAGCAGCAGCTGCTTTCCGTAATCGGCAGCCCATCCTATGTGCCGATGAAGCTGAAGGAACTGGCAATCCTGCTGGATGTGCCCAGGGAGAGGCGGGAAGAACTGGAGGAGGTACTGGAGGCGCTGGTTTCTGAGGGAAAGCTGGCCTTGTCGAAGAAAGGGAAGTACAGTATCCCCCAGGTGTCTGTGCTGGCAGGGGTATTTTCCGGAACCACGAAAGGCTATGGGTTTGTGGCGGTAACGGGACAGGAGCAGGATGTATTTATCCCTGCTGGCAGGACCGGGGGCGCCATGCACGGCGACCGGGTACAGGTGAGCGTGGAGCCAGGGCAGCAGGGCAGGCGGGCCGAGGGAAGGGTGACCCGGGTGCTGGAGCGGGTGAACCAGACCGTGGTGGGCTATTACCAGAAGAGCCAGAACTATGGCTTTGTGGTGCCGGATAACCGGAAGCTGGGAAAGGACATTTTTATCCCCCAGGGCAAGGATATGGGGGAAATGGCCGGGCACAAGGTGGTGGCCAGGATTACCGATTATGGCAGTGAAGGCAAAGGGGCAGACGGCACCGGCGGCAAAAGCCCGGAGGGGGTTGTCACCGAGATTTTAGGCCATGCCAATGACCCGGGGGTGGATATCCTGTCATTGGTGAGGGCGTATGATTTGCCGGAGGGTTTTCCGGAGCCGGTGATGCGCCAGGCGGCGCGGATACAGGATGTGGTGTCAGCGGAGGAAAAGGAAGGAAGGCTGGATCTGCGGGAGTGGCAGACCGTAACCATTGACGGGGAGGATGCCAAGGATCTGGATGACGCTATCACTCTGAGCCGGGAAAAGTTTGGCTACCGGCTGGGAGTCCATATTGCGGATGTCACCCATTATGTGACGGAGGAGAGTTTGCTGGACGGGGAGGCTTTTAAGCGGGGCACCAGTGTTTACCTGGTGGATCGGGTGATCCCGATGCTGCCGCATAAGCTGTCGAATGGAATCTGTTCTTTGAATGCAGGGGAAGACCGCCTGGCATTAAGCTGCCTGATGGATATTGACCCACAGGGAAGGGTGATCGGCCATGAGATTGCGGAGACGGTGATCCGTGTTGACCGGCGCATGACCTACACGGCAGTCAACAGGATTGTCACTGACCGGGATCCGGCTGCCATGGAGGAGTACTCCGGCTTTGTGGAAATGTTCGGACAGATGAAGGAACTGGCAGACATCCTGCGGGGGAAACGCAAGGAGCGGGGGGCGATTGACTTTGATTTCCCGGAGACGAAGATTGTGCTGGATACGGAGGGGGTTCCCCTGGAGGTGAAGCCCTATGAGCGAAATGCGGCCACAAGGATGATCGAAGACTTTATGCTGCTGGCGAATGAGACCATTGCGGAGGACTATTTCTGGCAGGAAATTCCGTTTCTGTACCGCACCCATGACAACCCGGATCCGGAGAAGATGAGGCGCTTGGGAGTGTTTATCCATAATTTCGGCTATGCCATCCATTTCCAGAACGGGGAGGTTCACCCCAAGGAACTGCAGAAGCTGCTGGCCAGGATTGAGGGGAGCGAGGAGGAGGCTTTGATCAGCCGCCTGACCCTGCGTTCCATGAAGCAGGCAAAGTATACTCCTATGTGCAGCGGACATTTTGGCCTGGCGGCCCGGTATTATACCCATTTTACTTCTCCGATCCGTCGATATCCGGATCTGCAGATCCACCGGATTATCAAAGAAAATCTCCATGGCGGCTTGACAGAAGAGAGGATTGCCCATTATCATAAGATCATGACCGGGGTTGCGGTGCAGTGCTCTGCCACGGAACGGCGGGCAGAGGAAGCAGAACGGGAAACGGTGAAACTCAAGAAATGTGAGTATATGGAAAAACGGGTCGGTGAAGTGTTTGAGGGGGTGATTTCCGGGGTTACCAACCATGGGTTTTATGTGGAATTGCCCAATACGGTGGAAGGGATGGTTTCGGTCAATGAACTGCACGGAGATTTTTATGTGTTCCATGAGGAAGAGATGGAACTGCGTGGGGAGACCACAGGGAAAACCTACCGCCTGGGGCAAAAGGTTACCGTTGCCGTGGCAGGGTGTGACCGGGTAAACCGGACAATAGATTTTGTGGTAGCAGGCCAGGGAGGAAAAGAGGACATTGAAGGACAGTATTAAGCTGGTTGCCAATAACAAAAAGGCATACCATGATTATTTTATTGACGAGAAGTTTGAATGCGGAATTGAACTTTTTGGGACAGAGGTCAAGTCGGTCCGCATGGGGAAATGCAGTATCAAGGAGGCATTTGTGCGGATTGAAAAGGGGGAGGTATATGTATTTGGCATGCATGTGAATCCCTATGAGAAGGGCAATATTTTCAACAAGGATCCCCTGCGCCCCAAAAAGCTTTTGATGCACCGGTGGGAGATTCATAAGCTGGAGGGGAAGATCCGGGAGAAGGGCCTTGCCCTGGTGCCTCTGCAGGTGTATTTTAAGGGAAGCCTGGTGAAGGTGGAGATTGGCCTGGCACGGGGCAAAAAGCTTTATGACAAGCGGGCAGACATCGCCAAAAAGGATCAGAAGCGGGAAGTGGAACGGGATTACAAGGAAAAACTACGGTAGGGAAACCAGAATAAAATTTGGATCAAATTTACAGGAAAGGGTTTTTATTTCTTTTCTTATGTGGTATAATTGCATAAGCGGTGCCGGGGAGTTTTCCTGGTTTTGGGAACCGCGGCAAGATATTATAGCATAAGGGAGGATCGCATGATGAAGAAGAGACTGGCGTTACTGTTGGCATGTTCGATGGTGCTTGGGCTGAGCGCCTGCGGCGGAGGCGGCGGGGAGACTACGGCGGCTGCCACCGAGGCGGCTACACAGGCTCCGGCAGAGACGGAAGCAGCCAAGGAGGGAGAGGCAAAGGAGACCGAGGCGGAGGCTGCCGGGGAGGCAGGCGGCATGGATGCCTTGATTGAGGCGGCCAAGGCAGAGGGAGAACTGACGGTGTACGGCTCCTGCGAGGAGGAGTACCTGTCTTTGGCCTGCAAGAATTTTGAGGAACTTTACGGGATCAAGACCAAGTTCCAGCGCCTTTCCACATCGGAGGTATATACTAAGATTTCAGAGGAAGCAGGAAAGCCTTCTGCGGATGTCTGGTTTGGGGGCACGACCGATCCCTACAATGAAGCAGTGGCAGACGGGCTCCTGATGGAGTACGAGGCAGGGAACGCGGTTAACTTAATCAGTGAAGATTATAAGGATCCCACCAATTGCTGGTACGGCATCTACAAAGGGATCCTGGGCTTCATGGTGAATACGGAAGAACTGGAGCGCCTGAAATTAGAGACTCCGAAGACATGGGACGACCTGACCAAGGAAGAGTACAAAGGGCTGATCATGCTGTCGAACCCGAATACAGCTGGTACGGCAAAGCTGGTCATCAATACCATGATCCAGATGAAAGGCCATGATGAGGCCATGGAGTATTTTAAGAAACTGGATCAGAATATCAACCAGTACACCAAGTCCGGTTCCGGCCCCTCCAAGATGGTAGGCCCGGGGGAGTGCGTGATCGGTATCGGCTTTTTGCATGACGGCATCTACCAGATCCTGCAGGGGTATGACAACATTGAACTGATCGTCCCGGAGGACGGCACCTCCTTCGAGGTGGGCGCTACGGCTATCTTCAACGGCTGTGCCCATCCGAATGCCGCCAAGCTGTGGATCGAGTATGCACTGTCCCCGGAGTGTGTGGACCATGCCAAGGAGGCCGGTTCTTATCAGTTCCTGGTGCTTTCCAACGGCGCCCAGCCGGAGGAGGCCACCCGTTTCGGGCTGGATATGAACAATACCATCGATTATGATTTCGAGGATGCGAAGGCGAACAGTGCCCAATACGTGGAAGATTTCTTTGCGGCACTGGGAAGCGCTGCAGACAACCGTTTCAAGACGGAGTAGTGCAAAAGCATTCCGGCCATGAGGGAAAGAAGAGGTTCAGGGATTTTACAAAAAGTTCCTGGGCAGGCAGATGGATGCTGCGTAGCGTGCCTTGCGCTGCGCAGCATTTTGTTTACATCCCGGTGTTATAACACAAAAATAGGGTAAGAGGGGTTATCCGGGAGATCATAGAAGAAAGAAAGGGGGCGTAGTTTGTGGCTGGAAGGCAAAGTGCGGATCTGGAACGAAGGAAATTTTTTTCAGACCCTATACTGATCAGCATGATTGCGGTGCTGCTGGTGTTTTTGGCACTGTTTATTCTGTACCCGCTGCTCATGCTTTTGGTGGACAGTTTTTTGGAGGAGGGGCATGTGACCCTCGCCGTATTCCAAAGGGTGCTGAGCCTGGAACGGTTTCAGGCAGCATTTAAGAATACCCTGGTGCTGGGGGTGATTACGGGGCTGGCGTCCACGGCAATCGGTTTGTTGTTTGCCTATGTGGAGGTCTATGTGAAACTGAGGACAAAGGTACTGGAAAAATTGTTTGCGGTGGTGTCCATGCTGCCGGTAGTGTCGCCTCCCTTTGTGCTGTCTTTATCCATGATTATGCTGTTTGGGCGCAGCGGTATCATCACCCGCTCGCTTTTAAAGATTTACGATTCTAATGTCTATGGGCTGAAGGGGATCGCCATTGTACAGACCCTGACCTTTTTCCCGGTGTGCTATCTGATGCTGAAGGGGCTCTTGAAAAATATTGACCCGTCTTTGGAGGAGGCCACCAGGGATATGGGGGCAACCCGGTGGAAAGTGTTTACCAGTGTGACTTTTCCGCTTCTGCTTCCTGGGCTGGGCAATGCATTCCTGGTCACTTTTATCGAGTCAGTGGCAGACTTTGCCAATCCTATGCTGATCGGCGGTTCCTATGATACCCTGGCCACCACCATTTATCTGCAGGTGACCGGCGCCTACGATTCCACCGGTGCGGCGGCCATGTCGGTGGTACTGCTGTCCCTCACTGTGGTATTGTTTTTGATCCAGAAGTATTATCTGGAAAAAAAGACGGCGGCAACGCTGACCGGGAAGGCATCCCGGATGCGCATGCTGATTGAGGATAAGAGCGTGACCGTGCCGCTGACAATATTCTGTACCCTGGTGGCGGCTTTTGTGGTGCTGATGTATGTGATGGTTCCCTTTGGCGCATTGTTTACCCTTTGGGGCCGGGATTATAGCCTGTCCCTGAAATGGTTCCAGTATATGCTGCGCACCAGCGGGCTGAAGGCTTTTAAGGATTCCTTTGTGCTTTCGCTGATTGCATCGCCGCTGACTGCATTCCTTTCCATGGTCATCGCCTATCTGGTGGTGAAGAAAAGGTTTAAGGGGAAAGGGTTCATCGAGTTCGTGTCCATGCTGGCGATGGCGGTCCCGGGAACTGTGCTGGGGATCGGCTATATCCGGGGCTATGCCAACGGCCTGTTCCGGAGCGGGGTGATGAGCGGGCTATATGGGACAGGGCTGATCCTGATAATTGTTTTTATTGTGAGAAGCCTTCCTACCGGAACCAGGAGCGGGATCTCGGCGCTGCGCCAGATTGACAAATCTATCGAGGAGTCGGCCTATGATATGGGAGCCAATTCGGCCAGGGTATTTATGACGGTTACGCTGCCGCTTATCAAGGATTCCTTTTTCAGCGGCCTGGTGACAGCCTTTGTGCGCAGCATTACGGCAATCTCGGCCATCATCTTATTGGTGACGCCGGACTTTTTGCTGATCACCTGCCAGATCAATGAGCAGGCAGAGAAGGGCAATTATGGTGTGGCCTGTGCCTATGCCACAGTGCTGATTGCCATTACTTACGGGGCAGTGCTGATTATGAATACCCTGATCCGGTTCTTCGGTGTCAGCAGAAATATCAAGGCAAGGGAGGAAGCATAGATGGAGAAAGAGAAAAAGGGAGTGCGGCTGGAGCATATCTCAAAGATATACAAGGATCCCAAGACGGGAAAAGAATTTTATGCGGTGCAGGATACCACCCTGGACATTGAGGCCGGGACATTTGTGACCCTTTTGGGGCCTTCGGGCTGCGGAAAGACCACAACCCTGCGGATGATTGCCGGGTTTGAGAGCCCGGATGAGGGGGAGATTTACCTGGGGGGTGAGGCCATCAACCACTTAACGCCCAACAAGCGGGACACGGCCATGGTATTCCAGAGTTATGCCCTGCTCCCCCATTACAATGTGTTTGACAATGTGGCCTACGGTTTGAAGATCCGCAAGCTGCCGAAGGAAGAGATCCGGGAACGGGTGATGAATATCTTAAAGCTGGTGGAGATGGAAGGGATGGAATCCCGGATGACCAATCAGCTTTCCGGCGGGCAGCAGCAGCGTGTGGCACTGGCCCGGGCGCTGGTGCTGGAACCGGGGGTGCTTCTGTTTGACGAGCCCCTGAGCAACTTAGATGCCAAGCTGCGGGTGTCCATGAGGACGGAGATCCGCAAGATCCAGCAGAAGGTGGGGATCACGGCGGTCTATGTAACCCATGACCAGTCGGAGGCCATGAGCATTTCCGACAAAATCATAATTATGAGCAAGGGGAAGGTGGAGCAGATCGGCACCCCCCGGGAGATTTATTACCATCCCAATTCCCGGTTTGTGGCAGATTTTATCGGGGAGGCCAATTTTTTGGAGGCCCAGGTACTGTCCGCAGGCGGGGACAAGGCCCAGATCCAGGTGGCAGGCAAGCAGCTGGTGGTAAGGAATTTTGGCGGCGCCAAGATAGGGGACCGGGCGGCTCTGGTGATCCGGCCGGAAGCTGCTGTTCTGGCGGAGCAGGGATATCTGGAGGCAACGGTGATGCTGTCTACCTTTATGGGAGCTTACCAGTATTATCAGGTGATGGTAGGGGATATGGAGATCCAGATCACAGACTATAACCCGGTGAACCGGAGAGTTTATGAGGTGGGGGAGAAGGCCTTCCTGGACTTTGATTCCCGGGGTGTGTATATTTTGTAGCCGGCACGCCGGGCTATCCGGCATGAAAAATTTGCAAGCAGTTCTTGATTTTGTCGGATAATGAGATTATAATGGGTCTCAAAGAATCAGGGACTGACCAGAATGGAGGCAAATTATATGGAAAAAAGGGATCTGGACTGGAGTAATATCGGTTTTAGCTACCGGGTTACGGATAAGCGGTATGTGGCGAACTATAAGGATGGGGAGTGGGGGGAGGGAGAACTCACCTCGGATTCCGATATTGTGCTGAATGAGTGCGCAGGCATTTTGCAGTATTGCCAGGAATGTTTTGAGGGCCTGAAGGCTTATACTACGGCAGATGGCAGTGTGGTCACCTTCCGCCCGGATCTGAACGCGGAGAGGATGATGGATTCGGCAGCCTGGCTGGAGATGCCGCCTTTCCCGAAGGAGAGGTTTTTAGAGGCAGTGGATCAGGTTGTGCGTGCCAACTATGCATGGGTGCCTCCCTACGGCAGCGGGGCAACTCTTTATCTGCGCCCCTATATGTTTGCCTCAGGGCCGGTGATCGGGGTAAAACCGTCCACGGAATATCAGTTCCGTCTGTTTGGAACCCCGGTTGGCCCCTATTTTAAGGGCGGGGCCAAGCCCCTGACCCTCTGTGTCAGCGATTTTGACCGGGCGGCGCCTCACGGCACCGGCCATGTGAAGGCAGGGCTGAACTATGCGATGAGCCTGCATGCTTCCGTACTGGCACATGAGGCGGGGTATGATGAGAACCTTTTCCCGGACAGCGCGACGCGCAGTTATGTGGAGGAGACGGGGGGTGCGAACTTCTTGTTCGTCACAAAGGACCATGAGGTGGTGACCCCTAAGTCAGACTCTATCCTGCCATCGATCACCCGGCGTTCCCTGGTATATGTGGCGGAGCATTACCTGGGACTGAAGGTGAGCCAGAGGCCGGTGAAGCTGTCGGAACTGCCGGATTTTGCCGAGTGCGGCCTGTGCGGCACAGCGGCAGTGATTTCCCCGGTAGGGAAGATCGTGGATCATGGGAAGGAGATCTGCTTCCCCAGCGGTATGGAACAGATGGGGGAGATTACAAAAAAATTGTACGATACGCTCACGGGGATCCAGATGGGCACGGTAGAAGCGCCGGAGGGATGGATCCGCAAGATTATGTAGGCGGCACAGGAATGTGCTGAGGTGAGAAAGATCCGGTTTCAGATGGGAATAGGATATGTCTGGAACCGGTTTTTTGGTTCATAAGATATATTTTAACAGTAGGAAAGGGGAATTACCATGAGCAAGGTTGGGATTGTGATGGGCAGTGATTCGGATATGCCTGTGATGGCAAAGGCAGCGCAGATGTTGGACAAGTTCGGGATTGAGTATGAGATGACGATTATCTCTGCACACCGGGAGCCGGACATTTTCTTTGAGTGGGCGAAGACAGCAGAAGGCAAGGGGATCAAGGTGATTATTGCCGGGGCAGGGAAGGCGGCCCATCTGCCGGGGATGTGTGCGGCCATTTTCCCGCTGCCGGTGATTGGAATCCCGATGAAGACCTCTGATCTGGGCGGTGTGGATTCCCTCTATTCGATTGTGCAGATGCCTTCCGGGATCCCGGTGGCAACGGTAGCGATCAATGGGGGGGCCAATGCAGGGATCCTGGCGGCAAAGATTCTGGCTGCTTCCGATGAAGGGGTGCTGGCAAAGCTGAAGGCCTATAGCGAAGAGATGAAGAATGACGTGGTAAAAAAGGCAGAAAAATTGGAGAATGTCGGGTATCAGGAGTACCTGGCACAGATGTAGAAGCCACGGCGGGAGTATTTACAACTGTTAAGGGACTAGGAGGGAACCATGGATTACAAGAAAGCCGGAGTGGACATAGAGGCGGGCTATAAGTCCGTCGAGTTGATGAAGGAGCATGTAAAAAAGACGATGCGTGAGGAGGTGCTGGGGGGCCTGGGCGGTTTTTCCGGGGCGTTTTCCCTGGCAAAGATCAAGGAGATGGAGGAACCGGTGCTTTTATCCGGTACGGACGGATGCGGAACCAAGGTGAAACTGGCAATCATCATGGATAAGCATGACACAATCGGGATTGATGCCGTGGCCATGTGTGTCAATGACATTGCCTGCGCTGGAGGCGAGCCGCTGTTCTTCCTGGATTATATTGCCTGCGGCAAGAATTACCCGGAGAAGATTGCAGATATCGTGAAGGGGGTGGCAGAAGGGTGCCTGCAATCGGAGGCGTCGCTCATAGGCGGGGAGACGGCGGAGCATCCGGGGCTGATGCCGGAGGAGGATTATGACCTGGCAGGGTTTGCCGTGGGTGTCTGTGATAAGAAGGATATGATTACCGGTGCAGGTTTAAAGGCCGGGGATGTGCTGATTGGGATGGCTTCCACTGGTGTGCACAGCAATGGGTTTTCCTTGGTGCGCAAGGTGTTCGAAAAGGAGTTGACCAGGGAAGGCCTGGATACCTATTATGAGGAACTGGGAAAGACCTTGGGTGAGGCCCTTTTGGCTCCTACCAGGATCTATGTAAAAGCGCTAAAGGGCTTGAAGGGGGCGGGGGTGGCCGTAAAAGCGTGCAGCCATATTACAGGCGGCGGTTTCTATGAAAATGTCCCGCGTATGTTAAAGGAAGGCACCCGTGCTGTCATCCGAAAGGACAGCTATCCGGTGCCCCCCATCTTTGGCATGCTGGCAAGGAAGGGGGATATCGCAGAGGAGATGATGTACAATACCTTTAATATGGGCCTGGGGATGGTGATTGCCGTGGATCCGGAGGATGTGGATCAAGCATTGGAGGCGATAAAAGCGGCAGGTGATGTCCCCTACGTGGTTGGCTCTGTGGAGGCAGGGGAAAAGGGAGTGGACTTATGCTGAGGGTAGGTGTGATGGTGTCCGGCGGCGGAACAAACCTGCAGGCAATCCTGGATGCAATAGATGCAGGGAAGATCAGGAATGCCTCTGTGGAGGTGGTAATCAGCAATAACCCGGGGGCCTATGGGCTGGAGCGGGCTAAAAAACACGGCATTGATGCCATATGCATCTCACCGAAGGAGTTTGCAGACAGGGAACAATTTAATGAGGCTCTGGTGGCAAAGGTGGACGAGTATCAGCTGGATCTGGTGGTACTGGCTGGTTTCCTGGTAAAGATCCCCCAGCAGATGATCGATAAATATGAACACAGGATTATCAATATCCATCCCTCCCTGATCCCGTCGTTCTGCGGGGTAGGGTATTATGGGCTCAAAGTCCATGAGGCAGCATTAGCGAGGGGCGTGAAGATTACCGGGGCGACGGTCCACTATGTGGACGGCGGGATGGATACAGGGCCGATCCTCCTGCAAAAGGCAGTGGAAGTGAAGGAAGGGGATACGCCAACGATCCTGCAGCGGCGCGTGATGGAGGAGGCGGAGTGGGTGATCCTGCCCCAGGCGATTGACAGGATCGCCAATCCCTAATTGCCTCCCGGCCTTTTCTATATGAGATAAAAACAGTCAGGACAAGACAAAGTGCAGGCCGGTGTGATTCCGGCCTGTCTGTGACAAGGAGGAAATGAGAATGAAGATTTTGATCGTCGGCGGCGGCGGCAGGGAGCATGCCATTGCCTGGAAAGTGTCCCAGAGTCCCAAGGCAGAGAAAATATATTGTGCGCCGGGCAATGCTGGGATTGCCCAGGTGGCGGAATGCGTGCCAATCGGTGTGATGGAATTTGACCGCCTGGTGGCTTTTGCCAAGGAGAATGATATTGGGCTGACTATCGTGGCGCCGGATGATCCTCTGGCTGCCGGGGCGGTGGATGCTTTTGAAGCTGCAGGGTTGCGTGCATTCGGCCCAAGGAAGAACGCGGCAATATTGGAAGGTTCCAAGGCGTTTTCGAAGGATCTGATGAAAAAGTATGGGATTCCTACGGCAGCTTATGAGACCTTTGACTCGGCGGAGGCGGCGCTGGCTTATCTGGAGCAGGCGAAGATGCCGATTGTGCTGAAAGCGGACGGCCTGGCCCTGGGCAAGGGGGTGCTGATCTGCAACACCCGGGAGGAGGCCAGGGAAGGCGTGGGTGCGCTGATGCTGGATAAACAGTTTGGGGCTGCCGGGAACCGGATCGTCATCGAGGAATTTATGACAGGACGGGAGGTTTCCGTGCTGACTTTTGTGGACGGGAAAAATATCCGGGTTATGGCTTCTGCCCAGGACCATAAACGGGCTAAGGACGGTGACCAGGGACTCAATACCGGCGGTATGGGAACTTTCTCCCCCAGCCCGTTTTACACGGATGAGGTGGACCGTTATTGCAGGGAACATATTTACCAGCCAACTGTGGACGCCATGAGGGCAGAAGGCAGAGAGTTTAAAGGGGTGATCTTCTTTGGCCTGATGCTGACTTCGGACGGCCCGAAGGTGCTGGAATATAATGCCCGTTTTGGGGATCCGGAGACCCAGGTGGTGCTGCCCAGGATGAAGAATGATATTGTGGAGGTATTTGAGGCGTGTATTGACGGTACCCTGAACCAGGTTGAACTGGAATTCGCAGACAATGCAGCTGTCTGTGTGGTTCTGGCCTCTGACGGCTATCCTGAGCATTATGAGAAAGGGTATCGGATCACCGGCCTGGAGAAATTTGAGGATAAGGACAAGTACTATGTGTTCCATGCGGGAAGCAAATTTGACCAGGAAGGGAATATCGTCACCAACGGCGGAAGGGTGCTGGGGGTGACGGCTTTGGGAGAGGATCTGAAGGCTGCCCGTGCCAATGCCTATGGGGCCACGGAGTGGGTGGAATTCGGGAATAAATATATGCGGCATGATATCGGGAAGGCGATTGATGAGGCATGACCGGCAATCCGGCGGGCACATAGATGCCCTGGCCGGATGAAGTTTTAGAAGAAAAATTGGCACCTACCCTGTAATACCCAGATATACTGGGTACAGGGAGGTGTGATATGAGCGATATTGTATTGATGGCTTTGGTGGCGACTCTGGGAACCTGGTCGGTGACAGCACTGGGGGCAGCTACGGTAGTGTTTTTCCGTTCACCTAACCCGAAAGCGCTGAATCTGATGCTGGGGTTTGCTTCCGGGGTGATGATTGCTGCAAGCTTTTGGTCTTTGCTGCAGCCAGCGATTGAGCAGGCCGAGGAGATGTCCGGATTGCCGGCTTACCTGGTGGCGACCCTAGGGTTTCTTTCCGGGGCTTTCTTTATGTGGGGATCGGATAAGATTGTTTCTTATGCCCGGGGCAGGGTGAACCATTCGGCAGGAGGGGCGGATGAACGGCTTAACCGGATCATTATGCTGGTGCTGTCCATTACATTGCATAATATTCCCGAGGGGCTGGCAGTAGGGGTTGCTTTTGGCGCCCTGCCAAGGGAAGGGTACCTGGCCGAGAGCCTGATGGGGGCAATTACGATAGCAGTCGGAATCGGGCTCCAGAATTTCCCGGAGGGGGCAGCGGTATCCATCCCTTTGCGGAGGGAAGGTTTCTCCAGGAAGAAGAGTTTTTTGCTGGGGCAGGCGTCAGGGATCGTGGAGCCGGTAGCCGGGGTAGTTGGTGCGCTGTTGGTAGTCTATGTGGAAGCGATTCTGCCCTATGCCCTGTCCTTTGCCGCAGGAGCAATGATTTTAGTGGCAGTCCATGAACTGATCCCGGAGTGCCAGAGGAACCAGAAAGCACAGCCGTATTTTGCAACCATGGGGATTGTGGCGGGTTTTGCAACCATGATGCTTTTGGATGTAATGCTGGGATAGGCTGGGGATTACCTGATATTTTGGCGGTTTGCGATGCAGAAGGAATGATTACAGTAGGATAAGAAAGGTTTTGTGGCTATGGAACGTCAGATAATGGAGAGGGGAAACGGGATTACGGAGGGCGTAATCTGGAAACAGCTGCTGCTGTTCTTTTTCCCGATTTTGTTTGGAACCTTCTTTCAGCAGCTGTACAATGCTGCAGATGCGATGATTGTAGGGCGTTTTGTGGGCAAGGAAGCACTGTCAGCGGTGGCGGGGTCAACGGGGATGCTGACACAGATGGTGGTTGGCTTTTTCGTGGGCCTTTCTTCCGGCGCGGCAGTGTTGGTTTCCCAGTATTACGGCGCGAAGCAGGAGGAGATGGTTGGCTATGCAGTCCATACCTTCATGGCATTCAGTATCCTGGCCGGGTTGGTGATGATGGTGTCAGGGATAATTTTGACTCCCTGGATGCTGGAGGCTATGGGAACCCCGGATGAGGTACAGGAAATGTCTGTCCTTTATCTGAGAGTTTATTTCGGAGGGATTATCGGAAACCTGGTTTACAATTCGGGGGCGGCGATCCTGAGGGCAGTGGGGGATTCCAGGCGCCCCCTCTATTTCCTGATCAGCAGCTGCCTGATCAATATTGTGCTGGATGTAGTCCTGGTTGTGGTCTGCAGGCTGGGAGTGCTGGGGGCAGCCCTGGCCACGGTTCTGTGCCAGGCCATGAGTGCCGGGATGGTGATTGTGGCTTTGATGCGTACAAAGGATATGCATCATCTGGAATGGCGCCGGATGTGCCTGGACCGGCGGATGCTGCAGAGGATGGTCCGGATCGGTTTCCCTTCGGGCCTGCAGTCAGTGATGTATGGGAGTTCCAACGTGATTATCCAGTCGGCGATCAATTCCCTGGGCATAAATTTTGTGGCGGCCTGGGCCGCCTATAGTAAGCTGGACAGCATATTCTGGATGATTGTCAGTTCCTTTGGCATTGCGGTTACCACTTTTGTAGGCCAGAATTTTGGGGCAAAGCAGATGGGCCGGGTGCGCAGCGGGGTTAAATGCTGCATGGCGATGACGCTGGTATCTTCTGTCTTGATGTCGGTGGTAATCTATAACTGGGGAATCTACGGATTTGAATTGTTTGCCTCGGATCCTGAGGTGTCTGCCATCGGGGTGGCAATGATGCGCTATCTGTCTCCCCTCTATGTGACCTATGTCTCCATTGAAATTTTATCAGGCGCCTTGCGGGGAGTGGGGGACTGCTGGATTCCCATGCTGCTTTGCTGCGGGGGTGTCTGTGTGCTGCGTGTGGCCTGGATTTTGGTGGCAGTGCCTCTGCGACGGGACATCTATACCATTATGTTCAGCTACCCTTTGACCTGGGTGGTGACTACCGTTTTGTTTTTTGTGTACTACCGGTATTTTAGCCATTTAAGGAAAGGGATCGGCTGAGGTATTTGAAAGAGGCATGCCTTATAGGGCATGCCTTTTTGTATCATAGGCAAAGTCTATCCTATGAAACAAAAACGTTCCGCGAGGCTGCTGAGTGCCAGTGGCACTCGTTTAGCAACGACCGAAGTGGAACGTAGATCGCAACACGGTGTGGGCTTGTCCATTAGAGTGTGTTTGAAAAGTGAGCCAATACCTGCGGCGTAAAGGAACCATGTAGCTGAAGCGACCCGCTGCAGGAGGAGAATCCTGCGGAGCAGGATTCTTTTAGAGGCATAAAGGATGCCGTACAGGAGAATAGTGACAAATGTCATAGGCTGTTATGACGGTTGGTATCTTGGGATTCCCCGGATGGGATGATATAGTAGAGATATCAGGATATCGGGAAAAGCGGTTGCGGAAGGGGGATTATTATGTGGATACTGATGATTCTTTTGTGGCTGGTGGCGCCGCCGGTGGAATTGGCGGTTATTGTGGGGCTTGGAATTGTAAACGACAGGCATAAGAGGCGGATTCATGAACTGGAGGAACAGCTTAAGGGATATGGGGAACCCGAGGGCAGGAGGACAGAAAGAGAGGAAATGACAGTTCCGGGGGAAACGGCACAGCAGCCAGGAAATGGCTTGCAGGAGGCAGGAAATGACTTGCAGGGAGCAGGGAATGGCTTGCAGGGAGCAGGAAATGGCTTGCAGGAGGCAGGGAAACCGAGAAAAGAAATAGAGGTGAAGGAAAAACGGAAACGCCATAACAGGAGAACGGAGCCGTCCAGGGGAAACATGGGGATTCTGGCATTGCTGGCCGGGGTGGTTTTTGTGGTGCTGGCGGGGATGATTTTTGCCACTACGGCGTGGAAGGTGATGTCAAACCCAGCCAAAGTATTCCTTGTCCTGGCATTTGCAGGATTGTTTTTTGGGATCAGTTTTCTTGCAGAGAAAAGGTTTCATATTCATAAGACAGGAAATGCCCTTTATATTCTGGGGAGTATATTTTTGTTTTTGGCGGTGCTTGCGGCGGCGTATTTCCGGCTCTTGGGGCCTGAGTACGTGCTGGACGGACAGAACCGGTGGCGGGTATTGTGGGCCGGGAGTCTGGTGACGGTTGTGATGATGTTTTTAGGTATTGTTCGGTTCCATGAGAAGATTTATACGCAGGCATGCTGCTGGGGAGTGACAGTCAATATAACCTTTTATTTGCTGGCCTGCGGGATAGGCCGGTTTAGCCAATGGGCCAGTGCCATGATGGGGTATGGTTTTTTGCTGGTTCTGGGAAAAAGATGGCTGGAAAAGGCATGGGAAAGAAGAGGGGAGGAAGAAAAAGGCAGGGGGTTTGTGGCAATGCTGGCGGAGGAGATCCCTTTGTTTGCACGAATCCATTTCTGGGTGTTTGCATTTCCGATAGTTGCCCTGGGAACGGTGGGAGGCCTTTTTCAGGTGACCTGGTGGTTTAGATGGTGGATGGCTTTGGCGTTGGCAGCTGCAGTCGGAGGGGGCGTGATGATGCTAAGGCAGGAAAAACAGGAGTGGCAGAAAAGGTTTATCAGCCTGGCAATGGCGGGAACCGTCCATTATCTTTTGGCATGGATTTTCTTTTTGCCGGCAATGGGAAAGGACAGAGAGGGGATGTGGGCATTTCTGCTGGCAGAAGCAGTGATGGCAGTGTACCTGGTTATGGGGAAAAGAAAACCCTGTTTTGCCTGGACGAGGGAGGGCGGCTGTATTTGCCTGGGATTTTTGCTGTGGGATGCAGGGATGCTAAATGGACGCCTGTTCCTGGAACAGGTGTGGGACGGATCTTATCTCAGGAATGCGGCTTTATCGGGCCATGCCGGCAGGGCTCTGGCCGGGATGCTGATTTTGGCAGCAGTGGCAATGGCTTGGAAAAAGCGGTCTGCTGCGGCGCATTGGGCGCTGCCTCTCCTTATGTGGTATACGGTATCCTGGCCGCTGCCGGTCTGGCTGAAATGCGGCATTCTCCCCGGGCTGCCGGGACAATGGCTGGTGGAGGACTGGATGGACAGGGGGCTTTTGGATTTTCTGCTCCTTGGTGCATTGGCAGTCTGGGACCGGAGGGGGAAGGAAGGGTATGGCTGTTCGGTTCTTGTGCTGGGAACCCTGATGCAGGTGTTTGGGTTTTCGGAAGAAAGGCTGATGTTCCCATATTTCCTGCTGCTGTCAGGCTACCTGCTATCGGAGGTGCCGGCGGAGGGGAAAAAGGCAGCCATACAAGGGGAACTGGCGGTTTTTTATGCAATGCTGGGGGTGTATATCTTGATGTGTCCGTTTACTGCGGACAGTATGGTTTTGCGGCTGATGGGAAGCGTGTGGATGTATGTGGCATGTATGGCTGTTCAGAAAAAATGGCTGGGGGGATATTATGTGCCGGGAACCAGGCGGGTATTCTGGGATGTCTGCGGCTGCCTTTTGGCGGTGTTTATAATGCTGGCATTTTATGCAGATCCGGGTGCAAAAGCCTGGGAACTTCTTTTATGCCTGGCAGTTTCCGGTGGATTCTATGTGATGTTTTATGTGGGAAGGAGGATTTGGCCGCATCTGCTGGTCAGCCTGGCATTGCTTCCCCTGCCGTTTGTGCTGGGGGGTTGGTATGGATGGACAGAGAACCAGCTGTGCCTGGCCATCCCGGTTTTCCTGCTTGCTACCGGGATTCCGGCAAGGCGGTTTTATAAGATTTGTGAGCCGGACGAGAGGATTTTGGGCGGATGGCGTGTGGACTGGTTCCAGGTGCTGGCCGTGTTTGTGCTGGCGGCGATGGCTGGCAGATGCAGCAGTTATTGGAGATTTTGTTATCTGCTTTTTCTTGGATTATATTTTTTGCAGTATGGGATGGTGGAAGAATGGAGAAGGGCAGCCTGGTCTGCATCCATGTTTATGTTGGTTTGGGCGTTTTGGAGCCAGCCATTTGCAGAAATCCCTTCCACCTTGTGGATGGAAATCAAACTGCTGCCGGCAGCCGGGTATCTGTGGTGGCTGGGCAGAATTTGGAATAAGGAGGAGGGGAAGCAGAGGGAGGCAAGCAGGAAGAAAGAGGGGAACGGGCGGGAAATGGCAGTATCTGTAGATGTATGGCAGACCTTGGGCTATCTGCTATGCCTCCTGGCACTTGCCGTCAATGCCTGGGTGCGTGCAGCGGTGTTAAATGCGCTGATCCTGGAAGGGATTTGCCTGGCTGTGTTTGTGTGGGCGCTGGCAAGACGTTGCCGGAAATGGGTATGGATGGCCGGAGGGATTCTGATTCTGGTGGCTCTTTATATGACAAAGGAATTCTGGCTGAGTATTTCCTGGTGGGTATATCTTCTTGCCGCAGGGATCGGGCTGATTGTGTTTGCGGCGGTGAACGAGAAGAAAAAGCGGGAGTAGAAGGGCAGGAAGGAGCAGCAATGTTTTGGGGTTTTCTTTGACAAAAACCAGGGGGGAAAGCTATAATGGAAGGAAGATGGGGGAGGGGTTATGGTTCATATATTATTAATTGTATTATATCTGGTTACGGTTGGGCTTTCTGCCTATAGCTGCGGATGGCTTTTGCTGAGGGCTGAGAGGAATGGGACCACCGGGGCGCTGGCAGCCTGCCAGCTGCTGGTGATCCTGTGGTGCATACCACAGCTTTTCGGAGGGTTTCCCATGACAAAGGGGGTAAAGTACCTGATCTATGGGGTATCCTATCTGAGTATATGCCTGATCGGACCTGCCTGGCTGGCCTTCTCTTTCCTGTATTGCCAAAGGCGCCCGAAGAGAAGGGTGTGGGTGCTGCTGCTAGGGCTTTCGGCCCTGCATTATCTGGCATTCCTGACCAATGAGTACCATCATCTTTTCTACAGGCGGTTTGAGGTGGATGAGGTGGTATATGGGCAGATTTTCTATTTCCATATGTGCTATACCTATCTCTGCGTGCTGGTGGGGCTGGGGGTGGTGATGCGGGAATTCTGGAAAAAACGGGTGGCGGCGCTGCATCTGGCAGTGATCCTTCTGTCAGCGGCAGTCCCCATGGTATTTAATATTTTATACCTGTCAGGCCTGGCAGGGACGCCGTTTGACTTAACGCCCCTGGCCTTTGCCATCTCCAGTTTCCTGATGCTTTTAGCCGTGCTGCGTTATGATTTCCTGGACGTAAATGCCCTGGCCTTTGGGCAGATATTTTCTTCTATCACGGAAGGGGTGGCGGTTTACAATGTGCGGGGGACAGTGGTTTACTGCAATGAGGCTGCCGCCGCCTGGCTGGGGATCCGGGCAGGAGACCATTTTTCCAGGATCAAGGAGCAGCTTGCCGGCCAGGGGCTGGCAGTGGAACAGGGGCGGGAACTCTTGGCGGAGGATGCGGAGGTTGGCCTGGAATCAGGAGGAAGGCTCCGTATCAGGCAGTATATCCGCAGAAGCCGGAATGGGAAACTGATTGCCGGAACTTTTCTTCTGACAGATGTGGGGGAGTATTATGAGCGGCTTAAGCAGAGCCGGGAACTGGCGGTGGCGGCGCAGCGCCTGGCCATTGAACAGGAACGGAACCGGATTGCCCAGGAGGTGCATGACACCACGGGACATACCCTGACCATGATTCAGTCCCTGCTGCGCCTGGCACGGGTGGAGTGGGAGCAGGAAAATGGGGAGGGGAGGGAGGAGCAGGGGGAAGCAGGGAACGGAGATGGGGGGAAAGAGGAGACAGTCCAGGGGAAGGGGATGAAGGGAGAGAAGGAGAGGGAAGTCCAGGGGAAGGAGTTGAAGGGAGAGAAGGAGAGGGAAGTCCAGAGGAAGGAGTTGAAGGGAGAGAAAGAAGAGGCAGTTCAGGGGAAGGGACAGGATGGAAAGAAGGACGGAAAGGACAAAGAAAAGGGATTGATTGGGGAGTATCTGGCTCAGGCTCAGGAATTGGCGGTGAATGGGATCCGGGAACTGCGCATTTCCATCAACCAGCTGCGCCAGGGGACGGAGTGGGGGCTGGTTACCCAGGGAATCTTCCAGCTGGCGAAGAGTGTGAAGGAACTGGAGGTGGAGGTGGAGATTCAGGGGGAGGATGGGCCGGGATATTCCCATCTGTCCATGATTGCCTATGACTGTTTGCGGGAGGCGATCACCAATTGCCTCAAATATGCCCATGCCACCCATATGGATGTGATAGTGAAGTTTGAGAGGAAAAGTCTCAGCTTGTATGTCTTTGATAATGGGCAGGGCTGCGGTGAGATAGTGGAGAATAACGGGATCCGCGGTATCCGGGAACGGGTGGAAAAGGCTGGTGGGAGGGTGAGGATTTTGTCCCTGGAAGGGGAAGGATTCCAAATCTATATCTGGCTGCCGGTGAGTAGTGGGGGAAGGTGAGAAGCAGGGATGAGAGTGAGAAGCAGGGATGAGAGTGAGAAACTGAGACGAAGGCGTGAACCTGGGGCGAGGGGAAGAGGATTGCAGGGAGGAAAGTTATGATACGTGTAGTGATTGCAGATGACATTCAGATTTTGCGGCAGGGTCTGGCGGCAATTTTGACCCGGGATTCTGAACTTTCCATAGCCGGGCTGGCAGCCAACGGCAGAGAGGCCTGGGAATTGTGCCAAAGGGAAAGGCCGGACGTGGTGCTAATGGATATGCGGATGCCGGAGTACGACGGAAGCTGGGGAATTACCCGGATCAAGGAGGATTTTCCGGAGGTGAAGATTCTGGTTCTGACTACCTTTGATGATACGGAGACTGTGGAGGCAGCGGTAGGAAGCGGGGCGGACGGATACATTTTGAAGGAGATGGAGGATGAGAGGGTCATCCAGTCTGTTAAAGCGGTCTGCGCCGGAATCCGGGTGTTCGGGGACAGCGTGTTTGAGGGAATGCGGCGGCAAATGGCAGCAGCAAGTTCGCAGCTGTCAAAGACGGCGGAGGGAATGAGATTTACGGAGAGGGAGAGGCAGCTGATGCGGTGTGTGGCTCAGGGAATGGATAACAGGGAGATTGCATCAGAACTGTTTCTGGCAGAGGGGACTGTGCGCAACAGCATTTCCCGTTTACTGGAGAAGCTGAATTTAAAGGACCGAACCCAGCTGGCAGTGTTTACGGTGAAGAACAGGCTGGACTGAGGGGGACAAGGATGCTTTAGGAAAAGGAGATATATTCCTTTGATGATCTGGCAGGGAGGCTGGAGGAACATCCGGGGAGTCTTGTCTCATGACCTCAAGGTTTTCTGTGTCTGTCCGGATTGCAGGAAGCATTTGGAAGTATCCAAGCATCCTTTCCGGTGCGGGTGGGCTGCTGCCTGGAAGGAAAGAGATTTGGCAGTTTTTTGGAAAAACAGGTGCAGCAAAGATTGCGTTTTTCTTGTATTTTAGTATAATTAAGGTAGCTGGAAATGCATCAGCACACTAGACGTATCTGCGGCAGAGATGCGGAAAGAGGGAAACCAGACGCATCTGTGGCAGGGAATGTGGCAAAGAAGGAAACCAGACACATCTGCAGCAGGGATGTGACCAACAACACAAGGAGAAAACAGGATGAAACAGGATATGATTGTAATTCTTGACCTGGGCAGCACGGAAAATACTGCCATTGCCCGCCAGATCCGTGATCTGGGCGTGTACAGTGAGATTCATCCCCATGACATTACTGCCGGGGAATTGAAAAAGCTGGAAAACGTTAAGGGGATAATATTAAACGGAGGGGAGAACCGTGTGGTAGACGGCAGTGCGGTGGATATTGCCCCTGAACTATATGAATGCGGCTATCCTATGATGGCCATTGACCATCCCACGGCAAAATGTGAGACAAGGAGGGATGTTCTGCCCACAGAGGAGGATTTGAAGGAATTTGTGTTTGGGGTTTGCCAGGCGCAGGCAAATTGGAACATGAAGAACTTTATTGAGGACCAGGTGGAATTGATTCGCAGGCAGGTGGGTGACCGGAAGGTGCTGCTGGCTTTGTCCGGGGGTGTGGATTCCTCTGTGGTGGCGGCTATGCTGATCAAAGCCATCGGGCAGCAGCTGGTATGCGTCCATGTGAATCACGGCCTGATGAGAAAGAATGAGTCAGAGAGTGTGGTGGAGGTGTTTCAGAACCAGCTCCATGCCAATCTGATCTATGTGGACGCGGTGGAGCGTTTCCTGGGCAAGCTGGAGGGAGTGGCGGATCCGGAAAAGAAGCGGAAGATCATTGGCGGAGAGTTTATCCGGGTCTTTGAGGAAGAGGCCAGGAAGCTGGAGGGAATCGACTTTTTGGGTCAGGGAACCATTTACCCGGATATCATTGAGAGCGGCACCAAGACTGCTAAGATGGTGAAATCCCACCACAATGTGGGCGGTTTGCCGGAGGATCTGAAGTTTGAACTGGTGGAGCCCTTAAAGCAGCTTTTTAAAGATGAGGTGCGGGCCTGCGGTCTGGAGTTGGGATTGCCGGAGTCCATGGTGTACCGTCAGCCGTTCCCGGGACCGGGACTGGGCGTGCGCTGCTTAGGCGCCATTACCAGGGACAGGCTGGAAGCGGTTCGGGAGTCGGACGCTATCCTCAGAGAGGAGTTTGAGCGGGCAGGTCTGAATAAAAAGGTGTGGCAGTACTTTACCGTGGTGCCGGATTTCAAGTCCGTGGGCGTGAAGAACAATGCCCGGTGCTTTGATTATATGGTGATTATCCGGGCTATCAATACCGTGGATGCTATGAGCGCTACGGTTGAGAGAGTGGATTGGGATGTGCTGGAGAGGATTACGAATCGGATATTGGCTGAGGTGGGGAATGTGTGCAGAGTGTGTTATGACATGAGTCCGAAGCCGCCGGCGACGATAGAGTTCGAGTAACGGATAAAATCCCGGAAATGCTGATAAAATGGGCGTTTCCGGGATTGTT
>CAJURT010000026.1 GCA_910588875.1 uncultured Lachnospiraceae bacterium
GTCCAATTTTGGCGCCACGGAGGACTTTATGCTGGATGGATCTTTGGTGGGGAAGAGGATCCTGGAACTTAGGGAGAAGTGGGAGAAGGAAAAAGATGGGACGGAAACTTCCCCAAAGGGCCTGGGGGGAAGCATGGCGGTTTCCCAGTCGGACCAGGGGTCGATTATGACGGTTCTGGCCACAGATCTTCCCGTGTCTGACCGGCAGCTGGGAAGGATCCTGCGCCGGACGGCAGTGGGGATTGCCCGCACAGGGGCCTACACCGGACATGGAAGCGGCGAGGTGATGATCGGCTTTACTACGGCCAACCGGGTACCCATGGAGGCAGGGGAGGATTTGGCAGTGCAGTCCGTGATTCATGAATCCCTGATTAACCGTGCCTTTCAGGGGGCCGCGGAGGCGGCTCATGAGGCAATCTTAAATTCCATGGTGTGCGCCGGGCGGACGGTGGGGCTTGACGGGCAGGTGTATTGGGGGCTGGGAGAATTGCTGCCTTTGTTATGAGGAGGGGGACGGGCTTCCTCACCCGCCCCGCACCAGAGCCGCCAGCCCGGCTTCCGTGATCTCACATCCCCCTTTGGTGCGGTGAACCAGGATTAGTTCCTGGTCGGACAGTTCTTTTAATAGCCCCCGCAGCTTTCCGTCGCTGATCTGGGCGCCGGATTCTGCCAGGGATTTTTGTATGGAGGCACGCCCGCTTTTGGGCGTGTTTTTTATGATGGTAAGGACCTGGCGCCTGAGGGCAGTCAGATTTTCCCCATTGGCTGCCAGCCCCTCCCGGATATAGGAGGGGAGTTGAGAAAGGATAAGGGGGTGGGCAGCGTAGAGGGAGGAAAAATACTGGGCCAGGTTCATCAGTTCCTTCACATTGCCCGGATAGTCGTAGCTTAGCAGAAACTGGTACAGGCTTTTGGAGAGGATGGCGTCCATCTGGAAGCGGGAGTGGTGGAACTGGTTGCCAAAGAAATGCTCCAGCAAAAGGGGGATGTCCTCCCGGCGTTCTTTTAGGGGAACGGTGTCCAGCACCGCTGTGCTGAGTTGGAAGAACAGGTTTTCCTGGAAAGCTTTTTTCTGCACCAGGGAGTACAGGTTAGGGGCGGAGGTGGCAATCACCCGGATGTCCCAGGAGCGCTGGGGGAGCAGGGAGTCGCTGGCCGTATTCTGAAGAAGCTGCACCAGGAAATCCTGCATTTTGGGGGACAGCTTTTCGATGTGGTCTACCAGGAGGGTGCCGTGGTTGGCGGTCTCCAACACCTCCGGCAGGTCGCAGCCGGAGAGGGTGAGCAATTGGTTGAGGCTGACAAAAGGATAGCGGCGGCGGCTGGAACTCTGGTGGATGGCTCTGGCCAGCATTTTCTTCTGGGTTCCGCTTTCCCCCTGAATCAGGACCGGGAAGTCATAGAGGGAGAGCCGCCTGGCGTAGGAGAGCACCTCCTGGAACCGCTCAGAGGCAGTGATCAGGCCCAGGAAGCTGCTGCGCTGCCGCTCGATGGGAGAAATATCCGGTTCCTGCCCTTTGGAATCAGCCGGATCAGACAGCAGGGGGGGTGTATTGGCGCCGTTTTCCTGGCTGGCTGAGGGCTTGCTGGTCAGCAAAGACACATGGGTGTGGTTGGGGAAGGACAATTCCATGACGCTTAACACCATGGGAACCCCCATATGGTTGGTGATCCGGTAATCTGCAGTCTGATTGAACAGGATTCTGGAATAGGCCTCCGGAAGGCAGTGGGCAAAGGGGGTTCCGATGCCCTGCTTTTTAGATAACCCCCAGTCCTTGGAAAAGGTCTTGTTTACTGCCATGATGGTTCCGTTTTCATCCAGAAGGCAGATGGCGAAGGGCAGGTTGGAGACTGTGGCCAGAAGGAGCTGCTGGGAAAAGACAAAGCTGCTGTAGTAACTCCCGGCGGTTTTTACCACCTTCAGGATATGGGAAATATAATTTCTGGTAATCTGGTTGCCCAGCCTGGCCGGCAGGTGGAACAAAACGCACAGTTCATTGATGGTGGAAATGTCAATAATCCGGTTGCCGATATTGATGACATTGCGGATGTGGCCGGGAACCAGCAGGGGCTCTCCCACAGTGATGGCATAGCGGATGGAAAGGTCCGTCTCCTGGGTCTCGGAGGAGTAGGGGATAAACTGGTACTGGCTGATGCCGAACTCCTCAAACTGGCGGATGGTGCTTAAGGTGGAGTCGAAAAAGTCATTGACCACATAGACCTTTTCCCCTGGGGGAATGCGGATGATCTGGTCTAAAAAGGCATGGTTGAAGGTGCGGGTGCATACGATCTGGCTGATGGAGTCCGGGATGGAGACGGGAAATTCGGACTGAACCTTGGCGCTGGAAAACAGGACGCACTGGTAGGGAAGAAGCTGGGCAGCCTCCGTAATCTCTGCAGGGGAACTGGTGTCAAAAAGGATGTGGTCTCCTAAGACAGAGTGGAGATAGTCCTGGAATTCGATGCGGATGTAAGGGTTGATGCAGACGATCAGCACATGGGGTTTCTTTTGGGAAAGGGACATGGGCGGCCTCCTGGGTGATTGATGGGTTTTATTATACTTCTTAAATTTTTTTGTGTCTATATCTGAATTTGATTCTGCAGAATGGGTGTATTGAGGAATCTCTCCTGGGATATACTGATCTTATGGCATCATGGATGGTCAGAAAATATCATTTTTAGGAAGTTTGAATAAAAATATAGGAATTAATCAACCTAATCACTTAATAAAATAAAAAGGAGTTTAAAAACCCGGGGAATTTCAACACTTTACTTTGACAAAGAAACGGAGCGCATTTAAAATAAGGGGATAGCAAAACGAAGGCGTTTCTGGTTACGGCGGCCTTTGCTTTTTTATTGCTTTACCGTATTTCATATTGGGAAGAACAAGGAGGAGTTTTATGAGAAAGACAGGAAAGAAGTTATATGCACTGCTTCTGGCAGCGTCCATGGCAGCATTGACGGCCTGCGGAGGCGGTTCCGGAGACTCAGGTTCAGGTTCCGGGACAGCAGATTCTTCTGCTGCGCCGGCAGCAGGGGGTGAGACCCAGGCTCAGGCGGAGATCGCAGAGGGGGCATCGGTTTCCCAGGAGACCGACATTGTGGCTGCAGTCAATGTGGACTTTACCACCATGGATCCCATGGATACCAGCGATACCCTGTCCGGGGGCATTCAGCGTATGATTTCCGACAGCTTGTTTGGATTTGATGACGATATGGGGATTATTCCCATGCTGGCCACGGGCTATGAGGCCAATGACAATGCCACGGAGTTTACCATTACCCTGCGGGAAGGTATTTCCTTTACGGACGGCACTCCCTGGAATGCGGATTCAGCCCTGGCCAACTTTGCCAAGTGGGATGACGAGTCCTTAGGGCTTAAGAGAACCACCTTCCTCTGCAACGTGCTGGATACCTTTGAGAAGGTGGATGACTACACCATCAAGGTGACGCTGACCGAGCCCTTCGGCGCTTTTATCAGCAACCTGGCTCATCCTGCCTGTGTGATCATGAGCCCCAAGACCATTGAGGCCGGTGTGGAGGAATGTGCCAGAAACCCGGTGGGTACCGGACAGTATAAGTTCGTGGAATGGATTGAGGGCGACCATCTGACTCTGGAACTGAACAAGGACTGGTGGGGCTATAATGCAGAGATCTGCGGCGGCACGGCCCTGGCAGATGCAGATGCAGGATTTAAGACCATTACCTTTAAGCCGGTTACGGAGAGCGCTACCCGTGTGGCGATGATTCAGTCCGGGGATGCCCAGCTGATCTGGCCGATTCCCACAGAGAGCGTGTCGGTGCTGGAGAGCGACCCCAATGTAACCTCTTATCGGGATGACGGTATTGTGGTCCGTTACCTGATGATGAACACCCAGAAGGAACCCCTGAATAATCCGAAGGTGCGTCAGGCCATGGACTATGCGGTGAATAAGGAAGCTTATATTCAGGTGGTGGATAACGGACTGTCTTCTGTGGCGACTTCCATCATCGGGCCGGCAGTTCAGTACTATAAGGGGAATGAGGCCCGTGCTTATGACCCGGAGAAGGCCAAGGCCCTTCTGGCAGAGGCCGGATATCCGGACGGCTTTACCACATCGGTGATGTATGCCAATACTACGGCAAATCAGAAGCGGGCTGAGTTTTTGAAGCAGCAGTTTGAGCAGGTGGGGATTAACCTGGAACTTAAGGGTATGGAGAGTGCGGTTCTGAATCAGAAGATTCAGGATGTGGATGTTCCCGGCTCCGAGGCTGAGGTGGAGTGTTATCTGATCGGATGGTCTCCTTCCACCGGCGATGCGGACTGGGGTATCCGTCCTCTGGTAGCGATTGAGTCTGAGCCGCCTATGAGTTACAATATCTGCTACTTTGAGAATGAGGAATTGGAGGGCTACATCAAGACCGGCCTGGAGAGTGCAGATGACGCTACCCGTAAGGAAGCTTACGAGAAGGCCCAGGATTTGCTGTTTGAGGAGATGCCCATGCTGTACTTAAGCCTGGAGCCCAATACCTGGGCTACCGGAGCGAAGCTGCAGAATGTAAAGATTTATCCGGATGGCGCTATTAATATGAAGAACGCAAAAATGGCGAATTAACAGAACGTGGCGTAAAAGCTGCCTGTTCCCTCGGGAACAGGAGGTTGTAAGCCAGATTGATTCGATGTTTCAGGCGCTGCAAGGCTGTGGACTCAGTTTGCGGCGCCTTTTTCTTCCCAATATGTTTTGAGTGAGTTTTTACATTGTCCGGTTGGAAACCAGTAAGGAGATGAGAGAAAATGTTGCGATATACCATAAAACGAGTTGTGGGAGTGCTTCCCACTCTGATTATCGTAGTAACCTTTGTATTCTTTTTTGTTCGGATGATTCCCGGGGATCCGGCTCGTCTGGTGGCGGGAGAGCAGGCCACATTGGACGCGGTGGAAGCGGTGAGGGTTCAGCTTGGTCTGGACCAGCCTATCCACATCCAGTATCTGAAGTATGTGGGCGGCCTTTTACAGGGGGATTTAGGCATGTCTCTGCGGACAAAAAGGCCGGTACTTACGGAGGTGGCTGCCCGGTACGGCAACACCATGGCCCTGACCTTTGCCAGTCTGGTCTGGAGTACCGTAGTAGGAGTGATTCTGGGGGTTTGGTCAGGGAAGAACCGGGGAAAATGGCAGGATTTCACCGGCATGACCCTGGCAGTGTCCGGAATCTCCCTGCCTAACTTCTGGATTGGCTTTCTTCTGATTATGGCATTTTCCGTGAAGCTGCGCTGGTTCCCCACCACAGGGGTGGGAAGCTGGAAGAACCTGGTGCTTCCGGCCATTGCATTGGGTACCAGCATTGCGGCGATCATTGCCCGGTTTACCCGTTCCTCCATTGTGGAGGTGCTAAAGGAGGATTACATCCGCACGGCCAGGGCCAAGGGATTGAAGGAAAAGACGGTGACCTGGGGCCATGCCTTCCGCAATTCCATGATTTCCGTGGTTACTGTGGTGGGGCTTCAGTTTGGCTTCCTGTTGGGCGGTTCCGTGGTGACGGAGGCAGTGTTTGCCTATCCGGGCCTGGGGCAGCTTCTGGTGGAATCCGTGAATTACCGGGATTATCCGGCCATTCAGTCCCTGATTCTCATATTCTCACTGCAGTTTATTATCATTAATCTGATTGTGGATATCCTCTATGCGATCCTCAATCCGGAAATCAAGTTGTCATAGGAGGAAAACGTCCAGAAAACATGGACAGATAAGGAGGAACCATACAATCATGATTGGAAAGAAAAAGGCCGCGAAGGCGGAACTGAATGAAAAGACAGATATCAAGACTCCGGTCTCGGAGATGGTGCGGAAATTTAAAAAACAGAAGAATTCGGTGGTTGCCTTATTCTTTATTCTCTTTTTGGTGTTTTTGGCCTTGTTTGGGGAGACCCTGGCCCCCTTTAAAATTAATGAATATGATTATAATTCCATTCTCCAGGGACCCAGCATGGCCCACTGGTTCGGGACGGATGAATTTGGCAGGGATTTGTTTTCCAGGATTATTTCAGGAACCAAGATTTCCCTGGCTGTAGGCCTCTCGGCGGTGTCTGTGGGTGCTGTCTGCGGCACGGTCTTAGGGCTTCTCGGGGGATATTACCGGGGAATTGTGGATGCGGTTATTATGCGGATCTGTGACGTGCTGTTTGCATTTCCGGGCATTATCCTGGCTATCGCCATTGTGGCGATCCTAGGAAGCGGCATCGGCAATGTGGTGATCGCAGTTTCCGTGTTCTCCACCCCTACCTTTGCCCGCTTGGTGCGGAGCCGGACGCTGGCTCTGAAAAATTCCGTGTTTGTCCAGGCGGCCAAGAACCTGGGAGCCTCGGACGCCAGGATTTTGTTCCGCCATATTTTGCCCGGGGCAGTGCCGGAGATCATTGTCCAGTTTACCATGTCTGTGGGTTCCTCAATTCTCACGGCATCTTCCTTAAGCTTTCTGGGAATGGGAGCCCAGCCGCCCACGCCGGAGTGGGGGCTTCTCCTGGCCAACGGGCGGAATTACATGATGACCAGTATGCACTGTACCGTGTTTCCGGGACTGGCGATTTTCCTGACTGTGCTGAGTTTTAATATTCTTGGGGACGGGCTGAGGGATGCCCTTGATCCGAAACTGACGGATTAAGGCAGCCGGAGCGAGGCGCTATAGGGGAAGGATAAAAGAAGCGTTATGAAAAACAGGAGTAAGGATAAGCGGAGACAGGGAGAAAGGAACGCATAAGACAGATGGAAGATAACAGAAATAATATATTGGAAGTGAAGAACCTCCACACCTATTTTTACACGGACAGCGGTGTGATAAAGTCTGTGGACGGAGTGGATTTTGAGTTAAAGGAAGGCTCCACCCTGGGGATTGTGGGGGAGTCGGGAAGCGGAAAGAGTGTGACCTCCCTTTCCATCATGGGGCTTTTGACCGGGACTACGGGAAAGATTGCGGAGGGGGAGATTCTGCTGGAGGGAAAAGACATTGCCCATATCAGCGAGGAGGAGAAGCGGAAGCTTCGGGGAAGTCAGATTTCCATGATATTCCAGGAGCCCATGACCAGCTTAAACCCGGTGATGAAGATCGGGAAGCAGCTGACGGAGTGCATTTTGCAGCACCAGGACATTTCCAGGGAAGAGGCCTGGAAAAAGGCGGAGGATATGCTGCGCAGAACCGGGGTGCCCAGGGTGGAGCATATGATGAAGGAGTATCCCTTCCAGCTTTCCGGCGGCCAGAGGCAGAGGGTGATGATTGCCATGGCTCTGGTGTGCGGGCCGAAGATCCTGATCGCGGACGAGCCCACCACAGCCCTGGATGTGACCATTCAGGCTCAGATCCTGGATTTGATGAACGGCCTGAAAAAGGCCATCGGCACCTCGATTCTCTTTATCACCCATGATCTTGGGGTGGTGGCAGAGGTCTGTGACGAGGTGGTGGTGATGTATTGCGGCCGGGTGGTGGAAAAGGGGGACGTGGTGGAGTTGTTTGCCCATCCCTCCCATCCCTACACCATCGGCCTGTTAAACTCCATCCCCAAGCTGGGGGAGGCAGTGGAGGAGTTGGAGGCCATTCCGGGGAATGTGCCGAATCCCAAGTACATGCCAAAGGGGTGCAAGTTTGCCCCCCGGTGCAGCAAGGCATTTGCAAAATGCCAGGAGGAGGAACCGGGCTTTTATGAGGTGGGCAATGGCCATGTAAGCCGGTGCTGGCTTTGTGAGAAAGGGGGCAACTGATATGGCGTTTACTGAGGATATTCTGCTGCATGTGGAGGAGATGAAGATCTATTATCCCGTGGCGGGAAAGCGTTTGGGCACCACGGATTATGTGAAGGCAGTGGACGGGGTTTCCTTTGAGGTAAGGCGGGGCGAAGTCTTCGGCATTGTGGGGGAGTCAGGCTGCGGCAAATCCACCCTGGGGCGGGGCATCTGCAAACTGGAAAAGCCTACCGGGGGAAAGGTTATCCTGGACGGGGAGGATATTTCCGGCTATAATGACAGGCAGATGCGACCGGTGCGCAAGAAGGTCCAGATGGTGTTCCAGGATCCCTATGCCTCTTTAAATCCCAGGATGTCGGTGTTTGACATTATTGCGGAGCCTCTGATGATTCACAACCTGGCTAAGGATAAAAAGGAGATGGAGGAGAAGGTATTAAAGCTTCTTCGGAAGGTGGGGCTGGATGATTACCATGCCAACCGCTATCCCCATGAGTTTTCCGGCGGCCAGAGACAGAGGATCGGCATAGCCAGGGCTCTGGCAGTGCAGCCCTCCCTGATTATCGCCGATGAGCCGGTGTCCGCCCTGGATGTGTCCATCCAGGCCCAGGTGCTGAATCTGATGAACCAGTTAAAAAAGGACTTTAACCTGACCTATATTTTTGTGGCTCATGATCTGAGCGTGGTGGAGCATATCAGCGACCGGGTGGGGGTCATGTATCTGGGGAATTTTGTGGAGGTGGGAAATAAGGAGAGCCTGTACACCAGCCCTCTTCATCCCTACACCCAGGCCCTTCTTTCCGCGGTGCCGGTTCCGGATCCGACGGCCAAAAAGGAGCGGGTGATTCTGGAGGGAAATATCCCCTCCCCCTTAAATCCCCCCAAGGGCTGCAAGTTCCATACCCGGTGCCCTAAGGCCATGGAGTGCTGTAAGACGGAGGCGCCAAAGAAGTACCAGGTCAGCGAAGACCATTATGTGTATTGCCATCTTTATGATGAGGTGAGGGGAAAGTAGAGCCGGGCAGTGATTAAGGAAAAGGACAGGAAAGAAGAATGAAGCTTTTTATCAGTGCAGATATTGAGGGCTGCGCCGGGCTGGCGATTCCGGCGGAGGCGCACAAGCAGGAGGCGGTTTACAAGGCCTTTGCCCAGGAGATGACCCGGGAGGTGCTGGCAGTATGTGAGGCGGCCCGGGAGACGGGGGCCACGGAGATTGTGGTAAAGGACGGCCATGGAGATGCCTCGAACATTGACCCTCTTCAGATGCCGGATTACGTCAGGCTGATTCGGGGAAAAAGCGGACATCCCTACAATATGATGTGGGGATTGGACGAAAGCTTTGACGGGGTGCTGTATGTGGGGTATCATGCGCCGGCGGGGGACCCGGAGTTTTCCATCAGCCATACCTCCACAGGCAACAGCCTCTATATCCGTCTCAATGGGGAGTATATGAGTGAGTTTATGTTAAATACCTATACAGCCGCCAGCCTGGGAGTGCCGGTGCTGTTTCTTTCCGGGGATGAGGCCATCTGCAAACTGGCGGAGGGCCAGGTGCCTGGGATTGAGACTGTTGTGACGAAAAGGGGCACAGGAGGGGCAACCATCTGCGAACCCCGGGGAGCCGTGCTGGAACGGATTGGGGCAGGGGTGAAAAATGCCCTTGGCAGGGAGTTTGCTGCCTGCCGGGTAAAGCTGCCGGAGCAGTTTTCCTATGAGGTGACGTTTAAGGACTGGAAGAAGGCATACCAGATGTCCTTTTATCCGGGGATGGAGAAGGTGGACACCTTTACCAACCGGCTGGTGACAGGGCGGTGGATGGATGTGGTGACGGCCCATTGTTTTGTGGTGTACTAGGGTGCGCAGGTCATCACCCTTACGGGTGGTGACAAAATATACAAGGAAGCACCCTGATGGGTGCGTAGGTCATCACCCTTACGGGTGGTGACAAAATGTATTAGAGGGAAAATTGATAGAGCAGAAAAAGGAGACAGCAAAGTCATGGATATGCAGATGTTTGGCCGGATTTCGGATGCCTTTGGGCCCAGTGGATTTGAGGAGGATGTGATTCGCACCATTGCCGGATATTGCCGGGAGTTTGAGATGGAAAATGATGCAATGCATAACCTTTATGTGAGAATGCCCGGGGCGGATAAGGGAAAGCCGGTGATTCAGCTGGATGCCCATACGGATGAGTGTGGGTTTATGGTGCAGGCCATTCACGAGAATGGGGTTTTAGGGATTGTGATGCTGGGGGGCTTTGTGCTCACCAATATTCCGGCCCATACCGTGATGATACGAACCAGGAGCGGGAAGATGGTGAGGGGGATTATCACCTCCAAGCCGGTTCATTTTATGAATGACAAAGAGAGGGCTTCCCAGGAACTGGATATCGAGAAGATTTACGTGGATATCGGTGCAGTGAGCAAGAGAGAGGTGGAGGAGGAATTCGGGGTTTCCATCGGAGATCCCATGATGCCTGAGGTAAGCTTTTCCTATGATGAGGAGCAGGAAATCTGTTTTGGCAAAGCCTTTGACAACCGGGCAGGATGTGCCTGCATTGTGGACACCATGAAGCAGCTGTATGAGGAGCGGGAACGGCTGGCGGTTCAGGTGGTGGGGGCTTTCGCGGCTCAGGAGGAAGTGGGGATGCGGGGCGCCACGGTGACGGCCCAGGTGGTGAAGCCGGATCTGGCTATTGTGTTTGAGGGATCTCCTTCCGATGATTTCTATTTCAGCGCGGCTTTGGCCCAGGGGCGGATGAAGAGCGGCGTGCAGATCCGGCGGTTGGACAAAAGCTATGTGTCCAATCCTGTGTTTATGGAGTATGCCATGGAACTGGCGAAAAAATACGGGATTCCCTACCAGGAGACGGTGAGAAGGGGAGGCAGCACCAATGCAGGCAAGATCAGCCTTACCGGCAAGGCGGTTCCGGTGCTGGTTCTGGGAGTGCCCAGCCGTTATGTGCATACCCATTATAATTTCTGTGCAAAAAAGGATCTGGAGGCAGCCTCCGGCCTGGCAGCCCAGGTGATCCGGGAACTGGACGGGGAGCGTATGCGGCATATCTGCAGGCAGGATGTTCTGGATTAGTTAGGGACAGGCAGAAATTTCAGGAGGAGAGGAACCAGGGAAATGGCCAATCGGAGAAAACCTGTGATAGGGATCCTGGGGCTTACCAGAAGAACAGACCCGGGGCTGTTTATCAGCGGAGAACATGTGTTTACGGGAAGCGCCAGTGTGCGCTCGATTCAGGAAAACGGAGGTGTGCCGGTGGTGATTCCGGCGGCAGCGGTGGCAGAGGATGCGGAGGCGGCATTGTCCTTTTGTGACGGGCTTTTGTTTCCCGGCGGGGAGGATATGACGCCCTGGTATTATGATGAGGAGCCCCTGCCGGTGATCGGGGTTTTCCGGCCGGAGATTGATGACGCCTGGCTGAAGGCGGGAAGGTATGCCCTGGAGAACAGGATTCCCATGCTGGGTATCTGCAAAGGGCATCAGACCTTAAACGTGCTGATGGGAGGGAGCCTGTACCAGGACTTGTCCCTTCAGGGCGGGGAATTGATTCAGCATTTACAGAAACTGAACCGGGCTTATCTGACCCACCATGTGGAGGTGGAGGAGGGTACCCGGCTGGCAGGGATTTTCGGTGCAGGGAAACTAAAGACCAATTCCATGCACCATCAGGCAGTGAAAAGGCTGGGAGAGGGACTTAAGATTTCGGCCCGGGCCTGTGACGGCACAGTGGAAGGGATTGAGGATGAGGAAGGCCTGATTATGGGAGTCCAGTGGCATCCCGAGGATCTGTTGGACTCGGCTCCGGAGATGAATAAGCTGTTTGCTGATCTGGTGGAGCGGGCTTTGGGCCAGAAGGGAATGGGATGAGGAAAGCAGTTTTCAAACGCGCTTGAAGGCGGCGGCTTGGAGGAAGGTGAGAAAAAGGGAAAGCGGCGGCCACAAGGTTTTGTGTTGTGATTGCTGCTTTCCCTTTTTTGAGGCTGTGGAGTGAGAGAGGGTTCTTCATCCCCTTGTTTCAAAGCAGACATAACTGCTGGGATAAATTGGAAGGGCAGAAAAGCCCGGAAAAGAAAATTACACTTTCCTAACCAGGCAATTTATGTTACAATAATAAAATAGCAATTATGCCCTCAGTGGACAAGAGAGTTTTCCTTTCTCCGCTGGGGGTATATAAGATAACAATACTTTACAAAATCAAGGGGGATTCAGGATGCAAAGAATTCATATGCCTGAGGGCGGGAAAAAAGGAAAATATAAGAGAATCGGAGTGAAGATCGGCGGGGTTGTTGTGGTGCTGCAGGTGGTTTCTATCCTGCTGGTGACAACGATATGTATCCTGATGTACAATTCCTTAATTACCAAGATGCAGAAGGTCCGCTGCACTAACGGCACGAATATACTGGCCAATGAACTGACCCGTCTGACCGGGGATGAGGACATGAACCAGCTTTTAGACGGGCTAAAGAGCCGCATGGGCTGTGAATTTACTATTTTTGAAGGGGATACCCGGGCCTACAGTACAGTGATTCAGAACGGCCAGCGGGTGGTGGGAACCAGGCTGTCTTCTGAACTGAACGGGATCGTGCTCCAGCAGGGGAAGTCCTATGTGGGAGAATCAGATATCCATGGGGAGAGTTATCTGTGTTCCTATGTTCCCACAAAGGGGGCTGACGGAAAGATCAACGGGCTGATTTTTGCCGGGATTTCCAGGTCAGAGGCCAGGCAGGAGGTTGTGATTGTTGTGGCGCTGGCCGTTGTGGCCGGCTGTATTACGATTGTACTGGGAACCCTGTTCCTGACAGCATACCTGAAAAAGAGGGTTTCCGATCCGCTGGGTGAGATTACCCGGATAGCCGGACAGCTGGAGAAGGGTGAACTGGGTCTGGCCAGCAAGGAGGAAATCCAGGTGAATGTCTCCTCCAATGACGAGGTTGGCATGCTGGGGGAAATGTTTGAGGATACGATTCACCGGCTGCGTTCCTATATCGGTGAGATTTCCAGCGTGCTGGGCTCCATGGCAGAGGGGGATCTGACCCGGAGCGCCACCCAGGATTATCTGGGGGATTTCCAGTCGATCAAAAAATCTCTGGACGGCATCCAGAAGGCCTTTAACAATGCTATGGGACAGATTACCAGCAGCGCCAGCCAGGTCTCATCCGGGGCAGAGCAGGTGTCCAGCAGCGCCCAGGCCTTAGCCCAGGGAGCTACGGAGCAGGCCAGTTCTGTTGAGGAGATTTCCGCCACCATGATGGATATTTCCAAGAATGCAAAACAGACCTCCGCAGCTGCTGAGGAGGCAGGAGAGTATGTCAACCAGGCCGGTTCCCACCTGGGAGTCAGCATAGGCTTTGTCCAGGAACTGAATGAAGCCATGGAGAATATCTCCGGTTCCTCGAAGAAGATCGGCACCATCATCGCTACCATTGAGGATATCGCTTTCCAGATCAATATCCTTGCGCTGAATGCTGCCGTGGAGGCGGCCAGGGCAGGTTCTGCGGGCAAGGGTTTTGCCGTGGTGGCTGACGAGGTGAGCAATTTGGCCTCCAAGTCGGACGAGGCGGCCAAGGCGACCAAGAAGCTGATTGAGACTTCCATTGCCGCAGTGACTCAGGGAGGAGAGATTGTGAACAAGGTGACAGAGGCATTGGACCAGACCAGCCAGAGCGCAGGCCATGTGACTACCCAGATGGCGATTGTGGTGGAGGCTGTGGAGAAGCAGACAGCGGCTATCTCCCAGGTCACGGATGGAATTGACCAGATCTCCTCGGTGGTTCAGACCAACTCGGCCACCAGCGAGCAGTGTGCCGCCGCCAGTGAGGAACTGTCCTCCCAGGCCAACCTGCTCAAGGGACTGATGCGTTCCTTTAAACTGAGGGACATGAGGTGAGGGGCTGCTTTTGCAGCCCCTTTTCTTAATGGTTTGTCAGAATTCAGTCAGGGAATATTAAACTTTCTGTATTATGATAAAAGCATCCAATGATTCATATATTTGAATCCTGTGCGGAAGATTATTTACTAAATAAAAAGAAAGGGGTTACAAAATGATTGCACTGGTTGGCTTTATCATGATTGCTCTGATTGTGGCTTTGTTGCTAAAGGGGAAAATGTCCCCGATTGTGGTTCTTGCCCTGATACCTACAGTGGCGGCTCTGATTCTGGGCTATAATCCGAAGGATGTGGCAGGTTTTATCAAGGAGGGGATAGGGACTACTACCAGCAACGGGATTCTGTTTATCTTTTCGGTGATTTACTTTGGCGTCATGTCTGATACAGGGATGTTTGATGTCATTGTGAATTTTTTGGTGAAAAGGGCAGGGAATAATGTGGTCGCTGTTACAGTTGCCACTGCCCTGATCGCCACCATAGCCCATCTGGACGGCACCACGGCAACCACGGTTCTGATTACCATTCCGGCTCTGTATCCGGTTTATAAACGGATGAACATTGACTCCAAGATTCTGCTGTGTCTTACAGGAGCCTGTATGGGAGTGATGAATCTTTTGCCGTGGGGTGGCCCGGTGGCCCGGGCGGCAACGGTTCTTGCCATGGATGCCAATGAATTGTGGCATATTTTAATTCCTATCCAGATCGTGGGCTTTTTGGTCAATATCGGGGTGGCAGTTCTCCTTGGCATGTTTGCCGTGAAGCAGGGGGAAGGCAGCGGAAAAGGGGAAGAGATTGAAGTTGATGAGAAGGCAAAGGATGAGGAAGCAGTCCTGCGCAGGCCGAAGCTTTTGCTGTTTAATCTCCTTCTGACCATTGGGCTGATAGCGGTTCTGTCTGTAGGTTACATAACCAGCTATGTGGCATTTTTGCTGGCGCTAGGTCTTGCTTTGGCTGTCAATTATCCGGATCTGAAAATGCAGGATAAGCTGATCAAAAAGCATGCACCGGCTGCTCTGATGATTTCCGCCACATTGTTTGCCGCAGGGGCCATGGTGGGAATCTTTGACGGGACAGGCATGCTGACAGAAATGGCCAACGCCATTATGGGCATTATACCAGGCTTTCTTGGACGTTTTATCCATATTATTTTTGGCATTCTGGCTTTGCCTCTCGGTCTTTGTATTGGTACGGATGCTTACTTCTATGGGATTATGCCATTGGTTATGCAGGTAGGTGAAACCTACGGCGTGGCTTCCCTAAGCACGGCTCTGACCATGGTAATCGGAAAGAACCTGGCTTTGATGGTTAGCCCGCTGGTTCCGGCAACTTATCTGGCCATTGGTTTGACCAACACGGAATTGAAGGATCATATGAAGTTCAGCATACCAATTTACTGGGCAGCCAGCATTGTAATGCTTTTCGTGGGAATTGTGTTTACGATTATTCCTATCCTATAAAGAAATGTAACCGTTCGGGCGGGCAGAAGATACCTGTCTGAACGGTTACAGAGAAACTTTGTGCAGGGACAAAAGGCCGGCTGTAGGAGCGGATTTTGTCCTTGCAGTTTTATTGTAATTTTTCAGTGGAAAAGCTATAATAATACAAAAAGGATGCACCTCTATGGCAAATGAGAGATTATTGATTGTGGATGATGAACTGGCAATCCGGATTGCACTGCGGACAGCCTTTTCCAGGGAGAATATGATAGTGTCCGAAGCTTCCTGCGGGGTGGAGGCATTAAGGCTTTTAAAAACGCAGGAGTTTGATTTGGTTGTTCTGGATATTATGATGGAGGATATTGACGGTTATACAATTCTGCAGCAGCTAAGGGCGGACGGCATTATGACCCCGGTGTTGATGCTTAGCGGTAAGCAGGAGGAGATGGATCAGGTTCTTGGCCTTGGGCTGGGAGCGGATGACTATCTGACCAAGCCCTTTCATCTGTCCGTGCTGATTCAGAAGGCAAAGGCCCTGATCCGCCGGAACCGCATCTACAGTCGCCAGAAGAGCAACGGGATTCAGGTGGGGCCTTTCCGTTTTGATACCATGAAGCTGGAATGCTATAAAGATGGGGAACGTCTGAACCTGACGGCCAGGGAACTGGTATTGTTCCGCTTTTTTTTGGAGCATCCCGGGCAGGTTTTTACCAAGGAGCAGCTATACCATCAGGTATGGAATGAGAACGTGGTGGATGACAATACCATTATGGTTTATATTAAACGGATCCGGGAGAAGATTGAAGATGACAGCAAAAAACCGGCCTACTTAAAAACGGTTCGGGGAATAGGATATATTTTCAATGAAAAAAGGTAAAAGCATAGTTATTCTCAGCATTCTTGGCCTTTTGTCTGCTGGTATTATTCTCTATTTCACCTTGTTTTTTTACCGGAATTACCGGCAAGAACTGATTGAGGTGGAGGAAAACCAATTGCTTGTCATGGCCAGGACGGTGGGGAAAAGCCTGGTGAACTATATAGATCAGGAATTGAAGACCATAGATTTATATTTTTCGGAGTTAGGCCTTTGTAATTCCTCCAATGACCAGGATGTCCGTCAGGCAGCAGCGGCATTTATGGACAAAAACAGGGATCTCTATGATGCCATAACCTGTTATGATTCTAAAGGAAACAGGATATTCGAAGAAGGAATTCTGGATTTTGATTACAGGAAGGCCCCGGATGGTAAAGAGGCAGTGATCTGTGAAAAGAAGCTTTCTCCTAATGGCTGGTACCAGATGTTTATTTCCCGTAAATTTCAGTGGAACAAAGAACAATGTACCGTGGTTTGTGCCATGAATTTAAACCGGATTTATGAGCAGATCGTGGCCCCGGTGCAGATTGGAAAGGGCGGGTATTCCATCGTTAAAGACAGGGATTTGGTGATTCTTATGCATCATGCCCCATCCCAGATCGGCATTGATGCCGTTTACGACCGGAATGTGCGTTATCCTCAGCTGGATTTGCAGGATTTGTTTGAGTGGGTCACCATGCAGCAGAATCAGGCAGAGGGCAGCAGAATCATTCATTCTTATGTGTGGGATGATCCAAAGTTGGTTCCGGAGAAACGGATTGTGGCTTATACTACAGTTCATGTTTCCGGGGAAGAGTGGATTGTGAATTCAACTCTGCCCTATGAGGAATTAAATGAACCCTTAAGCCGTATGGCTAGAAGGCTCTCAGGTATGAGTGCCCTCTCTCTTTTATTTCTCATTGGTTTTGTGTACTTTATGACAAGAATACTGATGCAGGCGGAGGCACAGAAAAAGGAGATTGCCTACTTAAAAGAAATCAATCAGGGAATGGAACTGCTCCGGCACAAGGAGGAGGAACTTTTGCGCTATGAAAGGATGCAGTCTGTAGGCCAGATGAGCAGCCATATTGCCCATGAGTTTAACAATTATCTGACCCCGGTTATGATTTATGGGGAGATATTGGAGGGTGATGATACCATTAGTTCCCAAAATCAGGAGATGATCCACGGAATTATAAAATCAGTGGAGGAGGCTGCTGCTTTGTCCAGGCGTCTGTTGGATTTCAGCCGTCAGGACAGTTATGGGGAACTGATAAACCAGGATCTGCGAAAAGAAGTCTCGGAGGCATGTCAGGTGGTAGAAAAGATAGCTCCGGAGACTGTCTCCCTGGTTACAGAACTTTTTGGAACTCCTTTGTGGATCAGGGGAAATAAAGGGATGATGAGCCATCTGCTTTTGAATCTGTCCAACAATGCATTTCATGCTATGGAGGGAAAGGAAGGAGTCCTGACTATACGGCTTTTTCGAATGGGGAGGGAGCAGCTGCCAGGGGAAAGGAAGGATGATGCTTCGGAAAAGACAGGGAGAGATCCGAAGGAGAACCTTTCCGATGAGGTTTTGGTGATTTCTCAGGAAGATTTTTCCGGGGATTTTAAAGGAGACTGGGCAGTACTGTCTGTGACGGACACCGGCTGTGGAATCAGCCGGGAAGCGATGGACAAAATATTTGAGCCCTTTTATACCACCAAGCGCAGCGGCAAGGGCACTGGCCTGGGACTTTCTGTGGTGCGTAATGTGATGGAAGCAGGAAAGGGAAGAATCCGGATTGAGAGCAGAGTAGGGGTGGGAACCTCTTTTATCCTTTTCTTTCCTTTTATAGAACCATGGGATTTTAAGGACAGAAGGCAAGAGAAAAGGGAATTTCGCAGGATGGTAGTGGTGGATGATGATCCAAAGGTTTTAAAAGCATTGGATACCATGCTGAAGGCAATCTCGGTAAAGGCAGAGTGCTATGACCATCCGGCAGCAGTGTTGTCTCTGCTGCAGAAGCGGAAGGAAGATTGTGATGTGATTTTAACCGATTACCAGATGCCTTCCATCAATGGCCTGGAACTGTCTGCCATGATTCGCAGACTGAACCCGCAGATCCACCTGATTTTAATGAGCGGTCTGGACAGATCCCAATTTGACTGGTATCTGAAAAACGGGATGATTGATGATTTTATTCCCAAGACAGAACTTGGCAGTCGGTTGCCGGAACTGCTAAAAAAAGATGGATTCTTTAGGGCGGATTTCTGGTATACGGATCAGAAAAACTGAGATAAGAATGGTAAATACCATATTTCGGATAGGCAGCAAGCCTTTAGGGGGGCACAGACAAAACCACCGGCTGTGCCGGTGGTTTTGTCTGTAAGGAGAGAAAAATCATTCTCCCACCATGATTCGGATAATCTCTTCGTTGGTCTGCTGCATCCCGTCTTTCCCTAGCCGGCCGACATTTTTGATGGTTTCTTCCACGCCCTTAGTGACAATTCCATCCCCTCCGTAGAATTGCTGCCCGCGTTTGTACATGTTATAGCCTAAAAGTCCGGCATCCACGGCAGAAGCAATCTTGGCGGCACAGGAGGCCTTGGCTCCGTCACAGACGATCCCGGAGACGATGGCTAGGGAATTGACAACCGTATGGACGATTTCTTTAAATCCACCGCCACAGAGATAGGCAATCCCGGCTCCCGCGCCGGAACCGGCATTGACGGCCCCGCAGTAGGCGGACAGCCGGCCGATCATGGTTTTTTGGTGGATGGCGCAGAGATTGGACAGTGCCAGCGCCCGCAGAGTCTTTTCCTCGTCAGCCCCTAGTTCCTTGGCATATACCAGTACGGGGACTGACACGGTGATTCCCTGGTTGCCGCTTCCGGAATTGATAATGACCGGCAGTTCACAGCCGTTCATACGGGCATCGGAACCGGCAGCAGCCATGGCTTTTGCCCTGATCTGCACATCCTGGCCGCAAGAGTCCAGGAGGACTTTCCCAATATTTGCCCCATAATTGCCGTTCATCCCTTCTTCGGCAATCTTCATGTTAAATTCTGCCTGGCGCTGAAGGACATCCTTGATGTCAGCCACATCCACCGTGTTGATAAAATCCCAGATCCCTTTCATATCCAGCAGGGAGCGGTCCGTCAGCCCTTCCTTGCTTTCTTCCTCGATGGGCAGATCCAGCAGAACTTCTCCGTTTTTTTCCTTATGTACGATATTGGTATGATAGTTGGCAATCCTTACCTGGCTTCTGTCGTTTCCATGGTACAGAGTCACAATGATATCAAAAATAATGGCATTGTCAATATGTTCCACAGTAATTGGCACCTGCTCCAGGAATGCCCGGATCAGGGGTTCCTGTTCCGGCGTAACCTGGGAGATAACTTCAAGCTGCTTTTCTGCGTCTCCGGCGACAATCCCGGCGGCAGCGGCAGCGGCGATCCCTTTCAGATGGCCGGTATTGGGCACGATAACCGATTTTACATTTTTGATAATGCTGCCGCTGGCACCGACTTCCACCCGCTCTGGCATGCAGCCTAAAAGATCCCTTGCTGTAGCAGCGGCATAGGCCAGGGCAATCGGCTCGGTGCATCCCATGGCCGGGATCAGTTCTTCCTTCAGGATATCAATGTAAGCCTGATAACGAATGTCTGTTTTCTCCATATTAATGTTGTCCTTTCCGTAACTGTTGAAGATCAACCCTTGACAGCGCCTTCCATAATACCTGCTTTCTGGAATTTTTCCAGGACCAGATAAAGAAGGATGATCGGAATAATGACCAATGTGGTTCCTGCCAGGATCACGGGCCAGGGTGTGGAGAGGCCTTCACTGACCGGAAGCAGGGAAATGGTGACCATCAGCGTATATTTGGCCTGTTTTCTTAAGTATAACAGGGGCCAGAAGAAATCATTCCAACGGGCAATCAGGGTGATGGCGCCCCAGGAAGCCATGGCCGGTTTGATAACCGGAAGGATAATCTTCATAAAAATCCCAAAATCGCTGCATCCGTCGATCCTGGCTGCCTCCACCAGTTCATCCGGCACGTCCGTGATATACTGGTTCATGTAAAAGATTCCCACTGCAGTGGCAATCCTGGGGATTACCAGTGACCACAGGCTATTGATCAGGCCAACCTTTTTCATAATGATAAATAAGGGGACAGAACCTACCTCCGGTGGAACCAGCATGGTGGCAATAACAAAATAAAACAGAAAATTTCTGCCGGGGAACCGGTATTTGGCAAAAGCAAAGCCTGCCAGGGCACAGAAAAACAGGGAGGTAATGGTTCCCATAATGGTGGTGAAAACACTGTTGAAGGTATTCTGCCATACCGGGATCATTTCAAACAGACGCCGGAAATTGGCCAGAGTTGGCTGTTCCACGATAATGGAGTGAAAGCCGGTAATGCTTTCAGAAGTGCTTTTGATGGAGATCAGGCACATCCAGACAATGGGAAACAGGCAGAGTAAGGTGATAAAAGTTAGCAGCCCGTAGACAGCAGCAGACGAAATCATTTTATTTCGGTTCATAAAGCCTTCTCCTTTCCTACAGTTCACCCTGCTTGCGCCGTACCGCAAACTGAATGACAGAAATCATCATCAGGATCAGGATAAGCACCACGCCGATGGCAGAGGCATATCCCATGTTGAATACGTTAAAACCGGACTCGTACATATATTGGAACAGGGAAGAGTTGGAGGTTCCCGGTCCCGGCAGGATATAGGACTCGTTAAATAGCTTCCACATATCCACGGTCAAAGTCACGGAACAGAAAAACAGGATGTTTTTCAGGGAGGGCAGTGTGATAAACCAAAACTGCTGGGCAGCGTTGGCACCGTCTACCGTGGCGGCTTCATAGTAGTCCTTGGAGATATTTAAAAGCCCGGACAGCAAAATCATGGTAAACCAGGGGGTATACCGCCATACATTCAGAATGATGACCGGAATCTTGGAAAAGGTGGTACTGGTAAGCCAGGGGATCTTGGAGCCCCCGGCCATGGAAACCACCTCGTTGACCAGCCCTACATTTTCATCAAAAAGCATCCGGAAGATCAGCCCCATGGCAATAGCAGCGCAGATATTGGGCAAAAAGGTTGCGGTCTTAAAAAATGCACGTGCCGAATCTTTTTTCATATAGCGGCTGTTAAGCAGGCAGGCAATCAAAAGGGCACAGCAGATGATGAGGACAAGGCCGGAGAGCCAGTAGACAACCGTGTTGCCCAAGGATTCCCAGAACATATTGTCAACTGCCATTTTCCGGTAATTGCCAAAACCGCAGAATTCCGGCGAACCGATTCCCTTCCAGTTGGTCAGGCTGATATAGACAGTCCAGATGGTGGGGATCAGCTGAAACACAAAAAACAGGATGAAAAACGGAAGTATGAATAAATAGGGAGCTCGATATTTTTTTAATGTCTGTAACATGACATCCCTCCATTCCCGGGTATTTTTTCTTAGGCCGGTGTGGCAGACAGCTGCCCGGCACCGGCCTAAGCGGTAATATTATTGGGTGACCTCGGCTTTTCCGATCTTGGCCTTTAAGTTCTTATCCATGTTGGCGATAGCATCATCCATGGACTGGTTGCCGGCAACATATTTCTCCAGTTCGGCGGATATGATCTCGTCTGCTTCCGCATCCTGGGGTGTCACAACCAGGTTGTCTGCACCATTGGACAGGCATTTACCTTCCATCTCACGGAAGGACATCCCTCCGTAGTACTCAGACGGCTCTTTCCAGAAGGGATCTTCCAGCATTTCGATAGAAACCGGGTTGGAGTAGGGGGCATTCTGGGCTTCCATGGAATTCACCCAGACTTCCTTGGCTTCAATATCAAAAGTAAAGTCATACCACATCATGCGGAACAGTTCGGAGTAGGGGTTGTCTCCCTTTTCAATGATGCCCATGTACTGGGACACCGGCGCACCAGCCTTGCCAACACCTTCGAACTCCGGAGCAGACATGACTCTCCACTGGCCTTTGGTGGCTTCGCAGTTCTGCCGCATAAATTCATCCCAGAAGGCACCGATGCAGAAGGTGGCGACTTTCTTGTTGTTGATGGCGTCATACAGTGCCGGTTCCATGATGGTGGTCTTCATCAGAAGCCCTTCGCTGTTCATGGTATCCAGTGCGCCAAGAGCCTTTTTGGTACCCTCATCACTGCCGATGATAACCTCGCCGTTGTCATCCCAGATCCTTGCGCCGGCAGAGGGCATCAGGCCACGGCGTCCCCAGTATCTCCAGGTCTTGCTGGTCGGGTCGATGTAGGAGAGGAATACCTCACCGTTGCTCTTTTCCTTCAGCAGCCGTCCGGCCTCGATATATCCATCCATGGTCTTCATCATCTCCGGGTCGATCTCATACTGGTCAAAGATATTTTTGTTGTAGAACAGAACCTGGGGACGGACAGAATCCGGCAAGGCATAGATTTTCCCGTCAATGGTGGCATCCTTGGTGGCACCGTCCACCATCTTATCAAGAAGAGGAGCCAGGTATTCGGTCTCATCCTTCAAAAGCCCTGCCTTTGCCAGATCCATGATGGTAACCGGATCCAGCATGGCGGCGTCCGGAAGGTCATCGGTGGCGCCGGAGAGGGCGGTCATGGTGATCTTCTCGCGGATATCCGCAGTACCCTCGGTTTGAACAAACTCAATTTTCACCTCCGGGGCGATGTCACGGTGGTTCTCAAGCCAGGTCTCGAAATATTGCTGGCGGTACTGGGGGTTGCCCATGGCATAGACGGTAAGGGTGCCTGCCGGGTAAACCGTGCCGGATGCATCTGCCTGTCCGCCGCTGCCTGCGGTATCCTGGCTTGCGGCGCCGCCCTGGTCTGCCGCCTTGGCAGTGGTTGCCTCCGGGGTGCTGCCACTTCCTCCCCCGCAGGCGGCCAGGCTTGTGGCAGTTAATGCTGTGGCCAGTAACAGTGCGATTTTTTTCTTCATAATAGTTGGTTCCTCCTTTTGATGATATATATTGGTTTAACAACTTTCTCTTTCAGCGGTTGTCCCGTCCCCTTATTCCCGTGCCGCTTCTACGGCAGTTCTCAGAAGCCCCATATCCTGTTCTGTGGCCAGGGTACAGTCAGCTCCCAGGATAAAACCGGTTCTCCCAAACTGGGAGATCACTTTATGTACCTCCTCACGGACTGCTTCCTTTGGCCCGTCCACCAAAACGCCGTGGCGGTTGGGAAGGCCCCCCATGATGGCTTTGCCCGGGAACAGCTTTCTTCCTTCATCCAGGGAAAATGGTGCCTCATAGACCCCCCAGTTGGCTACATCCGTGTAGGCGGCGTAATCACGGTAACGGTCCATATTCAGCTGATCCTTGCAGATATGGAGGAAGCAGTATCCTCCGGCTTCCTTGATGCTTTTCATGATCTGTAAGTCAAAGGGCTTGATATACTGTTCAAATTCTTCGTCGGTGAAGAACCGGGTTTCTCCGCCCAAAGCGGCATAGTAAATCCCGTCCACGCCCAGGCGGATATATTCCCCGGCCAGGTCACACATCACATTGGCAATCCGCTGCATACCGGCCAACACGGTATCCTTGTCCTCATGGAGAAGACGGCAGAGTTTCTGGCGTACCTCCTCATAAGTATAGTTGGGGTCCATCTTTTCCAGAGGATGGATGGAAGAGGCGGTGATGCCGTGGAGCGTGCCAAGAGTGAAGGCGCTTCGGTCGCAACGGCTCAGGATTTTCTTAACCAGGGTGATCTGATCCTGCATAAAGGGATCCTCCAGGGACATCTCCCGTACCATCTGGTAATCACTGCCATGATGGATCTCACCCATATAGGGAACCTGGTTCTCATTCATGATTTTTAAGATATCGGTGTCACTTTCCTCAAAAAAGCGGATATGGGCATCCACAGCGGCATCTCCAAAAGCGGACTCCTTCGGAAAATGAAGGGAAAACCCGCTGGGGATCTTGTCCGGCTCCCTTCCCTCAATAGCAGCAATTACGCGTTCTTTCTTTGTCATAATAAACCTCCTTTTGCTTTCCTGATAATACTTGTAATAATATCAGTAATCTTATTAATGTTAATTATAATCATATTGTACCGATTTGTCAATAAGTTTTTTCGTTAAAATTCATTGAAGAGCCTCTGGGGAAAGAAATATTTTGGTGAATATCACGGTGATTCATCATTTTATTAGTGTGCTGGTCAGATTGCTTTCAGCGAATTCTGAGAATTGTACAGAGGTATGAGAGATCCCATAAGAAAAAGGATGCCGGAACAGAACATCCTGCCGGCATCCTTGAATTTTTATTGGAAATAAGTTTCCTGAATTTGGTTTTTTACATTCAGGATATCTTTTTGCAGCATAAGAACAGCCAATTCCACATCCTGTTTTTCCAGGGCATCGATGGTGGCCCTGTGAAAATAACCGTTGGATTCGGCATTTTTATCCCAAGCATTAAAAAAATATTGGGCTATATATTGGCGGGATTTCATCAGCGCCCGTTCGATTGTGTCGCACAGGTAAGCATTCCCTCCGAGTTCACATAGCTTGATGTGGAAATCTGTGTTCCGGTTCCAGTTGATTGCCACTTTCCGGTTGACATCGAGGTTGACAATAGATTCCAGGTGCTTTAGCATTTCCAGGTCTTCGTCCGTGATCCGGGGGGCCAGCCTTTTCAAATTAGCAGTCTCCAGGTCAATCCTCACTTCCAGCAGATCCATGATCTCCTTGATGGAGATCTGTACCACCTGGTATCCCACCCGGGGGATGCTTTTTAAAACCCCGTCCTTGCACAACTCGATCAATGCCTCCCGGACCGGGGATTTACTCATGGCATAGCGTTCCACGATCTCTCCTTCGGTGATAATATCATTTGCTTTATAAATGCCTTCTTCAATATCGTGATAGATGCCTTCTGCTGCCGTTTCTTTTAAGGTTTTTTTGGCCTTCATCGTTTACCTCACCGTCTATAAGATCGCCCGTGCATGATGATCCTGTACGGAACTGGATTGCCAGATAACTGCAAAGTATAGTTATACTGTGGGTTAGCATATCATAAACATGCAATTTTTTCAAATCTTTTTTAATTGCCATCTTTGTTCAGAAGCAGCCGGAAATATTCATCATGTGCTTCCTGGTATACCTGGTTAAACTCTTTGTCCCGTCCCGAATGGAGCATGGAAATATAATGATGTACCTGGTGATGGATTCCGGGAGTGGCTCTTGCCACTGTTGCAACACCAATATTGGAACAGACATCGGAGATCCTTTCAGCCTCAGAAAGCAGGTTGAAAAATTCCGATCCGTTGAAAACACCGCATTCTCCGTCACGGAGCCGTTTTAAATGGTGTTCCTTTAACAGGCTTACCATATCATCAACCACCTGTTCCAAAGGTTCAATCTGACGGGCTTCTGTCAGGTTCTGCTTCCGGAATGCCTCATTGGTATGGTTCAGCACCACATCCAGAAGCTGCCAGAGCACGGCTAACTCAGACAGGGCATCTTTGGAAAAGGAGGTATCCTTCCCATCCATCGATGCGGCAATCTCGGCAATATTCAGGGCATGGTCGCCCAGACGCTCGAATTCCGTGATGGCGGAAAAGTAGTAATTCATGATCTCCACATGATAGTGGGAGGTGATTGTGGCAGATATCTGAACCAGGTAATTGCTTATATGGTCAGCCATGCTGTCAATGGTATTCTCATCCTCCTCGATTTGTTTCATGGATTCCGGGCTATATTGGTTGAACATGTCAAATGCACGGCTGATATTGGTTTTGGCCAGTTCAAACATCACCAGAAGGATGTCATAACAGCGCCCGAAGGCCACGGCCGGGGTACTGATAAATACCGGGTTTAAGGCGTCTAACAACTCATCATATTTTCCGGCAGCCACCGGTTCCTCCTTTATCAGCTTGTGGCTGATCCTCTCATAGATTCCCACGAAGGGCAGAAGAAGAATGGCGCAGGACAGGTTAAAGATGGTATTGGCATTGGCAATGCCTCCGGAGTAAATGGGCTGGTCCCAGATATGGTCCAGCAGCCCGGCCCTGTGGATGGCCACAACCACAGCCAGGGTAAGGACGGATTTACATAAGTTGAATAAAATGTTTACGACACCGACTCTTTTGGCTTCTGGTTTGGCGCCAATGTTGCAGACGATTGCAGTGGTCACACAGTCCCCCAGATAGATGCCCACCAGTACAGCGTAGATTTCCCCAAAGGACAGCTGGCCGGAGGTGGAAAAGGCCTGCAGGATACCAACGGTTGCGGAGGAACTCTGCAGAACGAAGGCAACGCCGGCGCCGGACAGGTAGGCAAGCAGGGGATTCTCTCCCAGGCGGGAAAACAGATGTTCCACAATTCCGCTGTCAGACAGGACACTTACTGCATCAGCCATGTTCATGAGCCCGGAAAACAGGATGCCGAAACCAATGATGATATGGCCCACTTTGCCGGAATCACGGGATTTGACGCCCATGATAATGACAATGCCGATGATCAGCGCCAGAGGCGCTAAGGTTGACGGTTTTAAAAGCTGTAAGAACCAGGTTCCGGAGGAATTGATGTCTAAAAGCCGGATGATCTGCCCGGTGACAGTGGTTCCTACGTTGGCGCCGATAATAATCCCCAAAGACTGGTGGAGGGAGAGGATGTCTGCTCCCACAAGGCCGGAGGTGAGGACAATGGTTGCCGTGGAAGACTGGATCACCGCGGTCACGATGAGCCCCAAAAGGAATGCCTTGAGAGGGGTGCCGGTGATGCGTTCCATTGCTTTTTTCAGGGTTCCGGAGGAACTGGCTTTTAAGCCGTCCCCCATCATGCGCATGCCGTAAAGGAACATGGCCAGCCCTCCGAAAAGGGTTATAATGTTAAAAATATTCATATTTGTCCACCTGCGAAGTAGTGTATGGGTAATATGCCTGCATAGAACCTTTTGTAAAGGCCATACATGAAATTTTACTAGAGTTTGACAAAAATTGCCATAGTTTTTTATTTTTGGTAAGATTTGCTATAAGGAAACAGAAGAGAGGCGGCCATAGTTGGTTAGTAGTTCTGAGGCAATGTCCGAAAAGGCGGCCGGGACGGCCAGATACCCGGATGTTTTATGGTTTAGTTCCTGTTTGGATGTGGGTTTTGCTGCATTCATAATTGAATTCCCTCGAATTTTAATATATACTGTACTAAAACCGACAAAAATTATTTTGCCAGGAAAGAGCCGGAAGGCAAAATGAGAAAAACCGGGGGGAGGAAGCATATGTTTTGTAGTAAATGCGGCAGAGAAATTGAAGAAGGAGCATCGTTTTGCAGGTTTTGCGGAGCCAGGGCCGAAGGGGGGCATGGCATGGGAACTGCCCCGGGAGGGCAGGAAGAAACCGGAGGAGGGGCGCAGGGCAGGCGCGGAGGGAGCAGGGCATGGAAGTTTTTTTGTGTTGCCGCGATAGTTATCCTGGCGGCCGCATTGGCGGCGGTTCTGTACTTTTCCGGCAGAAACCGGGCTTCCAGCATACGGATGGCAAAAACCACAGGGAACATTTACGTCCAGGACAAGGGGGGAAAGGATCTGTCCCTGACAGAGAACATGATGCTTTATAAGGGCTACCAGGTGGATACCCGGGAGGAGAGTTATGCTTGGCTTAATTTAGACAGCGTAAAGCTTGCAAAGATGGATGAGGAGAGCCAGATCCGGATTAAATCCGCAGGGAAGCAGCTGGAGGTGCAGGTGGATTCCGGGAATTTGTTTTTTCATATTAAAGAACCTCTGGAGGATGAGGAAAGCCTGGATATCCGTACCTCCAACATGGTGGTGGGGATCCGGGGGACTTGCGGATGGGTGGAAGTGCCGGATGAGGATCACATGAAGGTTTATATCCTGGAAGGAAAGGTGAAATGTTCCGTTACGGACCCTGATTCCGGGAAAGGGCAAAAAGAGAGCATCCTGGCAGGGGAGATGGCGGAGATGTCCCTGGCAGGGGAGGATGGGGAATGGATCCGTACCGATAAGTTTAAGGAATCCGACATCCCTGATTTTGTGAGGGAGGAACTGAAAGAGGATGAGGAACTAAGAGGGAAAATCCTGGATGGGTCCGGACTGGATGTATTGCTGGAAGAAAGGCCGGAGGAGGATCCGAAGACACTGCTGGAAGGGGCATTGTCAGAACTGATATCCACTTATGGGATTTTCCAGGCAAACCAAAGCGGGGTGATGGGCAGCACCTCTGATGCATGGCTGGATCCGAGAGGGGTCATAAGTGCAACGTTCCTGGATTTTGATCTGGATGGGGAAGAGGAAATGCTGGTATGCCATACAGAGCAGTCGGCAGAGGATCCTAATAATTACAACATTATGCTAAAGATGTATGAGGCCGTGGAGGGAGATGCGGTCCTGGCCGCCCAGGCCCCCTTTATTGCCTACAATGACAACAGAATGAAAAGCGATTGCCTGTCAGTCAATGAATGGCTTAATATGGATCTTAGGGTGAATGTGGTGAGGGCTGACAACCGCTGCTACATTATGTGTGAGGAATACTGGGTAACAGGCGGGTTTGCTGACGGGATGTCCCAGAATTACTGGGCAATGGTTTATGAGGACGGGAAATTGGATTATGCCGGTTCCTTTACCCAGGTCGCAGGGGGAAGTGCCGGTTTCGCGTATACGGGCTATGAATTCGAACATGGTACGCTTGCAAATTCCCAGCTTTATTATGATGAGGAAGGCTCGTGGCGGGAGACGGATGCTTTGTATCAGGATTTCGGGGTTGCGATTAAGGCGTTTTTTGGCAGGCTGGGAATCCCGTTAAAGGACAGCATCGACCATTATGGCCATGGCTCCTTGCTGTCGGACAGCAGTGACAGGACAGCTATATTTGAGTTTCTCAACGAACTGGAGCCGATTCAAGGCCTGAGCATGGTTTACCAATGCAATGCCGCTATGTATGTGGACGGAGCCTCAGCAGTTTCCGGGGAGACGGCTTTTGAGCCGGAACAGCCCGGGCCAGAACAGCCCGCACAGGGCCAGCCGGCAATAGATGCACCTGCCGCTTCCCCTGACGGGGATTATCTTCTCCCGGATATCAGCAGCAGATATCTGACAGGGGAGGAGGTTGGCAGACTGTCAAAGGAGGAGCTGAGACTGGCAAGGAATGAGGTTTATGCCCGCCACGGGAGGATGTTTCAATCGGAGGATCTGCAGGAATATTTCAACGGGAAGGCCTGGTACCATGGGGAGATACCGGCAGACCAGTTTGATGAATCGGTTTTAAACGACTATGAGAAGAAGAACCTGGATCTGATCCGGGGGGCTGAGGGAAATATACAATAATGTATATATTTTCAAAAAATACCAGGAGGAGATTGTATTTATGGAAGTGAAAACACTATTTCAACCAATTCAGATTGGCCCGGTGACGGTAAAGAACAGGTTTGTTATGCCGCCAGGGCAAAGGGAGGCTTCGGGCTGATCACTATCGAGGCGACGGTGGTTGACCCGGCGGCGAAGGGCGGGCTCCGCAAGTCCTGCCTGTTTGAGGACCATGTGATCCCAAGCTTTGCGGCGGTGGCTGAAGCCTGTCATGCCTATGGGGCTAAAGTATCCGTACAGCTTCAGCATGCCGGGCTGGAAGGGAATGCCAAAGCGGCCGGTGCACCGCTAAAATCGGCAAGTGCGATCCATGCTGCCTGTGGCCGGGACATTCCTCTGGAAATAACCACAGAGGAAATCTATGCATTGATTGAACGGTACGGGGATGCGGCGCTGCGGGCAAAAAAGGCGGGGATTGATGCTGTGGAGGTACATTGTGCCCATGGCTATCTGATCAGCAGCTTTCTTTCTCCGCGGACAAACAAGCGGGTGGATGAGTTTGGGGGAAGCTTTGAAAACCGGATCCGCATTGTAAAACGGATTGTAGAGAATATCCGGAAAAAAGCAGAAGGGATGGCAATCCTCTGCCGGATCAACTGCCAGGACGAGATGCCCGGCGGGCTGACGGTCCAGGATTCGGCGGCCATTGCCGCTTATCTGGAGGAAATCGGGGTGGACGGCCTCCATGTCTCCCGGGCAGTCCATATCAAGGACGAATATATGTGGGCGCCTACCTGTATCCATGGCGGTTTCAATGCAGATTATGTGACAGAAATCAAACGGGCAGTCCGGATCCCTGTGATGATTGTGGGACGTTTTACGGATCCTTATTATCCGGAACTTTTGGTCAGGGAGGGCAGGGCAGACCTGGTTGTCTACGGGCGGCAGAGCATCGCAGACCCGGAACTGGTGAACAAAATCCGGGAGGGGAGGACGGAAGAGATTACCCCTTGCATTGCCTGCCTGCAGGGGTGCGTTGCCAATATGTACCAGGGTAAGCCGATTACCTGCCTGGCTAATCCCTTAGTTGGGCGGGAGTCTGAACTGGTCCCTGCCGGGAATCCAAAAAAAGTTGCCGTAATCGGCGGCGGCGCAGGAGGCCTGATGGCGGCCAGGATCTGTGCATTGCGGGGGCATCAGGTGGATTTGTATGAGGCATCCGGTAAGCTGGGCGGAAATATGAGGCTGGCGGCCTATCCTCCGGGGAAGGGGGATATCACAGGTATGGTGAGAAGCTTTATCGTACAATGTGAGAAGGCCGGGGTGAAAATCCACTGCAACAGCCGGATTACAGAAAGTAAACTGGCAGAACTGCAGGCAGATGCCATAGTCCTGGCAACAGGGGCAGAGCCACTGCTGCCTGCCATCCCGGGAATCCGGGATACCGGCGCCGTGGCGGCCGGCGATGTGCTGGAAGGGAAGGCTGCCTGCGGAAAAAGGGTGCTGATAGTGGGCGGCGGCATGGTAGGATGCGAGACGGCAGATTTTTTGGGGGAACTGCTGCATGAGACGGCGATTGTGGAACTGCAGGACACCATAGGGGGAGATATGATTGCGGAACACCGGAAGTTTGTCCTTAAGGGGCTCCGGGAACACCATACCCAATGCATCACGAATGCCAAGGTAACATGTTTCTATGAGGACGGGGTGGACTATGTCTTGCCGGAGGGAAAAAACCAAAGCCTTCGGGGGTTTGATACGGTAGTCCTTGCCCTTGGCTATCAGGGGCATGACCCCCTCAGCCAGGCAGCCAGGGCAGTGTGCGGTGAGGTTTATGTGGTGGGGGACGCGGTCCGTGCCCGCCGTGCCCTGGAGGCCACCAGGGAAGCCTTTGAGGCTGCTTTAAAGATATAAGGCAAGCAGGGGAATCAAGGCGGTCAGCATCATGTATCCTCTAAAAGCAGGGCTTGATTCCTGACCCGTTCCCGCATCTGGTTAAGGAAGGATTCCGGCTCTATGACTTTTACCACCGGGCCGAAGGAGAGCACCTGGACCAGAAGTTCCGTCTCCCAGCGCTTGTCATAATAGATGGTGCAGCGGTAGGTTTTTCCGTCCTCCAGCCGCTCCACCTTCTTCTGATAACAGGAGAAGTGGAGCATAGCCCGTTCCAGGGCATTCCGCTGGGTGGAGATCTCCAGCACCAGTGGTTTTTCCGATAAAGAACAGTCCAGGAAATGGTCCACGTCAACAAAGGCAGGGTAAAACCTGCCTGTTTCTTTGAGAGAAAGAATTCTGGCCACATTCAAAACGTCCATCCTTTTCCTCCCTGTTTTTCCAAATGCCATGCCGTAGAGGCGGAATTTCCCGTCCCTCTGGCCGTATTCCAAGCGGCAGGGAAGCCAGGTATGGGCCATAGCCTTCTTCTTGCGGGAGAAGTAGGATATGGACAGAAACTGCCTTTCGCAGATGGCGTTTAAAATAGCCAGCATGTGTTCCCGGTACATGACGGAAGAAAAGGGGTCATGGTCCCCGTATTGGTCAAAGAGGCAAAAGTCCCGGGTGCGGTAGAGGGGTGGAATCCCAAAGAGGGCTTCTTCCAGTTCCTTAAGCTGGGAATCCGTAAAAAACAGCCGGAACCGGGCATCCGTTGCCAGGGCCTTCAGCCAGGATTTCTGCAGCCGGGTGAGGGGCTGGGGGAAGGGGTCATTTTTCAGGACAGAGGTGTAAGCGTCAGAGGAATCCCCGTCCCGGCAAAGAAAGGGCCAATCCCCCTGAACCAGCCGCGGGACGATGGAAAGGAGGCTTTCGTCATAGCCATGCTGACGGGCCAGCAGTTCTATCTGGCGGCGGGTGAGGGGGTGGCGGGCGGCTTCGCTTAAGATCCGGGCAACCACCTGGTAATAACAGGTATAAAGTTCGGAAAACAGGGAAAAATCAAGGTTCTTCATGTTGGGCGGCCTCTCCTGCGGACAGATAGTATTCCTGCATTTTCTTCATATCATCCCAGAACCGCTTTTCAACGGCAGGGTTGGAGCAGCGGAAGGCACGGATCCTTCCGGTAAAGCTTTTTGCCCAAGGCAGGAACTCTGCGGCATCTGCACAGAGGCGGGTATATTCGTACAACCCGGGCTTAAGCCGGTTCAAAGAACCGCCCCGTCCTTCCCGCTGGAGGCGGGTGAGAATAAAATCTTCTTCTTTTTCATCAAAGCAGATTTCCATAGTTACCGTTTCCGGCCTGGATTTTGGCAAGCCCCCGAAGGAAACACCCCAGAGGAAAGGGAGGAAACGGCGGAGGCAGGCCATATAGGCGTCGTATAGGCTGTCTGGTTCAAGCAGTTCCACACTTTGGATGGAATCAAGGCGGTAGGTGGAGAGGCGGTGGGAACGTTCCTGCCAGGCACAAAGGTATCTCCTGCCAGTCTGGGTGCTGGTGAGGATCTTTAAAGGGGTGACCGTGTAGGAACTGGCAGGGATGCCAGAGACGGCAGCCGTATTTTTCGTGCTTTTGGCCGTGATGCGGATCCGGCATTTTTTCTCCATGGCACGTAAAACAGGCAGGAGGATCTCATCCTCCAGGGTGTGGATCAAATAATCGCTGCGGAACCGGAAGAAATCATTTTTCCGGTTCCAGAAATCAAGGATTGTGCTGCCGATGAAGCCAAAAGGGGCAGCGCCCTGGAAAAAGCTGACGGCCAGCCAGAGAGCCGGGAACAGTCCGGGATGGGTATGGGAGAGAGGGGGAGCGCCGCCGTACAGGTACTGCTTTCCCTCCTTTTTCCGAGTGACCAGGCCCTCCTTCTCATAGAAAGCCAGCTTCCGCCGGATCACCTGGGTGTCAAACAGGCAGTGGTATTGCTCCTGCAAATCATCGGCAATGGTTTCTACGCTTCTTGGCTGCCCGTCAGCGAGAAGGTCAGCTAAGAAAAAGCGCAGGGCGATATCGTTGCTGGTAAAGGCTTTGGATTTCCAGGCCTGGTATAAGGGGTTTATGGCCATGCGGCCGGAGTCCAGGGTGAGGAATACGGATTTTTTGTGGCCGTTTTGTTCTGTGCGTATGTAATCAGAGAACCAGCTTTCCATGCGGCGGCGCTGGTTGTCGTAGGTGCGGCCGCTTTTCTCACAAAAGTCATCCCTGGTTTTAAAGCCATAGATATAGAAATCACGGACATAGGAGCGTATTTTGTCAAATTGCCGGATGAGTTCTTTGTATTCGGACATGTGTATCTTCTTAATGGATAGGGGAGGTAACAAACTCGTGGTGACAGATTAATTAAAGTATACAGAAAAACCGTTCCAAACACAACAAGAACTTCGCAGTGTTTTTGAAATGATGATTTTTTCCTTTCATGGTAGGATATAGCTACCGAAAAGGTGATGGTTCCGGCTCACAGCCATGGTATTTGGGCCATGCGGTGCCGCTGCCCTGCAGTACGGTATGCCGCCGGAAGCATGGAAAGACGCTCAGTTAGGGACTGAAGATTGTCAAATGACTTGATTTACGCGGGTTCGAATCCCGCCGGTGAAAAGCCGTTGCTTAGTGGTAAAGCGATCAAATGGACACCTGCCACGTGTCTCTCAGGATGAGGAAGACGTGGAATCCGCCAGCATATCCCGATTCCTGGGAACAATGTCCCAGGGTTCATAAAGGGGCATCATTTCCGGACAGGAGAGGGATATGCAGCAGGGGGCTTGCCTGTGCCGCCAAAGGCGGCAGAACCGGATCCTGTCCCATGGTCCGGGCAGAGGCGCCTATGCTTTGGCACCCCCATATGCTTTGGTATGTGGGAGGGCAAAGGTAAGACGCTCAATGAGGAAGGAAAGCCGGATATGATATGGTTTTGCCAGCCGGGATGGCCCGCAAAGCCTTCTGCGGCGGGTTCCAGGTTGGAATCACAAACAAGGAAAAGGGCGCCGAAACAAAGATAAGAGGATTGTAAAAGAGCGGGAAGAACCCGGATGGAGGAGGGAGAACATGAAAATTCAGGTAAATCAGAACCAGTGCGGTTTTTTGTTAAAGGACGGGCGTTTTGTAAAGACGCTTGCCAGCGGAACTTACCACTACATGAAGGCTCTGGGCTATGAGGCAGTGGTGGAAGAGATGGAGGGAGCCGTAAAGTTTGATAAGGTGCCGAAGGAGGTTTTGCTGGAACAGGATCCGGTATTTGCCGGGAAGGTGCTCCATGCCATGGTTCCCGAGGGGCATATCGGAATCTTAAAGGAAAGCGGAGTGGCGAGGCAGATTCTTTCTGAGGCAGAGTATTTGTACTGGAATGTGTGGAACCGCTATAGCGTGGAACTTTTGGACATGAGGGAGCCGGAGGCAGCCAATCAGGTTAATAAGGCTTATCTGGCACGGATCCCGTTAAAATATTACAAAAAGATTGAGATTCAGCCGGGAGAGTTAGGGATCCTATATTACGATAATAAGGTAGTGAAGGAACTGGAGGCAGGAACTTATTACTACTGGGTGTATTCCAGGGATGTCCTGTGCCGGATTGTGGATCTGAAGGTAAAGCCCCTGGAGATTTCCGGCCAGGAAATCCTGACAGCAGACCGGATTGGGGTGCGGATTAATCTGATGTGTACATACAAAGTGGTGGATCCGGGAACCATGATCGAGACCATCAAGAACTTAGAAAACCAGGTGTATGCCTGCGTACAGCTGGTGATCCGGGAATATGTGGGCAGATACCGGCTGGATGAACTTTTACAGCAGAAGGAGGAGATCTCCCAGTTTATCTTCAAGCGGCTGAAGGAGGCAGAAGGGGATTACTGCATTAAGTTCTGCAGCGCAGGGATCAAGGATATCATCCTGCCAGGAGAGATCCGGGATATCATGAATACAGTGCTGGTGGCGGAGAAAAAAGCTCAGGCTAACGTGATTACAAGACGGGAGGAGGTGGCTTCCACCAGGTCACTGCTCAACACGGCGAAATTGATGGATGAGAACAAAACCCTGTATAAGCTAAAGGAGATGGAATGCCTGGAGAGGATCTGTGCCCAGGTGGGGAACATCCAGGTGGGCGGAGGGGCACTGTTAGAGCAGCTTAAGGCCTTGGTGGGATGAAGGCCCGGACCGTGATTTAGGCTGGCCGGTGTATGGGCAGAGGGAAAAAGAAAATGACAAAGCGCTAAGGATAGGTTATAATAAAACAAACAATTTATTCGTCGAAATTTAGGCAGAGGAACGAAGAAAGGGATACATGGCAAAGGGAAAATGAAAAAATTATATTCATGGAATGTCAACGGCCTTCGTGCCTGTATGGGCAAAGGTTTTATGGAATTTCTCACCAGGGAAGATCCGGATGTGCTGTGCCTTCAGGAGACTAAGATGCAGCCGGAGCAGGCAGAATTTGAGTTTCCGGGGTATGAGGTGTATTGGAACAGCGCGGTGAAGAAAGGATATTCGGGAACAGCAGTGCTGACGAAGGAAAGGCCATTGGCCGTGTTTTATGACCTGGGGACGGACAGGCACAATACAGAAGGGCGGACACTGACTTTGGAATATCCTGATTATTTTCTGGTCAATGTCTATGTGCCAAACTCCCAGAACGGATTGGCCCGGCTCGGCTACCGGATGGAGTGGGAGGACGATTTTTGCACCTACCTGGGATCGCTGAAGAAGAAAAAGCCTGTCATTGTCACAGGGGATTTTAATGTGGCGAAGGAAGAGATCGACTTGAAGAATCCGAAGGCCAACCGGGGCAATGCAGGCTTTTCTGATGAGGAGAGGGAGAAGATGAGGAGGCTTTTGGCCTCCGGGTTTGTGGATTCCTTCCGGTATTTGTACCCGGACAAGACAGATGCCTATAGCTGGTGGTCGTACCGCTTTAAGGCAAGGGAGCGGAATGCAGGTTGGCGGATTGACTATTTTTTAGTATCCTCCGGGTATGAAGACCATATTGTGGACAGCCTGATTCTTGCAGAGCAGGCAGGGAGCGACCACTGCCCGGTGGAACTTATTATTCAATAGAACAGTGCCCTCCGCAGGAAAGGGATGTTTCCCTGCCTGCGGAGGGTAATTTTAATAATGATATTTCTTTTTCTTTCCGGCAAGGAATGCGGCGGCCACCAAAACTGCCAAAAACTCTGCCACCACCATGGAAGCCCAGATGCCGTCCAGCCCCCAGATAAGGGGCAGGAGCAGTACGGCTGCCACCTGGAATACCAGTGTCCGCAGGGAGGAGATCAGTGCGGAGGTCAGCCCATCATTGAGGGCTGTGAAAAAACCAGAGCCAAAGATGGCGAAGCCTGCAAAGAGGAAGGAAAAGGCATAAATCGAGAAGGCATGGAGGGTCATTGCCAAAAGCCCTTCATCGTAGCCGGCAAACATCAGGGAAAGGGGCCTTGCCAGCAGCAGGGAGGAGGCAAACATTAACACGGCGAAGGAACTGACGACGGCCAGGCTTTTTTTCAGCAGGCTTTTCAGTTCATCAAAGTTTCCCGCTCCATAGTGGTATCCGATTACTGGCGCTTCCCCCACGGAAAAGCCGATATAGGAAGCCAGGAAAATAAAATTGACATACATCAGCACTCCGTAGGCGGCAACCCCATCCTCCCCGGCGTACCGCAGAAGCTGGACGTTGTATAGCATGCTGATGAGGGAGGAAGAAATGTTGCTCATCAGTTCGGAGGAACCGTTTGTACAGATTTTCAAAAGGGCCCTGCCGTCAAAACGTGCCTTTGTGAGGCGCAGGAGGCTGGTATTAGGGCGGGCAAAATAAAGGATCGGGATGATGCCGCCCACAAACTGACCGACTGCGGTGGCTATAGCTGCCCCGAAAAGCCCCCAGGGAAGTATGGCCACAAACAGGGCGTCCAATATAGCATTAGTGAATCCGGCGGCAAGGGTGATGTACAATCCCAGCTGGGGCTTGCCCGCCGTGGCAAAGAGGCATTGGAATTCATATTGGAGAATTGCCGCCGGTATCGCCGGCAGGATAACTTTGCCATAGGCCACGCAGTCTTCCAGAAGGGCGCCCCTGACACCAAGGAAAGCCACAACAGGCCGTAAAAAAAACAGCCCCAGGATGGCTAAAACAATGCCAAAGATTGCGGAGACGGCGACCAGCATGGAAAAATGTGCGTTTGCCTGTTTTTTGCTGCCCTTTCCCAGGGTCAAGGCAATCAGGGCGCCGCCGCCGGTGCCGAACATGAGGCCCGCACTGCTTAAAACCAACAATACAGGCATGATAAAGTTGACTGCGGTAAAAGCCGTCTTCCCCACATAGTTGGAGACAAAAAATCCGTCCACCACCCCGTAAAGAGAAGTGAAGATAAGCATGGTGATGGAAGGGAAGGTAAAACGCAGCAGGCGTTTGTAATTAAAGTGGTCGGATAATTGGATGATATCTTGCCGTTTCTTAAACATAAACACCTCGTTTTTAAATATTTTCAGATTACAGGTTTTTTGCCTTCTCCTGCAGGGCACGGAGAAAGGCTTCTGTCAGTTCCAAATATTTCTGTACATCCTCCTGGGGCCAGGAAGCAAAGATCTCATTTTCAGCACTGATAATCCGCCCTGCGGTCTTTCCGGCCAGGCTCATGCCAGCCTCAGTAAGGCATACATTTTTTGCCTTTGGGCTGACGGCTTCCAGATAGAGGATGCCCTCAGACTCCAGCTTGCGGATGGCCGAATTGATGGTCTGCTTGCTGAGGCCGGAACGGCGGCAGATATCCTGCAACAGGCAATTGGTTCCGTTGTCACAGATCGTATAGAGGACAATCATTGCACTGTCAGATAGCCCCAGCTTCCGGGACATCTCATGGTATGCGGAATCGATTTCACCGAGCAAATGGTTATAGCGCTTCATTATTTTGGAAGGGTTACAGTTCATGGCTCATGTCACCTCCTGTTGGTATGAAGTTTATTGGTATGAAATTAATTGGTATGAAATTAATTGGTATGAGAACTGTTGGTGTGAAAACTATTGGTATGAAATCGTACCATGGATTATAGTACGATTTCATACTTATGTCAAGAGAAAATGAAATTTAATGAAATATTCTCTTGTAAAAATAAGGATAACCGTTAAAATATAAGTCAGACGGGTGAAATTGGCTGCCAATAAGCAGATAAAGATGAGAATTTTTTCATTTCATATTGAGGAAAGAGATTGGGGGATATATGGATAACATAAAATATTACGATATTGGGCTGAACCTGTTTTGTAAGCAGTTCCCGGATCCGGAAAGGATTGTGGAAAATGCGGCTTCTGCAGGGGTGTGCTGTATCCTGACCGGGACGGACCGCCGTGAGAATCAGCTTATTGATGCATTTGTCAGGGAACATGAATCTTTTGGGACAGCCGGGATCCATCCCCATAATGCAGATTCCGCGAAAAAAGAAGACTTTGAACAGATTGAACAGATGATTGCAAAAAATGGCCGGATTGTTGCCGTGGGGGAGTGCGGCCTGGATTTTGACCGGATGTTTTCTACCCGGGACAACCAGATCCGGTGCCTGGAAAAGCACATTGTGCTGGCAGAGCGCCTGGATAAGCCCCTGTTTTTGCATGAACGTGGAGCAGCGGAGGAATTTGCCAGGAGATTTAAGAAACATCCGGATATCTGCAGAAAGTCTGTGGTTCACTGTTTTACAGGGGATAAAAGGACTTTGGACCAGTACTTAACCATGGGCTTTTCCATCGGGATTACCGGATGGATCTGCGACGACCGGAGGGGAAAGGAACTTCGGGAGGCAGTAAAGATGATCCCTCTTGACAGGGTTTTAGTCGAGACAGATGCCCCGTATCTGACGCCGCGCAATATTACAGGGCTGGCAAGAACCAATGTGCCGGAGAATATCGTGTATGTGGTCCGGGAACTGGCGAAATATATGAGGACAGAGGAAGAAGAACTCATTTTGCATGCAAGGCAGAATACGGAGCGGATTTTTGGGATCCGGAGGGAGGGGATTGTATGAGGGTTGCTGTGATGAAAATGAAATTCTATGCCCCCTGGGTTCATTCCCTGAAGGAAAAGAGAATGGTGGTGAAAAGCATCCTGGCGAAAATCCGCAACAAATTCCAGGTGTCAGCTGCGGAGGTGGAGGATCAGGATATCCACCAGTCAGTGGTTATCGGAGTGGCGGCGATTGTGCCCCATAGCGCCCAGGCGGACAGGGTAATGGATGAGATTGCCAGATTTGCGCAGCAGAGTACAGAAGCGGAACTTGTGGAAGAAGAGAGGGAACTTCGGTAAAGGGGAAGGAATGGGAGATTTGAAACAAGACCGTTACATGAGCGGGGTGATGATGATCATCCTGTCGGCATTTTGTTTTGCCTGCATGAATGTCATGATACGCCTGGCCGGAGATATACCCTCTGTCCAGAAAAGCTTTTTCAGGAACCTGGTGGCGGCGGTGATTGCCGGGGCAATAATTGGGAAGGGCCATGTACCCTTACAGATACAGAAGGAAGCACGGCTGCCCTTGGGAGCCCGGTGCTTGTTCGGCACGGTCGGTATCCTTTGCAATTTTTATGCCGTGGATCATCTGCTGGTGGCGGATGCATCAATATTGAATAAACTGTCGCCCTTTTTTGCCATTATCTTTTCTTATCTGCTGCTTAAGGAACGGATTACGTTTTTCCAGGCTGTCTGTGTGGGAACGGCTTTTGTGGGATGCCTGTTTATTGTGAAGCCTGGTTTCCGGAATACGGCTTGGTTCCCCGCCATGGTGGGAGTATGCGGCGGCCTTGGGGCAGGGATTGCCTATACCATGGTGCGCAAGCTTGGTTCCCTGGGGGTGAAGGGGCCTGTGATTGTATTTTATTTTTCCCTGGCCTCCTGTTTGATCGTAGTGCCCTGGATTCTGCTCCATTTTGTCCCCATGTCCCTGAAACAGCTGGCGGTTCTGCTGCTGGCGGGTGTGTGCGCTGCCGGCGGACAGTTTTCCATTACAGTAGCCTATACTTATGCACCGGCAAAGAAAATATCCATTTATGACTATTCCCAGATTATTTTTGCCACCGTGCTGGGATATGTCATGTTCGGGGAGATACCGGATGGGTATAGCTTTGTGGGATATACTTTGATTGTGGCAGCATCTCTGGTAATGTTTGCCTATAACTGCAGGATGGAGGGGAAAACAGGCAGAAACTGATTTTTTCTATAGAGGAGAGTGCTATGAATATCAACCAATTCCAATGGACAAGGGAGCCAAAGAACTATACCCTAAAGGAAGGATATGTGGAAATCACCACCGAACCCAATACGGATTTATGGCAGAGGACATATTATCATTTCCGTAATGACAATGCGCCGGTGTTTCAGATGGAGACAGAGGAAAAGTTCTTTTCCTTTATTGTGAAAACGGATTTCAGCCAAAGCGGACATCGTTTTGACCAGTGCGGGGTGGTGATGTATCTGGATTCGGAAAACTGGATCAAAGCATCGGTGGAATATGAAAATGAGGAATTTCAGCATCTGGGTTCTGTGGTAACCAATCACGGGTATTCGGATTGGGCAACCACAGCTATTCCGGCGGATGTGAGAGTTATGTGGTACCGGTTTAGCCGGAGGGAGGATGATTATTGTATTGAGTGTTCCCGGGATGGGGTGAGGTTTTCCCAGATGCGGATTTGCCATATGTGGGAGGGCGGGGGAAGGATCCGGTTCGGAATCTATGCCTGCAGCCCGGAGGCTTCCAGCTTTCCGGCGGTTTTCACGGATATGAGGATAACGGAATGTGCATGGAAGGCCCATGAGGGACAGCAGCCGGACTGAGCCTGTGGGAATTTCCCATATGCAGGTAATCAGGGACAATATTTTTGAGGTCAGAAAGGGTGGACAGGTTGAAATTACTTTTTAAACAACGGTTTTTTTCCTGGTTTGACAGTTATGATATCTATGATGAGGCGGGGAACACGGTCTATGAGGTGAAGGGACAGCTTTCCTGGGGCCATTGCCTGAAGATCTTTGACAGGGCCGGAAGGGAGATCGGCACGGTGCAGGAGAAGGTGTTTACCTTGCTGCCGGAATTTCGCCTGTATCTGGGAGATACCTGTGTGGGAAGCATCCGGAAGGAGTTCTCATTTTTCAAGCCGAGATATGTCATTGACTGTAAGGACTGGCGGGTGGAAGGGAACTTTCTGGAATGGGATTATCAGGTTGTGAACCTGGCAGGCAGGTGCGTGGCCCGGATATCCAAGCAGCTGTTCAACTGGACGGATACCTATGTGATTGAGGTCAGCGATCCGGCAGACGGGCTTTGTGCCCTGATGCTGGTGCTGGCCATTGACGCGGAGAAATGTTCCAGGGACTAGAGTGTGGAGGAGAAGAAAACATCTTGGAGTCAGAGGAAGGAGACGGGATTATGGGTTGTCTGGGAAATGGAATCTGGTTTGTCTGCGGAGGCTTGTTGAGCGGCTTAAGCTGGTGCCTGGCCGGGTGCCTTTGGTGTGTCACAATTATCGGGATACCGGTGGGGCTGCAGTGCTTTAAGCTGGCGTCCCTGAGTTTTTTCCCTTTTGGAAAAGAGGTGGTGTATGGGGGCGGGGCAGGGTCCTTCTTTTTGAATATGATCTGGCTTTTGGTGTCAGGATTGCCGTTGGCTTTGGAACATCTGGTTTTGGGGCTTTTGCTTTGTGTGACGGTGATCGGGATTCCCTTTGGCCTGCAGCAGTTTAAACTGGCAAAACTGGCGCTGATGCCTTTCGGGGCGGAGATTGTCTGAAAAGCAGAGGCTCTTTAAAGGGGACTTTCCGGGACTGTGGTTTTGTGCGGCCTATGCCAGAGGGTGTTTGACTATTGTCACGTTCCAGGAACCAGAAAAAAAGGGGAATCAGGTTTATGATGGATTTTCGGAAGCTGATACAGACTGAGGCATATGATTTTCTCCGGGATAATCCCCGGCTGGGGGACCGGATTATGCTTTTGGGGCTGGGGGGAAGCCATGCTTACGGGACGAGTCAGGAAGGAAGCGATATTGACCTGCGGGGAGTCACCTTGCAGCTTCCCTCTGACCTGATCGGCATGACCGGGTTTGAGCAGTATGAGGACAGGGGTACGGATACGGTGATCTATGGATTTAACAAGATTATCCGGCTTTTGCTGGACTGTAATCCCAACACCTGTGAGATTCTGGGGCTGGATGAGGAGCAGTATCTGATTCAGTCAAAGTGGGGGAAGGAACTGATTGACAACCGGGGGCTTTTTTTGTCAAAGCGGGCCATCAAATCCTTTGGGGGCTATGCGGATGCCCAGCTTCGCCGCCTGCAGAATGCCCTGGCCAGGGATTCCATGGCTCAGAGTGAGCGGGAAAACCATATTTTAAAATCTGTGAAACATGCTTTGGAGGATTTTAACCGTCGGTTTCACACCGATGAGAAGGGAAGCATCCGGCTGTATATTGATGAGGCGGAAAATCCGGAACTGGAGAGGGAGATTTTCGTGGATGCGCATTACCGGCATATGCCGTTGCGGGATTATAATGGGATGATGGGGGTCATGCGGTCGGTGGTCAGTGATTATGACAGGATTGGCAAGAGGAACAAAAAGAAGGATGATGCCCATTTGAATAAGCATGCCATGCATTTGATCCGGCTGTTTATGATGGCGGTTGATATCTTGGAGAAGGGGGAAATCCGCACCCATCGCAGGGAGGATCGGGCGCTGTTGATGAAAATCCGTCAGGGGGGCTTCCGCCAGGGGGACGGCGCCTTTTCCCCGGAATTTTATGAAATACTGGAGGAGTATGAGAGGAAGCTGGAGGAGGCGTCTGCCGCTACCCGTCTGCCGGATAATCCGGATATGGAGAAGGTGGGGGCGTATGTGGAACGGGTGAACCGGTATGTGGTGATGGGAGGACAGGATGAGGCGGGGGTAAGGTGAGAGAGGGAGATGAGAGAGATAAGCAGGTCAGGAAATGATAGAGAAAGCTGATCGGGAAATGAGAGAGAAAGCTGATCGGGAAATGAGCGGGAAAAACGTGGAAAAAATGAACGGGAAACATAGTCAGGAGATAAATGGGAGGAATCAGGCGAAAGACTAATGAGAAATATCATACAGGAAATCCAGGAGCAGTTAAGGGAAATCGAGAAAAGGGAGAATGTCCGCATTCTCCATGCGGTGGAATCCGGCAGCCGGGCGTGGGGCTTTGCCTCGCCGGACAGTGACTATGATGTGCGGTTTATTTATGTCAGGCCGGTGGAGGAGTACCTGCGGTTTGACGAGCCCCGGGATGTGATCGAGTGGCAACTGGACGAAGTGCTGGATATCAATGGATGGGATTTGAAAAAGGCCATGAAGCAGTTTGCCAGAGGAAATGCCACTCTTTTTGAGTGGAGCAATTCTCCGGAGGTTTATCACACAACCGATCAATGGGCACAGGTACAAAGAGTATCCATGAATTATTTTTCGGAGAAATCGGCAGTAGGGCATTATTATGGCCTGGCTGAAAACACCTATCGGGATTATCTTTGCCAGGAACTGGTCAGCTATAAAAAGTATTTTTACGCCCTGCGCCCCTTGCTTGCGGCCAGGTATATTGAGAGATTCCATCAGGTTCCGCCGGTGCGGTTTGCGGATCTGCTCGGCGTGGAGCCGGGGGAGGAGTTGCAGGAAGGGATTGCCCGGCTGCTGGAAAGGAAGAGATTGACAGGCGAAAAGGAACGGATGCCTCACATGCCGGTAATCCTTCGGTATATTGAGGAGGAACTGCAGAGACAACGGGAGATCGTAAAGCGTTTGCCGGATGACCATAACCGGGATTGGGGGGAGTTAAACCGATGCTTTCGGGCAGTGATGGGATATGGGGTGAGGGATGCTTCTTCTGCGTCATGGGGAAAGCAGAACCATGACAGATAAAGTAGGGTGCCATTTGCCGGGCATATACAGGTTTCCTTACAAAAAAGAATGGGGAAAGGAATGGACAGGAAGTGATGAATCACGGGAATCATGGGAATCACGGAAATCATGGGAATCACGGAAATCATGAGAATCATGGAAATCACGAGAATCAAGAGAATCATGAGAACCACGGGAATCAAGGGAATCAAAGGAATCAAGGGAATCATGAGAACCATGGGAATCATAGAGATCATGAGAACCACAGGAATCAAAGGAATTCAGATTCCGTAAGCAAATTTATCAGTTTGATTCTGCGGCATCATCCGGAGACAGTGGGAATTACTCTGGATGAACATGGATGGGCCAATGTGGAAGCGTTGATAGAGGGAGTGAAGAGAACAAGATCCTTTGACCGGAAAATGCTGGAGGAGATTGTGGACGCGGATGAGAAGCAACGCTATTCGTTTAACGAGGATAAGACCTTGATACGGGCGAATCAGGGACATTCTATCCCGGTGGATGTGGAATTGCAGGCTTTGGAACCGCCGGAATATCTGTATCATGGGACCGGGCAAAAGTATGTGGAGTCTATTGAACGGTTGGGGCTGCTGCCGAAAGGGAGGCTGTATGTCCACCTCTCCGGGGATGTGGATACGGCAATCAAGGTGGGCAGCCGCCATGGAAAGCCGGTGGTTTACCGGGTAAGCAGCGGAAGAATGAGAAGGGATGGGCATGTGTTTTACCGGTCTGTGAACGGGGTGTGGTTGGTAAAGGCTGTGCCGGTGGAGTATCTGGAGACGGAACTTTGAACCTTGTATAACAGCGATACGTCGGCCGTTTTGATTTTTCGGTGTTTTGCAATGTGCATTATTATATTTTTCAAGATATTTATGAGTGGGCAGGAAAAATCAGAATTATAAATATTGAAAAATCAGAGCCAGCATTAGGAGGTATTTTAATTGAGTATTCGGATTGTTTTGACATGGTAAAGGATGCTACCGATGTCTTAGATAAAATGAATCATTGCACTTGGGAAAAGGCTTCTATTGATGAAAGCAAAGGCTCTCCGGTTAGGGAAAGCCTTTTAGAAAAAGCTGTGTGCCAATGCCCGCTTTGCTGGCTAGATCACGGTAACAGTATATGCGGATATGGAAAAAGAGTTGCATGAAACAACTCTCTTTCCTAGAAAAGCCTTACGGCCAATGTCCCTTGCGAGACTAGATAACTTATTTGTTTGTCTATGTCTTAATTATAGCATTTTCCATTGGAAAGTCAATATGAAAAATCTACAGTTCCAAGTGGTTTTTGAGCAGTTTTTCGACTGTGACAAGGCATTGGGGCGTTAAGCGGCCGATTCGTCTGCCGAGCCGGGCTTTGTCGATGGTTGTGATATCTGTCACGATAATGCGGGAAGGCTCTTTGTCCAATTTCCCGTCTGCCAGTTCGGCGGATGAAAGGCGTACCTGATAGTTGGGATTTATTTTTGTGCCGTCGCTTTCAATGGGAAGGACGTTTACTTTCTCACTGTAGATATTGGCTTTTTTGTTCTGGATGATGACGACAAGGAGGTTCCCGCACAGTTCGCTGCCCACGCCTTCTGTGATGAACGCATTGTAGATTTCGCCGCGGTAAGGTTTGACGGGATGGAATTTCTTTTCGTGGGAGGAACGGAGTTTCCGGTTTTCAATGGAGTTATGGTGCATCCGGCACTGTTCGGGTATGTACCGCAGGTAGGAGACGGCTTTGCTGACTGAAATGTGTTTAAGGCTTGTGAGGATGCCCTGGAATACGGAAGCCAGCGAAGGGCGGATTTAGAAAAAGCGCGGAACTTGGGCATTGAGCAGTATAATCTTGAGCAGCGGGAAAAAATAAAAATTCTTTCCTGGTTGCTTTCTGACTTATAGTGACGGGCGCAGGAAGAATTTCTTTTGTGTGGCAGTCAATTTGTTAGAGTTTTCGGAGATACAGGAGGCGGTAAAGCAGATACAATCCAATGACGGATTGTCTTCACTGCCATTTAAGGAACAATGTCTGTATGTGGCAGAGGTATTTCAAGGGATTGCTGACAGAAGAGATATAAAATTGAAACTTTTCAGGAAAAAGTAAGGGGTTGAAGGGGATAAAGGGTGCTTTTTCGTTACAAATGTTGTTAGAGAATTTTATCGTTTTTTTCAGAAGAGCCATGTTATAATTAAAAAAGTTGAAAAATTTTTTGTTCCATACTTGACATAAGTTGAAGGCAACACCCGAACAATAATCACATTTTGCAGCCAGTTTAGAGAGAGCAAAGGGATTCAGATGTTATAAAGGAAGCCGAATTCAGAGTGACAGAAAGACGAATCCGTAAGATTGTATTTTGGAATCGTTTAGAGCGGCACGAGCACGGGGAACGGGATGTTAGATTATATTTCAGAGGCGGAGAAAAGGAATGATCTGTTATCTTCCGAAACGTCCTGAGACCAATGAAAGTGATTTTGCAACCGACATCACTGTCGCTCACAAAAAATTCAAGAACATTCTCAGAGGAAATTTTTGAATCGGGAGGATACCAAAATGATTAGAATAACAAGAGACCATGTAATCTATGCGTTTAGCAGATGGGACAAACCGGCGGCATTTGCAGAGCCGGGGCAGTGTGTGGAATTTGAGACCTATGACTGTTATCAGGGAGTGATGTTAAAGGAAGGCAGCACTTTCCGGGATTTTGACCGCCGTTTCGGCAATCCGGCTACAGGGCCATTGTATATCAAAGGGGCCATGCCGGGGGATACCTTAAAGATTGAGATCCGGAAGCTTGAGGTGGGGCCGGTAGGAATCCTGGACATCGGGGGTTCAAGCGGCGCCTTAAAGGAGGCCTTTGCCGGTAGGGAGCCGGTGATCAGGCGGCTTTCTGTGAAAAACGGCAGGATTGACTATTACGGAATCGATGTGCCGGCAAAGCCTATGATCGGGGTGATTGGGGTGGCGCCTTTTGGGGAGCCGGTGGGAACCCTGATTCCTATGAACCATGGGGGCAATATGGACTGCACGAGGATAGAGGAGGGAGCCACCTTATATCTGCCGGTCAGTGTGGAGGGCGCCCTGCTTTCCGTGGGGGATTTCCATGCCATTATGGGGGAGGGGGAGGTGGCCAATTGCGGGGTGGAGATTGAGGGGCGCACAGTGCTTAAGGTGGATGTGCTCCCACAGACCGGCATTTCCTGGCCTGTGCTGGAAAATGAGAGGCAGTGGATTACCATTGCCCATGGCACTTCTCTGGATGAGGCGGCCCAAAGGGCAGTGGAACAGATGTTTTACTTCCTTTGCCGGAAAATGGGTCTTAGTGAGACGGATGCCGGGATGCTGCTTGACATGGCAGGAGATCTGATGATCTGCCAGATTGTGAATCCCCAGAAAACGGTGCGGATGGAGGTGCCCAAGTGGCTGGTGTATGCTATGCAGGAGAGAAACCCGGACAATGAGGCAGCGACTCCGGGCGGTTGGGGGGATGGCCGGGGCCGGTAGGAACCTTGTACTACAGCGCAATCCAGTACCGCTTCATGAGATGGCCGTTAGCCTCAATTTCCTTTTCAAAAATGCCGCCCAGCGCCAGGATGGTCTTTTCGCTGGCAATATTGTCTGCATGGCAGGTGATGAGAACTCTGGAGATGCCGAGGGTCCGGCAGTTCTGGAGATTTTGCCGGAGCATTTCTTTGGCATAGCCTTTCTTTCTCTCTGAGGGACGCACCGAGTATCCGATATGGCCGCCCCAGGTTCCTAAAACGGGGTGGTCGATATGGTGGCGCAGGTCTGTGATGCCCACAATCTTGTTGTCTGCCTTGCGCAGGGCAAGGTACACATGGGAGGGAACCTTGTCTGTGGGGCAGGTTTCTTTCGATTTTGTCCGGTTGCAAACATCAATCCATTCCTTTGGAGAGGAACAGGCGGGTTGGTTCTTTCAGTTCGATTTCGTTCATCTTTTCCTTTCATCGTTTCCTCTTGTCCACTGGGGGTAACAATCTCACTGCAAGCAGCGAGGCATTAAGTTCCCTTTTTCTTCTATTTGAATGGATTGCCTCAGATAGCCGAGGCACTCAGCGGCCAGGCGGCGGTAGGAGTAGCCGCCTGCCTGGAAAACGTTTTTATAGCAAAACCAGACAACCGTCATGGCGGCTTCCATCAAAAGGATGCGCAGCAGCTTTTCTATGGGGTGGGGTTTCAGCTTATATAAGGTGTGGGACTGGAACACAATATGGGGCAGTTCATCCTTAAGCATCTGCCGGCAGATGCTTTTTAGGGCAGGGGAATCCACACACTCCGCCAGTGCCCGGTAGTAGGACAGGGCGATCATCTCAGCAGTTATGAGGACAATGACCTCGCTTCTCAGCCCTCCGGTTTTCCGCAGGAGGCGGAAAATATCATCCAGAAGGGAATGTCTGCTCACAGGAATCCGGTGGTAATCCATATATTTTCTCAGATAGGCAGAGTGCCAGTTTTCCTCCCGGACAAACCATTCCATGGCTCCCGGATATTTTGGGTCATGATTGCGGTCAGCATAGCGTTTGGCACAGCGAAGAAGGAAATGTCCCCCGGAAGCCTCGCCTTTCTGGAAACTTTGGATGGAGGGGGAGATCAGGCTCTTTTCTTCCGGGGTTAATTCTGGCTCGGCGGAGAAATCTATTTGCAGGCGGTGGTTATGGTTGGCTTCAAAATGGGCAATCCAGTCAAATTGGGACAGGTCCCCGATGGGGAGGGTGGACAGGGATATCATGGCAATTGTCTTCTTTCTTGATAGATATAGTAGAACAGGGGGCCTGTTCAGGCACGGGATCCCCGCATTCTGACAAGGCCTGTAACAAATTATAGCATGAAATAAATATGGCGGGAAGAAGGGATGAAAATATTTTTCTAAAGCTATTTTTCTAAGGTTTTTTCTAAGTTCAAGTACCTTTCTCAGGAAACACCATTCTCTGAATATCCTGAACAACAAGAGTATGCTGCAATTTATTTGAGTTCTTTTAGATTTGCAAAAAATTCCGCGGATTCCGGGAATCTCTTACCGATTCACCGGGTCTCTGACCATATTGATTTATAAAAAAATATATAATCTTATAATAAAGTATTGACATGAAAAATTCTTTGTGGTATATAAAAATATACAGAAATATAAAAAAGTATAAACCCGGGGGAATACATAGAATTCAAAAGAAAAAACGGATAATAAATATCAGAAACCAAAGATCAAATATAAATCAGAAAGGGGGAGAACGATTGATGAAGTTTTTGTGCAGCAAATGCAAAAAGGAATATGATGACTCCTGCATGCAGTGGAAATGCAGTTGCGGCGGCAGTCTGACCTGTGATTTTGTTTCAACCTTTACCAAGGATAAAATCCGGCAGGACCGGCATGACATGTGGAGATATGAGGGGGCTTATCCTTTGTCCTGTTCAGAGATATCCGTCACCTTCCATGAGGGCCTTACGCCTCTGGTGGAGATGAAAGCCGAAGGCTGCCGTGTCCGGGTGAAGATGGATCAGCTGATGCCTACCGGCTCCTTCAAAGACCGGGGGACGGTTATGGTGGTCAATTATTTGAAGCTTCATGGAGTGAAGAGGATTACGGAGGATTCCTCCGGCAATGCGGGAGCCTCCGTGGCAGGCTATTGTGCATTGGGAGCCATCCCCTGTGAGATCTATGTTCCGGAGGGGAATTCGGCGGGAAAGCTGATGCAGATTCGGGCCTATGGGGCAGAAATCCACGAGATCAAAGGGAGCCGGGAGGATGTGGCTCTGGCAGCCCAGGCAAAGGGGGAGTCCTATGCCGGGCACAACTGGCATCCCATGTTTATTCAGGGAACCAAGTCTCTGGCCTATGAACTGTGGGAGCAGAACGGATTCAAAGCCCCGGAGCATGTGGTGGCGGCAGCCGGCAACGGGAGCACGATTCTCGGCATTTACTATGGTTTCCGGGAACTGATGGCGAATGGGCAGGCAGACCGGATGCCGAAGCTTTTTGCCGTGCAGGCAGAAAGGTGCAACCCCATTTACCGGCAATATGCAGGGCTGGAAATCCGGGACAGCTACGGGGAAACCATTGCGGAGGGGATAGCGCTGGCCAGGCCCAACAAGGCAGACCAGGTGATTACGGCAGTGCGGGAGACCGGCGGCCAGGTGCTGTGTGTGGAGGAGGAAGAAATCAAAGCAGCCCTTAAGGAACTGGCCGGGAAGGGCATTTATGCGGAACCCACATCCTCTGTGGCATATGCAGGGATTCAAAAGCTGTGCAGGGAGAAGGTGCTTGGCAGGGAGGACGATGTGGTGATAGTAGTGTCAGGCAATGGCCTGAAAGCAGGCAGCGAGATCAGCCGGTTGCTGATTCATTGAAAGACAGGAGGGGGAAGAAATGAGAAGGATGGGGTTATCCACATGGATGATGATTGCCCTGGTATTGGGGGTGGCAGTCGGGACAGTGTGCAATTCTATGGGCATTGACACAGCGCCCATAAAGCCTTTGGGGGATATTTTTATCAGCCTGGTGAAGATGCTGGTGGTGCCTCTTTTGATGGCATCCATCATATCCGGAACCAGTTCTATGAATAATATGAGAAAGCTGGGGCGGGTTGCCATAAAGGCGATTGTTCTTTATGTGGCAACCATGTGCCTGGCCATGGTGCTGGGGATTCTTGTGGCCAATGTTGTCCGGCCCGGCCAGGGAGTTACCCTGGCAGCAGATGCGGCTGCGGCCTATGAAGGGAAGGAGTTTCCCGGCTTTTTCCAGACCCTGTACAGCATGGTGCCGAACAATGTAATTGCGGCTATGGCGGCAGGAGATCTGCTTCCCCTGATTTTGTTTTCCGTGTTTTTCGGTTTTTGCATGAACGCGGTGGGGGAGAAATCAAAGCTGGTGGCAGATGTTGTGGCCTCCTTTGCAGAGATTATGTATAAAATGACAGGCTATGTGATGATGTATGCACCCATCGGAGCATTTGCCCTGATCTGCAATACCGTGGGAAATTACGGCATGGCGGTGATTCTTCCTCTTGGGAAAATGATACTCACGGTCTATGCAACCCTGATTGCCTTTGTTTTCCTGGTCTATGCCCCCATGCTGAAGGGCTGCTGCGGCATCTCGGCGGCACGCTTCTTAAAGGCCATGGAGGAGCCATTGCTGATCGCATTCAGCACAACTTCCAGTATGGCGGCTCTGCCGTCGAATATGCGGGCTTCCCAGGAACTGGGCCTTTCCAGGGATGTGAGCAGCTTTCTGATTCCCCTGGGAAATACGGTGAATATGGCTGGGGCAGCCATGTATATTGCCATTGTCTCCAATTTTGTGGCTCAGGCTTACGGGATGCAGCTGTCTCTGGGGAAGCAGGTCAACATTGTCCTTACCGCCCTGCTGATTTCCGTCGGCGCGGTGGGAATCCCAGGCTATATGATTGTGATGATGACCAGTGTATTCCAGACGGTAGGGATTCCTTTAGACGGGGTTTCCCTGGTGGCGGGGGTAGATAAGATTCTGGATATGGCCAGGACTCCCTGCAATATTATCGGTGATGTGGCAATTGCCCTGGTGGTGGACAAGACGGAAAAGAACAGGTAGATCCTGTGGGGCAAAAAGCCTGTGAAAAAATAAAAAAGAAATGGGAACAGCAAATATGAAATATATTCAGACAAACAATGCATTAAAACCAAACGGACATTATGCCCAGGCCGTTGAGCAGGGAGGCTTTCTCTTCCTTTCCGGAATACTCCCCTTTCACCGGGAGACCGGGGCCTATGTGGAGGGAACCGTGGAGGAGCAGATGAGGGAGATCCTGGCAAATCTGGACAGCATCCTTCAGGCGGGAGGAAGTTCGCGCCTGAAGGTGCTGAAAACCACAATCTATATCTCAGATATGGAGGAGTGGGGGAGGGTAAATAAATCATATCAGGAGTATTTTGAAGAACACACTCCTGCCAGGAGTATTGTGGCCGTGAGTAATCTTCACTTTGGGGCCCATCTGGAGATGGAGGCAATCGCCTGGGTCTGAGGATGGGGAACAAAGACAGCGGTTATTTGTCATTGATCACACAGCGCACATTCTTTTCCTCCAAGGCAGCTTTCATATCGGACGGCAGAGCCAGCTTTGCCGTCCGATATCCTTTATAATATACGGTTTTGGTTTTTCCGTCTTTTTTTGTAACCTTGATTGCCATGCTGTAGGAGAATTTGTGTTCCAATTCCCAGGGACTATATTTCAATTCTACTGACTCAATATCAGAAAGAGGGATGGGATATGGTATTCCTGTGTTTAACACGAGGCTGTCGTCTTCAAAGAAAAAAGCCCCGGTAAGAGAACCGTTTTTGTATTTGTTTCTAGAATACAGGAAATAAGCCACAAAAATAACCATAGGAATCATGCCGATCAAAAATACCATAACTATCCTCCTCGTTTGATTGATTTTTTAAACGATTATAGCAGCATGGGGGGTGAGTTGTCCATGTTTTTCTTGCTAAATACCAAAATATAGGATAAAATGAGTTAACAGAAAAAACAGGAAAAATCGATGGGGGACGGAGATGCATACCTTGTTACAGAGATATTGTCAGATAGCCGATGTGATTGCAGGGACTTTTGGCTCCCGGTGCGAGGCAGTGGTACATGATCTGTCCCAGCCGGAAAGTTCGGTGGTGTACGTGGCAAACGGGAGTGTGACAGACCGGGCTGTGGGGCAGTCCTTTGACCATCTGGTCCGTCAGGTGCTGATGAATAAAAAGTTTAAGGATGACCGGGCGATCAACTATGTGTTTGAGATGCCGGATCACCGGAAGATTCGTTCTTCCTCCCTGCTTATCCGGGACGAGGAGGATAAGATTGTGGGGATGCTCTGCATTAACTATGACATTTCCGGATGGCTGCAGATGCAGGAGGAGTTGGGGAGGATGCTTTGCTTAGAGCCAGCGGAGGCGCTGCCCCAGGAGGAGAAAGAGGTGACTCCGGATGTGATGACGATTATCGATGACCTGATTCAGAAGATTGTGGGCAATCAGGATGTGAAGAACCTGACCAGGAAAAAATGCGTGGAACTGGTGCGCTTTATGGATGAGAAGGGAGTGTTCCTTGTGAAGGGCACTGTGGATAAGGTGGCGGAGATTATGGGCGTGACCCGGGTGACGATTTACAGCTACCTGGATGAGGCGAAGGGGAAGAAGCGGTAGAGGAGGGGAAAAAATTGGTAAAATTGCCAAAAACTCAGCCCTTTTGTTTTTGGCTCCCACTTATGGTAGGGTACACCGCTTTGGGGTATTGCTACCCGATACTGTTATTATAGGGATTGGTTCAGGTTATGTCAATGAGTTTAGAAAAAGTTAAGAGTTTCCCTGGCAGTGTCGTTGCTGTTCACACCCAATGTCAGTAAGTTAAGTTATTCCAAAAGGTACGCCAGGGAAACGGGGAGAGCAGCCATCGGAAAGGGTCTGCTGCTTT
>CAJURT010000027.1 GCA_910588875.1 uncultured Lachnospiraceae bacterium
ATTTATATTATGGCGCCAACCTGGGCAATGCCGAAATCATCCACCGGATTGTAAACTTGGATCGCGGCTTTTCCGGCAACCCCTATGAGGCAGAGGATGACCGCCGCTTCTCCCTGGACGTGCTCCCCCAGGAATACACCGCCGAAGGCAACGGCGATTACCGGATTCAGGGCATTGAGATCCGCCATCCCGATGGCAGTAACTGCCTGCAGCTAAAATACCGCTCCCACCGGATTCTTCCAGGGAAATACAGCCTTCCCGGCCTTCCTGCCCTTTTTGCCAGAGATAACGCCAATGCTGCCACCCTGGAGATTCTCCTGGCAGATGCCCCCGGAGGCGTGGAGGTAAAGCTGCTCTACGGTGTATTTCCCCAGTGTGACGTGATTACCCGGGCTGTGGAGATCACCAACACCGGCACTGCCCGGATTGCCCTGAAAAAGGCCATGTCCTTAGAACTGGATTTCCCCAAACGCTCCCTGGATCTCATTCATTTTTACGGGAGACACAACATGGAGCGGCAGACCGAGCGGCGTCCTGTGTGCCATGGCATCCAGACCATTGAGAGCAAGCGGGGGATGTCCAGCCACCACCACAATCCGGCAGTCATTCTCTGTGACCGGACAGCCACAGAGGATTACGGAAGCTGTTACGGCGCTGTCTTTGTCTATAGCGGCAACTTCCAGTGCCAGGTGGAACTTGACCAGGCAGAACAGACCCGCCTGATTCTGGGCATCCACCACAGCAACTTTTCCTTCCGCTTAAATCCCAAAGAAAGCTTTACCACCCCGGAAGCGGTGCTGACCTACTCGGGAAACGGCTTACAGGAGATTTCCCATCACTTCCATGATGCCTTCCGCAAGCATCTGATCCGCAGCCCTCATGTGAACAGCCACCGTCCGGTGCTGGTGAACAACTGGGAAGCCACCTACTTTGACTTTAATGAGAAAAAGCTTTACGGGATCGCCAAAGCCGCCAGGGAGATCGGCATTGAAATGTTTGTTCTTGACGACGGCTGGTTTGGCAAGAGGGATAATGATATCTCCGGGCTGGGAGACTGGTATGTGAATGAAAAAAAGATTCACGGCGGCCTGCCTGCCCTGGTAAAAAAGATCCACGGCCTGGGAATGAAGTTTGGTATCTGGATTGAACCGGAGATGATTTCCGAAGACAGCGACCTCTACCGCGCCCATCCGGACTGGTGCCTCAGGGTGCCTGGCCGCAATCCCATGACCAGCCGGGGGCAGCTGAACTTAGACGTATCCCGGAAAGAAGTGCGGGACTATGTTATGGGCCAGATCTTTCAGGTTCTGGATGCCTGTCACGTGGAATATGTGAAGTGGGACGTGAACCGGGCTGTGAGCAATGTCTATTCCTTAAGCCTGCCGGATGACCGCCAGGGGGAGGTGCTCCACCGCCATATGCTGGGAGTCTATGACATGATGGAACAGCTGGTAAGCCGCTACCCTAACCTGCTTTTGGAGACCTGCGCCGGAGGCGGCGGGCGGTTTGATGCAGGCATGCTCTACTACTCTCCCCAGATCTGGTGCAGCGACAACACGGATGCCATTGACCGGCTGGAGATCCAGTACGGAACCTCCTTTATCTATCCCGTCAGCGCCATGGGAGCCCATATCAGCGTATGCCCCAACCATCAGACCGGACGCACCACCCCCATGGATACCCGGGCAGCGGTTGCCATGTCCGGCACCTTTGGCTATGAACTGGATCTGGAACATATGACGGAGGAGGAAAAGGAACTGGCTGCAGCTCAGATTGCAGACTTTAAAGAGATAGAACCTCTCATTCAGACCGGAGATTACTATCGGATCACCGCTCCCGGAGATGAGAACAATGCGGTTATCTGGTCTTTTGTGTCCAGGGATAAGGGACAGTCCCTGGTACTGGGCGTGATTCCCAGAAAATACGCCAATCCGCCTATCACCCTCATCCGCCTGAGAGGACTGGATCCGGAGGCCTTGTATGAGGAGAAGCGTACCGGGCAGATGTATACAGGGGCTGTGCTGATGCATGCAGGGATTCCGCTTCCGGTACCGGAGACGGATTATCAGGCAGTACGGTTTGACTTTGTGAGAAAACATTCCGTTCTTGAGTAATGCAGTGCTGCCGGCTAATTTTGACATTAGCCGGCAGTTTTATGCTTAACAATCCAATCCCGCAAAAACACACGCGCATCAAGGCTCCTGCCTTCCATGCGCGTGTGTTTGTCCTTCTCTTTAGTACTTTATGTCTTCTGTTGGACGATATTACATCTCACCCAAACCGCTCTCAATCGCCTGGCTCAAGGTCTCCATGGCAGCTGCCTCATCCTCGCCGTCACAGATCAGGGTAATCTCGGTGCCGGATTTGATGCCTGCTGCCATCACGTTCAGCACGCTCTTGGCAATGATTCTCTTCTCGCCGCACTCAATCAATACATCACATTTAAACTTCATCGCAGTCTGGGAAAGAACACCGGCGGGTCTCAAGTGCAGTCCGGATGGATTTACGATAGTTAAAGTCTTACTAAGCATGGCACATTTCTCCTTTTTAATTGATTTATAATCCCTCAAATCCGTACTTTTCAGTACGAACCTCTCATTAAAATTTTATTACAAATCGCGGTAGGTGTCAAGTTAAAAGACAGATTTCCCGGCATTTTTCACAAGATATTTGTAACTGTTTGGAAAATGGGCAGGGAAGGTATTTTTCAAGGGGTATGCCCTGTTTTTGAAAAAACACACCCACAATAGTTTTGGCGGTAAAGACGGTGCTTTTGGGACAATTCCACAGAACGGCGGTAACCGTTCCTTTTCTTGAAATCAGAGGGAAGGTGCTTTACCGGATAGACGGCCTCCAGTTCTTCCCCAATCTCATTCAGCCATACGGCATTTTTCAGGGGGCTGATGGATAAGGTGGTGGTGAAATAATCAAAACCGCCTTCTGCTGCCAGCCTGGCGGTTTCTTCCATGCGCAAACGGTAGCATCTGTAACAGCGTTCCCCTCCTTCCGGTTCCTGTTCCAGGCCTTTGGCCATCCCGTAAAAACGCTGCGGCTCATAGGGGCCGGTTTCCAAACGGATCGGATAGAATCTGATGCCGCCCTCCTGCTGTGTCCCAGGATCCCCGGCAGTCCGGCAGCTTTTTGAAAGTTCCCGGATCAGGCGCTGTTGTTCCTGTATCCGCTTTTTGTATTCTTCTTCGGGGGAGATATTCGGGTTGTAATAAAATACGGTGATTTCAAAATATTGTGCCAGATATTCCAGCACATAGCTGCTGCATGGTGCACAGCAGCTGTGCAGAAAGAGCCGGGGAACCCGGCTCCTGTTCTCGTTCTCTTTTATAATTGCATCCAGTTCTTTCTGATAATTCCTGCGATTCATCATTCTCTCCCTGCCAAAATCCGGTACTTGGGGGCGTGTGTCTTCTTGTTCTCGGAAAGCAGCTTACAAAAAGTCCCGGATCCTCTTGCTCCGCACTGGGTTGCGCAGCTTGCGCAGCGCCTTGGCCTCAATCTGCCGGATTCTCTCACGGGTTACGTTAAACTCTTTGCCCACTTCCTCCAACGTCCTGGGATGTCCGTCCTCCAAGCCAAACCGGAGCACAATCACCTGCCGTTCCCTTTCCTTTAAATCTCCCAGCAAAGCGTCAATGTGTTCCCTGAGCATTACGGACTCCACATTGCCCTCCGGCGTCACTACATTGTTATCTGCCACAAAATCACCTAAATTGGAGTCATCCTCCTCACCAATCGGTGTCTCCAAGGAAGCCGGCTCCCTGGCGATCTGCATGATCTCCATTACCTTTTCCTCTGACATATCCAATGCATCCGCCAATTCCGCAACCGATGGTTCATACCCCAATTCCAGGGTCAGCTTCCGCTGCATTTTGGACATCTTGTTGATCGTCTCTACCATATGCACTGGCACACGGATGGTACGCGCCTGGTCTGCAAGAGCCCTGGTCACGGACTGCCGAATCCACCAAGTAGCATATGTACTTAGCTTATATCCTTTTGTATAATCGAACTTTTCTACACCTTTAATAAGCCCCAGGTTGCCTTCCTGAACCAGATCCAGAAAACTCATTCCTCTGCCAGTGTAGCGCTTCGCAATGCTGACAACCAGCCGCAGGTTCGCTTCGATAAGCCGTTCCTTGGCATGTTCATCACCTTCCGCCTTGCGCTTGGCCAAAATCAACTCCTCATCCGCACTGAGCAGGGGCACCGTGCCGATCTCCTTCAGATACATCCGCACCGGATCTTCTGTTCCGATCCCCTCAAGGAGATCCACTGCATCCAGGTCGATCTCTTCTGCCTCTTTTAAGAAGCTGTCATCCCCGACAAAATCATCATCCAAAAGGAGCGGGTCTTCCGCCATCAGGTTCTCGTCGATGATCGGGATCACATCTACCCGCCGTTCTTCCAAATAGCTGTAAATCTGCTCCATCTGGTCAGGCGTCAGGTTATCCCCCATAAAAAAATCATTGATCTCTGCCACATCCAATGCGTTATGCTTCGTCTTGGCAACTTCCACCAGCTTTTTCAGCTTTTCTAAAAAATTGTCTTTTTCCACAAGTAACGTCCTTTCACTTAAAGGTAACATAGAACTTATTCAACTAATTATTATATATCAGTAATTTTCAAATTTCAACATCTACTTTCCATATTTCGTATAATTTTGCTATTTTTTCATGGTTTTCGGCAAAATTCTCCGAATACCGATCTGCTGGCAGAGATTCTCTATTTTTACAGAAGAATGGCTTCCCCCATACTCCCCGTCCAAAACCCAATCCACCATCTCTTCCCCCTCCACCGTCAGGGAGGAGGCTTTAAACTTGTGAACCAATTCACAAGCCTCATCCTTTAACAGAAGGCTGGATACAATACTGCTCAGTTCCAATGGTGTTTTAGGCATCTCAATCAGGAGAACCTCAAAAAGTCCGTCACACAAAGACACATTTTGCTTCACCAGCCCCTTAAACCCTCCGACGCTGATGGTATTGGTTACCATGCCAAAGATAAAATCCCCTTCATAACACACTCCCTCCCCCGCAATCCGCAGAGGATATGATTTGATAGAGGACAAACTCTTCACGCCTTCCAGGACATAAGCCTGGTGCCCCAGCAAATTTTTCTTATCCTGGGAGGTCAGATAAGAAACCTCGGTAAAAGCGCCAAAGCCTGCCACATATACAAAATACCTGTCCCTGTCGAATCTTCCGATATCGATAAGATAGGGTTCCCCCTCCGCTGCTGCCAATGCCGCTGTTGCCATCTGGCGGGGAATCTTCAGGCTTGCTGCAAAATCATTGGTGGAACCGGCAGGGATATATCCCAGTTCAGGGCGGTGCTCTAATTCCATCAGCCCGGAAATCGTCTCGTTTAAGGTTCCGTCACCGCCGCTGCACACAACCAGATCCACACTGCCCCCGTATCGCGCCGCCGCCTCTTTGGCCTCCATGGCCTGCTGGGTAATATGCACCTGGATCTCGTAACCTTGCTTAGCAAAAATATCCAATATCTCCAAAAGCCGGTTCTTAATCTGTGCCTTGCCGGATTTCGGGTTGATCACCAAAAGCATTTTTCCGTTTTTTTCCATGCCAATACTCACCTCCCTTTCATTATCCTCATTTTATCAGCTTTGTATACCTGGCAAACGCATTCGGCAGCGGATAAGTTGCCTTTAATTCTTCCTTTTCCGCTCTGATATACTCTTTAGGCATCCCCTTTGCCAAGCAGACCCGGTATCCAACCATATGCCACTCCACATGGGAAAATATATGTTTTGCCGTTGGGAGGGGTTCACAAGCCAGGATATCCTCCGAGGCCAGGCCGAAAGCAGCTGCCAGCTGACCGGGAAGTAAATGCCCCTCCGCATTAGGCAGTTCATATAGGGAGGCCAGAAGCCCCGTCCCCTTCCTCTTGCGGAGCCCAATCTGCCCCTGATATTCCAGGATACAAACCGTCCGTTTCTCGCATCTGCGTTTTGGGGGAGGAGACTTTACCGGTATCACATCTGTGAGTTCTTCATGGAAAGCCAGGCATAGCTTTGCCAACGGGCATTCTTCACATCTTGGCTTACCCTTTGGCAGGCAGATTGTCTCCCCCAGTTCCATGATTCCCTGGTTAAAGGAACCTGCATCCTGCTTTGGCATCGTCTCTGCCAGCAGAGCCTCTATCCTCCTTCTTGTCGGCTGTTTCAAAATATCTTCCCTGCTTGCCAGGATCCGGGAAACCACCCGCAGCACATTGCCGTCTACCGCCGGGACTGCTTCGCCAAAAGCTATGGAGGCAATCGCCCCAGCCGTATAGCTGCCAACCCCTGGCAGCTTTACCAGTTCCCGGTAACACAAAGGCATCTCTCCCCTATAATCAAGGACTATCTGTTGTGCCGCCTTCTTCAGGTTCCTTGCCCGGTTATAATACCCCAGGCCTTCCCACAGCTTCATCAGACGGTCATCCTCCACTTCCGCCAGTTCCGCCACTCCCGGGATCTCCCTCATAAACCGGTCAAAATAAGGCTTCACAGCCTCTATCCTGGTCTGCTGCAGCATAATCTCTGAAATCCAGACGCGGTACGGCTGCGGATTTTCTCTCCAGGGCAGTTCCCGTGCATTCCCATGGTACCATGCCAGCAGCGGTTTATTCGCCAGGCCCAGTCGTTCCCTCTCTGAAAGCCCTCTGTCCCCCTCCTTCGGCATAACCGCCTTTGCCGCCTCTGTCTGATCTTTACACATAGCTATAAATCCCCCGCACAGACACCTCCCCGGACATGACCGTGCGCACCCCGTCCTCTGTCTCTACCAGAAGTTCCCCTCGTTCATTGATTCCCCGGCAAATGCCGGTATAAGTATCCCCGGGGGACAGGACTTTTACCTCCCTGCCTCTGTTAATCAGATTCCGGCTGTATTCCTCGATCAATAAACTCAGATCCAGGGTCTCTAAAAATTTCCCGTAATAACCCTCCCATGCCTCTGCCACTGCCGCTGTCAGGGCAGCACGGTTTACAGGCGCATCCGTGCACAAAGACAAGGATGTGGCCTTGTCCCGGATCTCCTCCGGAAATTCCGTGGCCCCCACATTAATGCCGATCCCCACCACCACATAGTGGATGCTCTCCATCTCCGTACTCATCTCTGTCAGGATCCCGCATACCTTCTTTCCCTCCAGAACCACATCATTTGGCCATTTAATCTGCCCCTCCAGCCCACTGACACGGCGGATTGCCGCCTCCACCGCCATCGCTGCCACCAGCGTCAGCATAGACGCACACTCCGGCGGAATCTGGGGGCGGAGCAGTAAACTCATCCAAACCCCTCCCCCATTGGAAGAAACCCAGGATCTCCCCCTGCGCCCCTTCCCGGCATTCTGCTCCAAGGCAACCACCAAGGTTCCGTCCGGAGCCCCTTGCTCTGCACGGCGCTTGGCTTCATTGTTCGTGGAATCCACTATATCCAGGAATACCAGGTTTTGCCCGACCCGGCCTGTATGCAGCACGCTGCAGATCTCCTCCCCGGTGAACACATCCCCGCTTTCCCTCAGACGGTAGCCCCGGTTGCGGACTGCCTCAATCTCATATCCGTCCTCCTGAAGCTGCCGGATCACCTTCCATACTGCGGTTCTTGATACCCCCAGCAGTTCACACAGTTCCTGCCCCGACACATAACCTTGCCTGCTCTTTAATATTTTCAATATCTCTGTTTTCACCATTACCTCCGGATACTGACAGCGCTTGCCGCTCCGATCCCTATCAAAATCACGGCAAGCACACATAAAGCGGCGCCATTTATCTTCCGCTTCTTATCCCTGCCGCTGTTTTTCAGCCGATACCAGCCACTGACGGCATTAAGCAGCCCAGCCAGCCAGAAAATAACCGGAAACAGGAACTGATTCTTTTCCGGTTCCAGAAACGCCAGTACCGCACAGGCCACTACCAGAATCCCTACTACAATATGCAGAAGATCCAGCATCATCGCTTCATTGCGATGATTTCGTTTCTTTTCCTGATTCGCCATGCCCTACTCCTGTTTCCCAAGGGTTGCTGCCATCACAGCCTTAATTGTATGCATACGGTTCTCCGCCTCATCAAACACCTTCGATTGGGCCGATTCAAACACCTCATCTGTTACTTCCATCTCCGTAATCCCAAACCGCTCCCCCATCTCCTTACCGATTTTGGTCTTCAAATCATGGAAAGCAGGCAGGCAATGGAGAAAGATCGCCTTTTCCCCTGCATTGCCCATCACCTCCCCAGTCACCCGGTAGGGGGCCAGTTCGCGGATCCTCTCCTCCCATACTTCCTCTGCCTCTCCCATGGACACCCACACGTCTGTGTAAATCACATCTGCCCCGGCTGTCCCTGCCTCCCTGTCCGTTGTGAGGGTAATGCTTCCTCCGGAAGCTTTTGCATACTCCCTGCACTCGTTGACCAGCACGGGATCCGGGAAATATTTTTCCGGCGCACATGCCACAAAATCCATACCCAGCTTTGCGCAGCCTACCATCAGGGAATTTCCCATGTTATAGCGGGCATCCCCCATGTAAACCAGCTTAATCCCCTTCAGCCTTCCGAAATTTTCCCGTATGGTCAGCATGTCCGCCAGGATCTGTGTCGGATGGTACTCATTCGTCAGGCCATTCCATACGGGGACACCCGCATAACGGGCCAGTTCCTCAACAATCTCCTGGCCGTATCCGCGGTATTCAATCCCATCATAAATCCGCCCCAGCACCCGGGCGGTATCTGCAATGCTCTCCTTCTTGCCGATCTGGGAGCCGGAGGGATCCAAATAGGTGCTCCCCATCCCCAGGTCATGTGCCGCCACCTCAAAAGAGCAGCGCGTCCTGGTGCTTGTCTTCTCAAAGATCAGCGCTATATTCTTCCCCTTGCAAAGTTCAGCCGGGATCCCTGCCTTTTTCTTCGCCTTTAACTCTGCAGCAAAATCAAGCAGATATAAAATCTCCTCTGCCGTAAAATCCTTTAATGTAAGAAAACTTCTTCCTTTTAAACTCATAAATGCTTCCTCCAGATGTTTAATTACTTCTATTCATTATCTATAACTTACTATAACAGACACCTTCTGTCAAGAAAAGCCATCTCCGTTTTTTGGGAAATGGCCTTTCATCATCCTTCTGTCTGTTGCAAATAGTTATTCGTCTTCTTTTCCAACCTCAGCCAGCGCCTTCACCAGACCCGCAACCCCCTGGATCTCAGAGGGAATGATGATCTTTGTCGCCTTTCCGTCGGCAGCTGCCATAAACGCCTCCAAACTCTTCAGCCGCAGCACCGCCTCGTCTGCACCTGCTTCTTTCAGATACCGGATACCGCTGGCATTGGCCTGCTGCACCTTTAAGATTGCCTCTGCCTCGCCTTCTGCCTCCTTAATCCGCTTCTCCTTTTCCGCCTCCGCATGGAGGATCGCTGCCTGCTTATCTGCTTCTGCATCCAGGATTGCCGATTCTTTTTTCCCTTCCGCAACCAGGATCGTGGACTTTTTCTCTCCCTCTGCCCGCAGGATCGCTTCCCGCCGCTCCCGCTCTGCCTTCATCTGCTTCTCCATGGCATCCTGGATCGCCGCCGGAGGTATGATGTTCTTAAGTTCCACCCGGTTTACCTTGATCCCCCAGGGATCGGTGGCTACATCAAGGGACGCCCGCATCTTGGTATTGATCGTCTCCCTGGATGTCAGCGTCTGATCCAGTTCCAGGTCGCCGATAATGTTCCGCAAGGTAGTCGCCGTCAAATTCTCAATAGCCATGATGGGATTCTCCACCCCATAGGCAAACAGCTTTGGATCCGTAATCTGGAAAAATACCACAGTATCAATCCGCATGGTGACATTATCCTTTGTGATCACCGGCTGAGGGGCAAAATCCACCACCTGCTCTTTCAAAACCACCTTCTTTGCCACCCGGTCCACGAACGGCAGAAGGAAATGGACCCCCACATGCCAGGTCCCCAGATATGCGCCTAAGCGTTCCACCACCAGTGCATTCGCCTGGGGTACAATGCGGACACAGGACACCAGAACAACCAGCATGACAATCAACAGTATCAAAAAAATAAGAACCGCTCCCATATTATGCTTCCTCCTGTAATTTTTCTACAATCAGCTTAACTCCCTGGATCTCCAGGATCCGAACCATAGTTCCGGCGGCATAAGTCACTTCCGGTTCCTTCGACCTGGCAGTCCATTCCTGGCCTCCTATGACAGCCGTCCCCGTCCCTAATATATTGTTGATCTCCGAAGTAACGCGTGCCTCCTTGCCAACCAGGCCCTCTGCATTGGTTTTTATGGCCTGGCCGTTAACATATTTTGAGACAAACGGTCTCGTAAGAACCAATAATACAAACGATGTGACCACAAATGCTGCCAGCTGGATCTCTATGCTGACATCAAACAGCGACAATATAAAGGCGATAACTGCACCCCCTGCAAACCAGATGGTGGTCAGCGCCATGGTAGCTATCTCAATCCCAATCAACAAAATGAAACCAAGCAGCCAATAGATGGGTATCATCCTCTCCTACCTCCTTTTTGATGCGGCAACCCCGTGCATTTACAGACAGTATATCACATTTTTTGGCTGCTTACAATTGGATTTGATATGAAACGACCCTTCCAGACAGCTGCCAGGCCCACCGCATCTGCCAGGAACCATCCCACCGGCACGGAAGCCCAAATGCCCTTTACGCCAATCCACGGCACGGCAGAAAGGGTATAGGCCAGTATTACGCGGGTCCCCAGGGAAATTATGGTCAGCACCACTGACATGCCCGGCCGCCCCATAGCCCGGAAATATCCGTAAAACAGGAACAAAAAACCGATCAGGCAATAAAATGCCCCCTCGATCCGCAGATATTGGATACCTGCTGCCAGCACCTCCCATTCTTCCGGCTGCACAAAAATAAGGAGAAGTTCCCTGGCAAACAAACACACCCCGGCAGTGATGATCAGGCAAAACAGCAATGTGCAGATTCCGGCGCTGCGGATCCCCTTTCTTATCCGCCCCTCTTCCCCTGCCCCCACGTTCTGGGCCACAAAGGTGGAAAATGCATTGCCGAAATCCTGTACCGGCATATAGGCAAAAGAATCGATTTTCACTGCCGCCGCAAATGCCGCCATCACAATCGGGCCAAAACTGTTGACCAGCCCCTGAACCATCAATATGCCGAAGTTCATCACTGACTGCTGTACGCTGGTCAAAAAAGATAACCGGAAAATCTCCCGCAGCACCTGCCAGTCCCATTTCATCCATTCCCTTCCCGGACGGAATTCCGGGAATTTTTTTAATGTATAGACCGCAATACCGGCTCCGGAAAATATCTGTGCCAGCACGGTGGCCCAGGCGGCTCCGGCAATCCCCTGACGGAAAACCAGCACAAATATCAGGTCAAGGATAATGTTGGACACCGCAGACACCCCGAGAAATACTAATGGGACCACTGAATTTCCCACCGCCCGCAAAAGGGATGCAAAATAATTGTACACAAAAATCCAGGTGATGCCCCAGAAAACGATCCAAAGGTATTCCCTCATCTGTGCATATACCTCTTCGGGCACACGCAGGAATACCATAATTATGTCCAGCCCTGAAAATACCGTCCCATTGATTGCCAATGTTAAGAGCCCAATCATCACAAAGGATAAAAACATCCCCTGCTTCATCCTGCCAAAATCCTTTTTCCCATAGCAGACGGAAAACATCACGCCGCTCCCCATACAAAACCCCAATAATATAGAATTGAGAAACGTCATCAGCGTATAGGCCGATCCTACCGCTGCCAGCGCTTCTCTTCCGATATACCGGCCCACTATCAGCGTGTCGGTCACATTATACATCTGCTGCAGCAGATTGCCCATGATCATGGGCAATGCAAACTGCAGCAAGGTTTTGGTGATATTTCCTTTTGTAAGATCCAATGTTTTCATTTTACTTCTGTCCAGCCGGAAGAGTTCTCCTGGCCGCCCCGGCCTTCCCCGTTTTCCTGGGTTTCCCTGGCTTCCTGGGTGTCCTCGTTTTCCTGGGTTTCCCTGGCTTCCTGGGTGTTCCCGTTTTCCCTGGTTTCCTGGGGCTCCCCGTTTTCCCTGGTTTCCTGGCTGCCTGCCTTTTCCTCCTCTTGGGATTGCTCCTTTGTTTCTTCTTTTTTCTCCTCCGGCTCCGGGATCCCTTTGCACCGCCGGAAGATTTGCATGAATTCCTTCCCGGTAATGGTTTCCTTTTCAATCAGGAACTCCGCAATCTCATCCATCACTTCACGGTTTTCGTTCAAAAGCCTTTTCGCCTCTTCGTATGCTTCCTTAAGGATCCGCATAACCTCATTGTCCACCTCAGCTGCCGTGGCGTCCCCGCAGTTCATGACCGTGCGCCCCGTCAGATACTGATCCTGCTGTGTGGCCAGCCCCATAAGGCCAAATTTATCCGACATTCCGTACTGGGTCACCATTGCCCGGGCAAGGCGGGTCGCCTGCTCAATGTCATTGGCAGCACCGGTGGTCACGGATTGAAACACGATCTCCTCCGCTGCCCGGCCGCCGAGATAGCCCACCAGCATCGCCTGGATCTCCTTTTTGCTGTTTAAATACTTCTCCTCCTCCGGCACATGCATCACATATCCCAAGGCGCCCATGGTGCGAGGCACTATGGTAATCTTCTGTACCGGCTCCGCGTCCTTCTGCAGGGCGCTTAAAAGTGCATGCCCCACTTCATGGTAAGACACGATCCTCCGTTCTTCCTTACTCAGCACCCGGTCCTTTTTCTCCTTGCCCACCAATACCACTTCCACGGCCTCAAACAGATCCTTCTGGCTCACGGCGCCCCGCTTATGCTTTACTGCCAGAATCGCCGCCTCATTGATCATATTGGCAAGGTCAGAGCCCACCGCCCCGGAGGTCGCCAGGGCAATGGCATCCAAGTCAACCGTATCATCCAGGGATACATTCTTGGCATGCACCTTCAGAATCTCCACCCGGCCCTTCAGATCCGGCTTGTCAACAATAATACGGCGGTCGAACCGCCCCGGGCGCAAAAGCGCCGGATCGAGGATCTCCGGGCGGTTGGTGGCAGCCAAAATCAAAAGTCCCTTGGACGAATCCACCCCGTCCATCTCCGAGAGAAGCTGGTTCAGGGTCTGCTGCTGCTCCGATTCCCCGCCGCCTCCATAGTTGCTCCGGCTGCGGCCGATAGAATCCACCTCATCAATAAATATGATGCAGGGGGATGTCTGCTGCGCCTGCTTGAACAGATCCCTTACCCGGGATGCGCCTACTCCGACATACATTTCCATGAAATCCGAACCGGAAAGAAAATAAAACGGAACCTTTGCTTCCCCTGCCACCGCCCTGGCCAGCAATGTCTTTCCCGTTCCGGGAGGCCCTACCAGCAAAGCGCCCTTCGGCAGACGGGCTCCGATATGGGTATATTTCCCGGGATTCTGCAGGAAATCCACCAATTCCACCAGGGATTCCTTTGCCTCATCCTCGCCTGCAACGTCCGCAAAGGTGATTCCCGTGTCTTTCTGCATATACATCTTAGCCGTGCTTTTGCCCACGCCCATGATGCCGCCGCCCATGCGCTTCATCATAAAATTCATAAATATCACAATGATTGCAAATGGAATGACAAAGCTTAAGATGCTTTCCAAAAGCACGCTGCTGTCCTGCAGTTCCTGCCTGATCTCAACCCCATGCTCCAAAAGGCGGCTGGAGAATTCCCAGTCCGAGCCAAGACGGATCACATAATACTGCTTTGCCGGGTTCTTCTCATTGACCGTATCCTTGTAGGTGATGTCCAGCACCGAACTTTTTACCAGCACGGACTCCACCATCCCGGCATTCACCTCTTCCACAAACTGGTTATAGCTGATTTCCTCCCGCCCCTCCGTCACCATGACGTTGCGCATCATATACACTGCCACCAGGGTAATAATAGCCGCTACCAGCATGACCATAAACTGGCTCTGGGGCCCTTGGTTTTTATTGTTGTTGCCGCCATTCTCCGGCGGCCGGTGATTGTTATTTTCCATATCTCATATGCTCTCCTATTCCTCTTACCTCTTTGAGCCAAAACGCACTATTTCTCATTATACTTGTTACTTGCCCAGAAATCAAGAAAAGCCCCCTTAAAAATCCATAAAATTTAAAAGATTTTTAATAATTCCTCCTTTATATCCACTATTTTTACAAAACCCCTTACAAACTATTCCGTCTTTCCATAAAAATAATGTTTCTCCCTCCACATCTTGCCACTCATAAACTGCCTTCCGGCAGGGATACTATCTATGACAATATCCCTGATCCTGCAAATGGCCTTCCGGGCTGCTTTGCCGGATATTCCCTAACAGAAAGGAGCTGCCCTATGAAAACAGAAAAAAATGACCCCTACAACTGTGATATGGAAGAGGGCCTGGATGTGAAAGCTTGTTCCGCAACTGACTGTACCGGCCTCATCCCTGCCCTCCCCCAATCCGATTCCGAGTTGGAGTCCTATGCGGAAGTATATCATTACCCGGCTGACATTTTCCACGACTAAAAATCCCTTTTCCCCGGCTGTGCTTCCCGATTTGTGAGAAATCCGGCCCAAATGAACGCGGCTCCCTGCAGGCACATCCTGCGAAAGGGCCGCGTTTTCTTTTCGGCACATCCCATCCGTGGATTCAGTAGCTTCCACGCCTCAAAAGCTTTCGGATGTAGGCAAATGTCCTTTTTTCCCCTTTCTCCTTCAGCATAACCAGGATCTTTTCCAACAGCTTTTTCGTCTCCGGGTGCATCGCCCCTTCCAGGTAAGGCCGTTCCCGCTGGTAATATTCCCATGCCGATGCATCCGTATACTCTTTTCCCCGGTATACTTTACAGGCAGCAATCCGGTCCATCACCATCTCTGCCACATAGACAAGGGGCATCTTGCATCCGGCAATCCCGCAGCTGGCCTTGGAAAAATCCATCCAATATTCAAAGTGGTGTTTATTCCTTCCTTTATGGTGCAGCCAGGCAGCCGAATAGCCCAGCAGTTCCCGTTCCACCGCATTAGGGCTGCGGTTCCCCTGATAATAACGGACCCCTGTCCAAAACTCTGACGGCATATATTTCGACAAATCATGCAGCAGCCCCTGCTTATATAATCCCACTTTAAAACAATGCACCATAACCAGGCATTTATGCTCCGTAATCGTTACCAAATGCCGCCATATATTCTGCAGCCTCATCTAATATCCTCACTCCTGTCTCCGTCTGTATGTAGCCATTCAGGCAGCCGAAATGGTTCTGCCCGTTTCTCTCTCCTCCAACAGTTTACCACATTCATCCCTTCGGCACCAGCCTTTTTCCTCCTGTCTGTGAATTATTTCCGTCCCTGCAATAATTCCTATCAATTTTATCGAATTTCCCCTGAATTTGTTTGACAACTTTCCCGTTCTATGCTATTCTTAGTAAAGTTGCACAAGTTTGCAACCATATCTATTTTTATTCATTTTGGAGGTAGTAACATGAGCAAAGGTACAGTAAAGTGGTTCAACAACCAGAAAGGGTATGGCTTTATCTGTGACGAGCAGGGCAATGATGTTTTCGTTCACTACTCCGGCCTGGAGATGGAAGGCTACAAAACCCTGGAAGAGGGCGCCCAGGTAGAGTTTGAAGTGACAGAAGGAGCCAAAGGTCCGCAGGCCATCCATGTAACCACACTGTAATTCACGATATCATGGATCCGTATTTCCGATCTCTGACAACAGGTCATGGCAAAACTGCGAAAGCAGCCACAAGGAATCTTCTTGTGGCTGCTTTTCTTTCCCTCAAAATATTTTTCCCTTTTGGGGATCCCCGCCTGCAGATGCTGTCAGCGCAAGAGGGGGATCAGGGAACTCCCGATAGTGCCCTCCGGCATTGCCACGCCAAAAGCAGCAGCAGCCGTGGCCCCTACCACGCCAAAGGTGTCTGCCTCCGGCAATTCCCCGCTTCCCTCCAGGTTCTTTGCATACAAAAGCAGCGGCACCTGTTCCCTGGTGTGGTCGGTTCCCGTGTAGGTAGGATCGTTGCCATGGTCTGCAGTGATCATCAGCAAATCATCTTCCCTGAGATTGTCCAGAAGTTCTCCCAGTTTTTTGTCAAACCGCTCAAGTTCTTCCCCATATCCCTCCGGATCCCTCCGGTGTCCCCACAAAGCATCAAAATCCACCAGGTTCACAAAGCACAGGCCGTGGAAATCCCCCTTTGCCAGTTCAATCGTCTGTTCCATGCCATGGACTGAACTTTTGGATTTCCACGCCTGGGTAATTCCGCAGCCGGCAAAGATATCCTGTATCTTCCCCACGGAGATCACATCCAGCCCTGCCTCTTTCATGGCATCCAATGCCGTCCGCCCAAAGGGCGGCACTGCGTAATCGTGCCGGTTGCTGGTACGCTTAAACTCACCGCGCTTTTTACCCAGGTACGGGCGGGCAATGACCCTCCCCACCCTCCACTCGTCACGCATTGTCAACTCCCTGGCTATCTCACAGCAGCGGTAGAGTTCCTTTAAGTCAAAGGTTTCCTCATTGCCGCAGATCTGCAGCACCGAGTCCGCTGAGGTATAGACAATCATGTGGCCGGTAGCGATCTCTTCTTCCGCCAGTTCTTCCAGGATCTCCGTTCCGCTGGCGCTCTTGTTGCCGATAATCTTACGCCCCGTCCGCCGTTCCAGTTCTGCAATCAATTCTGCCGGGAACCCGGTATCCGTAAAAGTGATGAACGGCTTTTCCGTCTTCAGCCCCATCATCTCCCAATGCCCGGTCATCGTGTCCTTCCCCCGGCTCCTCTCGTTCAGGCGCGCAAAATACCCCAGAGGGTTGCCGGAAGGCTCCACCTGCTTTAAGGGATGCAGATTGGCAAGCCCAAGCTTCTGCAGGTTGGGAATCTCAAAATGTTCCACACTCTCCGATATGTGGCCCAGGGTGTCCGTCCCGCCATCCCCATAGTCTGCCGCATCTGCAGCGCCTCCGATCCCCAAAGAGTCTATCACGATCACAAATACCCGATTCCAGGATTTCTTCATTCTGCTTCCTCTCCCTTCCCTCACCCTTTGTTCTGCAGATTATCCGGCCCAAACCCCATTGGCAGCAGTTCCTGCAGGGAATATTCCTTCCAGTGTTTCTCATCCTTTGCCAGAATCACCCGGAATGTCTCCGGGCAGCAAAACTCCATCATCACCTGACGGCACACCCCGCAGGGCGCTGTATATCCGTTTGGCACGCCATTGTGGCCGCCCACAATACAAATCGCTTCAAATTCCCGCTGCCCTTCACTGACTGCCTTGAAAAATGCAGTCCTTTCTGCGCAATTGCCTGGCGTGTAGGCAGCATTCTCAATGTTGCAGCCCTGATACACCCTGCCGTCTGCACACAGCAGCGCCGCCCCCACCCAAAATCCCGAGTAAGGGGCATAGGCATATGACATCGCCTCTGCTGCCAGACGGATTAAATCCTCTGTTGCCATCTCAAGATCCTCCTTCTTCTTCCTTTACCAAACGGATCACACGGCTGCTTCCCAGCCTCTGTGCCCCCAGCCTCAAAAACCTTTCCGCGTCATCCAGCGAAGAAATCCCTCCGGCAGCCTTGATCTTCACATTCCCGCCTACATGCCCTGCAAACAGTTCCACATCTTCAAAGGTTGCCCCGGCAACGGAAAAACCGGTAGATGTCTTTATATAATCCGCCCCCGCCGCCGTCACCACCTGGCACATACGGATTTTTTCTTCCCTGTTAAGCAAACAGGTCTCAATAATTACCTTCAGGAGTTTCCCCCCACATGCCGCCTTCACCCTTTGGATCTCTTCCTCAACCAAATCATACCGGCCATCCTTCACCCATCCTAAGTTAATGACCATATCGATCTCGTCTGCGCCGTCCTCTATTGCCTGGCCTGCCTCAAACACCTTCACTTCCGTAGTGGAATAGCCATTGGGAAAGCCAATTACCGTGCAGACTGCCATGCGCTCCCCCACATATTCCTTCGCCCTTTTCACATAAGACGGCGGGATGCAGACGGAGGCTGTCTGGTAAGCCATTGCCTCCTCACACAAATCTTGGATGGACTCCCATCCCGCATCCTGTGCCAGCTGTGTGTGGTCCACATGGCTCAATATTTCTTTTCGTTCCATACACTATCGCCTCCTTTTCTTGTTAGCCTGTTACCCTTGTTCCCTCCGGATCAGGATGCGTACCGCTTCCACCGCTGTCCGGATTGCCGCATCCGTATCATGCACTACCGGGTTTTCCAGACCAGCCTTGGCCCGCTCCTGGTTAGCCATAACCAACAGGACTGTCCCTGCACGCACATGCAGATAATTCGCCACCACAAATAACGCTGCTGACTCCATCTCTGATGCCTTGCAGCCCAGCCGCACCCAGGCCTCCCATTTGTCCATCAGTTCCCGGCTTACCGGCTTGGTCTCCGGTGAATGCTGTCCATAAAAGGAATCCTTACATTGTACCACCCCCACATGGCAGGTCAGTTCCAGTCTTTGGGCCGCCTCTGCCAGCGCCGTGGTCACCCCGAAATCCGAAACCGCCGGAAATTCGATAGGGGCGTATTCCCGGCTGGTCCCCTCCATCCGGACGGCGCCGCTTGCCACCACCAAATCGCCGCTTTTCACCTGCAGATCCATGCCGCCGCTGGTTCCAACACGCAAAAACGTATCAGCCCCGCATTGTACCAGTTCTTCCATGGCTATCGCCGCGGACGGGCCTCCGATGCCGGTGGAGGTGACACTGACCAGTTCCCCCTCCAGCCTTCCTGTATAAGTGACATATTCCCGGTTGTCCGCTACCAGCCTTGGATTCTCAAAATATTCTGCTATCAGACGGCATCTCTTGGGATCCCCCGGCAGGATCACATACCGCCCCACTTCCCCTTTTGCCACCTGGATATGATATAATCTGCCGGCATTCTCTGAATAGTCAACCATACCTTTACTCCTTCCTGTCAGAATGATTCGTTTTTCATTGTTCAGACAGCCGGGCCCCTGCCCCATGCCGTCAATTCCTTTAATTCTTCCACTGTCACCGGATAATGGCTGTTGCAGAAATGGCAGTTAACCTCAATCGTTTCCCCCTCGTCGATCATCTGCTGCAGTTCCTGCCTTCCCACACTGGCTAAAGCCTTCTTTATCCGTTCCCTTGAACAGTTACAACGAAACTGTACCGGGATTTGATCCAGGACTTCCAGCCCAAAATCCCCCAGCATATACTCCAGGATCCCTTCCGGCGCCATCCCCTCATCCAATAGCGCCGTGACCGAGGTAAGCTGTGCCAGCTTTGCCTCCAGCCCTGCTATCACCTCCTCCGTGGCACCCGGCATCATCTGCAGGATAAAACCGCCCGCCTGGCGAACCGTATTTTCCCGGTTCATCAGCACCCCCAGAGCCACGCTGGAGGGGGTCTGCTCCGAGGTGGTAAAATAATAGGTCAGATCCTCGGCAATCTCCCCGCTTACCAGAATAGTCTGCCCGACATAGGGTTCCTTCATCCCGATATCCCGGATCACCGTCATCACCCCGATCCCCAGTGCGCCCCCCACATCCAGCTTCCCTTTATCATTCGGCGGCAGCATCACCTCCGGATGAAATGCATATCCCTTGACATTGCCCTTCCCATCTGCCGTCACCGTCAGGCCCCCGATGGGGCCGTCCCCTTCTATCTTTACCGTGAGAAGATCCTTCTCCCCCTTCATCATTGCACCCATCATTGCGCTTCCTGTCAGCAAACGCCCCAGCGCCGCCGTAGCCACCGGGCTGGTATTATGGGCGTTCCTGGCAAACTCCACAGTGTCCCGCGTGGTGGCCGCAAACGCCCGGATCTGGCCTTCTGCCGCTGTAGCCCGAATCATATAATCTGACATTCCCTGCCTCCTGCATTCCGTTTATTCATTACCCCAGTCCAAAAAGCCCCTTTTACTTTCCCTCAAATTCCTTCTGAAACGCCGTCAGATCCTGTCCCTTAAGCGCCCGTTCCAGCAATACCGGCAGCCTCTGAGGACTGCAGGCAAAGCAGGGGATATTCACTGCAGCAATCCGCTGTGCCATCTGGGCGTCATAATAGGGCTTCCCTCCGTCAGCTATGGCCAAAAGGCAGACCACTGTCACCCCGGACTCCTTCATCTCCTCCAGCCGCCGCAGCATCCCTGCCCGGTTGCCTCCCTCCATCAGGTCACTGATCAAAAAGAACAGCGTCTTTTTCGGATTCTCCACAAACTGCTGGCAATACCGGATGGATTTGTCGATATCCGTACCGCCCCCCAGCTGAAAGCCGAACAGGAGATCCACCGGATCTTCGCATTTCTCCGTGAGATCCACCACCTGTGTGTCAAAGGCCACAATCCGGGTGCGCAGAGCCGCCATGCTGGCCAGTATGCAACTCATAATCGAAGAATAAATCACCGACTCCCCCATGGAACCGCTCTGGTCCACATCCAGGATCACCGTGTACTTGCTGGCCGCCGTCTTTGTGGTCCGGTCAAAGAAATAATAATGTTCCGGGATGATCTTCCCCAATTCCCGGTTATAATTCTTAATCCCCCGACGGATGGTGGTGGGAAAGTCCAGGGCAGCAGCTGAGGGGATGGGGGAATGCTGGCGCCGGTTCACCGCTGCCGTCACTGCCCGCCGGATATCACTCTCCAGAAGCTTATTGATCTCCTCCACAATCTTTGCCATGAATTCCCGCACGCTGTCCTTGCTTCTTTTTGGCACCTGATCCTTCAGAAGCAGGATGGTGGTGGCCAGGCTCATATCCGGTTCCATCTGCTCCAGAAGTTCCGGCTCAAAGATCAGCTGCTTTAAGCCGCACCGCTCCATGGCATCCGCCTGCACGATCTTTACCAGTTCTTTGTCAAACAGGGTGCGCACATCCCCCAGCCAGCGGGTGATCTGGGGATTGGAAGGCCCTTTGCCTGCGCCGCGGGCCCCCGGCCCGAAACTGCCGAACCCCCCGGCAGTGCTTTTATTATAGATCGCTGCCAGGGCCTGGTCCATCAGCCACTGTTCCTGGGAAAGCCCTGCCCCCTCGGCCCCCTCCATCTGATCGAACTGATCCTGGCTCTCCTCCCCCAGGATCAGCCGCCAGCGCTTCATCTGCTCCTTGATCTCCATCTTCCCTGCTTCCTTTCCTCAGATATCCCCGAAGTCAAAGTCCTCCAACCCGGACAGCATATCCAACTCCTCCCCGGAGACGACGCTGTTTAAAACCTCGCTGGCCTGAGCCGGATTCACCTGCCAGATTTCCCCCAGGTTCTCTGCGATCTGGTTCTTCTCCTCTGAGGTGAAATCCGCAAAGGCCCGGCGCAGAAACACCAGAGCCCGCTTGAACTCCTCATCGTCCAGGGTAATCAGATATTCGCTCAGCTTTTCCCAAAGATTCAGCCTGGCAATCAGGGCATAATGGTTTTTCATGGACAGTCCCTCGAACCAGCCTGCCCCCAGTTCTGCCGGTATCCCCTTGGAGAGCCGCCGCTGTACTTCCCGTCCCAGTTCTTCGCTGTCCATCTCTCCTGTTTCCAGAAGGATAGCCGCCGCCAGGCCGGACAGCCGGGTATTCATATCATCCCGGGCCGCAATTTCCGAAAGGATCCCCAGCCATCGCTCCCTGTCCAGAAAATCATGGTTCACGGACACCTCATGGAGGGTGGACATGGCCTGGGCAATCAGCTTGGCTGCCCCGTCGTCACAGACACATTCCCCTGCCAGAATCAGGCAGGCGCGGAGGAAAAGCTGGGACAAAATCGGGATCAAAGGCTCCCGGTTCAGGCGGCGGATGTCCCCATACTGCAAGACAAGGGACAGCCGTCCTGCGGTCTTTGCGATCTCTGTCACTGACACTGCATCCACTGCCGTTCCCTGGAGCGCCCTCACGGCATACTCCATGGATGTGGCCATCCCGCAGCGGCACGCATCCTCAATCACCTCCGCAATCTCACTGATTCCGGTGTTGTTCATCGTCCTCTCTCTCAGGGCAAAGGAAGCCGCCTGTTCCACCGTATCTCCCTTTAACACCGCCTCCACGATCTGGATCTCCGCCTCCGGAGTCCACCGCAGCTGCCACTGTTCCGCCCAGGTGGCACGTTCCTGGTTCACTGCCTGTTTTACGGCAAAGGAGATTCCCAGCACCCCCAGTCGGTGGAGGAAAAAGGAACGCTCCAAATCCAGAAATGCCGCCTTCTCCGACTTCACCCTCAGTTTCTCCCGCAAATCCAGGGACAGATCCTGGGCTGTCACGGACTTATACTTTTCCAGGCGCAGTTCCGCCAGGCGGCGGTTAAAGTCAGACTGAATCGAGGTCTGGCTCACTCCCTCCGGCAGGCTTCCTATCCCTGTGCCGATCTCCGTATCTGCCACTGCCAGGGCAATCTCGGAAAAGTTTCCGTGCCCCATGCAGGTTACTGCCCCGTCCCTGAGATCCCGCAGCGCCGGCAGATGCCCCCCGTGAAGTTCTGCCAGGGACAAAGAAAGGCGCATTGCCTCAATGATCTCTGCGGAGGATACCAGGTTCCCCTGCTCCCTCTGATATGCCGCCAGGGCAGTCAGGTAACGGCGTGCCGTATAATCCGGCTCCTGCCGGCACAGCCCTTCCCACAAAAGCTGGTAGTAGGCAGGCGCATGGTTCCCTGCCCCATAGCCGGAACGCTCGGAAAGCCGGTAGTAAGAATAGGGCATCAGGGTTTTTTTGGCTTCCAGGCGGGGAAGTTTTTTGTACTCCTTTTCTGTCATCGGCTTTTTGCCGCCAAGGATGCCTTCCACATGGAATGCCCCGGTAATCACCACTATCTTTTCCGGGGCAATCCCTCCCTTCACCGCCTGGGCTATCACCCGGCGCATGTAAGCCTCCCGAATCAGGTTTTCTGCATTCTCTTCCTTTTCCTCATCCCCCAGGGAGATTTCCCTCAGGGAACGGCCAAACTCTGCCGCCCCGCGGCGGTAGCCTTCCATATCCCCGGCATGTTCCATTGTCCGCTCCCAGAAGGTTTCGTTATCCCCGTCCTCTGACAATTCATCCAGCCTGCGGTACACATATGCCGTGGAATTCTCCGGCTCCCGGCCTTCCTTCCGTTCCCGAAGCCTCTCCTCCCCACGGCCTTCCTCCGGCTCCCGGCCTTCCTTCTCCTTTGGCTGACTCTGCCACTTCTCCCTCCGCTCTTCTTCCAGCCCCAGAAACACCTCAGAGGGCAGGTCGCAGAACCTGCAGGCGCATCCATGCTCCTTTGCCCACAGAATCCCCTGGTACTCCGGGGAATACAGGGCAAAGGGATAAAGGATTGTCCGAACCGGCAGTTCCTGGGTATAGGCCATCACCGCCACCGGCGGCTTCACCTCCCCGGCCCCCAGATCCCCTATCAGTTCCGAGAAATCCTCCGGCCCCTCGATCAGCAACAGATCCGGGCATATCCGGTCAAGATATTCCCGGACATAGTAAGCCCCTGCCGGGGAAAGATGGCGGATGCCGAACACATGGGGCACACCCTTTTTTAATGTCCCCTGCTTCTTTGCCGGTTCCCTCTTTTCCCCTTCCTTCGCTGCCGTCTCCTTCTTCTCCCCGCCCCCCATCAGCGGTTCAGCTCCTTGCACTCCTGATACAGGGACAGCCATCTTGACCCCCTCTTTTTCATGATATTTTCCAGATATTCCTCCCAGGCCTTTCCGTCCTTACTGTCCTCCTTGACAATCGCCCCCTGCAGCCCTGCGGCCAGGTCATTATCCCTGATCACCCCGTCCCCAAAGCTTCCTGCCAGGGCCATGCTGTTGGCCAGCAGGGAAATGGCCTCCGCCGTGGAGAGCACCCCGGAAGTGGCCTTCAGCTTCTGCTTGCCGTCCAGGGTGACGCCCCCTCGCAGTTCCCGGAAAATCGTGCAGACCTTCTCCACCACCTCTTCCTCCGGCAGCCGCGCATTGAGATCTAGGCTTCCGGAAAGCTGCTCCATCCGTGTCCGCACAATATCCATCTCCGCCTCCAGGCTGTCCGGAGCCGGCAGAACCACAATATTAAACCGCCGCTTCAGGGCGGCCGACATTTCATTCACCCCCTTGTCCCGGGTGTTGGCCGTGGCAATCACCGAGAATCCCTTCCTGGCCGGGATCTCCACCCCCAGTTCCGGCACGGAGATCCGTTTCTCCGACAGAAGGGAAATCAGGGCGTCCTGCACCTCTGAGGCACACCGGGAGATCTCCTCCACCCGGGCGATCTTCCCCTGTTCCATGGCACGGTAAATGGGGCTGGGAATCATGGCCTCCTTCGAGGGCCCGTTGGCAATCAGCATGGCATAATTCCAGGAATAGCGGATCTGCTCCTCCGTGGTTCCCGCGGTTCCCTGGATCACCCGGGTGGAATCCCCGTTGATGGCCGCCGTCAGATGCTCTGACAGCCAGGATTTGGCTGTCCCCGGCTCCCCGATCAAAAGCAGAGCCCGGTCTGTCACCAGGGTGGAGATGGCGATCTCCACCAGCCGCCTGTGCCCGATATATTTGGGGCTGATCTTAACATCCCCGGATCTGCCTCCGCAGATGTAGGTCAGCACCGACTTTGGGGACATCTGCCACCCTGTGGGCACCGGATATTTCTCATTGGCAATCAATGCCTGGATTTCTTTCTGAAACAGCTGCTCCGCCGGCAGCCTCTGCACATTCTGCTCCATTTAAGCCACTCTCCCTTTTTCTTTCTCCCTCACAGCTTCTCCACCGAGACCCCGCTCCATAATCCGTCCCGCCAGTGCTCCAGAATCGTGATCCCGTTATCCAGCTTCCCGTTCCGGCGGCGGATGATCTCATCCAATTCCCCTGCCAGTTCCTCATTCGTCAGAGGAAGTTCACTCAAAAGCTGCCGCAAAAGATAGGAAGGTATGGAATTCCCGTCCTTGACACAGGCAGCCAGAAGGCCGTCATATTTTTTCCAGCCGCAGCGCTTCATCATCCGGATTCCATCCGTTGTGGGGGTCAGGCGCAGGGCTCCCTCGTAGAAAAATTCCCCATAAGGCTCCTGCAGTTCCTCCACATCCGGCCGGTACAGCTTCGCCACCATCCAGTCATAATAATTCCGGTACATGCTGTAGCTGTTGCGCCGCCCTGTGGCAAAACGCCCGGGATAATGCAAAAGCAGGGGATACCACCGCAGATCCAGCCCTGCCGGAATCCACCGGCATACTTTCCGCTCCCGCAGAGGATTATTCAGTTCCTCCAGGGTAATGCCGTATTTCCCTTCCTGTTCCCGGTAAACAATCTTGGCAAATCCGTAAAGAACCCCTGTGGCATCCTGCTTTTTCCCCGTCAGCTTCCGCAAAAGCCCCTCCGGGCTGAGGAATTCATGGAACCGGCCGTAGGTCTCCTCCGCCGTGGCCGTCAGCACGGAAGCCAGGAATACAGGCTCCAGAAAAGCATCCCCATACTTGCCATACAATTCCTCCGCCAAACGGCACAGGGAGGGATGGCAGCTGCGGATCACGGACTGGGTCAGCACTGCCGGCACCTCCCCCGGCAGGATCCGGTACATGGTCTCATAGCAGCCGCAGATCCTCTCCGAATGCTTTCCAGCCGCCGCCTTCCATAAAAGTTCCAGCCGCTGCCGGTACTGATCCCTCTCTGCCCGTTCTTTGGCCCGTTCCTTTGCCCGCTCCTCCTTTGTCTCCTTTCCCCTTGGCTTCTCCTCCGGTTCTTCCTCCCCGGGGGCGCCCTGTGCAATCCACTTTTCAAGTTCCTCGGCAATCAAATCTCCTGCCCAGTCCTGATCCGAAGGGGTCAGATACAAAGCCGTCTCCTCCGGCTTCTTCCCCATCCTCTCCTTCCAGAACTCTGCAGCCGCCTCCCCGTCCATATAGGACAGGGCCTGCATGGCCGCCTCCTTGCATTTCCCCTTTTCCGACTTCTGGTAATCCAGAAGCAAAGACAGGTTGGACATATCGTGCCTCATGGCAAAAAGGGCAGGCTCCCGCACCTCCTTGCTTCCCTCCCTGGCTGCCATACGGTAAAATTCATTCTCCCGTGCCCCGGCAATCCTGTCAAGCACCTGAAGACGCCGGGCCATCTCCCGCTTCCCATCCGCCGCAAAGCCCTGCTTTAACAGAGGAATGACCTGATCCCCCTCACGTTCCAGCCACCCGGCCACCAAATCTGCCAGTTCCGCGTAGCTGTCCCCCAGGGCCTGCACCATCCAGTACTTCATCCGGTAATCCTCAAAAATCTCCGGATCCCTTTCATGGGCCTCCTGAATCACGGCATACCGGCCTCCCCCGGTTCCCCGGAAAGCCTCCAGCACTGCTGCCATCCGTCCATAGGAAAGCTTGCGGTAGATATCCCCCGAATACCCGCTAAGTTCCGGCTGCGCAAGTTCCCCCTCTATCTGAGCCGCCGCCTGGGTACAGAGGACAGCATCCAAAAGCCCCAGGGCATCCAAAAGCACCCCGGCCCGGTCCTCGCACTCCGGCTGGGTCACCTTCCCTGCCATGAGGACAATCTTCTGAAATACCGGCGAAGCCTTTGCCAAAGGCTCCATCTGCTGCACCGCCCGCTTTAAGCGGAAATCCTCCGTAATCAGATTCACACCGGCAACCGCCGCATTTTCCAAACGGTCGCGCAACTCATATACTACATCCCAATTCATAAAATGCTGCCCTTTCTTTATGTGTTGAACCTCCAAACTGCCGGCCGGGATACTTCTCCCCCACAGGCTTTGGAGATTGCCTGAAAATCAAAGTTCCTGTATCCGGTTAATACAGCAGCCGGATAATCCCCTTATCCGTCACAACACTGCAGGGATACATCCGGATCCGCCGCTTTCCCGGGTCATAATACAACAGCCCGAACAGGGCCTGGCCTTCAAACACATCCGGATCCGGGATCCGCCCCAAGGCTGCCAGGCTGTCCTCCCAGCCCTCCCGCCCGGCCAGTTCAATCCGGCCTCCGGCCTTATCCTCCAGCCCCCAGCATTTCCCCTGCTCCGTCTCTATGGTGCCGATCCGTGCAAAGGAAAGCAGCATGCCGCAGCTATCCTCTGACAGCAGGTTCTTCATCTCATTCTTGGCCAGTTTAACTGCTGCATTGATCTCCTTTTGTGCATGCCCCTTCACTGCCTCCAGCACCTTGGGGGTCACCGGCTCAAAGGCTGCCCCGTCCCAGCGCACCCGCCGGTTCATGCCCCCCGGATAATAATAAAGCCGGCCAATCCTGGCCACCTCAAAGCAGGAATCCTCCTGCTTTACATATTTTAACGCCTTTACCGGGCGGTAATTGCAGGTGCAGGAAATCTCCCCCGTATCCACGTCCATCCAGTAGCCCAGATCAATGTACTCTTTCCTTGCCGCATCGTAATTCACCTGAAAGGACAGCTGCACAAGGCCTGCCTGCTCCTTGATAAGCCCCAGTTCCCCCAGCTGCTCCAGCTTCCATATCCCGCCCAACTTCTCATAGAGAATGTCATCATCCGCCTCCGGCTGGTCAGCCTCCAGCTTTTCATTCAGATAGGCCGCCGCCTTTTTCTCCAGGGCACGCAGCTTTTTCAGTACCTCCACAGCCTGATGGTAGTGCTTCTTATCCGAATCCTTCTGATATGCCTCCATCTCCAGCACCAGCTGGTTCAGGTAGTTCTGGGGGCCCGGCAGATAGTAATCCCCCAGCTGCTTTGCCAGATCCCGGTAATTTTTAAGAGACACGCTTCCCATGGAGGACAGCCCCGTATTCATCAGCTGGTCTGTCAGCTGCTTCATCAGCCTCAATCCCTCCAGCTGCTTTTTGATCTTCTTGGCCCTTGCCGACTTTGCTGCCCGGAGGCTCTTTTCCGAAGCCGGCTTTTTCTCCCCTGAAGTCTCTGCCTTCTTCGCCTCTCTTGCCTGCTTCTTCTCCCGCTTATCCAGGATATCCGCCGGGATATCTCCCACTGCAAACTCCTTCCCCGCCGCCATCTCAAACATCAGCCCCAGGCTATGCTTGCAGGGAAACTGGCGGCTGGGGCAGCTGCAGCGGAACACCGGATGCTCCTCCTCCGCAAAATCCGCTGACACCACATAATTGGACTTCCCGCTGCCCTTACATTCCCCCATGTAAAAACTGTCATCCTCTGACCTCATGCGCGATACAAACCCGCCCCCCGCAGAAATCTTCCTGCCATTGCTCACCGCATTGGCATTCGGCGCAAAAGCCGCGATCTGCTGCTCACTAAATGACCTCATTCTGCCTCCTCCTTAGATAAAAAAATCCTGTGGAATAAAAATCAAACAGGGGAAACTGAAGCAACGCTCCCATCCCCCCTGTTTCTGTTTCAAACCAGTACCCAGCCTTTCCCGCCATCCCTATTCATCCCAATTATGGTACACTGCCTGCACGTCATCATCCGCATCCAGCAGATCCAAGAGCCGGTTCATCCGCTTGATATCCTCCTCTGCCGTCAGTTCCACCCAGGTCTGGGGAATCATGGTGACATCTGCCTCAAGCATCTCAATACCGGCCTTCTCAAGGGCTTCCCTCACCTGGCTGAAATCATCGGGAGCCGTAATCACCTCATAGCTGTCTTCTTCCTCGGCAAAATCCTCTGCACCGGCATCCAGAGCCAGCATCATCAACTCATCCGGATCCATCTCACAGTCCTCCTTGCCGATGATGATCTGCCCCTTCTTGTCAAACATGAAGGAAACGCTCCCCTGGGCGCCCACATTGCCGTTGCCCTTGGTAAAAGCGCTCCGCACATTGGCTGCCGTGCGGTTCTTGTTATCCGTCAGGGCATCCACAATGATGGCCACCCCGTTTGGCCCGTAGCCCTCATAGGTCAGCAGTTCATAATTCACCGAATTCGCATCCCCTGCTGCCTTCTTAATCCCCCGGTCAATGGTATCGTTGGGCATATTATTCGCCTTTGCCTTGGCAATCACATCGCGAAGCTTGCTGTTGTTGGCCGGATCCGGCCCGCCCTCCTTCACCGCCACCGCAATCTCCCTTCCGATCACAGTGAAGACCTTGCCCTTCGCGGCATCGTTCTTCTCTTTCTTATGCTTGATATTTGCAAACTTAGAATGTCCTGACATACAGACTCTGCTCCTTATCTTTTCTCTTATCGTTCATCTGATTTTCATTCTAACACTACTTTCCCAGAATATCAACCCTGATTCCTGATCTGCTTAAAATTATATTTTTTCACTGGCTTCCGTTGGAGAAGGGCTGGGCACAAACAGCAGAAAACAGGATAAAAGCCTTGACCCTGGAACGGTTCCAGCCTTTATAATATAGAACAATGATACTCTCAACGGACAAGGATATCATTGTTCTATTTACAAGGAGGATAAACAGATGAAGCTACAGAGAATGGCAAAGAAAATCACAATTTGGGGGCTGGCCGGAAGCCTCACCCTATTGCCGGCATTTCCGGCGCTGGCGGCAACTGGCTGGATCCAGTCTAATGGAAAGACCTATTATTACCAGCCAGACGGCAGCATGGCCACCGGGCTGACCGTCCTGGACGGAAACTATTATTACTTCCTGGCAGACGGTACCATGGTAACCGGATGGCTGAAGCTGGACGGAGAATATTATTATATGCAGGAGAATGGGATGCTCTCCACCGGCTGGCGCCAGATCGACGGAGAGTGGTATTATCTCCGCCCGGACTCTGGCAAATGTGTAATCAACTCGGCAGTTGAAATTGACGGCTATTGGTATTTTTTTAAGAATGATGGCAGAAAGCTGGAGGGATGGCTGAAAAAGAACGGTTCCTTCTATTATTTGGATCCGGAAGGGAATGGACGGATGACTGCAGGCATAACCAAAATCATCGGCGGTGCCAGCTATAGTTTTGCCCCTGACGGGGTTTGCACTTCTAACGGTTATGTAAATAATTATTACGATTCAGACAATGCGTCCTCACAGGCATCCGGCCAGGGTTCCTCCCAGGCACAGAACAACTCCTCCGGAAGCCGCGTAGTCTCGTCTGGCAGTGCAAATTCCAACAAAGGGCCGGGTATATCAAACAGATAACGGCTTCATCCTTTCTCCCTGTTGACCACATAAATCCCCAGGCAGACCAAAATCAGGGCCACCAGGGTACTCCAGTTCAGCGCCTGCCCCCTTTCCCCCAGGAAAACTGCAGAAAGGATAACGCCGAACACAGGATTCATAAACCCAAACACCGTCACGCGGCTGACCGGATTATATTTCAGCAATACTCCCCACAGAGTATAGGCAACCGCAGACAAAACACCCAGATACAAAAGCAGCACAAAAGCGGAGGGCCCCACCGCACCGGACAGGGTGCCTCCGCAGGCTGTGCCGATAACGGACAGCGCCGCACCCCCTGCCATAAACTGGTACCCCGACAGGGTAACCACATCAAAATCCCTGGAAAATTTCTTAATCAGCGAACCGGAAACGGCATAGAATATCTGGGCCAGCAACACAAAACCCTCCCCGAAAAACGAGAGGGAAAACACCTCTTTTGACCCGGAACCTGCCAGATTCACAAGGGCAATCCCCAAAAATCCCAGCACACACCCGATAATCTTATGGATATCCAGCTTTTCATACCGGAAAACCAGGCTTGCACACAGCATAGAAAAAAACACATTGGTTCCGGTGATGATTGCACTGTGCACCCCGCTGGCCTGGGACAGCCCCACATAGTAGAACAGATATTGCAGCACCGTCTGGGACAGGGCCAGGCTGGCTATCGCCTTCCCCGAACCCTTCGGCACCGGAATCCATTGCCTGTTTGTTATGCTGTGGTATAGGATCACCAAAAATCCGGCCAAAAAAAAGCGGATTCCCGCGAACATCAAAATCGAGGCCGTATCTGCCGGGCCTATCTGAAACAGCCGGTAACCAATCTTTATGGACGGGGCAGCGCTTCCCCACAAAAAGCAGCAAAGGCCTGCTGCCAGAATGAGGGCCTTCCTGTCTGTCAAGTCAATCTTATTCTTCAATTCTTCACCTGATTCCTTCCCTTTTTGTTTCTGAACCAAAGGTATTATATAATCCTTTTAATGAAAAATCAATAGGGTATCCGATTAGGGATTGGGGCAGGTAAACACAAGCTTTTGCCTATCGGGAGGTACGCCTTGGAGAAAGGGAGGGAACCGGGGCAGTCTGTCGGGTTTTTTCCTGTTTCGGGGCAAAGACGCCCTAAAGTTTCTGCATTTAGCTAAAAACAAAACGAAAATACCTAAACTCGCTACGCTCAAACAGTAGGTATTTTCGTTTTAACGCAAAATCCAGAAACCAAAAGGCGTCTAACCCCCTGCAAAAGTCAAAAACCTCAACAGACTGCCCCGGTTCCCTCCCTTCCTCCAAGGCTAAATACTACCGATGGCTGATAGGCAAAGGCTTGCGTTTACCGTGTTGGATTGGCAAGAAATGGTTGTGCCTTAAGGCAAATGCCGGTATAATAGCCAAGTAGGTGCAGATATTATGGATTCTATCAGAAAATTCAGGAGGTATACTTATGAAAATCCTCAATTACCGGACAGCCGTTGCGGCTGCCTTGGCAATGTTTTGTGCCTTGGCTGTCTCTTGCGGCTCGCCCCAGGCTGGCAAAGGCCATAATGGGGGAGAGGAAGCCGTGCTAAAAGACAGGGAGCAGGCTGATGACAGCAAAAATCCTTTCCGGAAAAAGAAAGATTCTGGCTCTGCCCAGGATTTTGCAGAAAATTTTGACAGTTTTGCCCAGGCACATGACGCTTTTACCACTACCCTTGCCCGGAAGGAAAAAGATAACAATCCTATCCCCGCCCCTCCCGATGGGTTGTTTGACCTGATCCATTATCCTTCAAAGGTGGGGGATTTGGCCGCTTACATCTCCTGTGACCCGGAGGATGGGCAAAAGCATCCTCTGATTATCTGGGTTGTCGGAGGCTGGGGAAACGGAATCGACGATTTCCCCTGGGTTTATCCGGAATGGGAGGATGACCAGACGGGTTCTGCTTTCTGGCAGGCAGGCCTGTTGGCCATGTACCCTTCCTTCCGGGGCGGCAGCGGCAACCCTGGCTATTATGAGGCCCTTTTTGGAGAGGTGGACGATATCCTGTCCGCTTACGAATATGCCGCTTCGTTACCCTATGTGGATCCCGACCGGATCTACCTGGGCGGCCATAGCACCGGCGGCACGCGGGCCCTGCTTGCCTCCGAATACACGGACAAATTCCGGGCTGTCTTCTGCTTCGGCGCAGTGGATGAGATCAAATACCACAACAATACCCAGTTTACCTTCGACACGGGCAGGGAAGAGGAATATATCATGCGCTCCCCCATCCATTGGCTGAGCAATGTAAAAAGCCCCACCTACCTTATTGAAGGCAGTGAAGGCAATTCCCAGAATTTAAAACGGATTTTGGAGGCCTCCCAAAATGACAGTATCCATGGTTTCATTATCCCGGATGCTGACCATTTCTCGGTGCTGGCGCCTGTCACGCGGCTTTTGGCACAGAAAACACTGGCCGATACCGGCACCCGGCCCAATATCTCTGTCACCCAAGAGGAACTGGAGGAAGCAATGGCACAGGCCCCTGCCATTCCCAATCCTGTAATGTCCAGCCGCAGCATTGAGGAACTCGGCCTGAATTTTTCCTGCCCCTATGTGTGGGAAATTATGCCGGAGGAGGATTCCCATCTGACCCTTTATTCCCGCTATGAGGGAGACAACGCCTGGGATATGTCTGTCCTCTATCTCTCCTCCTATCAGCCGGAGGAAGATACTTACCTGGAAGGCCTGGCAGAATATCTGTCCCAGTATAACTATGATACGGAATCTGTCACCATCAACGGACATCCTGCCCTTGATGCTTCCACAATGCTGCAAAGCGATGACGGAGAAAATTTTTACCAGCGCTATGTGGCTGTTGAGAACGGCTCAGTTGGGGTGGATTTTACTTTTGTAGTCCATGAAAGCTATCAGGAAGAAGCAGAGATTATCTTCCAGGCCATTATTGACAGCATTTCTTTTCACTGAAAGCAATCTGGCCAGCACACCAGAAACAGGCGGGCCGTGGCTGATATCTCCACCGCCCGCCTGCCGTAAAAATAACGGGCATTCAATGCCCGTCATTTTTTCAAGATAAACGGGGGCACAGTTCCTCCAATGGGCACAATGCAATCCCCTCCTGGCTCAGCGCCTGCCGGATCCTCTGCACAAAAGCAAGGGCCTTTTCTCCATCCCCGTGGACACACACGGAATCCGCATGGATAGGGATATCCTTGCCGGTGACGGCCTCCACCCTCTGCTCCTTCACCATACGGACCACCCGGGCAATCGCCTCCTCCTCATCGGTGACCATGGCTCCTGGCTTTCCCCGCCCAACCAGGGTTCCGTCCTCCTCGTAAGCCCGGTCAGCAAATACCTCCAGTGCAGTACGAAGCCCCATATCCTGGGCCGCACGGGCCAGCTGGCCGCCGCTTAACGCCAGCACGATCAGATCCTTATCAAACTCCGCAACCGCCTGGCAGATTCCCTTTGCCAATTCATAATCCTTGGCTGCCATATTGTATAGCGCCCCATGCGGCTTGACATGCTGGAGACGGATCCCCTGGGAACGGCAGAATCCATCCAGGGCCCCCAGCTGATACAGCACATAGGCCTTCGCCTCCTCGGGAGTCACCGCCATATTTCTCCGCCCAAACCCCATCAGGTCCGGAAAACCCGGATGGGCGCCCACGCGGATGCCTGCTTCCTTTGCCATGGCCACAGTCTTTGCCATCACCATGGGATCCGAGGCATGGTAGCCACAGGCCACATTGGCGGAAGTGATCAGGGGAATCACCCGGTCATCCATCCCCAGCGTATATCTGCCAAAGCTTTCCCCCAGGTCACTGTTCAAATCTACACGGTACATCTTGGTCCCTCCACTTTTTCTTAAAAATCCAGAACTTCCGGCTCATCACAGTTCCGGCACATCCGGCGCCGGCTGCTTCATGTTCATAAATTTCTCAATAAACCCCGTATCCGCCCTTCCCTCCCGGAACACCTTGCTCCGCATAATCTGGAACTGGAAGTCCAGGTTCGTATCCACCCCGGTGACTACCATCTCGTCCAGGGCAGTCAGCATCTTGCGGATGGCTGCCGGCCGGTCTGGCGCACAGACGATCACCTTGGCAATCATGGAATCATACTCCGCCGGGATACGGTAACCGGAATACAGGGCCGTATCCACCCGGACTCCGTTTCCGGCCGGGAGATGGATATTCTGGACTACTCCCGGGCTGGGCATGAAATTGCGCCCCGGCACCTCAGCGTTGATCCGGCATTCGATGGCATGCCCCCGCAGCTGGATATCCTCCTGGGAAAAGCTTAGGGCTTCCCCCATGGCCACCCGGATCTGCTCGATAATCAGGTCAGTGCCGGTCACCATCTCCGTGACCCCATGTTCTACCTGGATCCGGGTATTCATTTCCATAAAATAGAACTCGCCCCCAGGGCTTACAATATATTCGATAGTCCCGGCATTGGTATATCCCACGGTCTTCGCCGCCAGCACCGCATACTCATTCATCTTCTGGCGGGTCTTCCCATCGACGGCGGGGGAAGGGGATTCCTCTATCAGCTTTTGATGGTTCCTCTGGACGGAACAGTCCCTCTCCCCCAGGGCCACCACATTGCCATGGGAATCCGCCATGATCTGGATCTCTACATGGCGGGGATTTTCGATAAAACGCTCCAGGTACATGGTATCGTCCCCGAAAGCGTTGGCCGACTCCCGCTGGGCCAGGTTAAACTGGAATTCAAACTCATCCTCATTGGCGGCTACCCGCATCCCCTTGCCGCCTCCTCCGGAGGAAGCTTTGATCATAATGGGGTATCCAATGGCTTTTGCCAACTCTTTCCCTTTTTCCGGATCATAAACCGCCTCTCTGGTGCCAGGCACTACCGGGACACCGGCGTCCATCATAGTCTGCCTGGCCTGGGACTTATTCCCCATCCGGTCAATCACTTCCGGATCCGGCCCGATAAAGACCAGCCCGTTCTCCCTGCATTTCCGTGCAAAGGCGCTGTTCTCGGACAGAAAGCCAAACCCCGGATGGATGGCATCCGCGTCTACATTCAGGGCTGCACTGATGATCCGGTCCATATTGAGATAGCTGTCCCTGGCCGGCCCCTCTCCGATGCAGACCCTCTGATCCGCCAGCTGGGTATGCAGGCTGTTCTCATCCTCCTTGGAATAGATGGCCACGCTCAAAATCCCCATATTCCGGCAGGCACGGATAATACGCACGGCGATCTCACCGCGGTTGGCAATCAAAACCTTTTTCATCATCGCTCCAACCTCCTGGCCTTTAGATTTTCTTTACACGGAACAGGGGCTGCCCATACTCCACTTTCTGCTCGTTGCTGACCAAAACCGCCTCGATCTCACAGTCATATTCGCACTGGATTTCATTCATCAGCTTCATGGCCTCCAGGATACAGACGGTCTGCCCCTCCTTCACCCGGTCTCCCACCCGCACAAAAGCAGGCACATCCGGGGCTGCCGCGGAATAAAAGGTTCCCACAATCGGTGAGGTGATAAACAAGGATTCCTCCTCCCCTTCCTCTGACTTCACCTGGACCGGGGCTGCCGCCGGGGCAATGCCCATGGCCGGCATGGAAGGAACCCCTGCCGCCACGATGGGAGGATGCTCCAATTTGCTCATGGTGATCTTGACCTCACCCTCTCTGTAGCTAAACTCCTTCAGGGAAGAATCTTCTATAATTTTCACTAAACCTGCAATCTTTTCCAAATCCATACTGTTCTCTTCCTTTCCTGTCACTGTCCATAACCATCCGGATCACCCGAAGGGCTTTCCCTGCATTCTTCCTCTTTATCAGGGAAACAGCCTCCGGATCCTTCTTGACACCTGGCGGCATTCCAGCACCTCTTTACAGGGCTGGTGAATCCTCTTCCTCATCCCGTTCAATTCCTCTGACTCTGCCAGGTAGAGCCTCTGTGCCTCCTCCACGCTGACTGCCTTAAACCTTACCTTGTGGTCGGTCTTGCGCTGCACCAGCCAGGGGATATCCACTGATGCCACGGTGGCAATCTTCGGATACCCGCCCGTTGTCTGCCGGTCAGCCAGCAGGATTATCGGCTTTCCGTGGGACGGCACCTGGATGGAGCCAAAGGCGATCCCGTCAGAAATCATGTCCGAGTTTTCCTTTCTTGCAATAAACGGCCCTTCCAGCCGGCATCCCATACGGTCAAAATCACTGGTTACCGTATATTCACTGTTTAAAAATGTCTCGATCCCCTGTTTGCTGAACCGGTCGTCCTGGGGCCCCAAGACCACCCGCAGGGTCACATCATCCTGATTAAACTCATCCAGTTCCAATGTCCGGGAAAGGAAGAAGGGAAGGTATCTCCGTTTGATGCGGAAGCCAATATAATCCCCGTCCTGCAGCTTCCTTCCCTTAAACCCTCCGATGGAACTCTTCATATTGGTACAGCGGCTTCCCATCACCACCGGAATCTTTAAGTAGCTGGAAAATGCAATATAACCCCGGCTTCCCGTCCGGGCGCTGCCAAACTTCAGCACATCCCCCTTATGGATATCAATCGCCGTATACATCGGCGCCGGTTCCCCGTTGATCGTAGGCTGGAAATCCCCGCCGGTAATGGCAATCAGGGTTCCCGCCGTGAATTCCATTGTGGGCCCGATCAGGGCAAACTCCAGCACTGCTTCATTCTCCGGATTGTCCAAAAGAAGGTTGGCAATTTTAAATGAACGCACATCCATTACCCCAGCCACGGAAAAGCCCTGGCTCTGATAGCCGGTGCGCCCTAAATCCTGTACTGTGGTCATCATCCCGGCCTTTAAAATGCGAATCCCCATGCTACACCTCCTCGTGAATGGCGCACTGATAGCTGCCATTTTCCACTTCTGCCTCAATCCGCCGGTATTCCTCCTCATCAACCGGTACAAAGCGGATGTAATTCCCCGCCTCCACCAGAATCGGGATATCCCGTTTTGGGTCGTAGGTCTTTACCGGCGTCATCCCCATCAGCTGCCATCCTCCCGGGGAATCCAGGGGATAAATCCCGGTCTGGGAACCTCCAATCCCCACGCTCCCTGCACGGATCTTTAAACGGGGATTGGCAAGCCTGGGGGTATGGATACGTTCATCCAAACCGCCAAGATAGCAAAACCCCGGCAAAAAACCCAGCATATAGATCAGGTAGTCTTGGGAACTGTGGATCCTTACCACCTCGTCCTCGCTCAGCCCTGCATGCTTTGCTATCGCACCCAGGTCAGGCCCATATTCCCCTCCATACAATACCGGGATCTCAAAAATCTTCCGTTTTCCCTCCCCCACCTTGATATCCACACGCGCCAGGCTCTCCATCCGTTTTTTCAGTTTCTCATAGCGGATCACCCGCGGGTCATAATTGACCAACAGGGAACAAAAAGCCGGGATCACATCCACCACGCCTTCAATATGCTGTTCCCGCATCAACTCCACCGTTGCCGCAATCCTGCGGTTGATCTCCGGGCTGATCTCATTTCCAAACTCTATCAGCAGGGAGGAATCCCCTGCCGTCAAAATCCTAATGTTCTGCATAGTATTCTCCGGTTCAACCCCTTTCTTTGTGATTGGTTATAGCCCTTGTCGGATTACCTCTCTTATAATACCCCAAAAGGGTGCAACCATAGCCTGATCACACCCACAAGTCCTGCAGCCGGGGGACGGAACAGCCCCTCTGCTGCCCTTCCCTCCCTCAGCTGCATTTTTTTGTCTGCTTACCGCAGTGGTTTTAAAAAAGTTTCCCCATATTCGACATAAAGGTGGTGATTCCCAGATACGCTGAAATAACCACTACAATCGCCCCCAAAACCAGAAGGATGGCCGGATGGGAATACTTTTCCCCCATGATCGATTTCTTCTTTGCCGCGATCAGGCAGATGCCCAAAGTAATCGGCAGGATGAGGCCATTTAACGCACCGGCCAGCACCAGCAGCTTGGCTGGCTGCCCCAGAAGGATCATAATAACGGTGGACACTGCAATGAAACCAATAATCACCCAGTTTTCATTCTTGTCAATCGCCGGATGGAAAGTCTTTAAAAAGGATACGGAAGTGTAAGCCGCTCCGATGATAGAGGTAATCGCCGCACACAACAGCACCAGCCCTGCAAACCGGTAACCCAGTTCCCCTGCACCCAGACGGAAGGCATCTGCTGCCGGGTTAGAGGCATCCAGGGTAACTCCCTCTGCCAGCTTTGTAACCACGCCCAGCACTGCCAGGAAAAGGAAGATCCGGACGATTGTGGCAATCCCCATCCCCATCAGAGAACTCTTGTTGATCTCCTTTAAATTCTCCTCACCGGTCACGCCTCCGTCAATCAGCCTGTGTGCGCCGGAAAAGGTGATATATCCTCCCACCGTCCCGCCTAACAGGGTGATGATAGCCGGAACCAGGTTGGGAACTCCTGCCGACGGCACAAATGTATTCTTCAATGCGTCTCCCACAGGCGGTTTCACTACAATAATAATGCCGAAAATAACCACGATCATAATACCGCCCAGCACCTTAGCCAGGGTATCCATAGCCGATTTGGCATTCTTTACCAGGAAAACCGCAATGGCAATAATGCCTGCCAGAGCACAGCCCACCTGAGTCGGGATTCCAAGGAGGGTGTTAAAGCCTAATGCGCCGCCGCCCACGTTACCGATATTGAATGCCAGCCCTCCTAAGGCCACCATAAACGCCACAAAATACCCCAGCCCCGGGAGCACCTTGTTGGCCACATCCTGTCCGCGCAGGCCGGACACGCACAAAACCCGCCAGATATTCACCTGGGCAATCGCCGCCAGGATAATCGATACCAGGATAACAAAACCAAAGCTGCCTTTATGTGTACCCGTAAACTGGGCCGTCTGGGTCAGGAAACCTGGCCCGATAGCGGATGTAGCCATCAGAAATGCCGCTCCCAGCAACGCGCCGCCACTCTTTTTCTCTTTCATAGGAAATACCTCCTTGTGTTCAGATGTTTCGTATTATTATACATGCATGAAAAGGAATTGTCAACGTTTTTTACAATTTATTTATTGTATATGTCACAATTTTTAGATTGTGACACGATTTTTATAAAAGGAAATTCTCCCTTAATGCCCTAAAATTAATCTATTCAATTCAGGTTGGTTTTACTGTTTATTCTTAATTTTCGGAGCATTTTTTTGTCCTCCCAGTTATTTTCTAACTTTACTTCAATCTATGCTTTATGCAGAAATCAGGATATTTTTTGAATAAACTTTCAGACTGTGCCGGACATCTGCCGCTGGGTGGAAACGCCGGAATTTTCATTAAACACAATATAACAGTTGACAACAGTTAGATGCTGTTATATACTGTTATCAAGCAAAGAAAGGGGGAAGAAAATGAAGGTTATTATCAATACATCCCTGATGGTTCCCATATATGAGCAGATTACAGACCAAATAAAAACACTCATACGCAATGGGGAACTAAAGGAAAACGATACTCTTCCGTCCGTCCGCACACTGTCAAAAGAACTAAAAATCAGTGCCCTGACTGTTAAAAAGGCATATGACGCTCTGGAAAGTGAAGGTTTTACCATAACCGTACACGGAAAAGGAACGTATGTGGCCGCAATCAATACGGAACTTTTGCTGGAAGAACAGAAAAAAGAACTGGAAGCCGATTTGGAACAGGCAATACAGAAAGGCAGACGCTGCGGAATTAGTGACGAAGATATCAAGAGTTTATTTGAATTGATTTTGGAGGGCTGACAAATATGCTGAAAATTGAACATCTAAAAAAACAATACAGCAACTTTTCTCTGGATTGCTCGCTGGAAGTCCAGGAGGGTTGTATTACGGGTCTGATCGGGCAGAACGGTGCAGGAAAAAGCACGACTTTTAAAGCGGTATTGGGCCTGATTTCTGCGGATGGGGGAAATATTACGATTCTCGGAAAAGACCTGCGCAATTTTACCCCAAAGGACAGAGAAAATTTAGGCGTTGTTCTCTCGGATTCCGGATTCAGCGGATATTTAACGATCAGGGACATTATTCCTGTGCTAAAAAATCTGTATAAGAGTTTTGACCACTCCTTTTTCATAGAACAGACGCAAAGGTTTCAACTGCCGACGGACAAAAAAATCAAAGGCTTTTCAACGGGAATGAAAGCAAAGCTGAAAGTACTTACAGCAATTTCACACAATGCAAAGCTGCTGATTCTAGACGAGCCCACAGCAGGGCTTGATGTGATTGCCAGAGATGAATTGTTGGAAATGCTGCGGGAATTTATGGAAAAGGGGGAAAATCACTCTATCCTTATTAGTTCCCATATTTCAAGCGATTTGGAAACTTTATGTGATGATATTTATATGATACACAACGGAAAGGTAATCTTGCACGAAGATACCGATGTTTTACTGAGTGATTATGCTTTGTTGAAGGTAGATGAAGAACAGTTTTGCAAAATGGAGAAAGCATTTATCCTGCGTTCCAAAAAAGAAACCTACGGATACAGCTGTCTGACCAATCAAAAACAGTATTATAGGGAAAACCACCCGAAAATGGCAATCGAGAAGGGATCAATAGACGCAGTTATTACAATGATGATAAGGGGGCAGGAATGATGAAAGGCTTATTAATAAAAGATTTTAAACTGATGAAAGGGCAAATAAATTTTTTCTTCATCATTATTGCCATATCCGTCGGCATAGCTGCTTTTTCGGATGATTCGTCATTTATGATTGGCTTTCTTCCTTTCGTTTTATCGCTGTTTACATTAAGCACAATAAGCTATGACGAATTTGATAACGGAAATGCATTTCTGTTCACACTGCCTGTTAGCCGCACAAATTACACCATTGAAAAATATTGCCTTGCACTTCTGCTTGGCGGAGGCGCCTGGGTTTTGGCTGTGATTTCAGCTGTGGTCTTTTGTATAGCAAAGAAAACAGGGTCCGTTTCCGATGTTGGGATGACTGCTGTGAGCATCTTACCCACATTGATTGTAATACAGGCGGTTATGATACCGTTCCAGTTAAAATTTGGCGGCGAAAAAGGTCGAATTGCTTTAATCGGAACTTTGGGATTACTGTTTGTGGTTGGAATGGTGATTGGAAAAGCAGCTCAAATATTGGGAATTGATATAGCGGACATGATTGACAATTTTCCTGTGGTAAGCATGGGTGTTATGGTTACTGCTTTGGTTGCTGCAGCTGCTATTCTTTTGCTGGTATCTATGAAAATCAGTATCACTATTATGAAAAACAAGGAATTTTAGGGGAATTGATTGTTGCCTGTTTTACCTGCCTTATCCCCCTCTCCTTACGCCCTTTTGCAATAACCTTCTGTGAAAAATGACTGCTTTTCGGTGTTTTTGCGGGCTCCAAGTTCAAAAATTCTCTTGCAAGCAAGCTTGCATCGGATTTTTGAACTTGGGATCCTGGTTTCAATTCATATGACGCTGCTGATATTCATTTCTTCGCCCCTTTTAATACTATACCTTCAAATTCAGATTCATATCATTATCAGATGCAACCCTGTCACTATCCAACCCAAACAATATGGGATTCTCTTTCTCAACTTTTTCTACCAGGCTAATAAAATCTTTAAACTCTATACCAAGTTCCTCCTTCCAATATTTACATCTCTGATTCCTTACAGCTTACTGCATAAAAAATTCTTTTTTATTCTATTTTTTTAATTCTCCACTGCAAGCAGAGCGTTTTTGCGCTATAATCTTTTTATCATATAGTTAATAGGCTGAAATTTCAAAGACATATTTATTTGAACTGTTATCAAATATACTTTCTATATTTTCAAGTTTAAAACCGAAAACCTGAGAACACCAGTTTAGCATAGCAACCACCATAGCCTCCTCTTGATAGTAACAGACATCATATTGTAAACTGCATATTTGAATAACGGTTCCATCATGACATTGGGTATGCAATACAATATCCTCTGCCGCCATATCAAGTGCCTTAAAGATAGCGTTTCTATCTTCTTCGCAAAACAATTCATTTTTTATCAGAGGATCTTTAGAAAACGAAAGATAAATATTATCCCTCACGGCAATACAATCTTCCTTAAACAATCTTTTTTCAAATACTTCACCATATATAGTTATACTTATTCCCCATCTGCCTTTAAACCATTTATAAGTATATTTTTCCATTTAGTTCTCCTCATTTTTGTAAAAGAAAACTTATTAAACACAGTCTTAATTAAAATAATATTCTGTTCCAAGATTTCATTCCTTTTGTATCAAATAAGCGGTTTACATTTCAGTAAAGTGGCGAAAACGGGAAAAACTCTTGCCTTACAGTTCATCGTCACGGCTCAACTTCTCGTACAGCAGCGCAATCTTGGTTTTTACCATAGCACAGATCTCCTTGAATGAAAATATGCGCTAAGTTCTCCTCGCCTATCACCGAAAAATCAGTGAATTATATTCAGCTACACCTCTTTAACTTACTATCTCACGGTTAGTATTCCCTTCATTCCATCACTCCTATTGTGGTCATTATAGATTAGTTCTATTTCATCACTTGTACATGCGTACAAGATTTTTATTTCAGAATCACCTTTAATAAAATCTACAGAACTAATAATAGCATTCGCACATTTGTTTTCACTACTTCCAACCCACACATCAATACCTGCACCATCTGATGAAACAGTCCCTTTTAAGAAACCATAATCTAAAGGGTAAATATAATCTGTATACTTTGGATGTGCCATTCCCTTGGGTCTATCAATTTCAATATCATATTTGGAAAATAATTTATCAAGCATTTCCCAAAACTCTCTATCATATTTATTCACGATTACTCAATCCTCCTTTGGCTTAAAGAAAATAGTTGGCAAATAACCATCATGCACAGACTCAAAATTTGTAGAAGTGATTTTTATCGGCTGTGCATTTCTTTTTGTAAATATTCCAGGACAATATGGATCCTTTTTATTCAATGTTCCATACCACAAGTATCTTCTATCATAAACACCACCAGCACATGTGTTTTCATAAGCGCATCCTTTGCAATCTTCTGGAATAGTCCTTACAATCACATCTGTTAAAGATTTATTCTGTTCCATCTTTTCCAGAACATTAGTTTCCTTTATATTTGCCACAATATAGTTCTCGTCTATCAAGTATGTACTAGGAGTGATACTCCCATCAGCAAGTATTCTAATACTTCGATCACCTGATGGATCCGCTACAGTTTCATTAGTTAAAAATGACAAAAACAAAGCATCATTCATCGAGATAATATGATAATTTCGAACTATATATTTTAACACATCAACAAATGTATTATATGAGATTATAAATTCCCTTGAGTTCCTGAAATGTATTTTTAAACGCTACTCTTTTAGCGCATGATTGCGTTTAGTCTTTCATAAGTAGCATTTAGTCGTTCACACAGCTATCCTTAACCGTCTTGTCTGCCAGCCTGTGGGATCCCCTGTCTTCTGCTCCTTCCCTCATCTCCGCTTTCTTTTCACTGTTGAATTGTATCCCATATCCGTCTATTCTTTTCTTGACTGTCCCGGTGGCGTCAAAAGGAGGACTCTCTTTATGTCTAAGTTAATTCCAGGCAACCACAAACACCTTACCCCGTATGACCGCCAGTTCATCGAACAATCCCTCAACGAAGGCAGGTCTTTCCGCGAAATCTCCAGGTACCTCTGCAAGGACCCCTCCACCATCTCCAGGGAGGTCTGGAAACACCGAACGGTTAACTCCTGGAACCGCGGCTGCTTTAACAATCCGTATAACTTCTGCATTCACCGTTACCGCTGTAAGAAAACCAACGCCTGCAGCAAACTCATCATCTGCGATACCCTGTGCCGCTCATGTCATAAGTGCAACAGCGTCTGCCCGCGTTTCGAACGGGAATGCTGCCCACGCATTGAAAAGGCCCCTTTCGTGTGCAACGGCTGCGACAAGCCCAGGAACCGATGCCCCATCCATTCCAAGTATGATTACAATGCCTCCTCTGCGCACAGACATTACACCGAATGTCTTTCCTCTTCACGGGAAGGTGTCAATCTGACGGATGGCCAGTGGCGGTCCATCGACCGGGTGGTCCGTCCCCTCATTGAACAGGGGCAGTCCCCCTACATGATCATCGCAAACCACCCTGAACTTGGCAGAACCAGCATCTATTACTGCGACCCCATGCGCAGCAACCAGAAGGCCGGTATTGAAAACGTCCACACAATGCTGCGCATGATCCTGCCCAAAGGGACAAGTTTTGAATGGTTCACCCAATAGGACGTCCGAAAATGTGTCGACCACATCAACAACGCGCCTAGGAAGTGCCTGAAAGGGCGTACACCGTATGAAATAGCGATTAAAACCTATGGCCCGGAACTGTTGAAAAAACTACAGTTCCGGTTCGTTGCGCCAGATGAAGTGACGCTGTCACCGAAGCTGCTTAGAAACTAACCCATGAAAAAACGCCACCGGACAGAAAGATAAAACCATAAAAATCCCGAGCGGCCTGTAGACTTTACTTTTTCACACCCACAAGTCCAGAGGCCTGTTTGCTTTGCCCTGATTTAGAATTTTTCCAAGGATTTGAGATCAGTTTATCACAAAAACATCGGAAATGACACCAAAACATCTGTAAATTGTGCAGTTTTTTAATGGGGTATTGCATTTACTGTTGCATACCGTATTTACTTTTACAATTCACGTGGTTCACCAAATAGCCTATTTTGAATCTTCGGATTGTCATTTCGAGGCTCTTTCAAGAATGGTGTGGTAGAGGTTCATCTTATCGCCCCGCCGCAGATTTATTCCAAATGTCTCTCATAGTGGTACTCCCCCATCCGCAGATAAGGCTCCACAAACAGCATATACAGATTCATTACCGCCATATTGATCTCCCCCATGGCACAGGCAAGCCTCTCCTCGGAGATATTCACCTCCAGAAGTTCCCGCAGATCCTGGAAGGGTGATTTCCCGGCCAGCTTTCTCAGAACATCGGGACTATAGTCCCGCTCAGAGAGGAATATCTGGCTGCGCAGGGTTCGCGGAGCCACATTCTTGCTGCCGGGATCCGGCACATCCTCCGGATATTCATAGGCCAGGGAGAAGTAATACCCGCGGGGGTCCAGGTACCGCTTGTCCTGCTCCACCAACTCCCATCCCTCCAGGTCGGAGCCATAGCGGCAGAGCGCCTCCCGGAAACGCCGGACCCTGTCCTCTTCCTCCTGCGGGAGCGTCCTTCCCGCCTCCTCCTGTTCCAGATAGCAGGAGAGGGCGCCCATGCAGCGAAGAATGTGATCCAGATGGCCAAACTCCTGCCATGCGGCGATATAACGCCGTAAAATCTGCGCCAGAGCCTCTTTCAGGGACCAGGCGCCGTCGTTATCCTTCAGGAATGTCTCCCGCCAGATCCGGAAAGACTCCGCCCGGTCCTCATCAAGCGTTCCGTCCTCCTGAAAACTCAGATCCACCAGGGCATCCAGATACTGTTTCAGGCTCATCCGCATGCAGTGGTAAATATTCCGATATCGCATCCCGCCCTTTGCGTGGTCTAACAGGATCAGGCCAAGCAGGACCAGGGCATTGTTTGTCCGGACACTCCAGACGGACCGGTAAGGATCAGGGGGTTCCAATATGAGCGTCCCGGACGAGAGGCTCCGAAGGATGCCATCGTCGTGCTCGACCGCCATCCGGAAGCTGTGGCAGAAGCCGCCGTAATGAAGAAGCCCTTCCTCCAGACACTCCCAAAACTCACCGGTCAGCGCCTCCATGATGTTCTTGTCATCACTTCCGCAGAAAAAATACGCCGTACACACACTGTCAAGCAGCTGCACCAGCCTGGCAGCGGCCTCAGGCGAAGCTGCCTGAGATTCTGCCGCCATCTTAAGCCGTTCCTCCAATGTAAAAAGCGTCCTGTTTTCCTTTGTCATACAGCCTCCTTTCTGGGCTCCGCCCCGGCTTTTGCCTTCGCTGTCTTCCCCGGTTTTGTCCCGGCTTTCGCCGTCTCCCCCGGCATCATCAGGCTGCGGTAGGCAATATCGCTGTCCAACTCGTACTTCCTTGCCTTTCTGGGCTCGCTGCCCCTCTCGCAGATAAACAGGGTGTCTAAAGGCAGATTGAGAACCGTGGAGACCAGACAGTTAAACTTTCTGGCAAAATATTCTGCCGTTTGGGAGTCCGTTCCTCCCAGGTACAGACAGTGGTCACAGTTGTTTATGATAGTCTGGGCTTTTGCATGGCCATAGAGATCCTCCAGCTGGGAGAGGCTCTGGATGACCAGGCTGACATAGATCTCCCGGGAACGGATCACGGAGATGATCTTATCGAAATCCGGGATCACCGTGTTGGTGCTGAAGTCATCCAGAATGAAGCGCACCGGGATCGGGAGACGGCTGTCCGGCTGCCGGTCCGCGGCAGCCATGAGATACTGCAGCGCCTGGGTGTAGAAGAGGTTAACCAGGGCATCCTGGCTGCGGTCCGAATCGCTGACAGACAAAAACAGCGCCGTTTTTCCTCTGAGAAAGGCTCCCATATCCACCTGTTCTCTCATGCAGAACATCCGCTTTACCCCGGAGTATGCCACCACATCCAGGTGCTGCGCCAGGATCCCCTTGATGCTGGCATCCATCTTCTCCGCCCTTGCGTTTTGCCGGATCATCTGTATCTTGCGTGCAAAGGCGCTGTCGGGATGGGTTACACACTCCTCCTCGATCATATCTTCCAGGTTGTCGCTTCCCATCTTCGAAAGGAAGGTGAATACTTCATACAGGTTATGCTGCCATGGGGGCAGCAGATTCATGACAAAGAGAATGATCGCCTCCAGATACATCTGGGCTGCCTGATCCCAAAAGGGTTCTTGGGAATTCAGGCACGGGCAGATCGCCTGGGCGATCTTCTTGATATCCTGCTCACTGTAGTGGTCGCCATTCTTATTTGCCTTGCTGTTCCGGCACTTTCGGATATAAGCCAGAGGATTATATCCCCAGGGGGTATCGGCTACGTCCGTGAAGTCCAGATGCATAACCGTGTACCCCCTTTCTCTCAGGTGTTCCCCATACAGCCGGCACAGGTTTCCCTTTGTGTCGGCAACGATCAGGCTGTCCTGAGTATGGAGGATGTTGGGCACCACGTAGCCCCTGGTCTTGCCACTGCCCGCCGGTCCCACCAGCAGGTCATTGTTGTTGATCCCTGTGACCCAGGTGTCGTTGCTGACGAATACATCCTTTGCAAGGATACGTTTGGATTTCACATTATTGTACATACTTTTTCCTCCTGCTTTAATATCCTCAGCGGCCCCTTGTCCACTGAGGGGGTTGACTTTTTTATTTATTTTCTGCAAGGCTTGTAATGATGTGGTCGGCAAGCCCGAATTTGACCGCCTCCTCCCCCCGGAAGTAGCTGTCGTTGGCGGTCTTTTCCAGAACCTCCTCCAAACTCTTGCCGGAATGCTCCGCAATGACTTTTGCAATGATCTGCCGGGTTTCCATCAGGTCGTCGCTGATCGCTTTCAGCTTCAGGGCACTGCCGCCGGTCTGGATGATCAGCGGATCATGGATCATGAGGCGGCTGTGGGGCAGCATGTCGCGCTCTGCGCCTGAAACGAAGAGCAGCGCCGCCATGGAGGCCGCCAGTCCCACACAAATCGTCCGGACAGGGCAGCTCACTGCCTGCATCACGTCGTAGAGCGCCATACCGCTGTCCACGCTGCCTCCGGGGCTGTTGATGTACAGAGTAATCGGCGCCTCCGGATCCTCGCTCTGCAGGTAGCGCAGTTCACGGATCAGGGCGTTCACCGAGTCCGCGCTCACCTCCCCCACCAGTTCCACCTCCCGGTGAGACAGCATCTCATCCCGGATAGAGATGAGATCGTAGCCGCGGAATGATTCTTTGATGATTCTTGCTTCGTTTGCAATGTACACAATGATTCCTCCTGTTCTGCATCATCAGATAACTTTTGTTTTGTGTCATTTTTGTGGCTTAATAGTCTTCCCCCCAGTCAAGCATTTCGCAGGCTTCTTCCACCGCCTGGTCGTATGCATCCTGAAGGTCGTCGCCCTCTGCATCAAGCAGATATTCCCAATCGATTGACATTGATGGTCACCTCCTCTCTTTCATAACAGATTTTCCCCGAAGAGAAATCATTCCTTTTCGCCGTTTTATCCGATGCCGTTCCTGCCCCTGCTTTTCAGCGGCGTTTTGTTCCCTTTGATACGCTTTATACCATATATCTCCGGGGAACATATCCCTTCGGCCGGTCATTCAGTTTTCAAGGTTCCTGCCTTACAATAAACAGTATACCGGTTTTCTTTTCTTTGATTTGTAAATTTTGCAAACTGTTCGCGAAACCGTCGCTGTCTATAACATGGCTGGAGGCCTTGTGCCAGAGATGCTCCGCACGGCTCCCGTCCTGATTCCTCTTTGCGACGAAGTGCATATGGCCCGCAAATGCCTGTTAGCCGATCTTTGTGACGCCGCCGGGAACCATGCAGGTCTCCCCTGCCTTTCCATAGGGGTACCAAAGCAGTTCCCTCTGTTCCTTATTAAACAGCAGGCCGTCCCGGACGGAAAGATAGGGATGATCCTTATCCACCGTGATCCTCCGGGGAACCTGGCTGACCAGCCGGACCCCCATGGTCTGATCCCATCCGGACTTTCCGGTTCCTCGTGGAACTCTTCCTTTGTCCTGCCAGATATAAGCAGGTCACCACAAGATTCCAACGCATCGCACGTATACAGTATAATAGTCGGCGGAGTTCATGTTTGTAAAAACTACAAACCAGTCCTTGATTTTTTGCTACCCTTGTGGTAGGATGGCCGTGGTGGGCAGTCCCCCACGCTATCCACATTTCAGGAAAGGAACAGTGAATACCTATGGAACTATCCAAAACAAAGCTGGAAATCTATGAAAAGAATCTGCAGTGCCTGCAGGAGGCGGCGGACGAACTCATGCGCCGCATGAAGGGCTATGATTACTCCTTCCGCCGGGAGATCACGGACAAGAAGGGGGAGTTCTGCCCGGAAAAACTCCACGGCCTGGTGAAGGAGATGCTCACCCTATGGGAGGAGAAGCTGTGTGCGGAGCCCTTCATTAAAAAAGGCTGGGTGAAGTCCTATCTGCGGACGCGGCGGGAACTGTACGGCCTGTACCTCTATCTGGTCATGCGGTGCAGCCTGTACCGAAACGGTTACTTCTGCGCCCAGGGCAGCGAGAGGAAGGAGCGGACCGACTTCTCCTTTCTGCTGGAGCAGGCAAAGTGGTTCTCCCGAAGCTGGTGTATCACGGACGGGCCGGACGGGAACCGCCGGAACGAGCCCCGCAATGGCTATGACAGTCATTTCGGTTTCCACTTCTATTCTCCCATTAACCACTACCTTACCTTTCAGGAACTGGACGTGAGGAACCTGGACGACGACTGGGCCATGACCCCTCCGTATCAAAGGGCCGAGAACCGGCTCTACAGCAGGACGGGCCGGTGGGAGGAGACGGACGAGCCGGAGGAAGAGGACGGACCGGAGGAAGCAGGGCAGCCCCAGGAGCCGGATGAACCGGAGAAAGCCGAACAGCCGGAAGCGGATGAGTCGGAGAAGGCAGAAGAACCGCAGGAAACGGAACAGCCGGAGGAAGAGGACGGGCCGGACATGGATGGTGAGGAGTTTTATAACGATGGGAATGATGACGACGTCTATGATCTCTATGACCTGGAGGAAGACGAGTTTCTGAGTCCGCTGGATATGATGGATGAGGAGGACCGTGCCGCATGGTGGGAAGCGGAGTATGAGTATCAGGGAAAGCTGGAGGAAAGAAACTGGGAACTGCTGCAGATCCTCCTGAAATTTGAGGGCATGGACGAGTATTGCTCTGCCTGCCGACGCTTTGAGGAACTCTTTAAGGGGGCAGAGACGGATATTCTGCGGGATTTCTGTCAGGAACTGGAGGAGATCGTGAACCTGTATCTGTCTCAGAGGCAGATCGCCCCCCTGGCCGATACGGAAAAGGCAGTGGATGTGTATGGCCGCGTCTGTGAGGGGCCTCTTCGGCAGGCCAGAATCTACGGGAGGGGATTGCAATGGAAAGATCTGTGAGCACAATCCGCGACCGCTTCTACCGGGACCTGATCCTCGAATACATCGAATGGGCGGAGCGGTCCTTCCTGTACCGATATTTCTGGGCCGACAGCGTATCGGGACTTCTGGAGGAATATCTCCCGGGGTTTCCCCTGGAGGGGACCCCTCAGCCAAAGGACGGACGTGCGATCAGAGAACAATTGGTCCGGATTCTGAAGGAGGACCCGAATCCGGAGCAGGCCAGGGGCAGGCTGCTGAAAGAGGCGTCCGGCGGGAGCCGCCGGAATTTCTGGGAGGAACTCTGGCTGAATGACGCAGGCTACCGGGCGGGGTTGATCTCAGATGCGGAATACTACCTCTGGCTGGCGGAGTGCCTGGTGAAACGAGACATCTATTATAAGGATACCAGCCTGTGGGATCAGCGCGACTGTCTGGACCTTTTGCTGCAAAATGGCCTGGGGGGCGAAAAGAAGACGCCGGAGCCGGACAGCCAGGAGCGCAAAAACATCACCATGGCACAGCGAAAAAGAGACCTGGCCAAGTTGGCGGAAAAGCTGCGCCGGGAGCACGAGGCGGGTGGGACGGAGATCGCCGACCGGCTGCACGGTCTGAAATGCCCTGTCAAGACCAAACAGGGCACAGTGCTGGGAAGTTACCTGCTGTGGCTGACCGGCCGGCTGGCACGAATGGCTCTCCACATCCGGATCAAGACCTGGCTGCAGGACAGCGGATATCCCCTGCTCAAGCAGGAGGATCCGGAAGAGGTGGGGGATAAGCCCAGGACGGAGCCCTTCACCATAGGGCCCCGGAGGAAGCGGGACTTCTCCATGAGTCTGTTCGAGGCGTACTGCAGCGGCCCCCGAGGCTATGAGTTTTATAAAAAGGACTCGGCCGGCGCTGCGGCCCCGGAGGGCTGGCGCCTGGACCGAGCCGGGTTCTGTATGCTGGACCTGGGCCATATGGATGCGCTGCTGCATGCCCTGGAAGGGAGTCAGGATACGTCTCTCAACATTCCGATGGCAGTGGATCTGTACAGCGGCTGCGTCTTTTTCCTGGCGGGGAAAGGACTCTATGAGGCGGTATACCGTCAGGAGGCAAAGAAGCGGAAAGATGCCTGGCTGGACGCAGAACAAAAACATGAACAAGCAAAGAAGGCCAGGGAAGAGTATGGACGCAGGCTGAACCAGTACCCGGGCCACCTGAAAAAGCTGGGAAAGGATCTGGCAGACAAGGAAAAAACCTGTCACGACGCGGTGAAGGAGTACGACCTGGCGGTGAAGGCAATGAAGAAGTTCGACGCCGCGCAAGGCCTCTTCTGCTTCGACTATCTGCGCCTGGATGAAGAGCACCTGGCTCGGTTTAACGGAGACCTGCGGGGTGCGCTCCGGCTGGGCCCTCACTTTCATGAGAATGCTCCCCGCTTTCTTGAAAACCCAAAGGAAAGCCGTGAGGCTCTCCTGAGTGAATTCCGGTGGTACTGTGCAGAAGGGGACGACAGCCTCCGCGCACGGATCCGGGAGTTCAATCCGGACATGCCCCCCGGCCTCCGGGATTCGGGATTGTTCCTCTGGGCATTTGAAGACCAGTAACGGACGGAAGGGATAAGAAAAGGTTTCCACAAAGTATCTCTTCCATAGATCCTGAGCAGTCATTTTTCTTCAATCAAATAAAGTAAGCTGCCTGTAACCCTGTTTATAGGATTTTACCGGCCTGTCGGTGATCTTGTCCGTCTCTTTTATCCTGTCACAGAGGAGTTGGGAATGAATATCACACTCCCTATTCCTGTCCGCGAAAACGTTCGGGTGAAAATTTGCGTAGCAGTAGATACAGCCGTAAGGACAGGTGTCATAGGAGCCGATGTCGTCACATTTGACGCAGCCGCAGTGCTCGCGCTGTTTATCGCCGCCGACGAGGAGCGGTGCGCCTGTGATACGCTCGATCAGCGCCTTGTCAATGCAGCTGTTATGCCCGATCCCGTGCTTTGCAAGATCGACTGCCTCCGCGCAGGTGGCAAGCATAAGCCCGTTTTGTTTCCCGATGCGGGCAAGTTCCCCCGCAAAGCTATCAAGTTCCTCCGCGGAAGGCCGACGGACGTTCAGCCGTTTCAGATTGCCGCCGTTCTTGGAAGGGTAAACGTCCACAAAACTGAACACGCATTTCTCGGTATATGCTCCGAGAACGGTGGCTGTCTTTTCAAAGCTTTTTAAGTGATATTCAGGAGTATACTGACCGGAGAACAGGATCGGGTCATATCTCCATATTACCCTCTCTCTGCCGATCATTTCGGAGAGTTGCACAAAGGTTTCAAGACGCTCGGAAAGCGCCGGTACATACGGCTCAACCTCCCTGCCATAATCGTTTACGGTAAACTGAAAGTAATAATCAAATTCCTCCAACCGCTCAAGTCTGTCCATCATTGGAGCGGCATTCTTGGTCCAGAACACAATGCAGTCCACCACTTCGGGGGAAATCGGCATCCGGCTCACCTGATGCGCGTTCATCGGGTTTCTCACACACACAAAGCCCTCCCGGACGCGCTCGTAAAACCAATCGGAATAAAACGCGGGAATATCGGTTCGTCTGCTCACACTTAAGATCATTTTACTGGTACTCCTTGTCTCTGGATTAGATTCCCATTTAACTCCCGCCTTCCGCTTATATCGCCGCTTCAAAAAACAGCGGTTCCATTCAGCGCTTGCCGGCCGAAAAGACAGCAGCCTCCTTCACCCATCCCATCAGTTCGTCATCAATCTCCCATGTCCCGGAAACCAGGACATGGTGGGTAAAACGTCCGGGGTACGGCTCCACCGCCGCATCTACCCGCGGGGATTCCAAACGATATCCCAGCCCGAAGGTCACCACAATATAAACCTCCGGCCGCTCCTTCGCTTTCCGCACCGGCAGGAAAGAAATGAAAGCAAACTGGCGTCTGTTGGAAAAAGCGATCTGCGTTTTCTGCACTTTGACCTTCACGCCGTCCACCTCTGAAAAAACTCTTTCTTCAAAAGCCTCATACAAAGGCAATGCCTCCGGCTTCCTGTCAAAAAAATATAACACATCCTGACCCATTCTCTGCCCCCTTCAAACCTTTCTAATCTTACGGATGGTTCCCTGTCTCATAACACCACCTGGCAATATCGAAGACCAGTTCCGCCGGAACCGCCCCGCTGTAAGGAAGCTGTATCGTCCCCTTGCTGGTCTTGTATCCTTTCAGACGTTCCGAAAACTCCCGGACAGCCTCCGGCCCCGGATACAGACCCACATGGTTTTTAAAACCGGCAAAC
>CAJURT010000028.1 GCA_910588875.1 uncultured Lachnospiraceae bacterium
TTTACTGGTGCTCTGGTACTGTGTTGCCTTTTTTTACGTTTTTCTTTCAACCTATATCTCCACTTGTCTCATATAGAGTTATGTAACTATTCCATACATTTAAGCACTGAGACCACGCATAATCATATAAATCATCTGTATTTGAATACCACATCCCTCCAGCAGTTTCATACTGCTTTACAAGACTGTAAGAGCCAACATCTGAATAGTCATTCAAAAATGAGTAAAATCCTCCCTGAACATCAACAGAATTGCTATTATTCTTACTATGATTATTTATAGTACACCCGTTGGTAATTATGCAAACACAAATTAAGACTATAATTATAACTCTTTTAACACTTTCATAATTTCTCATCTATTTCAAGTTCCTATTGTTAGACATTTTCAACAATTGTGCTCGATTACTTTCATTCTGCATCTTCTTTTATTATTCTTACAAATTCCCCTATGAGTTCACCAGAACATCACTACAAACTATGAATCCTGCTACTACAGCAACTCTATCTCCAATCGCAATACCTTTTTCTTTTGACATTTTAGTTCAGTTCTTCGATTTATATATGTTCTATTAACAGAACTCGACTAATTCTGACTGTATACCCTCTTCATTCCTCTTCAATACACTCGTATTAATAAAGAATTTTTAATGCTTTAACTTTTGTCGAAAGCATCGAAATTAGGAAACTCACAATTACTGATGTCAGGCAAACCGCTATTATTTCATTAACTTTATTCATTAATACAATCCTTTTTGAAAAGAAAGGAATAACCCACAACATCAACGGGTGGATAAAGTATAAGCAGGTTCCCAATATTCTTATTTTTTTGGGATTTTTTTTACAAAAAATCTGTATATTACTACTGATTCCTACTGCAACAATTAAAACAGCAATGATATCAGAACATAACAAATTACTATTAATCTGATCCAGAGTAATGTTTCTCACTAAATAACTTTCTATGAATAATAGCATAAAAAGCGCTGCTATTATTGTCATTATAATTGCTTTTTTAAATGGCTTTAGTGGATGATATAATAACGAGCAAAGTTTTCTGCCCATCCAAACCATTGGACATCCCCAAAATACTCCATTGCAAAAAGTTAAAAACACTTTATTATAAGTTTCTACCAAAAAATCGCATCCTGGAATAAGTGAATAATAATCTCGACCTATCAAGCCTATTAGAAATAAAAAGCCTACTATAATATCAACTTTTACTCCATCTTTTTTGTCCAGTAAAACACATATCAATAATCCTATTATTAGTGCTGGAACATACCATAGATGATAATATGATCCCTTAAAAAAAGCCTCTTGCATATATCTCAATACCATATGCCATGATTTGTATCCATCATTCATTAGATTCTTTATGGAAAAAGGCAAATATATGATAGAATAAACTATATACAATCTCATCAAACGCAAGCATTGTTTTTTAAGGTTGCTTTTCTTATGAAAAAATAAAAAGCCAGAAATAACAAAAAACGTCGGAACACCTATTGTCGATATTGAGTCTGCAACAACAAAATATGCTACACTATCGATTTTAACGTATGCCTGAAATATATGTCGCACCAGAATCAAGAAAGCCATTAGTAGCTTAATTAAATCTAGTGTTTGATACCCCTCCCTTGTATTTATATTTTCAGAAAATACTTGTGATTCTCCCTCCACCATTACAAACTTCATCATTTTACCTCACTATCTATTGTTTCCGAAATAAACATTCTTTTAAGAGAATTTAATACTTGTTCCTGAGAATGCCTTTGGATAAACAAATCGAAATCTTTTTCTTTGGTAAGGTTATCTTTCATTTCAATAATTGTTTTGCAAAATTCTTTACTGGAATTAACAACCTTGCAAATATTTTTATAAACAGTAGCGTAGTAATTAAACAATGGGATTCCACTTCCAATAACCACTGTGTGATTTGAAAAAGCATCTACTACTGATCCGCTCATTCTGTATCTAAATGTATTTGGAAACGGTAAAAAAATACATCTTGCTGTATTTATATATTTATTATATTCATTATCTGATAACCAACCATTTATCACAGATAAATACCCATCATCAAAACTATATGAACTAGATCTTAACACTACTTTACAGCCATTATTCTTAAACTGATTTGTTTCTTTTTCAAGATGGATTATTTCTCTTATCCAAGTGTCATCATTACTATTACTAATTCCTACACAATCATATATTTTTTCCTCATTGCAAATATTTGAGTTAAGAGGATGAGGCAAAACAAAAACTGACTCTTCTTTTAAATTAAACTCTTTTTTCAAATACTCCCCTATAAAATCCTCAAGCACAACATGATTGATTTTATTAGCATATGTATTAAAGAATAACTTTTTTACTCTCTTTTCATTAATACCATCTATGTTATTATTATGGATAACATAACTTTTAGATAATATGCGAGGATTAATAATGCTCCACAAAGAATACAATATGGTTTCATAAGATGCAAACAAATAATAATCGAATCCCTGTTTGCTTAGCTTATTAGCAAATCCTATATTCTTTATGCTATTAATATAATTTATCGTTCTTTTATTCCTGATAATTGTTCTTGGACAATAATGGATATAATTTGCTCCTTCGATAATATGTTTATACCACCCCTCTGGACATACTACATACACTTCTGCTATTTTAACAAGTTCACTTATAATGTTTTCATCCATCCTTCTTTGACCACTGTTATTGTAAAGCAGATTCATATATAATATCTTCATAACTCTCGTCTCCAATAATCCAACATATCAGCTATTGTCTGTTCCATTGGAATATTTTGTTTCCAACCAGTATCTCTCTTTAGTTTCGTTACATCGCCAACGATGATTTTTTCGTCAGTAGGCCGGAATAAAGATGGATCGACACGTATCCTAAACTCTTGTTCTACCTGCTCCTCAATCATCGTAATGATATCTTTAATTTGATATATATGTTCAGATGATAAATTATAAACGTCACCAGCGTTTCCTTTCTGAGCAAGAAGCATAAGACCATTTACTAGATCTCTCTGATCCATAATGGCTCGCCGTGTTTCAAGATTACCAACTCTAAGTTCCCATATACCAGACTTTTCAGCCTCTATAGTTCTTTTGGTAAAATCAGATGTAACATCATTCACTTTTCTTGTCCCTGTTGAATTAAATATTCTAGCCCTTATACAACGAATATGATCATTCATAAAATACTGAAACGATAACAAATCTTGTCCAACCTTACTTACACCATAAGGATGAAGCGGTTGAAGTTCAGCTGTTTCTTTTATAAAAATGTCATTATATTCCAACTTGTTAAGGGTTTCACCGTATTCTGCACTTGAACAGGCTACTACTACCATTGGATCATAATTAGACTTAATATATTTTCGCGCAGTTTTAATAGCCTCAAACACTGCCACAGTTCCATTAATATTTACATCAATAGTTTCTGCAGGACTTACCCAAGAAACTGTTGGATAAGATTGAGCTGCCAAATGATATATCTGATCTGGTAAGTTATCCATAATCAATTCTTCTATTCCATAACCATATCGAATATCACACTGAACAAATCTGATTGGAAGTGTTATCTGATCAATATTTCTTTTATTCTTATGCCAAATGCCTATAACATCATGCCCTGTATTATAGAGTTGTTCAACCATATGAGAACCCACCATACCGCCCGCACCGGTTACCAATACTTTCATTTATTTTCCTCCAAAAAAACTAATTTTCTAACATTAAACAACAGCAATGATATACCGATAAGTGTAATTCCTGAATCATATATATGTCCCTGAAATCCTTACAGCGATATCTCCTATACTTGTCAATTCACATTCAATTTTAACGCTATCTTTCATCTCATCATCAAATTAATTGATGATATAATTTTCCAAGTATCAAACAGTAATGATGAATAGATGAAATCATTGTTCCCTTTCCACCAGCCATAATTATCATCTTCATTGTTCATCCTTCTTAGGGATATACGTTTCTGGGGTATAATGAATCACTCTTGTTCCTCCGTTCTCAAATTTAAATGGAATGTACAATAAATCTTTCATAGCCTCTTTCACGGCCTTCTGCTTTTCTGGTTGTACATAAAATACAAGGAATCCCCCTCCACCTGCACCAAGGAGTTTTCCTCCCAGCGCACCAGCCTCAATTCCTTTTGCATACAATCCATCAATGTTATCTGTACTTACCGCCGTTCCTGTCTGTCTTTTAAGTTTCCATGTGTAATCAAGAAGACGACCAAAATCATCAAGATCTGACTGTTTGTCAGTTAAAACCTTTTCAGCATCGTCTACAAGCGTCAACATTTCCTTAAACTGTCTTATCTTATCCTTTGCACCTAAATTATTAGCCTGCTGAACAGCTGCTGAGAAACGTGTGAAACCTGTAAAAAACATAAGTAAATTATCATTAAGTTGATCTTTTTTTTCAGGACTAATAATTACTGGTAATATCTCATAGCCATCCGATCCAAAATTAATTCGATTAAATCCTCCGAAAGAAGCAGCAATTTGATCTTGCCAGCCGCCTGCTTCATCACATAGAACTCGTTCTAAATAAATGGCCTCATCAGCAAGCTGTTTCTTGTTTGCATATTTTCCTTTTAATGCATAAAATGCATTTAGCATGCCTACAGCAAAAGATGAAGAAGTACCCAAGCCGGAACGTGCAGGTAGATCCGCCTCATAAGTCAATCGAATTTCATGCATGTCAAGCATCTTCATCGCATTACGGATTGCAGGATGATTAATTTCATCTGTATCAGATACTTTCTCTATCTTTGAATAAGTAAATTCTGACGTCCAATCAAAAAATCTGGGAAGATGTCTAACATTTACATAACAATACTTATCAAATGTAGTAGAAAGAACTGCCCCTCCATGTTCTATAAAAAAGCTTTCCATATCAGTTCCACCGCCAAAAAATGACATACGAAATGGTGTTTTTGTTATAATCACAGTCTTACTCCTTAGGTAGTTCCCTTTATTTTTCGTTTTATATATCTTTTCAAGTCAAATATGAAGTCTTTAAGAACAAATTCGTCTGTTGCGTATTTGTCTACCAACAAATCAAAATCCTCTTTATCAAGCAATTCAAAAAACTTGTTTTTACTTGAATGTGGTATTACTGATCGATAAAGATATGGATTACGTCTTGTCCCTTGTTCCTGAGATACTGGCAATAATTTAACAGATTGTTTGATACAGTCTATTAATTCAGCCCCTTTATTGCTATGGGTAATTACTAGCGATGTTCCTTTATCGTCACTAAAATCATTGGTTATTTCGTCTATACCCCAAAAATCAGCCAGCGTAATATCGCTACATCTATTTAATCCTTTAAATTTACAGTGTTCACATGAAGGGCGAAACAGAAGTCTATGAGTGAATGCTTTACCATATGAATCTTTCGTAAAAACTTCTGCATGATGCACACCATTGGAAAAATCAGTAGAAACAGAGAAATCTCGCCAACCACTTTCTTTGCTACGAAAAGAAGCAGAAATAACTTTTGCTTCGGCTTTCTTTTCTCTGCAATCCAAATAGCGATTCCACGCCTTTTCAGACGGTACGCCATGACAGGAGAGATCAACTAAATAAAGATTGTCATATTTGTTATTGAGATAATTAATTAGTGCTGCGACATGACAAGGTGTACCTGAAAACAATACGGGATATCCACCAACTAATTCTTGTTTAACTTTCTTATATATTTTTTCTGTACGGGTTTGAACATACTTGCTACCCAAAACTGGCAAAAGAGAATCTCTTGACTTAATGCATGTAAACAAAGAATACCTGCAATCATTCGAAAGCTTAACTCCAAATACAACACCATTATTTGATAATATATATGAAGCCAGCAAATAAAAAACTCCTCCTGAAGAACTACGCTTTTTTGAATCAATGTCGTGACTAGAACAAGCAAACATTCTATTTTCAGATTCGTTTTTTGAAGGCATATTTATTATCGGACATACTTTTTCACAGGCTCCGCAGTCTATGCAAGCATCCTTCTCTATTTTCGGGTAGTAAAAACCGAATTCATCCTTGTGCAATGCCAAACACTGCTTAGGACAAATTGATTCACATGCACCGCACCCACAACAATTACTCTTATTTTTAATAGCTATCATATAATCTGTATTCCTTTACCTATCTTTCTTCAAATAACGAAGAACCAGTAATTTTTCTTCTTTATTGAATCCCCATATCCACATAAAAAACACATATACAGATATAAATAACAAAGCATAACAAATAAACTTAATAATTGTCCATTCAATTGGTAAGATTAGCAACGCTATGATAAGCAAAACAGCTGGAATCATCCCCTTAGAAAGATATAGTATTTCTTTCCAAAAAAATGACACGCACAAATCAAGTTTCTTTTGATAAAACCAGTTCATGATTATTCCATTCCCCAGTATCAAAGAAATAGACGTTCCCATTGCACATCCAACAGCCCCATATAATTTACACAAAGGTATGCTTAAACAAATATTAACAATCGCCATTATAGAATAAATAATCGAGCGAAACTGATGCTTGTTCTTTGCACGTTGAATTTCAATTCCAATATTTTGAATAAGCGGTACAGAAACTGGAACAATTAATAAAAGGGCAACATAAAATGATATGTCATATCCATTACCTGCCCATATACTAACAAAAAACCTACCAAAGCCAATAAAACCCAATAAAATTGGAGCAAGCACAATCCATTGTAGCCTTCCAATCTGACAGAATAGCCTCGTTAATTCTTTGTTATTGCTACCCTCTGCAACTATTCTGTTTATTTGTGGAACAAAAACAGATGAAATAGAACTGGACAATGTTCTATACACTGAATCTATTTGAGCCCCCACACCATATACGGCAGTTACTGTCGTACCATAGTAAAACCCTAGAAGAACTTTATCAATACTCCAATTGATCTGAGAAATAATCTCATTCAAAAAGATAAAAAAGGAAAATCTCCCTAATTCAAGAACCAAATCTTTCGACCCAAATCTAAAATTAAAATCTATTCCTAAAGATTTGATGCAGTATCTTCTATAATCAATAAAACACCATACTGTCGTAACAAGAGATGCAATCGCCAATGAAATCGATCCATATCCCATCAACATTAATGGAATGCTAATTAATGGGCTAAATATTGTTGATAAAAGTTTAATCAATCTTAATCTAAAAAATTTTTCATAAGCGGTAATAACTGAAGAAAACACGTTTGTTAGTAAATTAAATGCCAAACTAAACGAAAGGATTATCATAATCGACTTAGATTTATCCAATTCTTCCGGGCTAAGTGTTCTTCTAAAAAAATTCTCCAATTGAAACGATAAAACTATTCCACACAATAAGGCAATCAGACTCATAATAGAAAAGAGTGTTACAAATGTACCATTAAGTTTTTTTATTCCTTCATCATCATTTTTCACCTTACAAGCAGAAAAAAATCTTAAATATGATCCTGCGAACCCCATATCAAACAATGTTAAATAACTTATTATACTGTTTGATAATGTATAAACACCATATTCGCTTTGCCCTAATAGTCTGAGCATGATTGGGGTATAAGCAAATTGAACCAACATATTTACGGCAATTGTCAAATATGAAAGTATTATACCTGCCTTTTTTTGATTTGCCATATATATTTCTCACACCTCATATCATTTTAAATCTGTTTGTTATTGATTACCTGTTTAAGTGCACTCTCCAAATAATAAAGTCCCTTAAATCTATTTTCTTCTATTCGCATATTAGGTACACTGAAATCTATTTCTGACATTACTTCCCCATTTTCAATATTATTGACTATTCGTTTTTCCAGATCTAATGAATACAATAAATCTTGAATGCGTAGTAAAAGACCACTCACTTCACCTTTTCCACTTCTATCGAAGACTAAAAATTGACGATTAAAAATAACACTCAAAACCGTTCCATGAAATGATTGTGTACAAACAAAATCTGCATATTTAAACAGTGAAACAAATTCCTCAGGTCCAATTCCATATGGAATAGTATACTTTTGAGAGTCTTTATAATCATCTGATATACAAATAATTTTAAGTTTCCTATCAAATGCTATCTGTTCAGCCATTTTTCTTGCTAAAGGATTTGTATCAAAAAGAAATAGAAGCAAGTAAGGCTCTTCTATAATTCTTTTATTGCAAAACCCTTCCCACCAGTCTCTGGTCATAAGGAATGTAGGATCACATACATATTCGGCACTAATACCGAACCTATTGTCCAACAGTTCTTTTGTTCCTTTCTCTCTAACAGAAATATGAGGAATTTCTGATATCCATTCCTTCTGTTGCATTAAATAATCATTGTTTACATCTAATGTCCCCATGCTGGCAGCATAAGATATCCTGCTATCCTTAGACACAAATTGGAGATAATAAACGCTATCAATTCCTACCGAAAAATATGAATTCCATATCTGATCGCTTCCACATATCCAAGCATCAAATGATTTGTCAAGCAATTCTTCCTTGCTAATCACATGAGAAAAATCATATACCATATTGTGCGCAATGAATTCTTTATACTTATTAGTTGATGTCTCTATACTTTCCTTATTTCTTTTTTCAGAGGCTCTATGTTGAATAGTTTTGATATATCCCCATATATTGGGATTTCGAATGAACTGGCATATCTTATCTACTATTGTTCTTTGTGCTGTCCATTCTTCTGGATAATAATTTATAACTTCAGGATGATATCCTAAATCTTTTACAGCAGTATATAAAGCATATGCTTGCAAAAATCTTCCTTTTCCCTCTTCGATTCGGGGATAGGTAATAATACCCACTCTATAATCTTCCATCTCGATATTCCTCAACTATACAATTAGCCTCAAACAATCCATATATTAGGCACGAAAGTCCGAATGCTGACATGGTAATTGAATGTCCCAGTGATATAAGAAACCAATAAATTCCGATAATAATCCAAGGATTATTTTTCATTTTCTTAATGCCCATAACAATGGTGTGAGCCAAAAAAAGTAAGCCGAGAACACCATTTGATAAAAACAATTTATTTATTGATTCATGAACATTATAGATTAATCCTGCAGTAAGTTCCTCTTTCGAAAATGATGATAAATCATACGCAAGATTTCCTTTTAGCATCGTACCCCCTAACCCTTTTCCAAACAGGGCTAGATAAGGTTTTTTCACATATTCTTTAATAATATAAATAAACTCAAGAACACGCACTCTGGGAGAGTCTTCCATTTTATCTACAGAGGTAGTAAATAAATTGCCAATCATCGACATTACCTGTTTCATCTTTGAATTAAACAATATAGAAACAGAACTTAGTTTTGACGCTGTAGATAATCCTATCATTACTACTATTGGGATTAATGCAATTATCGCAAAACCCTTTGCATATTCGCGTTGTTTGAAGTACACAAAAAGGTATATTAAAGGTATCAACATATAAAGCATTATATTTTTTCCAGTAGCATTATATCTAAGCAGAAAATATGCCCCTATAATCCCAACAACAACTATAAATAATCTTCCTCTATATTTTTTATACAGAGGGAATATAAGTAACAGAGGAATCCATCTAACATTATTGGTCGCCACTAAAGTATTAACCCCACCATAATGTCCAGTTCTCCCAAAAACAAACGAGATCACCAAACTTGCAACCGATCCATATAAAGTGGCCAATAAATACTTTTCGAATGTATCAAATGAATTACGTTCTTCATGAATTGCCATAAAGCAAAAAATAAAAATAATCAGTATTGGTTGTGCACCTTTCTGGTATAATTCTTCAATGAAAATTCTAAATGTAAATACATTTGCAATATTATTATCATTGAATAAATACAATATTAATCCCATAAAAGCACTTATTATGACCAATATCAAATACATTTTGGCAAACTTCCATAGATCCTTCTGTCTTATATTGAAGAGTTTGATTCTGCCTCTATACCGTAAAACGTAATAAAAAAATATTGGTAAAAGAGCCATGATTCCCATGTTGATTCCAAATATTCGAAATTCCTTAAAACCATATATATTTTCTGCATTTGTGAGCACAGCATATTCTATACTTAATCCACAGAACAAAATATAGTCACCTAAATACCTCGCCCATTTGTTTTGAAATATATCGAATATCAATATTACAATTTCAGTCAAAACCGCCAAATTAGATATCACTTGATTCGAACAGTAGAGAACATTAACTGCTGCAACAAGTATTATCTTTATAGCAATCCAAATATCTTCTGAATTAACTAATAATCTTCTATTTGTTAGGCCTTTAGTCTGATTCATGTATCTTCACCTTGCTTATAGCCCAGTATATAGACTAATAAGTTTATCTTTCATAGATTTCCATCTATATTGGGTTTTATATATTTCCCTTGATTTTTTACTTATCTGTTTGTACATCTCATCATCCTTAATCATATTATCTAAGGATTGATAAAAGTCTTTGACACTATAATCAATCACATGACCAATACTCTGTTCTTCAACTATTGAATCTATTCCTGTCCCCCTACATACAATAATGGGTATTCCTATAGCTAATGCCTCATAAAATTTGTTTGGCGCACATAATCTGTGATTTCTTATAGATGGATCATAAATAGCTGAAATAACTTTTGATTTTTTCTCTAATTCCAATACTTTGGAATATGGTATCACCCCTACATAACTAAAATGCTCATATCTTTGATCAAGTTCACGACATAGTTCAGCAAACTCGCCGTCTCCGCCAAAAACCATTTTAATATCTGTATGATATTTATAGTTTTCTAATATTTCCTTTAATAAACGTCCTCCAGCAAGTGTTCCACAATATACATAATCAAACTCTTTTTCTACATCATCAGCACCTTCGTTTATATCAGGAGAATTATATATTACAATTACTTTTGAAGGATGTGCTTTCCTTATTTGCTCTTTTCTTTCTTTTGTGCAAATAATAGTGGCATCCGATATGTTAATAATTGCATTTTCAAGACGGGATACTATTATTCTTAATGGTTCTGGCATATTATGAGAATCACAATAATAATCATAAATATCATATATAAAATGTATTTTGTTTTTCTTGACAAATTTTGTTATAGCAAATCCGGTGTCAAAATCACATGCATGGATTGCGAAAATATTATTAGCATTATATATACTTGTAAACTCAGTTTTTATATATTTCATCCATTTAAGGAGTTTATCCATATTTTTTATGCCCAAATGAGAAATTTGCAAATCAAAAAAATGAAAATTAACATAATCAATGATTTCAGAGAACACTTTTTGACACTTCTCTAGTGCCATCCCTGTACGATCCCATCCTATTACTTCTACTCTGTATCCACCTTCAACTAACGATTTAATCTCTTTTGAAGCACGTGAATCATAATATATCCCGGAAGCTCTTATAAAAACTATCACACCTTTTTCCATGCTACTCTCCAAATTATTTATAATCTCCACCAAATAACACCATACTTATTCAAATCTTCTACTTTATACAATCCTTTTACGTCAATCAAAACTTTTTCTTTTTTGTTACCATATAGTTTCAAAATCCCTTCTATTCCCATTAGCTTAAACTCATTATGAGCGACAGCCACAATAACACAATCAATGTCTGTAATATCTTCCATCTTAGTTAAACTAACACCATATTCATGAATGGCTTCATTTTCATTAACCCAAGGATCAACCACAATTGGTTCAATCCCATAAGTATTTAACTGCTTAATTATATCATCAACCTTGCTATTACGAATATCGGGACAATTTTCTTTAAAAGTCAGTCCAAGAATTACTACTTTACTCTTCTTCGGTGCCTGACCGGCTTCTATCATCTGTTTTACAGCCTTATCAGCCACAAATGCTCCCATTGAGTCATTTACAATGCGACCGTTTAGTATTATCTGACTATGATAACCAAGTTTCTCTGCCTCATATGTAAAATAATAAGGATCTACACCTATGCAGTGACCTCCAACTAAACCTGGTCTGAAACCAAGAGCATTCCATTTGGTGTTCATGCCATCAACTACTTCATTTGTATCAATCTGCATGCGATCAAATACCATTGCAAGTTCATTCATGAACGCGATATTAATATCACGCTGACTATTTTCAACAACTTTAACTGCTTCAGCCGTTCGAATATTTGAGACAGGATGCGTTCCTACTTCAATAACTAAATCATATACCGCTTTAATTTCTTCTAACGCCTCAGCATCAATACCCGATACTATCTTATGAATGTTCTCGAGTCTATGTATTTTATCGCCAGGATTAATACGTTCTGGAGAATAACCTACCTTAAATCCCACACCGCAGTTAAGTCCAGACTGCTTTTCAAGAATCGGAATACATACATCTTCTGTACATCCTGGATATACAGTTGACTCATACACAACAACAGCATCAGATGTAAGATTTCTTCCTACAATTTCAGATGCCCTAATTACCGGGGTAAGATCTGGTGTATGATCTGTATTGACAGGTGTTGGTACAGCAATAATTATAAATTTAGCGCTTTTAAGATCTGACTCATCTGAAGTAAAATGTATCTTGGTACGCTTGATTTCCTCATCTCCAACTTCATTAGTCGGATCGATACCTGCTCTATATAGTCCAATCTTTTCTTTATTAAGATCAAATCCGATAACATTTATATCTTTCTTAGCAAAAGCATGTGCTATTGGCATTCCAACATAACCAAGACCTACAAGTGCGAGTGATTCTTCTTTATTAACAAGTTTTTCAAACAGTGACATTTTTATTTTCTCCTTCTGCTAATTAATGATTTCTTGTGAGTTTTTTTCTCATTGCATAAAAGAAATACAATACAGTATTCCACCCGGCTCTCAGCTTCCCAATCTTTTCAAACTTCATTTGAATCTCGTATACATCTATGAGATTTTGGATTTTATTTTTTGAAAGCGAGCCTTCTCTACGTGTCACATGAACTAACGCTTCATCAATGCCATAAGCATTTGCTTTTGATAGAAGCACTAACCAAAATGCATAGTCCTGTCCCGTCCTTCTTAGTGGCATATACGGATCATCAAAAAACTCACGATCATAAATTACAGTTGGTGTACTTATATACGTTTTTGTCAACTCATCTTTATATGAAACCTCCGTTTTAATCTTTGATTTATTTCCAATATGATTGCCTTCGCCATCAACAAAATCATAAGCACAAAACACAAATGGATTGCCATTTTTAATTGCACTAATTTGTTTTTCAATTTTTTCAGACAGCCAAATATCGTCCGAATCAAGAAATGCAATATATTTCCCTTTGGCATTTTTAATTCCTATGTTTCTTGCCACAGCAACTCCTTGATTCTTATCTTGAAAAATAAATCTCACCCGATTGTCTTGATTTGATAGTTCTTCAATGATTGCCCGTGTATTATCCTTTGAGCAATCATCTACTATGATTATTTCAAGTTCTTTGTATGTCTGGCTCAAAGCAGATGAAACTGTTTTTTTAATAAATTTTTCCGAGTTATAAGTAGGTATAATAACTGATACCAACTCAGGTAAGTAACTTTTTCTCTTCATGTATTTGCTCCTCTATTCAATAACAAAACTGTACTTCTGATGTGGAGCATGATTCATAGAATTGATACTCTAATTGATTACATTCCAATACCCTCTCCTCTAATTTCTCAGGGAAGAGTATATTCACTAGTTCTTTAAGACTAATCTCATGTTTTTTCATGGAATTTACCATCCATTTGCATATATTAATGGTAGCTTTTAGCTTACTTATTCCCTCATTCTGTGTCTATATTTCCTATATTTGGCATATGCTCTTTAGTTTATTTGAACTAAAAAAATCACCATCAATCATTTCGATCACTGTGAAACAGAAGGAACCTTTCTTAATCTTTTAAGATATTTATCTGTTTTTCTATCTTATCAGGATTCCATATGTCATCTACATCAAGAAATGTTTCCGGTGTTACATTTTAGTAAATTGGTGTCACCCAATCCTTGAATTCTTCTCTCATGCCTCTTGCTGCATCTACATAGACTTTATGGAGTTGTTTGGTAATCTCCCCTTCTCCGAACTCATATCTGTCAATGCTGAGCACAGATGTCAACTCCATAGCAGAGCCACATAAGAACGCTTCATCAGCTGTATAAAGTTCTGTCCTGTCAATCGTTCTCTCTATAACTTCATAACCCAAACTCTGACTGATTTTAACAACTGTATCTCTCGTAATTGACTCCAGTACTGCATCCGTGAAAGCAGGTGTGATAATCTTCTTATCCCTTATCATGAAAAAACAGCTTCCCGGTCCCTCTGAAACCTTTCCATATTCATTCAAAAAAAGGCATGTATCATATCCATTTCTCAGTGCTTCTCTTTGTCCATAACGACTGTTGATATAGTTTGCACCACACTTAATTCGTGGACTAAGTGCGTTTTCACTGATTCGTCTCCATGATGTTACACAAACATTCAATCCTTTTTTATTGTATTCTGTACTTGTCCTTCCTCTCGGAATAGGTGCCACAAACATTTCTGTAATTCCATCCGATCCCCAGGATCCAAAACCATCTACAAATAACGTCTGACGAACCGATAAATTCTCGTCATATTCATTAGCCTTAACTACATCAATCAGTGCTTTTTTTAGATCATCTTTGCTATAAGGACACTCAATTTGAATAAGTCTTGCTGATCTAATAAGACGATCATAATGATCATCAAGTCGGAAAGCGTATAATTGATTTTCATTATCATTCCAATAGCATGGAATTCCCTCAAACACATTGAGCCCAAATTGTGATGTTGGTGCAAGAGCATTGATCCTGGCATCATTCACATGAATAAGTTCACCCTTGAACCATATCAATCTTTCAGATACTTCGTATTTCATTTTCCAGTCCCTCTTTTTAATTACTTATCCTTATACGAATCACAATTAATCCGGTAAATGTGCAATTCTTATGATTTCTTCTTCTTCATGCTTTGCCGCTTCTGCATCTGTCATGGAGTCATCAGCCTTATTTTCGTAGATATTTTCTTTCTTAAAAACTTTGATAACAGACTGCCATAAAATCTTTATATCAGCTAATATGCCGATTCGCTTGAAATCATCTACATACTGATTATCATATCCTACTTTTTCATCCCAGCTAATATCATTTCGCCCTTTAACTTGTGCTAACCCGGTCAGTCCGGCCTTCATCTCAAATCTCTTTTTATAACGCTTGTTTAAAGAGTCAAAATCTCCCAACTCATAAGTTACGCATGGTCTAGGCCCTACCACACTCATATCTCCTTTTAGAATATTGAAAAGTTGCGGCAATTCATCGATACTGGAATTTCGTAAAAAATGGCCTGCTTTTGTCACTCTAGGATCATTCTCAAAATTGAATAGACCCGTACCCATGCTTTCTGCATTTACTACCATTGTTCGAAACTTTAACATATTAAATATACGTCCATCTTTTGTCCTTCTTCCTTGTTTAAAAAACACCGGCCCTTGTGAATCAGCCTTAATCCATATGGCCACAATAATCCATAAAGGTGAAAGAATTAAAGCAAATATTCCGGATGATGCAATATCAAATAACCGTTTTAAAATCACATTAAATTTATACATTTCTGATCCACCCTTTTATTATTTTCGTACATCTATTAATCGACGTATAATCAGATAAGTCAGAAACTGAACGTATGGAACAGATCATCAAATCTTTCTGCTCTCTTAATAATTTCTACTGTATCTCCGTTAATATCCAATACTGCAAAATTCGGTAGAATAAATGGCGGTTTCATAACTAAAGAATACGATCCACAGTTACTGATTACAATAAAATCGCCTATCCCGAGTTCTCCGGTATAATCTTTTTGCAAGACATCTCCCTCTATGCACGTAAAACCTACAATATCAACACCCTCAACCTGCTTTCTATTTCCATCACCGGCAATAATCTCAATTGGTGGATTAATTCCAGACATACTGATATTCTTCTGGGAACCAATAACCGTTGCTATCATTTTTCCTCTTACGGATTTTATAGTCTCAATTCTACTCACAAATCTCATACAATCACCAGCTATCGCCGAACCCGGTTCAATAAACAGCCATGGTGCATTCGGATCATTTTCAAAATGCTCAGCAAACAGTCCTGCCGCCCTAGATGCATAGTCATCATATGTTATATTTTCTATCTTAAGTTGCTTACTGAGAGATTCCGGCATCTTTCCATATATGCCACCACCGATATCAAGCCTTTCTGGTTTCAAGCCGTATTTCTTTACAACCTTATCGTAAATCTTTAACATTCCCTCTGCTCTAGCAGTCCAATACTCTGGTGCACGTTTAGCGAAATGTGCCTGAAGGTTGATGAGTCTGACATTCGACAATGATGATATAAATTCCAATGCAATCTTAAAGTCTTCTCCATCTACATCAAATCCAAACCTAGAAAACACTCCATCCCCCACATCATAATTGCAACGAACACCTACATTGAGAATATGATTAGGATAGCTTTCAGCGATAGTACGGATGTTATCAATCTCATAAATTGAATCGATATTAAGCGTCCCGCCAGTAAGTAATAATTGTTTCACCTTACATTCATTCTTGACTGGTCCGTTCCAGATAATATGATCGGCAGTTACACCAGAGCGAAGTGCTATCTCCATTTCCATATCAGATACTACCTCAGCATACCCACCAAGACGATTAACAATCTGAACAAGTTTAGGCGTATAATTGGTTTTATATGAATACGCGATATTAAACTTCGGATAATAAGCCTTAAATGCAGTCGACAGTTCCTTATAATTTGATTCAAAGCTTTCTGATTCTAACAAATAAAAAGCGTTTCCAAATCTATCTGCTAGATTTTTCAACAATTCTTTATTAAGTACCTTAGGCATATTACGCCCCCATCATTCCAAATTCTTTAGTTCTCTTTACTTTTTATTGATAACACAATATCTTTTACAATCTCTGCAACCTTTTCTTTATTCTTTATAAAATCCGAATCTGAAAGACTATGCAAGGACGCCTCATATTTTCGCAAGCTTTCTATATTTTCCCTAAAAACCCTGTCAATTTCATCAATACTCCCTATTTTCGCATTGTCACAGAAAGTCCTTGATAATATTGCTCTGGTTGATCCCAACCTGTAATGCTCCATAATGACCATCTCAGCTGGAAGCAATCCATCTCCAAGCTTTGCTATACCACCAAAACCATACGGGATTCCGGAGGCCTTAAATTTCTCGCAGAGTTTCTCAATTGTTCCATCTGCTAATAGTTCAAACATAAAAGCCATGCCATACGAAAGGTGAAGATCATTCAAACCTATATGGATTTCATCAAATCCCCCTTGTTCCAATACATAATCTATACATTCTACAGCCTCCTTTGTTTCCAATAAAAGCGAAGTCTTACATCGTCCATTAACCGCTGCCAAAAAGTTTTGTACTTCTTCGGCTGTTTTCCAATAAGGAAGCATGATGACATCAGCACCTGCCCGAATTACAGCTTCAATTTCGGCATCAGAGCCATCATACCAAGAATTAATCCTGACCATTAACTCGGACGTTATAAGCAACCGTTTTATCTTTTCAATATCATCAACTGAATGATACGACTTAACAGTATCCATATTTTCCTGACGTGCTTCCTTGCCCAATACCTCCAAATCAATCCAGATTCGATCAACACCATACTTTTCAGCTATAAGAGCCACATCAGTTCTATTTGTTATATAGAATAGTATTAAATCACCTCTATTATCACCTTTATGTTCCATTTATTCCTTCTTCTCTTTTACACACTTCAAGATAGTCCATCGGTTTAGTTACGTCTGAATAGATCTCTTGTGTAAACCTTGTATTTCACATCATCAAGTACAAAATCGTATCTATTTGCGATGATTGCATCACATCAACTCTTAAATATATCTATCCATTGTCATAAAAAATCCCCTTACTCTAAATCCATATTACATCATAAGAAACTGTATATTTGTTTATCATCTCCTAATACTTTCCCACAATTTTCTGCAAAGAAAAAAAGGGATCTACTTCATCCCTTATATTCCAAAACATATATAAAACTATCCCTCACACCCTCCCCACAACCTCCAGCCCCACCGCCACTTCCTGCACCCTCCCAAACATATGCATCTCCACCAATGCAGTCCGTTTATGGCGGTCAATTTTGCGGATCACGGTTTCCAGGCCTTCCAGGGGGCCATCTATAATTGTCACCCTGTCTCCCTCGATATACCCGGTAGACATGGCAACTAACCGGTCTTCATTGAGCAGGCGCTCCAGCACCCGCAGGTCCTCGTCGATCACTGACGTCCATTTCTCCCCCGTTCCCAGGAGTTTCGTCAGTTCCGGCACATGCTTGAGTTCCATATAGAATTTTTCAATTTCCTTCGTCTCCACGAACACATATCCGGGAAACAAAAGCGCCTGGACTATATGCCAGGCGCCTGCGTACTTCTTTTTCTGTTCATATCTTGGTAAAAAGCATTCCCCAAGGCTGGAGTCTGCCACATACTGGCGGATCATGGAGATGGTCTCCCCCTCCCTTCCGGTCCGCACCTGCATAACATACCACATAACGTTCCTCCAGTTGATCAACCGGGAACTGTGTCTGAAAATGGGTATGCTTCGCCATTCGCCACAAAAAAATGTCACGACAAGGCAAAACAATATAACCTCAAACACAGTTAAACGCGGCCACGCGACGATTTAACTTTGATTGATTTTATTTACTATCGCTCATTATACCATACAATCTCCAAAAGTAAATAGACAAATTTCCCCATTGCACGGTAAACACAGGCTATTGACCTTCAGCCATTGGATCTCCCAATCTCAAAACCCCTGCTCTGCCAACTCCTTTACCAGCTGGATATAAAACTCCAAAACTTTAAAACCACGGTAATCTTCCCGGGTGAGGTCAATCATGTCCCCATGGGAAATCCCTCTTAAATAACGGTTACTCACCACCCCTTTAAAGTTCGTCCACCGGGCGGATTCCACTGTTACCAGGCCGTCATTCTCCGCATCCAGCGCCTTTAAAATCCAGTAGGGGACGCACAATAATTTGCTGCTAAACCCATGCTTCATCAGACTGGCATAACTTTGGTACCACACCTCTTCTGCGTCTGGGTAATGCAGGTTAAACTCCCGGGCATAAGCACAGGAAAGCTGGCGGCTTGCCACGTAGGCGTTGGGATTTTTGTCCCCCAGCCAGCCAAAATACCCGTCGATCTGCCGGCAAACCTGGCGGTAAACCGGATCCGGCAGCCGCATCAGGAATTCCACCAGGGCTGAGCCATGGTGCGGGGTGTTGATCGTGGTTAATGTGGCCACGTAAGGCGCCATCGACAAGCCGCTGATCAGGTAGCGTGAATCCAGGCCTCCTTTGGAGTGGGCAATAATGTTCACTTTCCCGGCGCCGGTCTCCTCAAGGATCTCCCGGATTTTCCCCTGCAGGATTTTGGCATTATCCTCTACTGTCCCCCAGGCCTCCTGGTGCCCATAGTAAACCCTGGCGCCGTTTCTAACCAGTTCCCTGGGAATCCGCCCCCAGTAATTAAAATAATGGAAATCCCGAAAACCAACACCATGTACCAGCAGCAGGGGGTAGCGCGTCCGGCATATCTGATGTTCCACCCTCACATCGTCCAGCCGGATCTTGTGCAGGCTATGGTCAATTTCCTGGCGTGCCAATCCCCTTACATACCATGCCAGCAGGTAATTGAGAACCGGGATCCAAACCATGCCCCAGACAACCACCCGCTTCATGATCCGCAGCCTCTTACAGACAATACAAAGCCAGAGCAGGGAGGAAAACATCCCCAGATAGCACAAAAGGAAGGCAAGCAGCGACCCAATGGAACTCCAATGCCTAAGATAGCCAAAAAAATCCCGGAAAATCCCAAGCCGCCTCATCTGCCAGGCCATCCAGAACCCGCTAAGCGGCACCAGAACCAGAAATATTGTCAGTATCCCTGTCAGGAAACGCAGCAGCAGTAAGTGCAGCCGTCCTGCCACATCCATAGCCGTCCCCATGGCGGCATCCAGTTTTTTCCGGTTCATCCCATCTGTCCCTTTCCGGTTTTGGCAAACCCCTCCCTGCCTGTTCTCTCCTGTCCCTTTTCTGATTTCTCCTGTCCCTTTTCCGGTTTCTCCTGTCTCTTTTCTGCTTTTTCCTGTCCCTTTTCTTCTTCCTCCTGCCCCCTTGCAGCCTCCTGCCAATCCACTCCCCCGAACATTCTCCCAAATTCACCCGGAACCGGCGCTATAAAGCATTTCCCGCTTAATCCTTCCAGGGGTTCAGGCATTTGGGGGAATATCATCTGGAACGAATGGAGCATCTGGCTTCGGACTTTATATTTCTTCTTCACCTCCGCGTTTGCCCCGGGATCCCCATATTTATAATCTCCGGCAATGGGGTGCCCCACTGCCGCCAAATGTGCCCGGATCTGGTGGGTCTTTCCGGTAATCAGCTTTACCTTCAGCAAGGTGTAACCCTCCTGGTAATACAAGGGCTCATACTCCGTGCAGATTGACGCACCGGCCTTACTGTCCTCCCGGCCCCCTGCTCCCCTGATTTCTCCTGTCCTCCCTCTGCCTTCTGTCCTCCTGATTCCGCCTGTCTCCCTCCTGCCTTCCGTCTCTGGGATTTTCCCTGTTTCCTTCCCTGCTCCTGTTCCCGCCTCCATCTCAACCGTCACCTGATTCCTTATCCCATCCTTTGTCAGGGTTCCCCGGATCTGCTGTTTTCCCTTCACCCTCCCCCGAACCACGCAGAGATAATATTTTTGCAGGGAGCGGTCTTTAAACACTGCTGACAGTGCCTGCAGGCCGGCCAGGGATTTCCCGGCAGCCACCAGCCCGCTGGTATTCCGATCCAGCCGGTTGCATACGGAAGGGCGGAAGCTGCGCAGCTGCTCCCGGGTTAGCTGCCCGGAAGACAGAAGATAGCCGGTCACATACTCCACAAGTGACTCATCCGTATCCTTTGCTTTCTGGGAAAGCATCCCGGAGGGCTTGTTCACCAGCAGGATGTGTTCATCCTCATACAGGATATCCAGTTTTCTTTCCTGCACCTGCTGCACCTTCACCTGGGAGAACTTTTCAATCGTTTCATCTGCCAGGAACAGCCGGATCTCATCCCCCTCCTGAAGCCGTTCTGAACCATCACATTTTTTGCCATTGAGGGTAATGTTTTTCTTGCGCATCATCTTGTACAAAAATCCCTTCCCGGCAAGGTTAAAATATTTCCCCAACAGCTTGTCAAGCCTCTGTCCGGCCTCATTTTTATTTACCTCAATGCTCTGCATGCCCTGCCCCCATCCTCCCTGTTTCCCATCCTTTTCTTCACATCGAAAAACTTTTCAGCAATGACACCGCATATTCCACCCTTCCGTCATCCCCGGCGCCATCCACAGGCTTTAAACTCTCCAGGCGGCGCCAGAAACTCTTTTCCTCACAGATCAGCTTCACCTTCAATTCCAGCCGGTTGGAGGCAAGCAGCGCATTCAGCGACTTTTCTGCTTTTGCCATATCCAGCCTTGCCGCCGTGCAGAATGCATATATCCCCTGGGGATGGACCGCAATCGCATCCATGGGCATTACATATTCCTTCGTCGTCACGATCAGGTCATAGAGGATCCGGCAGGAAGCTTCATAGGGCTTTGCCTTCTGATAAAAATTTTCCGGCGGTGTCCGGTAACGCCAGGAGGCCAAAAGCGGTGATGCCATGTTGGCCGTCGGCAGCACTGTCAAAATCGCCATTACCGTCAGGATATTCCTGGCTGCCTGGCTGTCAGTAAAAAACCGGGCAAGGAGCTGGGCAAGGACCCCTGCCGCCAAAACCGCCGTCACCAGCAGCCGTGTCCTCCTCATGCTGTCCCGGTATCCATACTCTCCCTTTTTCTTCTTCATGGCTTCCCTTTCTCCATCAGCCCCAGGATCAGCCTGTGGGGAAGCACCTTGCAGATAAGGCAGAAGGCCTTCATCACCGGCCCATACACCGAAATTTCCTTCCCCATCATGCTGTCTTTCAGCGCTTTGCGGATCACCCGCCGGGGATCGGCCATTGCCAGCTGCTTATAAAAGGGTATCTTCCCATGTGCCTTTGCAACCTCAAAAAATTCTGTTGCCACCGGCCCCGGGCAAACCGCCGTCACCACAATATCCTTTGGCTTTAATTCCACGTTCAGCGCCCGGCTGTAGCTGACCACAAAGGCCTTGGTTGCGGCATAGACGGCAAACCCCGGCTGCGGCAGGAATCCGGCAGCGGAAGCAAACATCAAGATCCGGCTATGGGCTGTCATATAAGGAAGCACCAAATGGGTCACCCCGCAAAGCGCTTCGGAGTTGATCCGCACCATGCCGGTCTCCTCCTCCAGCCCGGCTGTCCCAACATTGCCGATCTTTCCATATCCGGCTGCATTGACCAGGATCTTCACTTCCGGCCTTCTCTGCTGCAGTTCCCAGCGCAGCACCCTCATGGAATCCTCCTCTGCCAAATCCAGAGGAAAAATCCGCAGGGGAGCCGGAACCTCCCGGCGGAGTTCCTCCATGCGTTCCCTGCGCCGGGCAATCACCCAGATCTCCCCGATCCCGCTAAACCGGTCCGCAATCTGGATCACTGCCTCCCTGCCCATTCCGGAGGAAGCCCCGGTCACTATCGCAATCTTCATAGCTGTCACCTTTTACCTTTCTTCTGGCAGGCCTTACGGGCCGTCCTTTTCTTTTCCCCGGATCTTTTTCCCTTTCCTTCACCGCTGCCCTTTTTCCCTGGCGGCCTTACCAGGCATTTTTTATCGTATCCAATCAGGTCTGTCCGCCCGGCCAGCTTGAGGGCCTCTGACACCAGGCCATAGTTCTTCGGATCCCGGTATTGGATCAGCGCCCGCTGCATGGCCTTCTCATGGGGGCTTGTCGGCACATACACCGGCTCCATGGTACGGGGATCCAGGCCGGTATAATACATACAGGTAGAGATCGTGGACGGTGTCGGATAAAAATCCTGCACCTGCTCCGGCATATATCCCAGATCCCGAAGATATTCGGCCAGTTCCACAGCCTCCTTAAGTGTGGAGCCGGGATGGGAGGACATCAGGTAAGGCACCAGGTACTGATCTTTCCCCAGCCTCTCATTCATCTGTGCATACTCCCGGACAAACCTCCGGTATACAGCATTCTCCGGCTTCCCCATCCGTCTCAGCACGGTGTCTGACACATGCTCCGGGGCTACCTTCAGCTGCCCGCTGACATGGTGTTTGCACAATTCCCTCAAAAAATCCCGGTTCTTATCCGCAAGCAGATAATCAAAACGGATCCCGGAACGGATAAATACCTTCTTCACCCCGGGCAATGCCCGCAGCCTGCGCAGGAGTGCAATATAATCTCCGTGATCTGCGTTCAGGTTCCTACATGGCTTTGGGAAAAGGCACTGGCGATCCGGGCATGCCCCTTTCTTTGCCTGCTTTTCGCAGGCAGGGAACCGGAAGTTTGCCGTGGGCCCCCCTACATCGTGGATGTAGCCCTTAAAATCCGGATCCTGTGTCAGAAGCCTTGCCTCCGCTTCCAGGGATTCATGGCTCCTTGCCTGGATGATACGCCCCTGGTGGAACGTGAGGGCACAAAAACTGCAGGCTCCAAAACATCCCCGGTTGCTGATCAGGCTGAACCGGATCTCCTGCAGTGCAGGCACCCCGCCTGACGCCTCGTAGGAAGGGTGGTAATTCCTCATATAGGGAAGCCCATAGACCTCATCCATCTCTTCCTGGGACAAGGGCTTTGCAGGCGGGTTCTGCACCACATACTCCACATACCCACGCCCGCTGTAGGGCTCTGCCAGCCGTTTTCCCCCATAAGGGTCCGTATTGCGGTACTGGATCCCAAAGCTGCGGGCATACTGCCTTTTATCCCCCTTCATCTCCTCATAATCCGGCAGCAGTTCATAATCATAGACATTTTCCAGACTCCGGGTCCGGTAAACCGTGCCCTCCACAAAGGTAATCATCTTCACATCGATCCCCGCATCCAGGGCATCCGCAATCTCAGCAATGGAATGTTCCCCCATCCCATAAGACAAAAGATCCGCCTGGGAATCCAGCAGGATGGAACGCTTCAGCTTGTCCGACCAGTAATCGTAATGGGCCAGGCGGCGCAGGCTGGCCTCTATCCCACCGATAATGACCGGGACATCCTTGTAAACTGACCGGATCAGGTTGCTATAGACAATAGTTGCATAGTCCGGCCTCTTCCCCATCACCCCGCCCGGGGTATACAAGTCCTGGCGCCGCCTCTTTTTCGACACAGAATAATGATTGACCATCGAATCCATATTGCCTGCAGATACCAAAAACCCCAGGCGGGGTTTCCCCAGGATCCGGATGCTTTCCCGATCCCGCCAATCCGGCTGGGCAATGATTCCCACCCGGTAGCCCCGGGCCTCCAGAAGGCGGCTGATAATGGCCGTCCCAAAAGAGGGATGGTCCACATAGGCATCGCCGGTCACATAGACAAAATCACATTGCTCCCAGCCCCGGGCCTCCATATCCTTCCGGCATACCGGCAAAAAGTCAGACATTCTTCTTTCCTCCATCCCTCCCGCCGGCCCCAGCCACCAGGTGCGAGTAATCCTCAATATAGTAGTCTGCCAGCCTCATCTTTTCCTCCCGCATGCCGGCCGAATAGCCGTCCTCCACCGCGCAGACGGTCATTCCTGCCGCCTTTCCGGCCAGAATCCCTGCCGGGACATCCTCAAATACCATGCATTGCCCTGGCTTTACCCCCAGTCTCCCGGCCACATTCAGGTAGATATCCGGTGCAGGTTTCCCTGAGGCCACCTCACAGGCCGTGGCAATCACCTGGAAAAAGGGTTCGATCCCCAGTGACTGCAGCACCACATCCACCATCTCCCTGCCGTTGCTGGTGGCAATCCCCATGGAGATCCCGAAATCCCTGAGAAACTCCAGAAACGGCCGGACTCCTGTTTTTAGGGAAACCTCATTGCGGTATTTCTCAATGCTCATCTCCACCCAGTCCTGCTTAATCTTTTCCAAACTGTCCGGGATCCCAAACTTTTCCTTAAAATATACGGCAGTCTCGGAAAAACTCATGCCCTCGATCTCCTTTTGCAGAAAGGGCGGGCATTCGTACCCATAACGTCCCAGATACTCCATATCAATGGCCTTCCACATCCACATGGAATCCACCAGCGTACCGTCCAGGTCAAAAATCACCGCCTGTTTTTGCAAAAGTGCCTGACGGATCTCCTTCCTATCCTTCCCTGATTCTCTCTCCACCCTTTTATCCTTCCTTTTCCCCGGTTCCTGTATCCGCCCTCAAACCAGCCAGTTCCTCCTCGGTCAGGCGGCGGTACTCTCCTGGCTGAAGCCTTCCATCCAGGGCCAGGGAGCCCATGGACAGCCTCTTTAAATACACCACCCGGCAGTCCAGGGCCTCGAACATCCTCTTTACCTGATGGAATTTTCCTTCCCGGATGGTCAGCAATACCTCTGCTTCTTCCTCCCCAGCCTTTAAAATCTCCAGCCCTGCAGGCTGTACCTGGGTTTGGTCCTTCAGCCTCATGCCTGCTGCCATCCGGTCTGCTGCATCCTCCGGCAGCCTTCCTGACACCCTGGCAAAATAAGTCTTATCCACATGCTTGTTGGGTGAGAGCAGGCAGTGTGCCAGTTCCCCGTCATTGGTCATCAAAAGCAGCCCTTCCGTATCTATGTCCAGCCTTCCCACAGGGAACAGATCCCGCCGCCTCTCCCCGTCTATCAGATCCGCAACCGTGCGGTGCCGCGGGTCTTTTGTAGCCGATATCACCCCCTGGGGCTTGTTAAGCATAAAATACTCCAGTGCAAGGTACTGTACTGGTTTTCCGTCCATCCACACCCTGTCCCCATCCGGGTCAATCTTGGTGTCTGTCCGTATCTCTACCCTTCCGTTCACCTGGATCCGCCCCTTTTTGGCTGCCTGGCGGATCTCTGCGCGGCTGCCTCTTCCCATCTCTGCCAGAAAACGGTCCAGCCGTATCTTCTTTCCCATCATTGCCACCGCCATCCCGGATAATATTTGTTTTTCAGCATCCTGCCGGAAGACTTTGCCCATCCAAGGGGGAAACCGTCCACGCAGACTAACACCCACCCGGCAGGAAACTCCTCCCCTTCCTCCGGCAGAAGGCTCTCCCCTTTCAGGTATCGGATCACCCGACCGTCCTCCCTCTTCAGGGAAAATGTATGGGCAAACTCTCCTCTGCCCAGTGCCATCGCCGCTGCCTGTGACGGCTCAAAACGGCCTTTTTCCACAGTTCCCAGCAAAAGGCCGGTACGAAGGTAGCGAAGCCTCCATCCGGGGTCAAAGCCTTCTGGCAGCAGGTATAGCTGCCCTTCCCTCTTCTTCATCCGCTCCCGGCCAAAGGGGTTCGCCAAAAGAGCCTCCCAATCAGAAAAGCCTGTGATATCCTCCGGGGAACCAACATCCTCCCAGCCCGGGTACTTCCTTTCCCCCCTGCCTGCCTTCTGCCTGGCAGCGCCTTCCCCGGCATTGCTGGTGCCGGCCCGGTTTATGCCTTTCCCCGCATTGCCCCCTTTTTTTCTGAAAAGGGCCACAAAATGCCCTTCCCCCTCAGTCCTGTGGGGAAACAGGCGGATCACCGGTTCCCTGCCGGTTCCTGCCGCCGCCCCCTCCCAGGGCTTTATGGGAACCAGTTCCATCTCCGGCATGTTGGCCAGCAGCCAGGACACAGCGCCTTCGTCCTCTTCCTCCGAAAAGGTACAGGTGGAATAGACCAGTTCCCCTCCGGGCCTTAACATCCGTACCGCCTGTGCCAGGATCTCCCGCTGAAGCGGCACATAGGCCTTCGGCCCTTTCTCCTGCCAGCTTTTTATCAGTTCCGGCTCCTTGCGGAACATCCCCTCTCCCGAACAGGGCGCATCCACCAAAATTTTATCAAAGTATTCCCCGAAGGTCTCCGCCAGCTTCCCTGGCTCCTCCGCTGTCACGCAGGCATTGGTTATCCCCGCCATCTCCAGGTTTTTTAACAGCGCCTTCGCCCGGGATGCGCTGATATCATTCGACACCAGGATCCCATGTCCCCGCAGCTGTGCCCCCAGCTGCGTGCTCTTCCCTCCGGGGGCAGCGCACAGGTCAAGAACCCTCTGCCCCGGCTCCGCCCCCAACACTGCCGCAGGAGCCATGGCGCTGGGCTCCTGCACGTAATAAAGTCCGGCGTAATAATACACATCCTTCGCCGGACGGCTGCCCTCTTCACAATAAAATCCGTCCCGGTTCCACAAAACAGGGCGGAGCCCCCACGGGGAAATGCGCTCCCACTCCTCCGGCGACACCTTTGCCGGGTTAATCCGGATCCCTTGCACAGGATCTTTCCCATAGGCCTTCAGCCAGCTGTCATACTCCTCCCCCAGCATCCTTTTCATCCGTTCCAGAAATGCTTCCGGCAATCTCATCCTCTCACACCTTTTCCCAGCCAGCCTTCACTGGACATAAATTTCTTCCCTATCATATCACAACATTCAGGCAAAATAAAAGGTAATACGGCAAAAAAAATAAAAACAGAGGAAATTCCTCCCAAACTATGCTATACTATATCCAATTGCAGCACACCTTCCTGGTTGTGTACATTTCAAAGGAGAATAAACCGATGATCAGACTTATTACAAAATGTTTTGCAGCAGCAACTCTTTCCCTTATCCTGGCCTTGTCCCCTGTGCCTGCCCTGCCCCTTCCCACATGCATGGCGCTCCCGCAGCTGGCCTATGCCTCTGCCTCCCCCAGGGGGAATACCCCGGGGAACCTCCAGAATGGGGGGGCTGCCGCTGAAGCAGACGGATGGATCTATTTTTATGAGGACGGCAACCTCTGCAAAGCCCGTCCCGGTGAAAACAGCCAGATCCTTATCCCTGACATCAATTCCAAGCTTTCCGATCCTTTTTGGGGGAATATGAACATTGCCGGTGGACATCTTTTCTTTAAAACCCTCCATGGCACCATCTACAAAGTCCCCTTAGAAGGCGGAACCCCCCAAGAGTTCTTCCCGGCCAAAACACCTTTCGGCGTGGGTACCTGTGAGTTTATCACTTCCGGCGACTGGCTCTATTTCAACTACGAGACCACTACCGGGATGGAGCGCACCAGCATCATCGGCCGGATCCATCTGGACGGAACCGGGGGGCAGATCCTCAGGGATGGCAGAGGGGCAGAAATGTACTGGCTCCTGGATGTGAGCGACGATACTGTCTATTACGCCGGGATCCGCCACGAGGAAAATATCTTTTATAATTACCGGATACCTGCCTCCGGCGGTACCCCTCAGCCCCTGGATTTCATCCCCTATACCCCTATCCTGCAGGTGGTGGACGGATGGATCTACTACCGGGATTCCATCGACAACTCCATTAAGAGAATCCATCCCGACGGCAGCGGGCTTACCGTCATCCACAGCCGCCCTGCTGCCATGAGTTTTAATGTGGCTGCTGACGGGGAATGGATCTATTTCTCCTCCCTGGCGCAAGCCCATGAAAGCGCTGCCTACATGCGCGTCAAAACAGACGGCAGCAACCTCCAGTCCCTGGGCGAGATTACCATGTACCATGCCTCTGTAGCCGGAGACCGGATCATCTCCCTCATAAACGGCAACATGCGCATGATCCCCCAGGAATCCGGCACACCGAGGCTGGAAAAAACAAGCAAATAGGCAAAAAAGCCACGGATACGGAATGTCTTTCTTCCTTTTTTCATACAATGGGATAAAACAGGGGGGCCTCTTCCCCCCCTGAACCCCTAAAAGGAGACCCTAATGACATTTTCTGCCATCCCGATCCTTCTGCTTATCCTGCTCTTAGCTTTCCCCTCACAGTCTGTAAGCGGCTCCCGGGACGGCTTGCTTCTGTGGTTTAATGTAGTGCTCCCCACCCTGGCCCCCTTTATCATCTGCACACAAATGATCACGGCACTGGGGGGAACCGAAATGATGATGCGCCCTTTCGGCCCTGCCCTGAAACGGATGTTCCGTCTCTCCCTGTCCGGCTCCTTTATCCTGTTGTGCGGCCTCTTATGCGGCTATCCCCTGGGAGCAAAATTATGTGCCGACTTCCTGAGGAGAGGTGATATCAATGAGAAGGAAGGGGCCTATCTGCTTGCCATCTGCAACCATCCAAGCCCTATGTTCCTGCTAGGCTACGTGCAGGCACAGCTTCCCGGCTCCCCCTCCCCGCTTCTTCTGCTTACCTGCCTGTATCTTCCCATCCTGCCTCTGTCCCTGGCGGCCCGGCGCTTCTACGGCATTGATCAATCCCCGGCAAACGCCGCCCCGGTCATCCCTGCGGCAACCAAAATATCCCTGGAGGATGCCATCTCCGTTGCCTGTGAAACCATGGTAATCATCGGCGGCTACATGATGCTTTTCTCCATTCTTTCCCTATGGATCCGGCAATGCCCCCTGTTCCCTCCGGTGGTCCGTGCCATCCTCACCGGGGCGGCTGAGATCACCACCGGGGTCAACGGCCTTTGTTCTTTATTCCACGGCAAAAAAGCCCTGATGCCTGTCATCTGTGCCGTAGCCTTCGGAGGATTCTCCGGAATCTTCCAGACTAAAAGCGTAATCAAGGGCACCGGACTTTCCATCCGGCAATATGTATGCTGGAAACTGGCCCATACCGGCCTCTCCTGCCTTATTACAACATTCCTTCTGTCACTTCCTGCCCGTTAGATACACCGGGAGAAAGTTCATTGCGGTTCGCCGTGATAATATCATAGGTTGACTGCATAGACGCCAGATATTCCCCAAAACGGCTCTGGGCCCCCTCCATGGAGTGGGTAATAATGGTCTGGAGGCTCTTTAGCATCTCATCCGTATAGTTGATTGACCCCTGCCGGATACTGTCAGCATCTGCCATCGCACTGTCAATGATAGACTGGGCCTGGGCTTGGGCCTCCTCCACAATCTCGTTGGCACGGGCATACGCCTGCTGCATAATCTCATGCTCATTGACCAGTTCATTCGTCTGTTCGGTAGCCTGGGCCAAAATGCTGTCTGCCTGTACCCGCGCCTCTGACAGGATGGCATCCTGGTTGCTGATTATCTTCTGGTATTTTTTAATCTCATCCGGAATCCTCAGCCGCAGTTCTACCAAAAGTTCCTCCAGTTCCTCCTTGTTTACCTGTATCTTCGTGTTAGACAACGGTGAAAATTTACAGCTGTCAATATATTCTTCAATCTCACCAATTAATTGTTCTATTCTGCTCATTTTTCCCTCTCCTTGTTTCTGCCGATCCCCATCCCTGGCCTGTCCAGGCTATCCCCGGCTCCTTGACTTTTCCCTTACCATCCCGGCAATCTCCGGGTGCAAAAAGGCCTCCAGGTTCCCATTATAAGACGCGATCTCTTTTACAATCGTAGAACTCACATAGGAATAATTCAGGTTTGTGGTCAAAAAAACAGTATCAATGTCCGGCGCCATCACCCGGTTGGTATGTGCCATCTGCAGTTCATACTCAAAATCCGTGATCGCACGCAGTCCCCGCACAATCACATTGGCATGGCAGCTATGCACAAAATCCACCAAAAGGCCGTCAAATGACCGGATCTCCACATTGTCCAGATGGGAAGTGACTTTTTTTAGCATCTCAACACGTTCCCCAACGGAAAATAAGGGTGTTTTGGAACTGTTCTGCAAAACCCCCACGACCACCCGATCCATCATCCTGGCCGTCCGCCCAATGATATCCATATGCCCTAATGTGACCGGGTCAAAACTTCCCGGATAAACCGCTACTGTCATTCTGTTCTCTCCCGATGCACAAAAATGTGTTTATTGCTTTTGTAAAGCTTTTCTCTGTCTGCGATATAACCCATAGGTTCCAGATAAGAAACATCCTCTTCCAGCCTGGTTTCCATAATCAATGTGCTTTCCCTCCGGATCAGGCCGGAATCCGCCAAATACGCCAGCACCTGTTTCTCCAGCAGCATACCGTAAGGCGGGTCCATGAAAACATAGTCAAAACAATGCTTTCCTTCCAGCCTGCCCAGGGCAGCCACGGCATCGCAATGCATCACGGTTCCCCGGTCTGCCAGCCGTGCAGCCTGTAAATTCTCCCGGACACATTCCGCCGCCTCCCGGCTCTGGTCCACAAATACACACCGTGCAGCCCCACGGCTCAGCGCCTCTATCCCGATCCCGCCGCTGCCTGCAAACAGGTCAAGGAAGCAGCAGTCTGCCAGGTTATATTGCAACATATTAAAAAGGGTCTCCTTAATCCTGTCCGTTGTCGGCCTGGTTGCAAGCCCCTTTGGTGTCTTTAGCAAAATCCGTTTTGCACTTCCGGCTATTACCCGCATGCTGATTCTCCTTTACTGGTTCCATGTACCATTATAGTATCAATTTTTGTGATGCACAAGCAATTTATGAGGAAACTTTAAAAAATTTTATTTGCTTCATGGCAGGGTGCAAGGCAGCCCTTGTTCTTTACTAATAGCTGAATATGCGGTATAATGTTCACAGCGAGTGAATTGTTGTAAAATATATAACCAAGGAGGATTTCTAGTTATGGGGTGGAAAAAAGAGGTGTTTGGCACATTGGAAAATGGGGCGCAGGTGGATCGTTATACCCTGACGAATGGGAATGGGGTTTCGGCATCCTTTACTAACCTTGGCGGTATCTGGCTGTCCATGCTGGTGCCGGACAAATCGGGGGAGATGGGGGATGTTCTTTTAGGCCGGGGCAGCGTGGAGCATTGCCTTACCCTGTCCGGCCACTTGGGGGAGATTGTGGGGCGGAATGCCAACCGGATCGGCGGCGCTGCCTTTTCCCTGAATGGAACCACTTACGTGCTGGGAACCAATGATGCAGGCAAAAACAACCTCCATAGCGGCCCGGATTTTTACCGGAAACGGCTGTGGGATGCCAGTGTGGAGGAAACGGCTGACGGCACGAGGCTGGACTTTTCCCTGGTCAGCCCGGATGGTGACCAGGGTTATCCCGGAAATGCAAAGATTACTGTCAGTTATACTTTAACTGAAGACAACAGCCTCCGCCTTGATTACCATATGGTGTCTGATGCCGATACGGTCGCCAACTTTACCAACCATGCATATTTTAACCTGGCTGGCCATGATTCCGGGGATATTTTAAATCAGAAAGTGTGGATTGATGCAGATTATTTTACCATTGCAGACAAGGATTCCATTCCGACCGGTGAATTGGTCCCGGTAAAAGGCACTCCTATGGATTTCACCCGGCCCAAAACCATCGGGCAGGATATTGGTGCCGATTATGAACCGCTGATTTTCGGGAAGGGCTATGACCATAACTGGGCGCTGAACCATCCCCAGGGAGAATTGTCCCTTTCCTTGAAAGCTATCGACGAAAAAAGCGGCCGTGTGATGGAAGTATATACCGATCTTCCTGGGGTACAGTTTTATACCGGCAATATGCTAAACGGGATCGGAAAGGATGGGGTCGAATACCAGGCAAGGCATGGTTTTTGCTTTGAGACCCAGCATTACCCGGATGCCGTCAACAAACCAGGGTTCCCGTCTCCGTTTTTAAAAGCAGGTGAGGAATATAAGACAACGACAATCTACAAATTTATGGTTGAAGGTTAACCGCCAAAAGCTGCCGTTTCCACGGCAGCTTTTGATTTGGCCATCATATTTCCAGCTATGCTATTCCTTTTCAAATTTCTGACAGATTACGCAGAAGCTTCTAGTGTATTATCCATGCATGGGCACATAATAAGAGCGTAACAAAAAACAAACGTGTCGTGAGGCAGAACTTTTCCAAAGGCCTGCCTCAGGGCAGGCAAAGAAGAAAAGGAGGGCCTGTATTATGGCAAGCAAATCTTCTAACAGAGCTGAAGTACCAGAAGCAAAGGAAGCACTGGATCGTTTCAAAATGGAGGTTGCACAGGAACTTGGTGTTCCGTTATCCAACGGCTACAACGGCAACCTGACCTCTGCCCAGAACGGTTCTGTGGGCGGCTATATGGTTAAGAAAATGATCGAGGCACAGGAAAAGCAGATGGCCGGCAAGTAAAAACAAGGCAGTAAAAGGGTCTCCTGGTGAAGGAATCTTCGCCAGGAGGCTTTTTTCTTCTATAAGGACGAACTCTTTATCCTGCTGTCGGCCTCTATAAATTCAGCCGCTCATAACTCCTGCCAACATATATTTCCAGCCGCTCCCTTAACAGCCGGTGCTCCTCATGCTCCAGCAGGGGATCCCTGTCCAGCATCTGGTTCACTTCCTCAGAAACCGTCTTTAGTAAGTCGGCATCCGTAAAAATATCCGCCAGCTTAAACTCCATCTCCCCGCTCTGGCGCAGGCCGAAGAGATCTCCCGGCCCCCTAAGCTTCAGATCCTCGGAGGCAATATAGAACCCGTCATTGGAGCGTTCCAGGATCTTTAACCGTTCTTTTGTATCTTCCTCACCGGAGGCATCGATCATGATGCAGTATGACTGATCTTTTCCCCTGCCCACACGCCCACGCAGCTGGTGCAGCTGTGCCAGGCCGAAACGTTCTGCATTCTCAACCATCATGACCGTGGCATTAGGGACATTGACCCCTACCTCCACCACTGTAGTGGAAACCAACACCTGGATCTCCCCGGCAGCAAACCGTTCCATAATCTGGTTTTTTTCTTTTCCCTTCATCTTCCCATGGAGATATTCCACCGTAACAGAGGACGGCAGTTTTTCTTTTAATTTCTTTGTATAATCAAGGACATTTTCGGCCTCGATCATCTCGCTTTCCTCCACCATCGGGCAGATTACATAGGCCTGCCGGCCAGCGGCAACCTCCTTCTCGATAAACCGGTATGCCCGTTCCCGGTAATTGGTATCCACCACGCAGTTTTTAATCGGAAGGCGGTTGGCCGGCATCTCGTCAATCACGGAAATATCCAGGTCGCCATACAATATAATTGCCAGTGTCCGCGGGATTGGCGTGGCGCTCATCACCAGGATGTGGGGTTGGCTGGCCCCCTTCTGCCCCAAGGCCTCCCGCTGCCCCACCCCAAAACGGTGCTGCTCATCGGTGATCACCAGAGCCAGCTGGTCGTAAGCCACCTTTTCCTGGATCAACGCATGTGTCCCTACAATAATGTCTGCCTCATGGCTGGCTATCTTCCCGTAAACCACCCGTTTCTCTTTTGCCGTCATGGACCCGGTCACCAGTACCACCTGTTTTGTGATCCCATGGACGGAAAAAAGTTCCTTAATCGATTCAAAATGCTGCTTTGCCAGCACCTCTGTCGGCACCATAAGGGCTCCCTGGTACCCGTGGCATGCCGCCTGCAGCAAGGCAAGCACTGCGATTATGGTCTTGCCGGAACCAACATCTCCCTGGATCAGGCGGTTCATCACCAGCCCGCCTGCCAGATCCTTCTCCACCTCACAAAACACCTTCTGCTGGGCGCCGGTCAGGGAATAGGGCAAATCCTGTATCAAAAGCCTTGTCTCCTCCACCGGCTCCATCCGATAGCTGCTCTTTACGTCCTGCCTTTTTTCTTTCAAGCGCCGCACTGCCAGCAGGAAAAACAAAAATTCATCAAATACCAGACGCTTGCGGGCTGCCAGCATTTCCTGCCGGTTGGAGGGGAAATGGATGTGCTCCAAAGCATAATTATACTCTGCCAGTTCATATTTTTGGCGCAGCTGTGCCGGCAGATACTCCCGTTCCAGCTGGCGCTGCCCGATGGCCTGCATCACTGCCTTGGCGATGGCCTTATTCCCCAACCCCCTGGTCTGCCCATATATCGGCTGCAGGGAATGGATCTTTTCCTCATAGGCCTCCCGGGTGTAGATCTCCGGCTGCTCCATGGACAGGCGGTTTCCCTTTTTTGCCACCCGCCCCCGGAATAAAAGCACCCGCCCCATCTGCAGGGATGTCCGCAGATACGGCATATTGAACCATGTCAGCTGCAGGCTGCCGGTCAAATCCTTTACCACCGTCACAATTACCTGCATATTCTGGAACCGGCGCACGGTGGCCGTCTTGAGCAGCTGGCCGCAGACCGTGCAGACAGTCCCCTCTTGTACCTGGGCAATGGCCACCGGCGCCTCATAGGCGTCATAAGCCCGTGGGTAATCATGGAGCAGATCCTCCACCGTTTCCACTCCCAGACGGCGGAAAAGTTCGCCGGTCTTTTCCCCGATCCCTTTTAAGCTTGTCACTGGTTCCTGGTTCATTCTCTCTCCTCCATGCCTTATGTACCCCCATAACGGAAACCGCACCGGCGACAACCGCCGGTGCAGCCCTGATTCCTTTATTCCGCAGACATCAAATAATAATAGATCGGCTGGCCCCCGTCATGTAACTCCACCTCACATTCCGGACATGCTTCCTGTGCCATGGCAAATACCCGCTCGGCCTCCTCCGGCTTTACATCACTGCCATAATAGATGCTGACCAGTTCCGAATCCTCATCCACCATTGCTTTCAGCGTATCAATCGCCGTCCCTTCAATGCTGCTTCCCACCGCCAGCATCCCCTGGTCGCCGATCCCCATGATATCTCCCTGATGGATCTCCATGCCGTCGATCTGGGTGCTGCGCACGGCGTAGGTAACCTGCCCGGTTTTGATCCGCCCCATCTCCTCAGTCATGGCTTTTAAGTTCTCCTCGGCAGAAAGTTCGGGGATAAAATTAATCAGCGCCGTAATCCCCTGGGGAACCGTCTTTGACGGCACCACAATGATCTCCTTATCCTCCACCAGATACTTTGCCTGTTCTGCCGCCAAAATAATATTTTTATTGTTCGGAAGGATGAAAACCTGGTCGGCATTGACCTGGTCAACCGCATTCAGCATATCCTCCGTGCTGGGATTCATCGTCTGGCCGCCTTCAATCAGATAATCTGCACCGATGCCACGGAAAATCTCTCCCATCCCGTCCCCGATGGACACTGCGATAAATCCATAAGGCTTCCTGGGCTCCTGGTTCTTCCCGGGGGCCGCTTCGCCCCCTGCCGTCTTTTCCTTTGCCCGGGCAGCTGCCTTCTGCTCCTTTGCCAGCTTCTCCGAGTTCTGGATCAGCCTCTCCTGGTGCTCCTCCCGCATATTGTCAATCTTCATCCGGGAAAGGGAGCCGTATCCCAACGCCCGCTGAATCGCAAGCCCGGGATCATTGGTATGGACATGGACTTTGACCACATCCTCATCGGAAACCACAACCAGGGAATCCCCTATGGATTCCAGGTAAGCTTTAAATTCCTGTTCTGTTTCCTCATCATACTCTTTTTCTATGTTGATAATAAACTCGGTACAATAGCCGTAACGGATATCCGAGGTATCCAGTTCCGACACATCCACACTGTCCGGCATTGCCCGGCTGCCCATGTCCTTTGTCGTTTCCCCGGAGGGTTCCCCGGCCATACGCCCGGCTTCCGACCAGTCAACTGCCTTCCCCAGGAGGCCTTCCATGGCGCCCTTCATCACCTGCATCAGCCCCTGGCCGCCGGAATCCACCACCCCGGCCTGCTTAAGCACAGGCAGCATCTCCGGCGTCTGGCTCAGCACCAGGTCACCGTGTGCGATAACCTCCCTGGCAAATTCCTCCACATCCCCGGTCTTATCTGCCATTTCCACAGCCTTATCCGCCATGCCCTTGGCCACCGTAAGGATCGTGCCCTCCTTCGGCTTCATGACTGCCTTATAGGCTGTCTCTGTGCCACGGACAAACGCCCGGGAGAGCGTTGGCACGTCCACCGTCTTCTGCGTCTTAATCTCCTTGGTAAAGCCCCGGAACAGCTGGGACAAGATCACGCCGGAATTCCCCCTCGCCCCCCGCAGGGAACCAGAGGAAATCGCCCTGGCCAATGTCTCCATGGTTGGGTCTTCTAATGCTGCCACCTCCCTGGCGGCTGCCATGATGGTCATTGTCATATTCGTCCCCGTATCCCCGTCCGGAACCGGAAATACATTCAGTTCATTGATCCACTCCTTTTTCGCTTCCAATCCCTGGGCACCCGCCAAAAATGCCTGTTTCATCAGCGGGGCATCGATTTCTCGTATATTCACCGGTAGGTCCTCCTTAATCTATCACTCGTACACCTTCTACATAAATATTGATACTGTCAACATCCATGCCGGTGAATTCTTCTACTTTATATTTTACATTTGCAATCAGATTGTCCGCTACCGCACAGATACTGACACCGTATGCCACAATAACATGGAATTCCAGGCTGATATGGCTGTCCTCCACCTTGACATGGATTCCCTTGGTCAGGCTCTCCCTCTTAAGAAGCTTGACCAGGCCGTCCTTCATACTGACTGCCGCCATCCCTACAATCCCAAAACACTCTACTGCTGTCATACCGGCGTACAGGGCAATCACCTCAGAACTGATCCGGATTTCCCCCATCTTATTGTTGATGCGTCCTTTCATGAAACCCCTCCATTCCCATTTGCTTTTTGCTCACAACTCTTTCCTTCTCTTCCTAAATTATTTTACTTATTATTTTCATTATACCATTTTTCCCGGAAACCACAACCGGAATTTTTTGCACTCTGGATTAAAAGGCGCACCCTATGACACAAAAGAGCGTCCATGCCCTGACGCATAAACGCTCATCCTCTCACAATACCTTATTCAAAAAACTAATCGTCCTCTCCTCCTTCGGATTTCCGAAAAGTTCCTCCGGCGTCCCTTCCTCGACGATATATCCGTCATCCATAAAGATCACCCGGTCCGCCACCTCCCTGGCAAACCCCATCTCATGGGTCACCACCATCATCGTCATCCCATCTGCTGCCAGCTGCTTCATGACTTCCAGCACCTCGCCCACCATCTCCGGGTCAAGGGCGCTGGTGGGCTCGTCAAAAAGCATGATATCCGGATCCATCGCCAGGGCCCTTGCAATTGCCACCCGCTGCTTCTGTCCGCCTGAGAGCTGCCCCGGATAGGAATCTGCCTTGTCCGCAAGCCCCACCCGCTCCAAAAGTTCCGCCGCTCTCTTCGACGCACTCTCCTTATCCATCTTTTTCAGTTCCACCGGCGCCAACGTGATATTCTCCCGCACCGTCAGGTGGGGAAACAGGTTGAAATGCTGGAAAACCATTCCGATGTTCTCCCGCACCCGGTTGATATTGATATTCGGGTCGGAAATGGGATGGCCGTCCACATGTACCTCCCCGGCGGTGATCTTCTCCAGCCGGTTCAGGCAGCGGAGGAAGGTGCTCTTGCCTGAGCCTGAGGGCCCAATGAGGCAGACCACCTCACCCTCCCCCACTTCCAGGCTGATTCTTTTGAGCACCTCCAGATGGCCGAAATTCTTTTTTAAATTCTTTACTAAAATCTTTTTATTTTCCATAGGACACCTTCCTCTCCACCAGCACCGCCACTTTGGAAAGCACCGTACAAACCACCAGATAGAAAGCGGCAACCACCAGCCAGATCGCCATCACCCGGGAAGCGGAATTTGCCGCGATGATCTTGCCGTTCTGTGTCAGTTCCCGGATTCCGATAACAGAAATCAGGGAGGTATCCTTCATGGAAATAATAAACTGGTTGATGATGGACGGCAGCATGGTGCGGAAAGCCTGCGGCAGGATCACCTTGCTCATTGCCTTGCCGTAGGGCAGCCCCAGGCTGCGTGCGGCTTCCATCTGGCCCTTGTCCACTGCCTCAATCCCGCCGCGGATGATCTCTGCCATATAAGCGCCGGCGTTCAGGCTCAATGTCACAGCCCCTGCCGTAAAATTGCCGCCGATATCGCCCCAGGAAAAGCCATAGGGGCGCAGTACCTGGCTCAGCCCATAGAAGATAATCATCACTTGTACCATCAGGGGTGTTCCCCGGATAATATCAATATAAAGGTTGGCAACCATCTTGAGAGGGGTAATCCCTGATACCTTAAAAAGCCCGAAAATCACTCCCAGGACTGTCGCGCAGACCAGAGAAATCGCAGTCAGCTTCACCGTCTCTCCCAACGCTACGCAGAAAGAAGGAAAATATTGTACAAGCACCTCGATAAAAACCATTTTACCATCACCCTTTTTCTATATCTTTTGGCAATAACCAAATCCCCGGCTGTTTTGCAGCACCGCAAGCAGCCTCTCCTATTTTGAAATATAGGTATTCAGGATCTCGTCGTACTTTCCGCTGTCCTTCATATTTTTAAGCCCGGCGTCAAACTTCTCCAGCAATTCTGTGTTCTGGCCCTTCAGCACTGCAAAGCCATAGGAATTGCCATGCTCCATCTCCAGCGGCATTTTAAAGGCCGTACCACGGGAAATCTCATAGCCCAGAACCGGATAATCCTCAAAGCAGGCTACGGAATTGCCGGCCAGCACATCCTGGTACATGCTGGAGGAATCCTCAAACTGCATAATGGTAAAGCCGTACTGATCTGCAATCGACTCCGCGAAGGTGCAGCCTTCGGTGCCGATTTTGGCGGCAACCGTCTTGCCATTTAAATCCTCGTAGGAAGCAATATCCGAATCTGCGTTGACAGCCATACCCACACCGGAATCGTAATACGGCTCTGAAAAGTCATATTTTTCTTTTCTGGCATCGGTGATGGACATTCCTGCAATCACTGCATCGTACTCACCGGCCTCCAGGCCTGTGGTCGCAGCGGAGAAGCCTGCCACTACCAGTTCATATTCAAAGCCCTGGTCCTCGGCAATTGCTTTCAGCAGATCCAGGTCAATCCCCACCATCTCTCCCTTGTCATTCTCAAACTCAAAGGGGGCAAAAGTTGTGTCGGTTGCAATCTTATAAACCTTATCCCCGCTCTCTGCCTCACTCTCTGCAGCCTCGCTGCCCTCTGCCTCCGTGGTATCCTCAGCCTTTTCTGCTGCCGTTGTATCTGCTGCCGTCGTGGCTGCTGCCGTCGTATCCCCAGTGCCGCTGCCTCCGCAGGCGCTTAAGGATGCTGCCATCAGGGCTGCCATGGTTAATGCAATCGCTTTCTTTTTCATAATTATTCCTCCTCATAACATAATTTGAATTCAAAAAGGACAACGCAAACAGAAGCGATGTCCCCTTTGACTATTGGCTCGCATAAGCCATGAAATTGATTCTAACACAACTCCCTGCTAAAGTCAAGTAATTGTTATTGGTACAATCAAAACATTGTAATTTCAGATCAGCCCGATTGCCTCCCGCACATTGCGGACCCCAAACAGACGGATCCCTTCTACCTTCTGCATTCTTTCCAGGCACACCTGGGGCAGGATACAGGCCTCAAACCCCAGCTTCACAGCCTCCCGCACCCGTTGTTCCGCCATCGAAACCGCCCGCACCTCACCGGAGAGCCCCACTTCCCCAAAGATAATGCATTTGGGATTCACCGGCCGGTCCTTAAGGCTGGAAACCAATGCCAGCACAATCCCAAGGTCAAGGGCCGGCTCATTCATCCGCACCCCTCCGGCAATATTGACATAGGCATCATAGCGGGACATCTCATAATGGCAGCGTTTCTCAAGCACTGCCATCAGCAGGTTTACCCGGTTATAATCCGTGCCTGCCGCCGTCCGCCTGGCCATGCCGAAATTCGTCTGTGCCACCAGCGCCTGCACCTCCAAAAGGATCGGCCTTGTCCCCTCAATCGAACATGCCACCACTGCCCCTGAGGCTTCCTCCGGACGGCCGCTCAGCAAATATTCGGAAGGGTTCTCCACCTCCGTAAGCCCCTGTTCCCTCATCTCAAAAACGCCGATCTCATTCGTGGAGCCAAAACGGTTTTTTACTCCCCGCAGGATCCGGTAGGACGCATTGCGCTCCCCTTCAAAATACAGCACTGTATCCACCATGTGCTCCAGGACCCTGGGGCCTGCCACCACCCCCTCCTTTGTCACATGCCCCACGATAAACACCGATACCCCCATGCCCTTGGCGATCTGTAAAAGGATGTTGGTAGATTCCCTCACCTGGCTGACACTGCCTGGGGCAGAGGACACATCGTCCCGGTACATGGTCTGTATGGAATCGATGACCACCACCTGGGGGCCGGCCTTTTTGATGGCCTCTTCGATATCCTCCAGGTTCGTCTCACATAAAAAAAGCAGTTCCCCCCGGATCTCCCCGATGCGGTTCGCCCTCAGCTTAATCTGCTTTAAGGATTCCTCCCCGGAAATATACAGCACTTTATGCCCTGCGGCTGCCAGATTCCGGCATACCTGCAAAAGCAGCGTGGACTTGCCTATCCCCGGATCCCCTCCTACTAAAACCAGGGAGCCGGACACAATGCCGCTCCCCAGTACCCTGTCAAGTTCCCGGTATCCCGTGGATATCCGGTCCTCCTCTTCGATTGACACCTCCGAAAGCTTCACCGGCTCAGATGCCTGTTTCACGGTTCCGGATGCGGCACGCCGGGAATTCTCCTTCTTTGCCACCGGCTCCTCCACCATCGTATTCCATGCCCGGCAGGCCGGGCACTGCCCTGCCCACTTTGCGGATTCATAGCCGCACTCTTTGCAGAAAAACGCGGTAGTTCTTGCTTTTGCCATATGTATGCCTGCCTCCCAGCACTAGCGCTTCACCACTTTCACATGGCTTCCCACACCTTCGTTCAGTTCCACGCTTACTACCAGCTTACCGCTCATATTGGTCTTCATTCCCCCCACCGCAGCGCCGTCCACAAAAACCTCGTAATCGGTATCATCCTCCAGCTGAATCGTGATCTGGGCGTCCTTGTCACCTTCCACCACAAACTCCACGCCATCGTTGGCCACCTTGAAATTCTCCACTGCCGTCCCCGGCACCGACTCGTAAACAAACATCCCGTTGCGTTCCAGCTTGGTTATCTCATAAAAAGTCTTGATTTTATAAGAATCTCCGTCGTGCTCGTAATCCTGGAGTTTTGATTTTGCCGATAATTTGTAATTGCCAAAACTGATGGTCCCGTCTGCTTCCGAACGAATTAAAGATTCAACTACTGGCATATCTGTTGCCCTCCTGTAAATATGGTGTTGGTATGGGTATGCTCAAAATCCCATACCCTGAGTATACCCTAACCAACAAAAAAACGCTAGCTATTTATCAATTCCTTTGTAAAAAATTTCAGCTTGTCTCCTTCCACCCCGACGGCCACCTGATCCCCTTCCCGGACCGTGCCGTCCAAAACGGCCTCTGCCAGTTTGTCCTCCAGGTAATTCTGGATCGCACGGCGCAGCGGCCTGGCCCCATACTTCTCATCATAGCCCTTTTCCACCAAAAATGATTTGGCCTCCTCCTCCACGCAAAGCCGCAGGTTCATCTGACGCGCCGTGCGCCCCTCGATACTGCGCAGCATGATGGATACAATCTGTTTCATATGCTCCTGGTTCAGTGGATGGAATACCATGATCTCATCGATACGGTTTAAAAATTCCGGTTTGAACAGGCGTTTCACTTCCTCCATCACCCGGCCCTTCATCTGCTTATAACGCTCTTCCTCACTCTCCTGAGAAGTGAACCCCAGGCGTTTTGGTGACAGGATGCTCTGGGCCCCTGCATTGGATGTCATAATCAGGACGGTATTTTTAAAATCAATCTTACGTCCCTGGGCATCCGTAATATGACCGTCATCCAGTACCTGTAAAAGTATATTAAACACATCCGGATGGGCTTTCTCAATCTCGTCAAACAGAATCACCGAATAAGGATTGCGCCTCACTTTCTCGCTTAGCTGCCCTCCCTCGTCGTAGCCCACATATCCCGGCGGGGAGCCGATCATCCTCGATACGCTGTGCTTTTCCATATATTCTGACATGTCAACCCGGATCAGCGCATTCTCCGTGCCAAACATCGCCTCTGCCAGGGCTTTGCACAATTCTGTCTTGCCCACGCCGGTAGGCCCCAGGAACAAAAAGGATCCGATTGGGCGTTTGGGATCTTTTAACCCGACACGCCCACGCCGGATTGCCCTGGACACGGCGGACACGGCCTCCTCCTGGCCCACCACCCGTTCATGCAGGATCCCTTCCAGCTTTTTCAGGCGCTCTGACTCCCCTTCTTCCAGCTTTTGCACCGGGATTTTCGTCCATCCGGAAACCACATCTGCAATCTGCCCTTCATCCACCAGCAGCTTGCGGCTGTTCTTCTCCTTCTGCCATTTGCTGCGTACCTTCTCAATCTTTTCCCGCTTTTTTTCCTGCTTGCGCTTGATATCTCCAGCCTTTTCATAGGCCTCTGCCTTGATCGCAGCTTCCTTCTGCTGCTCCAGGGCCTCAATATCCTGCTCCAGTTCCTTGATCTCTGCCGGTTCCACGTATGTGGTTAAACGTACCTTTGATGAGGCCTCATCAATCAGGTCGATGGCCTTGTCCGGCAGGAAACGGTCATTGATATAACGGGAAGACAGGCGCACTGCCGCCGTCAGCGCATCATCCGTAATCCTTACCTTATGATGTTCCTCATAACGCGGCCGCAGACCCTTTAATATGCTGATGGACTCCTCCTCTCCCGGCTCCTCCACGGTCACCGGCTGGAACCGCCGTTCCAGGGCCGCATCCTTTTCAATATATTTGCGGTACTCATCAATCGTGGTGGCACCCACCAGCTGGATCTCCCCCCGTGCCAGGGACGGCTTTAAAATATTGGAGGCATCTATAGCGCCCTCTGCGCCGCCGGCCCCGATGATTGTGTGGATCTCGTCGATAAACAGCAGGACCTCCCCGTCCTCCTTTACCTCAGACAGCACCCGCTTAATCCGTTCCTCGAACTCTCCCCGGTATTTTGACCCGGCTACCATGCCGGACAAATCCAAGGTCAATACCCGCTTGCGGGCAATGGTCTCCGGGATATCACCGGAAACGATCAGCTGTGCCAGCCCTTCCACCACTGCCGTTTTCCCTACTCCCGGTTCCCCGATCAGGCAGGGGTTGTTTTTCGTGCGCCGGCTCAGGATCTGGATCACCCGGCGTATCTCCTGTTCCCGCCCGATAACCGGATCCAGCTTTCCCTCACTGGCCAGTGCCGTTAAATCCCTGCTGTAATTATTCAATGTAGGGGTATTGCTCTTTCCCCGTGTCCCCCGGCCGGCCTGCAGATCTTCCCGGTTTGCCGGTGCGTCCTCCCCCATAGCGGACAGGATCTCGATATATAATTTTTGGACACTCACTCCCATTGTATTTAAGAGGCGCGCTGCCACACAGTCGCTTTCCCGGATAATGGCAATCAAAAGATGCTCTGTCCCGATTAATGGCGCTTTAAAGCGTACAGCCTCCCGGTAACTGTTCTCCAGCACACGCCGGGCGCTTGGCGTATAGGTATTCCTCTCTGCCAGCCCCACCGGCTGATTGGGAGAAATCAGCTGGCTGACCAATTCTATCACCTTATCAGCCTTCACACCGCAGTCCGACAGCACCTTCGCCGCCACTCCGCTCCCCTCCTGTAAAAGGCCAATCAGCAAATGTTCCGTCCCCACATAGCCGTGCTCCAGCTGCTGTGCCGCGTCCACAGCTAAGCGGATCGCTTCCTTTGCCTGTTCTGTAAATCTGTCTATCATCGCCAATTTACATCCTCCTGATCTGTTTTTCGTTAACGGTCCGGCTACCCCGGACCATTTGATTCTGTCCTGGCCTTTGCCAAAACATCTACAGAAGCCTGTCTGCTACAATAATTCCGGAAGTTCTTTCCGGATATAGGATGCCCGTGCCTCATCCAGTTCCTCCTTGCCAAGAGGACGTTCGGAAGCCTTTTGCAGATTCGCAGGCTGGATCCCCAGCATTAAGCGGTAGATCCCGCACTCCCCTTCTGTCTCCAGGATGCCGTCCACAATCCCTGACATTATCCGCGACAGAAAAATCATGGCATCCTTGGCGCTGAGGCGCCTTGCATATTTGAGGACTCCGTAAGATTTATATGCTTCATCCGTATATTCCAGGCGGTGTTTTTCCAACGCCATTTTCCGCACCTGCTTTTCCTGTGCTATCAGCTGCAGAGTTACCCGGTTCACCAGATCCAAAATCTCTTTTTCGGACAAACCAAGGGTCTTTTGGTTAGAAACCTCATACAAAGCCCCGTAGTTCTCGCTGCCTTCCCCATATACCCCACGGACGGATGCACCGAAACGCCCCATCTCCGCCACCAGGCCGTTGAACTTCTTCCCCATGGAAAGGGTGGGAAGATGCAGGATGGCCGAGGCTCTCATGCCGGTTCCCACATTCGTTGGGAAGGAAGTCAAATATCCGTATTTTTTGTCAAAAGCATAAGGAAAACGCGCATTGATATAGTCATCCATCTGGTCACACTGCGCCCACAATTCCTCCAGGTGGAGCCCCGGGGAAATCATCTGCAGGCGGATATGGTCCGTGCCGTTAAGCACGATCCCCGTGTCCTCCCCCTCCGACAAGATCAGCCCTGTCGGGGTCTTTTTCGAGGCAATGGTGGAATTAAACACCCTGCGTTCCTGCAGGGATTTCTTTTCCAGTTCCCCCATATCCCCCAAATAGTAATATTCATAATGTTTCCCGTCCAAAGACCCCAGGTTCTGCAGCCCCAGCTTCAGCCGGTGGAGCATCTCCAGGCTTTCTTTTTGCGGCAGCCTGGAAGGGAAAGCGTACTGATTCCAGTTCCGGACCAGGCGCACCCGGCTGCAGATAATGCCAGGACGCCTCGTATCCACACATTCAAACCATTTTAACATTTTCCAATTCCCTCTCTCAATTCTCGGATCTTGTCCCGGCATTGTGCTGCGATCTCATATTCCTCCCTGGCCAGCGCCTCATGGAGTTTTGCATCCAAGACCTGGATCTGTTCCTCCACATCCAGTTCCCCGCCCGGGATCCCGCTCCCTGCCCCGGATACATCCTCCACGGAAAAGGATTCCCCTGTTTCCTGATAATGGTAACGCGGCTGTTTGCCTTTATGGGTATTGCTCCCCTGCAGCTGCTTGATATTCTCCCCAATCAAAAGGTCAAACACCCCATAGCATTCTGGGCAGCCAAACCGGCTGTTCTTGATAAATTCCTCATAGGTAGTCCTGCATGCCGGGCAAATCACCTGGTGCGCCTTCTTCTGCTCCTCTTGCTCCTCACCCACTCCCAAAAGGCCGGAAAGCAGCTTCCCAAGGGGGAAATCACTGTCAAAAATAGCCGCATAGGGTCCGAAATCCATCTCCTTGGCACATTGGGCACAAAAATGGTGCTCTGTCTTTACCCCGTTAATGACCTCTGTATATTGGATATTTGCCTCTCTGATTTTACAGCGCTCACATAACATAATCGTCCTCCATCGCTATTTCCCGGTATAATAACCATAGATCTCATCAACCAGCCCATGCACCTCCTGCCTGCTTATCCGCCTGCAGATGGAACGCGCCAGGACCACTGCCAAATCCTCCCGCAATTCTTCCATCGCACGGAGTTTATCGGCATCAAGGGCAATCACAGCACCTTTCCTGCGGTCCAGCTTGATAAATCCTTCTTGCTTTAATACAGCATATGCCTTATTCACCGTGTGCATGTTAATTCCGATATTATCCGCCAGCTGCCGGACGGATGGCAGGGAATCCCCCTCCCGGATCCGCTCCGCCGCTATCCCGATAATGATCTGATTCCGGAGTTGTATGTAAATCGCCTCATCACTCTCAAAATCAACCGTCAGAACCATATCTTCACCATCTTTCGTCATCTTTGCCAAACAAGTTTTCCTATAGGGACTTCACTGTCTGCATCGCAAATTGTTATAATGATTATAGAACAAGAAAGCGGCGAAGTCAATACGCCGCTTTCAAATACCAATTTCTTACTCATCAAGGTCAAAAAATTCAAAATCGTCTTTATCCGGCTCCCCGGATGGTTTCTCTTCCATGGCAGCGGCCTCACGCGCCAGGCTTGCCGCAAGCGTCTTTTCCATATCCACTACCGGCGCCCTTCTCTTTTGCTCCGGTTCCCTTGCCGGGCGTTCCTGACGGTAATTCAGGGAATCTTCCCCGGCCGGTTCCGGCTGATAAGCCTCTACCGGGATCTCATCCTCAAAATCCTCCTCTTCCTCCTCAAAATCTTCCTCTTCCCCCCGCATATACCGTTCTTCCCGCGTCATGCGCCTTCCCGGCACCCGGGAGGCATTTCCCTGCTCCCGGGCATTTTCGCGCCGGGGCACGGATTCCCCATAACTGCGGCTGCGCCTGGAGGAAACCAATAAGATCAGCAGGATCAATATCAGCACCAGCATGGCTCCGCCGCCGCCAATAGCACCCCATTTCAGCAGGTTATAATCATCTACCAGTTCGTTATATTTTTCCCCTACTGCCAAAAGTTCCGGATCCACCTTGGCTCCGTCGTCAAAATACCTCTGCAAAGTCTTTTCCTTGCGGTCATAACGGTAGAAACTCTGCTCCCCGTTCTCATTGACACAGTAGAACACACAGTATTCCGGATCCGTCTCCGATTCCGGAACCCATCCGGTTACCTTGGCCGAGCCGATTGTAATTTCGCTTTCTTTCAGCCCTTCCGGAACGGCTGTTCCGGCAGGCAGGCTGACAATCTGTACCTTCTTCACCTGGGAACTAAGTTCGGCAAGTACCTCCGGCGCTGCTTCCGGAAGAGATGCCTCCCCGTTGTTTTCCCCGCCTTCCACTTTATTGACCAGGATGGTATAGGCCTTCACTGTGGCGCCATCCGCTGCGGTGACCCGGCAGACTACCGTATTCTCCCCTTCCTGCAGCCCGCTGTCACCCTCCAAAGCCACCGTTGCTCCCTCATTGTTAGGCACGGCGCTGACTGCCAGATTCTCTGTATCCAGCCCTACCGTAGCCGTGTAGTTTTCTGTGGCCGGGGTAAAGGCAGGATCCAGGGTCCCCGGGGATATCTGGAGTGACTGCAGGGTCGCATCCTCTGAGGAGGTCTCCAGCCCCTGGATTGTGACCGCAGAGGAACCCGTCTTCACTTCTGACAGCACCTGCCCGTTATTGTCGTAGCCTTCCCAGTCGCTGACGGTGATGGATGCTGTGCCGGAACGCAGCGCCTTAAACTTCATCTCTGTGACCACTTCTGTCTTCCCAGAGGCTCCCCGAACCACCAGTTTCCCGGTTCCTCCACTGACATTATCGCTCCCGCCGATATATTCCAGCATTCCCGCATCATAATCCAGGGTCACCTTTGTATCCCCCAGAAGCTGGCCGTCGGTGGATGTGAACTTCATAGTTACGTTGACCTCCTGCCCCACCTGGGCAGACGGATCCGAAAATGCAATCCTTGCACTAGCCGCAAAACTTTGGAAAGCCATCGCCGCCGCCAGCAATGCAGCCAGCAGCAGCCTGCCAACGAATTGTCCCTTCTGTCTGTTCATAATCTCTCCTGACTCTCTATTCTGTATTCTATTTCATCCAGCCACAAACCGAATATCCTATGGGCTGATAATGATCACATTGCTTCCGCCTGGCGTGGGCGCCCCTCCCAAAGAACCGCCGCCGGAACCGGGCCCGTTGCCTGTCCCCGGCCCGGTAACCATACCTGCCTGGCCGCTGTTCCCCCCGGGGCTTCCCCCGCCAGCCGGGCTGCCGTTGCCGCCGTTATAGGCAGCGCCGCCGCCCTGGCGGACCACATGGATCACGTATTCCCGTTCATTGCCGTTCTGTGCCCGCACCCGCACCCGGATGTCATTGGCTCCTGATGATATCTGGTAATTTCCTGCCCCGCTGACCACCGCCGTGCTGTCGAGGGCATTGGCATAAACCGAAACCGTGCCCACTGAGTTATTGACGATCAGGTTATAGGAGTATGTATCCCGGTTAAAGGTGGGGGTCAGGGAAAACCCTTCCACTCCCAGGTTCCCCAGTTTATTGTTCGGGCTCCCGTCCCCTGTGGGCTTCGCACATGGGGTATCCGGCATCCCATTATAAACCGGAATCTTAAAACGCAATGGCAGGGATTTTAATTTATCTGAATAACTCTCGGCAAAGATTGAGCCTTCCGAGGCGGCGCCGTCCACATTTGTCATATATTGGTGTTTATACAGGTTGCTGCCTTGCACATTATACTTTTTCAGGTAAAACGTATCCTGCCCTGCACGGACATAATTCTCCCCGTAAAACTGCGCCCCGCCAATAATTGCTTTTTCCGGGGTATTCCAGGGCCTGCCGTAAGAACCGGACTGGGAAGCATACCACAGCCCCCGCTCCACAGCGCCCATGCCATCCGCTGCATATGCCCCGACGTTGAAATAATTATAGTAGCCAGGATAAGAGGCATGGTTTCCTTTGATGGAATTCCCCCTGCCATCAGACCCCTGCTCCTGTATAATCATGGAGGCAAGCACATAAGGGTTCACTCCGGAAACCTGGGCTGCCTTCATAATCACATCCACATAGGAAACCGTCCCGCCATCCGCTTCCCCCGGCAGGGATCCGCCTAGTGAAACTGCCCCTCCCAAAGAGGCGCCTCCCCCGGGTGCCACAACCGGTGAAGAAGATACATTGCCCTGGGAACTGCCGCCCGGGGACGGGGAACTCCCCCCCTGCACTCCGCTTCCGGGGGACGGGGATGTCCCTCCCTGCACTCCGCTTCCCGGGGACGGGGATGTCCCTCCCTGCACTCCGCTTCCGGAAGACGGGTTTCCCGAACCAACCTGGCCAGGCTTCACCCCCACCCGCACAGAGGATGCCACCCGCGGGGCATCGTGCCTGCTGACAGACGCAGAAGGGCTCTGAAGGCGCACATTCTGGTCCCCGGAAGGAGAGGCATTCCCACCTCCGCCAGAAACCCCCGGACCGGAACTGCTGCCGGATGCCCCTGGTGATACTACCACACCGGAAGAACTTCCGGAGGAACTTCCACCCGGCCCATAGGAGGAACCTCCTCCTGAATTGCCTGTGCTGCCGTTCCAGGTCCCTCCCCCTGTGGTGCTGCCGTCAAGAAACGTCCCTCTGAGGAGTGCCTGCAGCCCTTCCCTTGTCTGTGTGGAAGGGTCATAGCCATGGTTCATGAATTGAAAAATATATACATCATCCAAAAAATTCCGGGGATCCATATAGTAACGGAGGATCTCCTCGGAAGCTGCCACCCAGCTGCTGCCGTCAAATCCCGTCCAGGTACCGTTCTCCCAGTTATAGGCGCCATCTGCAGTGGACTTATGGGAAGAAATGCTGTTCTTATGGATCAGGCTCCGTGGGATAATGCTCTCGTTTTGGATCACGGTGTTCCAGTCAAGCCCCGTCCGGTGAGCCTCAAACACCCAGTTCGGATACTGTGCATGAAGCTGCCGCAAAGCCGGTTTATAGCTTTCCGGAAAACCCTGGGATGTCAGGTAGGATTCAAAATTAGAGTCCTTATTGTACGCTACTGGGAAACGGAGATAAGACCCCAATACATACCCTGTGCCACTGCCGGTGCGGATCTGGTACCACTGCTTTCCGTCGCTGCCATTCACCTCATTGATCACGGTGACAGAAGCGCCCTTGGACACACTTGTCACCCGGGAATAGGAGGTGCCCGGGCCGCTGCGCACATTCAGGGAAGAGGCATTCACCGTGGCCTGCCTCTCCGTATACGCATAGGCCTGTCCAAAGGGAACCTGTATAACAAAGGACATCTGTATCCCAAGAACCAATGCCAGCAAAACTGCCATCTTTCTTTTCCATCTTTGTCGTTTCATCTATATTCTCCAATATTTTTCCTTTTATAACACATGCTCTATTATAATGACAAAAGATGGGATATGTCAACAAAATCCATAAAAGTTCACACTTTTGGAACAATTCGTAAGAAATCCTTAAAATCAAAACAGGACCTGCCTTGCCACAGATCCTGTTTCTCTGCTATTCTTATACGGGATATGCCTTGCTCTGCGTATCCGCCACCGCGGCATCCACCTTGGTCTGCTGTGCTTCCCTGTACTTAAAGAACTCTTCCGCTACCTTCGGGAACAATGCATAGGAAAGGACGTCCTCATCCTGCTGTTTCCAGCGGGCGCATTCCTTCTCAAACTGCGGCAGCTGCGGCGGGATCAGATCTGCCGGACGGCAGGTAATCGGGGTTTCCTCACCGATAATCTTCTTTTGGACTTCTGGATTAAAAGGTTTCACCGTCTGCCCGAACTCACCCAGCATGATCTTTTTTGATTCCTTCGGAACCAGCTTATAGCGTTCCCCGGCAATCACGTTCATCACTGCCTGGGTACCCACGATCTGGGAAGAGGGGGTAACTAAAGGCGGCTCGCCAAAATCCTTCCTCACCCGCGGAATCTCTTCCAGCACCTCACGGTATTTGTCTTCCTTGCCGGCCTCCTTCAGCTGGGACACCAAGTTGGACAGCATGCCACCCGGCACCTGGTACTGCAGGGTCTTAATATTAACCCCCAGCACCTTCGGGTTCAGAAGCCCGCTCTTTAACACTTCTTCACGGATCGGCGTAAAGTAGTCGGCAATCTCTGCCAGCTTCACCTGATCCAGGCCTGTGTCATACGGTGTCCCCCGGAATGTCTCCACCATAACCTCTGTAGCCGGCTGGCTGGTTCCCAACGCCAGCGGGGACATGGCGGTATCGATAATATCGCAGCCGGACTCCACTGCCTTTAAGTAAGTCATGGAGGCCACGCCGGAGGTATAGTGGGTATGCAAATCAATCGGCAGTGCGGTTGACTCCTTCAGGGCAGCCACCAATTCCTGGGCAGCATAGGGGGTCAGCAGGCCAGCCATATCCTTGATACAGATGGAATCCGCTCCCATATCCTCAATCCTCTTGGCGATGTCCTTCCAGTAATCCATGGTATAAGCATCACCCAGGGTATAGCACAAAGCAATCTGTGCATGTGCATGCTCCCTGTTAGCGGCAGTAACTGCTGTCTGCAGGTTGCGCAGGTCATTTAAGCAGTCAAAAATACGGATAATGTCAATCCCGTTGGCCACCGACTTCTGTACAAAATATTCCACCACATCATCTGCATAATGATTGTAGCCCAGAATATTCTGGCCCCGGAACAGCATCTGCAGCTTGGTATTCTTAAAGCCCGCTTTCAGCTTTCTTAAGCGCTCCCACGGATCCTCTTTCAGGAAACGCAGGGATGCGTCAAAAGTAGCGCCGCCCCAGCACTCTACTGCATAGTAGCCGATCTGATCCATCTTGTCAATGATGGGCAGCATCTGCTCGGTACTCATTCTGGT